>JBBRTF010000001.1:0-205050 GCA_038244725.1 Burkholderiales bacterium
CCGAGACCCACGAGGCCTGGCTCGAGGACAACCGCTACATCAACATGCATTTGTTGCGCGAAGAGCGCAAGGAGCAGCTCAGGAAAGCCGCTTAGCCCTCATACCAGACCGTCCAATTTGCACAACTTGACGAACACAACCCAGAAAATGCAGGGCCAGAATCTCAATTACATCTCCGCGGGTGGGCTTGGGAGTTCTTACGTCGCCGTCTCGATTATCAGCGCGATTATTTTCGGTATGCGGCGTGGAAAAAGGCGGGTGGCACGGTCAAGCCGGAGCCGAACAAGCACTGGCAAATGCGATGGTGGGATCCGGAGCCTCGCGCGCGTCAGAACGAATCGTGCGCCGAATACTTTCGTAGGGTCAAAGAGGGGCCATCCGTTACGGTATCTCCTTACACCGTGATCCGACGAAAGTGGGGACTGAAAGAACCGAGGAGCTACCGCAGAGGGTGGGACGAGAAGCCGCCGGAATTTCGGGCGGTCACGAAATTCTCAACCCGAGATCGAAGCGAGAATCACAAACAGATGCGGGTTTCGGTCTATCCGCATCATGTGTTGCTGTTGGTCGATTTGCGGGCCAACAAGGAAAGGATGGTTGCTGATATTGAACCGCCCCGGGATTCCCGGAGACTCCATTTCTTGAGAGGATGGAGTCATGAGCAAACAGACCAGGTATTCACCGGAAGTCAGGGATCGGGCCGTTCGGCTGGTGTTGGAGCACCAGGGCGAGCACGACTCGCAGTGGGCGGCGATCGGTTCGATCGCCGCGAAGATAGGCTGCACGGCCGAGACGCTGCGCGGGTGGCTGCGCCAGGCTGAGCGCGATCTGGGAAAGCGGGCCGGCTTGACCAGCTCGGAGCGAGACCGACTCAAGCAGCTCGAGCGCGAGAATCTGGAGTTGAAGCGCGCCAACGAGATTCTGCGCAAGGCATCGGCGTTTTTTGCCCAGGCGGAGCTCGACCGCCGACAGAAGTGATGGTGTCGTTCATCGACGCCCACCGCGGGGCCTATGGGGTCGAGTCGATCTGCAAGCAGTTGCCGATCGCCCCTTCGATGTACTACGAACGCAAGGCGCGCGTGGCCAACCCGGCGAAGGTGCCCCCGAGGCTGCTGCGCGACCGTGCGCTGTCGCTGGAGATTCGGCGCGTCTATGACGAGAACTTCGAAGTCTACGGCGCGCGCAAGGTCTGGCGGCAGCTCAACCGCGAGGACGTTGCGGTTGCGCGATGCACGATCGAGCGGTTGATGCGCTCGCTCTCCCTGCAAGGCGTTGTACGAGGCAGTAAATGCCGCACGACGATCGCCGACGACAGTGCCGCGCGGCCCTTGGATCATGTGAACAGGCAGTTCCATGCGAGCCGCCCCAATCAGCTCTGGGTTGCCGACTTCACGTACGTGGCGACCTGGTCCGGCTTCGTCTACGTTGCATTCGTGATCGATGTGTTCGCGCGACGCATCATCGGCTGGCGCGTGGCGCGTTCCATGCACGCCGAGCTGGTTCTGGACGCGCTGGAACAGGCGATCTGGTCGCGCTCCGGCGCGAAGGGAGTCGTGCACCACAGCGATAGGGGAACTCAGTATCTGTCGATTCGGTATTCCGAGAGGCTGGCCGAAGCGGGGGCACAGCCCTCCGTGGGCAGCGTGGGCGACTCCTACGACAACGCCCTTGCCGAGACCCTCATCGGACTCTACAAGACCGAGGTCATTCACCGCCGCGGTCCTTGGCGAAATCTCGACGACGTGGAATATGCAACGCTGGAATGGGTGGACTGGTTCAACAACCGCCGGTTGCTCGAGCCCATCGGCAACGTGCCCCCTGCGGAATACGAGGCGAAGTATCATCAATCAGCGAGTCAGCTGCCGGTGGCGGCCTGACTCAAACCCGGATGTCTCCGGGAATCCCGGGGCGGTTCACCGAGTCGCCGTGGGCCGTCCGTCAAAGCGCAGCTCGAGCAGTTGAACAAGCGACTGATCACGATGGAATAGCGCGGAGGGCTTTTCGGGGAGCGTTCGACCGCCGAGGAGGACACGGCGGAGCGGCTCGACGAGCTTACGCAGAGGGTGGATCTGGCGGACGGCAAGATCGAGGATCTTCTCGGCGAGCGCGCGGCGGACCGCAAGCTGGCACGGGCGATGGTGGCCGCAATGGTACGGGGTGAGCCGCTGGAGGACGCGCTGACGCGCGTCCAAGAGAAAGCGAAGCTGCGTGTCGAGATGACTGCCGACGCGCGCGCTGCGTACGCGGAGCGCATCGAGAAGATCGCCAAGATGGTGCAAGCCAGTGCCAAGAAGAAGGGCGGCGACACTGGATCCGACGAGTCGTAGATTTTCGCGAGGAGGCTGCGGGCGGGCAGGGCGGCAGGGGTCACGTTACAGAGCTGCTCCGCCGCCCCCGCCGCGCGGGAAGGAATCAAATGATGAAATACAATCGCTTCACCGATTCGCGACTGGCCGGCGTCGGCATCGAGTGCGTCGACGTGCCGCGAGCGGCCGTGCGCTGCGTTCGATGCGACCAGACGTGGTCGCCGATGCTCCAGCTGTGGGGCAGGTTGCCGCGCCGCTGGTGGCGCTGCCCGGCGGGGTGTAACGCGGATATAGCAGTATCGACGGACGGGACGTGAAGGCGCCGTAGGCGGCCGCCAACGGGGTTTTCCAGGGTCTCGGTAATACTGCTTCTCGCTACTGAGCCGATCTTCGCGCGCATACTCAGCTCGGGTCGCGCAAGCTCGTGCGCTCTCGGACACGTTAATGACACATTGGATCGCCGTTCGCTACCTACTCTGCTGCATCATCGGCTCGACCGCACTAGCCGTTCTTGCCGGCCCCACGGTGGGATCCATTTCACCCCCTCAAGGTCCGATTGTCGGCGGGACCGTCGTCACCATCACGGGAAACGGTTTCTCGGCTGATAGCACCGTCCGATTCAATCGAGGCTCAGCGACGAATGTCATAGTTCTCGACGCCTCCCACATTCAGGCAACAGTGCCACCGCTAGGGAACGGACCGTTCGCGACTGCGCTTGCTGCGGTGCGCGTGTCCAACTCATCTGGCACGACTTACACCGAGTTCCTGTATCTGCCTCCGGCATTTGATCAGATTGCAATCGGCGACATCACCACGATCGCAGGGGTTGGCAATTTCGTCGGCGAAGGGCGGCTCGCCGCACAAGCCCTTGTCGATGCACAAGCCATCGCATTCGACGCGGCGGGCAATCTTTATATGGGTGAGGAGCCAGGCGGGCGAGTCAGAAAGATTGGTCCCGATGGCCGAATCGTCACCATAGGAGGAACGGGCGTCATCGGCTTCTCCGGTGACGGCGGTCCAGCGACCGATGCGCAGTTCAACTGGCCGGCGGGGGTCGCGGTCGATCACGCGGGCAATGTGTACGTCGCGGATGGTTTCGGGAACAACAGAATTCGCAGGATCGACGTCTCGACCGGAGTTGTAACCACCATTGCCGGTGCCGGCCGCGCTGGCTATTCGGGCGATGGTGCTGCCGCGACGCAAGCGGCACTCAACATGCCGTCATCGCTTGCGTTGGACGGTCAAGCGAACGTGTATGTCGTGGATTCGGGCAATCAACGGATACGCCGCATCGACGTCTCGGGCGTCATCACCACACTCGCTGGCAACGGCTCGACGGGTTATTCCGGGGATGGAGGTCTAGCGACTCAAGCGTCATTCAGACTTGCCGGCCAGCTTGGTACGTTGGCGCTCGATTCTCGGGGGACCATCTATGTGGTCGATTTCGGGAACGGCAGAATTCGACGTATCGGTTCAGATGGCATCGTCACCACGGTTGTGGGGGGCGGCAGCCTGCCGCCTTCCGAAGGTGCAACGGCGACTCAAGTTAACGACCCGCTCATAAACAGCGTTGCGGTCGATCCCCAAGATCGCGTTTTGTTCACTGACGATACACATGTCTGGAGACTCGCGAGCAACGGCGTGCTCGCAAAACTCGCTGGCAGTGGGACGCGGGGATTGTCGCCGGACGGTGTTCCGGCGCTGAACGCCTCGATGATTCCACGGCAGCTTGCTGTCGCGCCGAACGGCGACATTTTCGTGAGCGAAGCGTCCGCCAGCCGGATACGACGCATCGACGCGGTGACGGGAGCGTTGACGACAGCCGCCGGTGTTGGTCCGGCAGCGATTGGCGACAGCGGGGCGTCCGCCCTGGCGGCCGTGTTTCCCGACATCGGAAACATTGGCTTCGACGGCGCCGGAAACATCTTAGTTGTCGATCCAAGGGGTAGCCGGCGCATTCGCAGGATTGATTCCGCGGGCAAGATCGTGACTGTGGCCGGGATGGGGGTTCAGCCGATTCAGGGTTTCTATCATGAAGGGGTGCAGGCGCTTAGCGCAGGAATAACGCCAGTGAGCGTGCAATCGGATGCGAGCGGCAATCTCTTTTATACCGACTTCTGCTCCGTGCGAAGGATCGGAAGTGATGGTCTGATACACACGGTTGTAGGTCCAGTCACCAACAACCAGCAATGCGGCTTCGGCGGCGACGGTGGTCCGGCGACCGGTGCGCTTCTCGCCGCCGAACAAGACACCGTGAAGCTCGACACGCGCGGCAATATCTTTGTCGCTGACGTGTTCAACCATAGAGTTCGGCGCGTCGATTCAATGACCGGCGTCATTACGACGTTTGCCGGAAGCGGCCCCGCGACCGCTCCTGGTGGATACGATCAGATTACGCCCGGTGGAACCTTTGCCGGAGACGGAGGCCCTGCGAGCCAAGCGTTGCTGAGCGCACCGACGGACGTCGCGTTCGATGCCAGCGGAAACGTTTGTATCGCGGACACCGGCAACTTCAGCGTTCGTTGCGTGGATGCGCAAGGCATCATCCGCGTGGTCGCGGGACGCGGGAATGGTTATCCAGGGGACGGGTCGCTCGCTACCGCGGTCCGATTGAATCCGTATCGCATCGGATTCGATCATGTGGGGAGCATGTACATCAGCGATGCAGGTGACAGCACGATCCGAAAGTTGGACGTGAATGGCGTGATCTCCACGGTCGCCGGCGTGCACGGCAACCGCGGCTTTTCAGGCGACGGGGGCCCCGCCCTGCAGGCGAATATCGACTACGGCTCAGGTCTTGCGGTGGACGCTCAAGGGAATGTTCTTATCTTCGACGGAGACAATCGTCGGATTCGAGTCATCAAGATGGCGGCCACGCTGGGCGGCTCCGGTTCGACGCCGACCGCGAATACTCCGGGGGGATTGAGCGGGATTTGGTGGAATGCGGGCGAGTCGGGGTGGGGGGTGCATTTCACGCAGCGCAAGAACATCATCTTCGCCGCGTGGTACACCTACGACAACAGCGGCAATCCGAAATGGTACGTGTCCACGTGCGCGATGCCGACCGGAGTGACGGGGACGGCTGGAACATGCAACGGCACGATCTTCGAGGTCAACGGGCCCACTTTCTTCGGGACGGCGTTCAATCCGTCGCTTGTCAACGTGGTCAACGCGGGCACTTTGCAGGTCGTATTCCAGGACGCGGGCAGCGCGTCGATGAGCTACGCGGGCGTGGGCGGGCAAACGCGCACCGTTGCCATCACTCGCCAGCCGCTCGCGACCGGAACAACGCCGCCGACACTGAACTACACCGATCTTTGGTGGAATCCGGCGGAATCCGGCTGGGGCATCGCGATAACGCAGCAATTCGCCACGGTCTTTATTGCGTGGTACGTGTACGACGATAGCGCGAAGCCGACGTGGTACGTCGCGACATGCACGCTGAATGGAACGTCGTGCACGGGGGACGTGCTGCGTACCACGGGTCCTCGGTTCGGGCCGGCGTTCGATCCGACCCAGGTGCACGTCTTCACGGCTGGAACGATGACAGTCAACTTCAGCGACCCCAACAATGGCGTGCTCAGTTACACCGTGAACGGCGTGAGCGCGAGCAAAGTGATCACCCGCGAGCTGTTCTGATCCCGCGTTGACGGCCATGCCGCCAACCGCCTCGGCTGCCCTCAAGGCCAATGGCGACCTTCTGATTACGCCGTCACCCTTCCCCGAAATCGAGTTTCTTGGATTCTCACGAGGCGCGTTAACGGCAAATGGCCTGGAGTTCCCCCGGTTTCCCGGACACATCTGATGATGCCAAACTGGCAACCGGAGGTGTTCGATGGCAAAGAAGGAAAGACGGAATTTTACGGCTGAGTTCAAACGAGAGGCCGTGAAGGCAGCGGAGCAACCGGGACGATCTGTGTCGGCCGTTGCGCGGGAGCTTGGCCTGCAGCGCTCGGTTCTGAAGGGATGGATAGACAACTTTGCGGCGGGCCGTTACGAGAAGGACCGTGCACTGCCGCTGAAGGCCGCGCAGCAGCTGGAGAACGAGCAGTTGAGGCGAGAATTGGCGAAGGTTCGAATGGAGCGCGACATTCTAAAAAAGGCGCTGGGCTACTTCGCGAAGGAACCAACGTGAAGTATGTGTTTGTAGCCCGCTATCGAACCGTATGGCCGACGCAAATGATGTGCCGCTTGCTCAAGGTTTCGACCAGCGGCTTCTACGAGTGGTTCGGACGCTTGCCGAGTGCGCGCTCGATCGCCAACGCGGGGTTGCTTGTACGCATTCGGGAAAGCTACACCTTGAGCCACCAAACGTACGGCTCTCCAAGGGTGTGGAAGGACCTGGTTGTTGCGGGTGAATCCTGCAGTGAGAATCGCGTGGCGCGACTGATGCGGGTGGCTGGAATCACCGCGCAACCCAAGCCGCGGCGCAAGCCCACGGACGTTGGTGTGCGTGCAGAGCACAGCATCGCCCCGAACGTCCTGGAACGAGACTTCGCCGCTGCTGCACCGAATCGGAAGTGGGCCGCCGACTTCACCTACATCTGGACCGGCGAAGGCTGCTGTTCCTTGCCGTCGTCGTGGATCTCTTCAGTCGGCGCGTGGTCGGTTGGTCGATGCAACCCACCATGACTGCGCAGCTGGTGCTGGACGCGCTGCTCATGGCGTTGTGGCGCCGCGGCAAGCCTTCGGAGCTGTTGCACCACTCTGACCAGGGCAGTCAATACACCAGCGAAGACTTCCAGCGCCTGCTGTCGGCCGAAGGAATCACCTGCAGCATGAGCCGGCGCGGCGACTGCTGGGACAACTCTGCGGTCGAGAGCTTCTTCGCCTCGCTCAAGAAGGAACGGATCTATCGCAAGACGTACATCACGCGCGAAGCCGCGCGTGCTGACATCTTCGACTACATCGAAGCGTTCTACAATTCCAGGCGTCGACATTCGACGCTCGGACAGGTCAGCCCCATGGAGTTCGAACGTACTCATGCGGGCCTAGCGTAGTGTCCGGAGAAGCGGGGGAACTCCAGAAATACAAACACATCTTGCTCATTTCCAGCGGACTTTCGCGAACGGAGTATTTCCACAGCAGGCGGGGGTAGGCGCACATACTGTGCGCGACCGTTCTTGGATTGCTCCGCGCTGATTCGCCACAGGCCATCATCCAAATTGAGGTCCGCCCATCTCGCCGACATCAAGTTGCCTCTCCGCACGCCGGTCAGCAGCAGCAATAAGAAGAAATCTCGGTTTACTTGATCTTCTTTCTCCACCGCTTCAAGGAATGACGGCATTTCCGACCGATGGAGGTAACGATCGCGAGGGGTGGTTGGGTATCTATCCACGCCTATGGCCGGATTGGCCAGGTCGATCACACCCTTGCGGCGGGCCCAGTTAAAGATCGCGCGGACAAGCTCAATGACGCGATTGGCGGTGGTCTTTCCGCTCGTGAGTGCGAGCTTAGTTACGAGGCGCTCAATGTCTTCCTTCGAGATTTGCGAAACCTTCTTCTTACCGATTGCAGAGAGGTACCGATGGAATTGGGCCTCCATTTCGGGCCAGCTCTTCCTTCCTTTTGGCTTTGCGTGCTTTTCGATGTACAGCTCAAGCAAGTTCGCAAGCGTCGGCATGCCGACGAGAGCTCGACGCACCTCCGCGGGGTTAGCGCCCGATCCAATCGCGCCCTTCAGTTGCCACGCCTTTGTACGTGCCACGGAAACCGAAAGGTCGGGATAGGGCCCTATGCGGATTCGCTCGGCACGGCCTTGGATCTTCTTGCAGAGGTAGAACGTGCGACTGCCCGAAGCGCCAACGCCAATCCGAAGACCGGGAGTCTTGCTATCGGCGTAGTAAACCCACCCGTGAGGCGGGATCGGCAACCGTTCGATGCACTCTTGCGTGAAGTTAATCGCTTCCGTTGCCATCCCGATTCCATTGCGACCGCATTGCAACCTTTGCGCCCAAATTCGTGAAACCACGAACAAATCTGAGCCGCGTGTACGAGTCAAAATCGTATCACAAGGGGCTGAAATATAAAGGGAAAGTCAACTTCTAACAAGCCATGTACATTGCGCGCAAATGGGAGCAAATCGCATTGGATGCAACTACGAACCAGGGGGTCGTGGGTTCGAATCCTGCCGGGCGCGCCAGATTCCTATGTCTCTCAGGCCATTAGCGATGCAAATTGCTGATGGCCTTTTTACTTCCAGACTCGGGTTACGCCGGGGTTACGTTGGCTTGCTTTCTACCCATGGCCGCGAGGTCGTTTCTTGCTCGCGTGTGTCCATGGCACCGGGGGATCATAGCGGCGTAGCCGCTGCCGCAGATGTTTGCCCCGTCCCACCGTCCGATAAGTTGATTCGCAACGAGCTCCCTCTCGTTTTCGCGATTTATCCCGCAGCACTGCTCATTTGGTGAGCGATCCTCCTTCTAAACCTTCGTGAGTTCATCGCTTTCGCGCGATTGATCGTGCATGGGCGGGCGGCTTTGCCTCCTTGGAGCGAGCGCTGCCGCGGACAGTCGTGTGCCCGCGCATTCCTTGCGAGTGATCACCGTGGTCCGCGCTACTCGCGCATCCAGAATCCGGTGAGCATTTCGTCTCAGTCCTTGAAGTAGCGGACCGCCTTCGGTGGCCTCGCGTATGGGTCGATCGCTTGCCACGCTTCAGCCGGTGTCCGGCCCCCCAGGTGCTTTGGCCGCACGTGGTTGTACCAATCGCCAAAGTCCCCCAACGCCAGGTTGAGCCGCTCGAAGGAATCGACCGACCAGTGATCGAGCTTCTCCTTGAGCGTGCCGAAGAAGCGTTCCACGCGGCCGTTCTGCCAAGGGCAGTGGAGCTCGGTGCGCTGATGGCGGATGCCGAGAACCCAGAGCACTAAGCGAAAGAGCCTTTCGGTGAAGCAACTCTCGTTGTCAGTGCGGATGGCTACGGGCTTGCCGTATCGCTCGACGGTTTCCAGCAGCGCTCGAAGTAGCGTGATGGTTGACTTGTCCGCAAGAGCACGAAGGGCGACCGACAAGCGGCTGCCGTGATCGACGATGCCAAGGATGGGATGGACGATCCCCTCGCTGTCCGCCTTGCCGGTGAGGTCGAGGCCCCACAGTGATTCGCTGGCGTTGGAGCTGGGATCCGGCGCTTCCATTCGGCTCGCTTCTCCTCGATCTCGAGCCGGTGTTTCCTCACCAACACCGCGACCCACGTCTTGCTCACCGTCGTGCGATGGCGCGCGGCGTGGATGCGATTGAAGGTGTCCGCGATCCTCCTGCAGCCGGCGTCGGGCATGAGCGCCTTCAACCGCACGATCTCCTCGACCACCCAGTCGGGCTTGCGGGCGCGAACGGTAGGCAGGGCAGCAGGGACGAAGCGGCGTCCGCGCGAGGCTCTACGGCGAGACGGGAAAAAAGAGGAGAGAAGGAAATACCAGGCGACGAAGACGAGCACGCGGGGGCAAAGCCGCGGATTCTACTTCTTGGCTTCTATGAGGTCGAGCGCCTGCGCCGGAGAAGCGATCTGCACTCCCTCGTGAGTCCGGATCGAAAGCAGGCCGCGGTCACCGGTTACGAGGAGGAGGGCGCGGCCTGCCAGCGCGCAGGCGATGACATGGTCATCATCGGGATCCGCTGGCACCACGCGAAGCACCTGCAGCGGCGTCGCAACGATTGCCAGCCGGTTGTAGAGCGTGATCGCGTCGCTGAAGCTTGGTGTCCGGGCGGCTCTGGCGGCCAGATGCTGTCGGGCCAGAACGTCGCGCAACTCCTCGATCAACTCGGGCGAAGTCACCAATTCGATGTCGCCATTGACGGCCGACTCGATCAGGCGCGCGGGCTTGCCGCCCCAGAGGAGCGCCGATACGACCACATTCGTATCAAGGACAAGCCTCAATGGCGATTGGCGCGGCGTTCGGCGCGCACGGCGTCGACCTCCGCCTGGATTTCCTCTTCGCTCATCGGCGCGATGTCCTGCGAATGCAGAACCTTCATGACCTCCAGCAAGCGGCGTCCAGCGTCACGCCGCAGTGCTTCGGCCAGCAGCAGGCCGATCGCTTCACCCGTGAGCAGCCCCGCGCTCTTCGCCTGCTGCGCGAGGTCGTCGGGCAGCGTGACCTTCAGTTCCAGGGTTGTCATGGTTTGCTTCCATCCGGCAGTGATGCACCACTGGAATTATAGACCGCGAGCCATCACCAAGTACACGCGCGACACGATGGGGATGTCACGCAGGTGCTCGACCCGAGGGGCGCAAGTGAACCGCCCCGGGATTCCCGGAGACTCCATTTCTCGAGAGGATGGAGTCATGAGCAGACAGACCAGGTATTCACCGGAAGTCAGGGAGCGGGTTCTCAATCAGGTTCTGACGCACAGCGGGCGGGCCGATTCTAATGAAGCTGGACCTGCTCGACTTTTGCATGACTATTGTCGAGCACAGTTGGACATCATAGGTCGAAGCTTGCAACGGGCAGCGCGGCGCGCCAGAATCAGAAGGGCCAGTCGAGAGACTGGCCCTTTTTCAGGCCGTGGGGTTTGCGGATCGGCGATCCGTCGTCACGCCGTCAGGCTGGTGCAGACGCGCTGGAGAAGGCCCCGTACTTCCTTGCCGATGGCTTGCACTTGCGGCTTGTCGACCAACTTCAACACCGCCTCGGGATCCATGAATGCCACCGTGATGGTCCCATCGGCCTCTTCGCGCACGACCACGTTGCACGGAAGCAGCAATCCGATGTCGGGATCGGCCTCGATGGCGCGGTGCGCAAGGGGAGGGTTGCATGCGCCGAGTATGCGATACGGCAGGCGTTCGATATCGAGCTTCGCCTTCAACGTTGCCCGCACATCGATATCGGTGAGCACGCCGAATCCCTCCTTCTTCAGGGCCTCGGTGACTTTCGCGACAGCGGCATCGAACGGCAGCTTCAGCCGCGTGCTGAATCCGTACATGACGATCTAGCCGTTTCTCAGCTTGTCGCGCTGCTCGGCGGTGAGCACCGCATCCATCTGCTTGCGGGCGCCAAGCGACAGGTCGAACATCTGCTGGCGCAGATCCGACATGTTGTGGAAGCTCTTGCTGAGCGCCGCGTCGTCGTTTTGGTCCGAGCCGTACTGCTCGTTCATCTGCGCTTGCTCGTCGTGCATCTTGCCCATCAGGTCCCAGTGTTTGCGTCGCACGTCGTTCTGGATTTTGGCGATCTTGCTGCGCTGCTCCACGGTGAGATGAAGATCGGCTCTCGAACCGTAACCTCTCATCCTGCCGGAGCCCATGTCGTAGCCACGACCCTGGCCATCCATCATGCCGGCGCCCATGCCGTAGCCGGAGTCATAGTCGCCCATCATCCCCGGACCCATGCCGTAGCCGCCCATCAGCCCGGGACCCATGCCGTAGCCGCCCATGCCCGAGCCCATGTCGTGACCGGGGCCGTAACCGCCTTGAGGCGAGTCGGCCGATGCGTTTGCGCCAACCATCGTTCCGCCAACCAGCAAAGCCGCGCCCAGGGCATTGCGAAGATTCATGCATTTCATGGCTCGACTCCAATTGCGTTTGAGAGCCGAGTCTATGCTGACTTCGCGGCGATGTCGGTACGCCATCGAACACAGACACTTCTGCGATCGGAGGCGCAATGGTGCTTCGATCTCGACGCTACAGGCTCGCCCTGCGCAGCCGCAACGCGTTGCCGATGACCGAGACCGAGCTCAGGCTCATGGCGGCGCTGGCGATCATCGGGCTCAACAACAGGCCGAACCAGGGATAGAGGACTCCGGCCGCGATGGGCACGCCGATGAAATTGTAGAAGAAGGCGAAGAAGAGATTCTGTCGGATGTTGCGCATGGTCTGCCGGCTCAGCGAGCGTGCCTTGGCGATGCCGCGCAGATCGCCTTTGACGAGCACGATGCGCGCGCTTTGCATCGCGACATCCGTGCCGGTACCCATCGCGATGCCCACGTTGGCCTGCGCGAGGGCCGGGGCGTCGTTGACTCCGTCGCCGGCCATCGCCACGATCCGGCCCTTCTGCTGCAGCGCCTTCACCGCCTTGTACTTGTCCTCGGGCAGCACGTCGGCCTGGACCTCATCCAACCCCAGCTGCTTGGCCACCGCTGCGGCCGTGACGGCGTTGTCCCCGGTGAGCATGACGATGCGTACGCCGGCGTCGTGCAACTGTTTGATCGCCTCGGCCGTGGAGGCCTTGATCGGATCGGCGACACCGATGAGCCCGGCGCTGTGGCCGTCCACACCGAGGAGCATGACCGTCTGGCCTTGTTCGCGCAGGGCCTGCGCCTGGGCGTCGAGCGTGCCGAAGTCGATTCCGGCGTCTTGCATCAGCGGCGCGTTGCCCAGCACGACGCGGCGTCCCGCGATCTCGCCGCGAACGCCCTTGCCAGTCACCGAATCGAAGCCCGCGACGGTCTCCAATTCCACCTTCTTCTCGCCCGCGTGTTCGAGAATGGCCGCGGCGAGCGGATGCTCGCTCATTTTTTCGAGGCTCGCCGCGATCTTCAGCACCTCGTCCTCGCCGAAGCCCTCGGCAGCGATCACGCGCTGCACCTTCGGACGGCCTTCGGTCAGCGTGCCCGTCTTGTCGACGACGAGGGTATCGACCTTCTCCATCAATTCGAGACCTTCCGCGTCCTTGATGAGGACGCCATCGCGCGCTCCGCGCCCGATGCCCACCATGATCGAAATCGGAGTCGCCAGCCCGAGCGCACAGGGACAGGCAACGATCAGCACGGATACCGCAGCCACCAACCCATTGGCAAAGACGGGAGAGGGGCCCACGAGCGCCCACACCACGAAGGCGAGGATCGCAATGGCGATCACAGCCGGCACGAACCACGCGGAGACCTGATCGGCAAGCTTCTGGATCGGAGCCCGTGAGCGGCTGGCTTCGTTGACCATCTGGACGATGCGCGCGAGCAGCGTATCGGAACCGACCTTGTCGGCACGCATCATGAACGAACCGGTCTGGTTGACGGTCCCCGCGGACACGCGACTGCCGCTTTCCTTGGCGGCGGGCAACGGCTCGCCCGTGATCATGGACTCGTCGACATTGGACCGTCCCTCCACCACCTCGCCATCCACCGGAACCTTGGCGCCCGGTTTCACCCGGAGCTGATCACCGACCTGGATCTGCTCCAACCCGACTTCCTCGTCGCTGCCATCGGGACGAACCCGCGTGGCTGCGGCCGGCGCGAGCTCGAGCAAAGCCTTGATCGCGCTGTTGGTGCGCGAGCGGGCACGCAGCTCCAGCACCTGCCCCATGAGCACCAGCGTGACGATCACGGCGGCCGGCTCGAAATAGAGCGGCGCCATGCCGTCCATCTTGAAGGCATCCGGGAGGATGCCGGGGAATAACAGGGCGACGACGCTGAACAGGAACGCAGCGCCGGTGCCCAGCCCGATCAGGCTGAACATGTTGAGGCGCCACGTCTTGAACGAGGCCCAGGCGCGTTCGAAGAACTGCCAACCGCCCCACAGCACCACCGGCGTGGCGAGAATCGCCTGCGCCCAGTTGAAGATCCCGCCGCCGACGCGATGCTGCAGATCGACTCCCGGCAAGAGTTCGCTCATCGTGACCACCAGGAGCGGCGCTGTGAGCGCGACGCTCAACCAGAAGCGGCGCGTCATGTTGCGCAACTCGGTATCGTCCGCGGCGGCCGTCGAATCGAGCGGCTCGAGCGCCATTCCGCAGATCGGACAATTGCCCGGGCCGGCTTGCCGGATCTGCGGGTGCATCGGACAGGTATAGATCACGTCTGCGGACCCTGCGGAGGCCGAGGCAGGCGCCGTCGCGGTCACGTACTGCGTTGGGTCGGCGCGAAACTTGTCGATGCAGCGCTGGCTGCAAAAGAAGTAAGGGCGGCCCTGGTGCTCGACCGACTTGGCGGGGTCCGGCGCGACCTTCATGCCGCACACCGGATCGGTTTCGGTCTTGGGCGAGGAGGGCACCGACGCCGGAGTGGCTGACTGCCCCGCTTCGTGATTGTGCGTTTCGATCATTCCGGGGCGGCGCTTGCCGTCGTGTTAGCGTTCGGCATGACGAGTTCCTTCACGGTATAGGGATGAATTGGCTCTTAACGACGGGCGCAATCGACAATGCCCCTAGCCAACGTCGGTGAAGCAGCGTGCGCCGATAGATCGATTGGTTCAGTCTGCTGCCGCACTTAGCCGCCGGCGCCAACATCGATGACGGCGGCGGCAAGGTTCGATTCACTGGCCAGCCGGCTCATGCCGTTGGAGCCTCGGGGGATTCAGGCTCGCGCGCCACCGCAGCAACCACCTTTGGCCGCCACATTCGCCGTGGGAGTGATCAACGGATAACCGCCTTTGTCCAACGCCGCGGCGAACACCGTGGCGGGCAACTCGCTCGCAATGCTGACGCGCTTACCCGGAAGGTCGACATCTACCTGCGCTTTGTCGTCAACGTCAGCGACGATGCGTTTGACGGCGCTCACGCAACCGCCGCAGGTCATACCGTTCACATTTAGTTGAATCATGGTCAGTCTCCAAGGTCAGGGAGCTACACACGTATCGGACACCTTCACACCGTGGTAAGGTCAAGCGGTTTCTCCCCGCGCTCGAAGCGCCACTTGACGTTGCCATCATGGGAAGGTTTAGGATGAATTCCCGCGCCTCGCTTGCGTCGAGTGAACTCCATGGCGATCTTCTCGTTCCCGGTCAACATCGGTGCCGCCGCGTCGCAGTCCGGGGTGTCGGCGAAGATGATTCGGCACTATGAGCAAATTGGCCTCATGCCGGCGCTCAAGCGCACCGACGCGGGATATCGAACCTACGCCGAGGCCGACGTGCATATGCTGCGTTTCATCCGACACGCGCGCGACCTTGGCTTTCCGGTCAAACAGATCGCCGCGTTGCTCGGTCTCTGGCGCGACCGTCGCCGACCCAGCGCCAAGGTCAAGGCCCTCGCCCTGGAACAGCTCGCCGAGCTCAATGCCAAGATCGACGAACTGCAGGCGATGAAACGCACGCTCGAGGAGCTTGCGGCCCACTGCCAGGGCAATGACCGGCCGCAATGTCCAATTCTCGACGAACTTGCGCGGCCCGACTTGGCAGTGGTCGGCTCGCCCGCCCGGCGCAAGAGGGCTTCAAGGTTTGGAGCGTGATTCGATACGTGGTCGGGCCCGATCGCGTTTCGACACGGGCCAGCCTCCGATCAACGCGTTGCCTGATAAGCCAACACTAAGGGAAACGATGGCGACCTTTCATGCATCCTCTGGTGACATCATCGACGTACGCCCGTTGGGCCCGCTCCTTCCGACGACAAAGTCGACGGCCGTGGTGCGCGACAAGCACCTTGAGGTAATGCGCTTTGTCTTTGGTGCCGGTGATGGATTACCCAACCATTTCGTCTACGGTCCGGTGCTCATCCAATGCATGGAGGGAGTGGTCGAAGTCACGGCGCACGGAACCTGCAAGCAGTTGTGTCCCGGTGACCTTATGTACCTTGCCGGAGAGGTGCACCATGACTTGCTTGCGGTTGTGGATGCGAGCGTGCTGGTGTGCATGGTCCGGCAAGAACCGAGCTGCTGATTTCACTCGGGAGTCGGCATCGAACCTGCGAAGTAACCGAGCCGATACCCACGCACGAATTCGGAGAAATGAACGTGTACATCGATCAAGACGCGTTGGTGCTCTGGTTCTCCCTCGCCTTCCTGTCGGTTGCGTTCGTCGTATTCGACATTCGGAAGACCCCGGCAGCGCCAGTGCTCAAGTGGGCATTTGTCATCCTGACGGTGTTCGCGGGACCCTTGGGAGCCTTTTTCTACGTCCTCGGTTGCCGCGAGCCGCTGGCGGGCACCCACGAGGCATACGTCGCTGCGCGCTGGCGCCAGGTGCTGGGATCGACGATGCATTGCGCCGCCGGCGACGGCCTCGGGATCATCGCGGGCGCGGCGATGGCGGCCGGGTGGCAGTTTTCGGCAGGAGTAGATTTCATCGTCGAATATCTGCTCGGCTTTGGGTTCGGCTGGGGCTTTTTCCAGGCATTTGCCATGCGTGACATGGCGGGCGGATCGTACGCGCGTTCACTGCGGATAACCTTCCTTCCCGAGTTTCTGTCGATGAACGTGTTGATGGCGGGCATGCTGGTGTCAATGCATTGGTTGATGCCACGGGTGAACGCAGGCGCAGATCCGGCGGCGCCAGGATTCTGGTTCGTAATGTCCATGGCGCTCATCGTCGGTTTCTGCCTTGCCTACCCTGTCAACTGGTGGCTTGTCGCGAAGGGGATGAAGCACGGGATGCTTACGGTGCGACCAACCGACGACAGGCGTCACGCACTCGGCCATGGCGCCGGCAAGGCGCAAGGGCCCGCGGCGCCACAGGAAGCGCCGCATCCTGCCGCGACGTCTCCATCGTCGGGTGCGAAAATCGGTATGGCCGCCCTCACTCTTGCGGTACTAGCAGCCGGGATTGTGCTGTCGCCCCACCTCGCGTGAAGGTTGCACTACCAAGGCGTTCCGCCCGCACCACCGACCGCACCACAGTCAGCTATGGGTACGAGCGCGAACGCTGCAACCGCCCCAGGTAGGTCACCAACAGCCCGCATCCAATCAGAGCTGCCGTAGGAAGAGGACGATCTTCCAGGTGTCATCCTTGCTTAGCGCCGCCTTGAACGGCGGCATCGCGCTCTTCACGGGTGTTCCACCCTCCGCAATCGTCCAGTAAAGGTAGCCGTCGCTCATCATCGGCATGCGGCCCAGGCCAGCCAGCTGCGCGGGCGGTGGATCGAGCGCCTTTGCCGCGGGACCATCTCCATTGCCGGTTGCTCCATGGCAAGCGGCGCAACTCTTCTCGTAGAGGCGTTTTCCAGCCTCGAAATTGGCCGGGCTGGGCGGCAAGGGGTTCGTCTCCCCCGCATATTTGGGATCGATTCCGAAGCGCGCGACGTACGCTCGGCGCACGGACGATCCGCCCATCATCCCCATTCCGCCGCCGTGCATCATTCCCGCGCCGGGGCCCTGCATCATTCCCATCTGCGCGCCGCTCGTTGCGGGAAGCAGCGCCACGACAAGCGAAATCCAGGTCATGCGGTTCATGCCATATCCTTTGGGGAAGGGCCGCTCTTAGCCGCCCCGCTCAATACGTTACTTGGCAGAACACCCGCAAGCGGTTGCCGATTTCTTGCCCGCCGTCTCGCAACACGTCATCGCACTGTCGGAGCTTGCCTTGGCTTCATCGGGTTTGCTCTTGTCGTGACATGCCGCGGCTTTCGTGTGGTGGTCGGCACATGCTCGGTGCTCGCTGGCGGCCTGCTTATGGGCGGTGCTTGCTGTCGCATTCGTGTTTGTCATGACACTTTCCTTCGCCGGCTGTTCACTTGCCCTTCTGTTTGACGAACCACATCACGAGGCCGGCAACTACGATGACGAGCAGGAGCGGCACCAATATCCCGCCGTATCCACCCATCATCCCGCCATACCCGCCCATCCAGCCGCTGCCCCAACCGCCGCCGTTCATCATGCCTCCGTTCTGCGCCAAAGCAGCGCCGGAGGACAGCAGGGACGCCGTGCCGATAACCATTGCAAGCCAAGTCTTCATGAGTGTCTCCAAGTAAAGTGATGAAACGAATGAATGCACGATTGAAGCGATGCTACCCGGCGATGCTGCCAGCGTCTGTATAACAGCGCACATAGCCTTGCTGAACGCACCCTGGCGATCCCGACATCGGATTGCTGCTTCCGTGCAACGTGGTCGTGCGCGAAGAGGCCGATGGGACCATTCGCGGTTGCATTCTTGGATCCCGAGGCGGTGTTGAAGCTGGACGCCGGAGCACGGACTTTCCCAACCTCGCCGCGAACCGCCGAAGCGGGTTGGTCGGGAGCTAGGGGAGGGACGGGATCAGCAATAGGTTTGGGCCAGGATGTCCGGGAAAATCTCGACTACATAGGCGCCGACATGCTCTCCCACCTGCATAGCCAGAACGTGCGTTTTGGCTCCGACGTACCGCTGTCCGGGTCCTTGAGGGTCGTTAGGAGGTACTTTTTCACCACCTCCTCCGCTTGCGCCGCCGTGGGCTGAATCCCTGGGGATGGCATTTGTTCATGGCGCGTCACTGTGGGCGCGCAGCCCATAAGAGCGAAAATCGCAACGGCACAAATGCCGATCTTTTTCATTTGTTTTCCTTGAATGTCGTTGGATGCGGTATACGGAATGGCGCCGATGCTGAGGGTTCTCGCTTCGATTCTCCAACCCAATCAGTTGCCCTGACCCCTCGATACTTCCCGTCGCTCGATAGCTTTCTGAAGGCGCACGCCGAAGGAAGTAGAGGGCGACGTCTATGAGTACGCGGCCGAGTCAAAGTGGGTCAAGACGAGTCCCGCGCGAAGAAGGCCCGCGCCATGTCGCTAGGGTTGGGCGAGCAGATAAAACAGCACGACAAGCGCCGCGCCGGTCGCCGTGGCGAGTATGAGCACTACGGATAGGCGCTTGAGATCGGATTCGAGATTGCCGCTCGGCTTGCGCGCCGACAAGGCAAAGCCAACGATGGCGAATAGCAGCAGGACCAGCAGGCCGTGCGTGACCCAGTGGTGCATGGTAAAGGACTTCATCCAGGCCAGAAGCGGCTCGTACTTCTCCTTGGCGATCGTAAGGAATCCGCTCGCCACAGCGGCGATGGCCGCGGCGTATCCGAAGCTCAGGGTGAAATTCGATCTCGTCTGCATTGTCATATCGTTACCTCGCCAACAGCCCTTCCTTGACCCCGATTCCGATGACCGCGCCGCTACCCTCCATGACGAGCGCCAGCAGCACGATCAGGGCCGCGATCACCAGCAACAGATTGCGTCCTGCCGGGGTCGAGCGCACTTGGGGATCGAGCGCGGCGATGGGCAGGAAGGTCCCGAGGAGCAGCAATATGAAGAAAAGGTGCTCCTTGCTCTCCATGAACAGGTTGTGCGCGAACTGCCACGGACCGTTGAGAATGAGAGCCTTGTCCGGCGAATAGAAATTCACGTACCAATACCCGCCGACCAGGTAGGCCAGCCACAGGAAGAGCGCAACACCGACGGACGCCATGCCGGCGCGCCGCAGTGCGGCTTGTCCACCGTTGAGGGTATCGACGAACATCCACACGCTCGCCAGAAGTGCAAACACTCCAAACGAGACATGGGACATGAGAATGGCTTCTTTCATGGCGCTGCCTTTGAAGAGCCGAAGCGCCAGGTTGGCGCTCACGCGACGCTTAGCATTCCATGGGATGGGCGGCCAGTCCGTCTGGTGGCGTACATTGGAGTAAAGACGTTGCCTGGCCGAACACCCGCCTCATCGATCGCGTTGCGCCATGGGGGCATCGAACGCAATGTTCTCGACGACGACCGAGATGCACAAGCCTGATTGCTTCGCCTCGTCGGAGAAAGCCAGCCGAACCTGCGCGCCGATCCGATCCGAGATCGCCTTCACGATGGAAAGCCCCAGGCCCGATCCCGCTTGATCGCTTCCAAGGGTGCGATAGAACGGATCGAATACGCGTTCGCGTTCACCCATTGGAATACCGGGCCCCGAATCCTTGATTTGCAGCACTGCGTTTCCATCCGCGCTGGATACGGAAAGATCGACCCTGCCGCCTTCCGGCGTATAGCGAATGGCGTTATCGACCAGATTCTTGACCACGGCAACAAGGTCGAACTCGTTCACCAGCACTCGGGCGTCTTGCTCACCCTCCACGCCGATGTCGATGTGTTTGGCCTCTGCCAGCGGCATGAGGTCTTCCAGAACGCGGCGATAGATGTGCTGCACCGAGACCGGCGAGCGTGGGCCGTCCCGGGCAGCTTGAGCGGTGGCCAGGGCGAGGAGTTGCTCGAGCAGGTTCCGACCGCGTTCTATGCCTTGACGCAACGCGATCAGCCGCTCCTGAGCGGCGCCGGACATCTCGGCCTCCGACAGCCGCTCCGCCTGCAGGGACAAGGCCGTCAATGGGGAACGCAGCTCATGAGCAGCGTCGGCCACAAATCGACGCTGGGCATCCATCGACTGGGCAACGCGGGCCAGCAAGCGATTGATCGCCACGATGAAGGGGCGCACTTCCACAGGAAGGCGCAGCTCCTCGACAGGATGCAGCTCCTGCTCGGCGCGTTGGTCGATTTCCGTCGAAAGGGCGGAGATGGGCCGGAACATCTTGCGCACGAGATAGGCAACGAGCAATAGCAGGATGGGAACCAGGATCAGGAACGGCATCACCGTGCGCAAGGCGCTGTCGCGTGCGATCTCGTTGCGAACGCCGGTTTCCTGGGCCACGGCGATCCGCGCTCCGCTGGCCGTTGTCTTGACCAATACGCGGAACGGCTCGCCACGAACTTCGAGCGTATGCAAACCATCGGCCAGTGCGACCGGGAGTGGCAGCGGGCCCCGCGCATCCCCATTCCCGGCCGCCCTGCTGCCGTCTGCAAGATACTGAACAATGACGCGGGACTCTTCGTCGCTGTCTTTGGCGCGGGCCTCGCCGCCAGGACTTGCAGGCGGGAGATTCTGGCGATTGAATAGCGCTGCAATCTGGCGCAGCGTATTGTCCTGGAGCTCATGCGCTTCGTTGAACGCGGACATGAAAGAGAAGACACCGGCTATCGCCGCGACGACGAGAATGGCGAGCGACAGCGAGAACGACAGCCTCAGCTGGATCGACTCGTTCAGGCGCTTTTTGAGACCGTCCATCCCGCCCCTCTGACGTTCTTGATGACTTCGCTGCCCAGCTTGCGCCGCAGCGTGTGGATCAGGAACTCGACGGCGTTGCTTTCGACCTCGTCCCCCCATCCATAGATGCGATCTTCAAGATCGGCGCGCGACAGGATGGCTCCCGGCCGCACCAACAAGGCTTGCAACAGTGCGAACTCCCGGTTTGAAAGTTGCACAGGGGCTGCGTCGTCGACCACGGCTTCCCGGGTTGCCGTATCGAGCGACACCACGCCATTGCTGAGCACCGGCGTTGCATTCCCGCCTTTGCGGCGCAGCACGGCGCGCATGCGAGCGAGCAGCTCCGCCATCTCGAAGGGCTTGAGCACGTAGTCGTCGGCCCCGCCATCCAGGCCTCGCAGCCGGTCATCGAGGCCGCCGCGAGCGGTGATGACGAGCAGGGGAACGGGGTTGTCCCTGGCGCGGATGCTATTCAGCACCTCCAGCCCATCCTTGCCGGGAAGGCCAAGGTCGAGCAGCACCAGGTCATAGTGCTGGCAGCCCAGCGTCGTGAGGGCGGCGTCGCCATTCTTCACCCAGTCGGCGGCGTAGGACGCGTCCTTCAACGCCTCCTTGATGGCCTCCCCGATCATGGCGTCGTCTTCGACCAGCAATACCCGCATTCGCCCTCCGATAGCCGCAACTCAGTGCGTCGTTCTGGCGGCCCTTTGCCTGAACAGGAGAACGCTGGTCAGGATGAAGGCAAAGATCGCCGCCGATGCGGAAAAGCGACTCAGTGCCAACCCACCGGCACTGTGCGGCTTGTCCAGAAAGTCCCCCACGACGGCACCCAGCGGACGGGTCAGGATGAACGCCGCCCAAAATAGCAGGGTGCGCGGCACATGGGTCCAATAGTAGGCGGCTGCGACCAGGATCAACAGCGCACCGAACACGGCAGCCGCACCCGTGTAGCCGAGTCCAGCCATGCCGGCTGTCCAGTCACCCAGAGCCGTGCCCAGCGTCTGGGAAAACATGATCGTCACCCAGTAGAACATCTCGGCCTTTGGCGAGCTCACCGTGTTCACCGAGACCGAGCCGAGGGTGCGATGCCAGACGAACAGGGAACCGAGCAGCAAGGTGAGCAGCAGGGTTGAGCCACCCGCATACCCGATACCCAGGGATCGGTCTGCAAAATCGGCCAGCGTCGTGCCGACCGTGGTGGTGGCGATGATCGTCGTCCAGTAGAGGAATGGCTGAAAGGCCTTGGCCTGGATCTGGGCGGTGACCGCGGCAAGAAATAGGGCCGCGAAAATCGCCGTGCCGACCAGGTAGCCCAAGTGCATCGACATCGAGACCGCGTCTCCACCGGTTTCGCCAAGCGTGGTCGCGGCGATCTTGACGATCCAGAAAAACAAGGTGACTTCCGGCACCTTGCTTAGCGCTTTGCGTGCTGAAGTATCCATCTCGATTCGTGCTCCGCTTTTTGTCAGCTCTTGCCTTGAAGGGAATCAAACATCCCCAGCAGATCCGCCAATGCCCGTTTGCAGTCGGCCTGACGGGGGGTATCGGCGCGCAGCGCGGTGAGCGCATGGTCAATCCCTTTGTCGAGGGTGTGCCAATCATCGGCTGCCCGTGGCTTCAGGCCCGCTTCCGCCGAGTCCCATGCAATTTCCAGATCCTTGATCCGCGCTTTGGCCGCCGGGAGATCGCCCTTGTCCACGAGACTTGAAACGTCTACGGCGATACTGCGAAACGCCGTCAAGTCGCCCAGCTTGGAGGCGGCTTTCGTTTGCTGCGCAGGATCGGATTGCATCGCCGCTGACGAAGCGCTTGCGGAACCGGTATTGGCAGGCTTGGAGCATCCGGCCACCAGGACCAGGAGGCCGATGGTCGATAGGATGGCTGCGGGACGCACGAGCGCGTGAAGACGGCGCATGATTTTTCCTCGAGTAGTGGAATAGCGGTTATTCGGCGAGCCGTGTGGTCTTGTGGGTGCCCACACCGAACTGCGCGACGGCTACAAGCATCACGATCACGGTCAGGAAGAGGGCGCTGGTCCACATGGCACCCATCCCGAGCCCGCCGTACGTCTTGGCCTGCGTCAGCATGTCGCCGAGCGCAGCTCCCAATGGCCGCGTGAGGATGTAGCCGATCCAGAAGGTGAGCACGGCGTTGCCGCCGAGGCGCCAAGCGGCGTACGTGGCGGCAATCAGTGCGCCGAACGACACCGCGCCCCATGTGAAGCCAAGACCCAGCGCTTCCGTCGCGAGATCGCCTGCCGCCGTACCCAGTGCGAACGTGCAGAGAATGGCTGCCCAGTAAAACAGCTCCCGCCTGCGCGTGACGATATCGTGAATGGACAGGGTCCTCTCCACCCGATACCACACCGCGAAGATAGCGGCCAGGGCCAAGGCAAAGACCGGCGTGCTGACGTACAGGCTGACGCCCAGACCATCGGTGAGCAAGTCGGTGATCTGGGTACCGACCACGCTCACCAGGACCACGGTGAGCCAGTAGATCCAGGGTGTATAGCGCCGAGTGCGCAACTGCACGAACACGGCAGCGGCCAGCAATGCGCCCACGACTGCACGGGTCACGCCCTGGCCCCAGCCCGCATTGACTGCCAGGAAATCCGCTCCCGTCTCGCCGACCGTCGTGGACATGATCTTGATGACCCAGAACGCGAGGGTGATCTCGGGAACCTTGTTGAGCCAGTCTGGCGACGTGGGTGCGGGGGGCGTATTCAAAGGGGGTCGTCTCGGGCCGGGTTGAAATGAACTTAGCCGCAAGTCTGACCTGCCGAACTTAGGCCAGGCATAGGCCGCTCGCCGTTTGGGCGCTACCTCGCCGGGTCGTGGGTTCGAATCCTGCCGGGCGCGCCGGAATGGGAAGGGCCGGTCGAGAGACCGGCCCTTTTCATTTCACTTCCCGCAGCCGTTACGACGCGTGGCTCAAGTCCTTCACGGACTTCGAGATGCCGTTGGCTTTCACCGAAGCGACTCCGCCCTCCATTGCCGAGGTCGTGGAGTACATCTCGCTATTGCCGATGATCTGGCCGTTGCCGGCCTTCAGCAGGAAGTAGGGCTCGCCTGCCTTCGAGGTCTTGCGCTCGTAACGATCGTCCGCCGCGGAGTTTTCCTGAACGGACGCGATGCCTTCCTCGGCCGAAGCCTTCGCCTGGTACGTCTGGCTGGTGAGGATGATCTCGTGGTTGCCCGCCTTCAGGTTGAACATGAAAGTCCCAGATCCGGAATTCTTCAGCTCGAAATAGCCCGTCATTTTCGTTCCCGTGGTTGACCGCGCGTTCGCGCGAGTGGAGCGAAGATACGGCACATCCGGCGCGCGGTCTGTATGTCTACGCACACTCGGGACTTCGGCGCGAACAGTGACGTGCTGAACCTGGGCCAGGCATAGGCCGCTGGCCCAGGCCAGCGGAGCGGTTACGGTTTCAGTACCTTGTCGGCCTTCGCCTCCTTGGCCTGCTCGGAAGGAGACTCCGACTTCTTCGAAACCACGTGGCCAGTCCTTGCATCGACCTGGACTTCGATGACGTTCGGCGACTTGGGATCGCTGATGTCGAACGACCAGATAAGTTTGCCATGCTCGTTCTCCAACTCGGCGCTCTGAACGGTTCCGCCGGGGACCTTTGCCAGCGCCGTGGCGCGAGCATTTGATTCGGTCACCTTCGCCTGGGACATCAATGCCGCTTGCGACTCAGCAGCGGCCGAAACCATTGGCGCGGAAAAGGCCAAGGCCAACGCTGCCGCAACGATCGAGAATTGCTTCCTTGGGTTCATTTGCATAACTCCTGTTGTATGCGGGAGAGCAAAGCTCTCTGCTACGCATGACCCAAGGCTATGCGCCAATACTTATGCGAGCCATAGGACGCAGGAGGAGATTCGGGAAGCGCGTCTAACGGCGAAGGCGCCCGGAGATTGCGCGCGTGAGCCCTTCCAGGAAGGGCGAAAGGCTGAGCGCGATGAGGCCCAGCGTCATCGCGCCGAATGCGACGCCAAGGAGAAACAGCAGAGGCAAGACGTGGTATTGCCGCGCCAGCTCGCTCGCGTCCACGGCGACCCAGGTGACCGCGCGGTAGCTCGCGCGAGGTGCCCAAAGGCTGAAGCCGAGCAGGATTGCGCCGGCGCTCACGGCCGCGATGGCGCTCGCTTTCAGTACGTGGCGTACGGCCAGATGCGGCGCGCGCTGGTAGGCGCGCCGCCGCCGGTAGAGCAGATAGCCGGCCACGAGGGCGACAAAGGCCAACACAAGAAAGAACAGCCAGCGGCTCGTGGCGTACTCCATGGCAGCGCGCATTTGGGCGATGACGGCCGGGTTGGTTCGTACGGCATAGGTCGGGTAGGCGAGGGCGGCGTTGAAGACGAGGCTGCCGGCGGCGCTGTAGAGCGTGAACCTGCGCACGTCCATCTTTGCGAGGCCTGCGGGAATGCTCACGGCGGCTCGAAAGAAGGGGAGCAGGCGAAGGAAGAATACGAGGCTCTCGCCCGCCGGCCGCCGGAACCACGACTCCAGGCGCACGCGCCGGTTCTCGTCGAACCCGAAGTGGCGCCCATGCTTTTCCAGGAACCGCCGGCCGCCATGACGCGCGAAGGCGTAGAGCAAGAGGCTTCCCGTCGTTGCGCCCAGGGTGCTTACCGCGATGACCAGGAGGAGCCCCGTGATGTCTGTGGCCAGGGCGGCTGCCGCAGCCGTGACGATGATCTCGCTGGGAACGAAATGCAGGATCATCGCGGTCTCCAGCGCCAGGAGCACGAAAAGCGCCGCGTATCCATAGCCTTGAAGAAAATGGACCGCGGCTTGCTCGAATCCGCTCATAGAGCCCTCGTGGAGCAGACGCGAGAAAATCAGCGGTGCCGGCCGCTAGCGGCCCGCGGGCTTCTCGAGATGGCCGCCGAATTGATAGCGCATCGCGGAAAGCAGCTTGTTCTGGAAATCCGCTTCGCCACGCGAGCTGAAGCGTTCGTAGAGCGCCGTCGTGAGCACCGGCGCGGGGACGCCTTCATCGATGGCCGCCTTGATCGTCCAGCGGCCCTCGCCGGAATCGGACACGCGCCCGGCGAACTTCGCGAGCTCCGGATCTTCGAGGAGCGCGCGCGCCGTGAGATCGAGCAGCCACGACGCGATCACGCTGCCGCGTCTCCAGACTTCGGCGATATCGGGCAGGTCGAGGTCGTAGGAATAGTGCTCGGGATCCCGCAGCGGCGTGGTCTCCGCATCGGCCGCGTGCTTTTCCTTCCCGACGCCCGCGGCGCGGAGAATGCCGAGCCCTTCGGCGTACGCGGCCATGATGCCGTACTCGATGCCGTTGTGGACCATCTTCACGAAGTGCCCGGCGCCGTTCGGGCCGCAGTGCAGGTAACCCTGCTCCGAGGTACCGCTCGCCTTGTCGCGGCCCGGCGTGCGCTCGAGGGTGCCGATGCCCGGCGCGAGCGCGGTAAAGACCGGATCGAGATGCTTCACCGTGGCCGTCTCGCCGCCGATCATCATGCAATAGCCGCGCTCCAATCCCCACACGCCGCCGCTCGTTCCGACGTCGACGTAGTGAATGCCATTCGGCGCGAGCATCTTTGCGCGCCGGATATCGTCGACATAGTACGAGTTGCCGCCGTCGATCACGATGTCGGCGGATTCGAGAAGCGGTTGCAGCTCGGCGATGGCCTTGTCGACGACCGCGGCGGGAACCATCAGCCAGACCACCCGCGGCTTCGCGAGCCTCGTGACGAAGTCCTCGAGCGAGCTTGCACCGACGGCATTTTCGCTTGCGAGCTCGTCGACGGCCTTGCGCGACATGTCGAAGACGACGCACTCGTGTCCCGCGCCGATGAGACGCCGCACCATGTTCGCGCCCATGCGTCCCAGACCGATCATTCCCAGTTGCATGATGATTTCGCTTTCAGTGCGTTTCGAGCGCCGTGCTCTTCGCGGCAACGACTTCCATCAATTCGTTCCACGACTTGACGAATGAAGCGGCGCCTTCATCCTGCAGCCTAGACGCGAGGGCATCGACGTCGATTCCCGA
Source organism: Burkholderiales bacterium (assembly GCA_038244725.1). Classification (GTDB taxonomy): domain Bacteria; phylum Pseudomonadota; class Gammaproteobacteria; order Burkholderiales; family Usitatibacteraceae; genus Usitatibacter. The sequence goes on from JBBRTF010000001.1 coordinate 26,944, forward strand.
CTTCGCGAATTGCATCAATACAGCCTCGCAATCGCCGCCGTCGGCGGCTGCGGCGGGGCCGACTTCACCATGATCCGCGAAAGCCTTCAGCGTGGCTTCCGGTATCGTGTTCACCGTGAAGGGCGCCGCCAGCGCCTTGACATAGAGGATGTCGGAGGCCTTCGGATCCTTGGTGCCGGTGCTCGCGAACAGCAGGCGCTGGGGGCGCGCGCCGGCATTGAGCAAGCACATCGAGCGGGGGGCGGCGAGAAGATCGCGATAGGCCTTGTAAGTGCGCCCGGCGACTGCGATCCCGAGCCTGTTGGCGAGCGCCTGCGGCACCTTGCCCGCGACCGCGACGTCCCAGCGGCTCACGAAGAGGGACGCGACCGAGGCGACATCGGGCTTGAGTCCCGCGGCAATGCGCCGCTCGATGCCGCGCAGGTAGGCTTCGGCCGCGGCGAGATACTGCTCGCGCGAAAAGAGCAGCGTGACGTTGACCGGAACGCCCGCGAAGATCGCCTCTTCGATCGCGGCGACGCCTTCGCGGGTTCCCGGGATCTTGATGAAGAGATTCGGACGCCGGGCTCGTGCGTGGAGCTCCTTGGCCGCGGCGAGCGTGGTCTTCGTATCGTGCGCGAGCAGCGGCGAGACTTCCAGCGACACGAAGCCATCGACGCCGCAGGTGCGCTGGAAGACGGGCCGGAACAGGTCCGCGGCGCGCGTGATGTCGTCGAGCGCGAGATCGAAGAAGAGATCCTCGCCGGACCTGCCTTTCCCGCCCGCGTCGCGGATGGCGTCATCGTACGCGGCGCTCTCCTTGATCGCGTGGTGGAAGATCGTCGGATTCGACGTGAGGCCGGTCACCGACAGCTCGTCGATATAACGTTGGAGCGTCCCGCTCGCCAGGAGCTCGCGCGTGATGTTGTCGAGCCAGAGGCTTTGCCCGAGGTCGTGGAGCTTTTGCGTCGCTTTCATCCTGTCGTCTCCGGATATCGGGCTCAGCATGTTGGACAGCGGGACCCTGGCGAAGTTTGCGCCCATGGGCGGTTCCGCTCCATCCATTCCTTTGGTTATGATGGCGAGCCTTTCCCAACGAGGAGCAATCAATGAACGGCTGGAAAGCACTGCTCGCGGCGCTCGCGTCGTGCGTCTTCGTGAACGGCGCATCGGCGCAGTCGTACCCCACGCGCCCGGTGAGGCTCATCGTGCCCTTCGCCGCGGGCGGCAGCACCGACATCATCGCGCGCTTCGCCGCCGAGTACCTGCGCCGCGAGCTGGGCCAACCCGTCGTGGTCGAGAACCGCGGCGGCGCCGCGGGCGCGCTCGGGACCGCGGAGGTCGCGAGGGCTGCGCCCGACGGATACACGCTGGGCATCGCGACCGTGAGCACGATGATCGTGTATGGCGCTTCGAAGTCCAAGCCTGAATACTCGCTGGAGAGCTTCGCGCCGATCACCAACATCGCCTCGATGCCCAATGTCATCACCGTGGGGCCCTCGATCAAGGCGAAGAACCTCACCGAGCTCATCGCGCTCCTGAAGGCGAGCCCGGGGAAGTACACGTTCGCCACCTCCGGCGTGGGCAGCATCAACCACATGCTGGGCGAATCGTTCCAGGCCGAGGCGGGCGTGAAGCTCGTGCACGTGCCCTACAAGGGCTCGGGCCCGGGGATGCAGGACGTGATGGGCGGCCAGGTCGACCTCCTCTTCGACCAGTTCCCCTCGTCCAAGGCGTACATCGACGGCGGCAAGCTGCGCGCGATGGGCGTGATCTCTCCCCAGCGCATCGCCGGCTACGACGTGATGACCATGGAGGACGCCGGCATGAAGGGCTTCACCGACGAGGCATGGTACGGGCTCCTCGCGCCGGCGAAGACACCGCCCGAGGTCGTGGCGCGCCTCACCGACGCCATGAAGAAAGTCGAGGCAAATCCGGAATTCTGCGCGCAGATCGAAAAGGTGGGCGCGCGTCCCGTGGGCAGCACGCCCGCGGAATTCGCCGCGCAGATCCGCAGCGAGATCGAGCGCATGAAGAAGGTCATCGCCGAGCGCAACGTGAAGCTGGACGACTGACTGCCAGCGCCGTCGCGCTTCGCATCGGCTCGCGCTACGTCATCGGTCTTCGTAGTCCGGCAGCTCGATGGCGTCGCGCAGGTCGCGCCCGATCGCCAGCTCGGCGACGAAGGGGATGCGCATGAGGTGCACGGCGATATCGCGGAAGCGGATTCCGAAGGCCGTCTTCGGAGCGAAGGACGAGGCGAATCTCAACGCGGAGCGCTGCTTTCGCCTGAGGAACGGGCCCATGCGATCGTTGTAGCGGGCAAAGGCGGCGGCAGGGTCGCCGGCGCCGGCGCGAAGCTCGCCCGCGAGCACGTAGGCTTCGGCCATCGCGAGACCCGTACCTTCGCCCGCGAGGAGCGACACGCAGGCGGCCGCGTCGCCCACCAGCGCGGCGCGCCCCTTCGTCCAACCGCCCATTCGAATCTGGCTCACGCTGTCGAAATACACGTCGTCGGCTTTGCCCATCGCTTCGAGGATCCGGGAAGCTTCCCAGCCGACGTCCGCGAAGATCTTCGCGAGGCTCGCCTTTCGCTCGTCCTCGCCGGCGTGGCCCGCGGCACCCAGGTACTCGTCGCGGAAGACGAAGAGGAAGAGCGTCCTGTCGCCGCGCATTGCGAATCGCGAAATCTGCCTCCCCGGGACGCCGTGGCTCACGTACACCAGCTCGTCGCGCGGCCGGTAGCCCTCGACCTCGAAAGCGGCGACGTGATAGCCGAGCGCGGTCTCGAACGCCGATCCGGGCCCGAACACGAGCTCGCGCACCTTCGAATGCAGGCCATCGGCGCCGACGACGAGGTCCACCTCGCGCGGCGCGGCGTGCCTGAAGCGCACGCCCACGCGTTCGCCGTCGTCGTCGATGCCCGCGATGGAGTCGCCGAAGATCGTCTCGACCCTTCCCTCGAGCGCGCCGTAGATCGTCGCCGCGAGGTCCGAGCGGCGCAGGCTCGTGAAGCGCCCCTTCGTGGCGCGCCGGAAAACGTCGACCGCGAGGGCGCTGGTCCTCCCCCCGCCGCGATCCACGAAGCGCACCTCCTGCACCGGATATCCCAGCTCCAGGATGCGGGGAAGGAGTCCCATCTTCTCCGCGATGTCGTAGCCGGCGCCCCAGAAGTCGATGACATACCCGCCGCTGCGAAGCCGCGGCGATTCCTCGACGAGGAGCACTTCGTGTCCGGACTCGGCGAGCCAGTAGGCGAGCGTCGGTCCGGCGACGCCGGCGCCGTTGATGGCGATCCTCATGCGAGCGCCTCCGTCGAGCGCGCGGGTCGGATGGACCTGAAGTGACCCGGCCCGCTCGATGTGGTAGCCTAAACGACAGACGACAATTATATCGCGGCCCGATATATTCGATCGGCTCCTCCGGGGGCTTTCCGCACCGCCCGACCGTCCGGCAGCATCCGAATCTGCAATGCCCGGCTTCCCCGTGGCGCGTTCGCGCGCCGCCCGCTAAACGCATCGGACCCGAGGAGAAGAATCCATGAAACTGCGCACACTGATCTCGACCCTATCGACGGCGGCATTCGCCATCGCGGCAGGCACGGCACACGCCGGAGCGACCTTCGACGCGGTGAAGAAGAAGGGCTTCGTCCAATGCGGCGTGAACACCGGCCTCGCGGGATTCTCCGTGGCCGACGAGAAGGGCGTCTGGAAGGGACTCGACGTCGACGTCTGCCGCGCGATCGCCGCCGCCGTCTTCGGCGACGCCACCAAGGTGAAATTCACGCCGCTCACCGCCAAGGAGCGCTTCACGGCGCTGCAATCCGGCGAGGTCGACGTGCTCTCGCGCAACACCACGTGGACCCTCACGCGCGACGCGGGGCTGGGCATCAGCTTCACCGGCATCACCTACATCGACGGGCAGGGCTTCCTCGTGAAGAAGAAGCTCGGCGTGAAGTCGGCGTTGAAGCTGAACGGCGCCACCGTGTGCGTGGGCTCGGGCACCACGACGGAGCTGAACCTGTCGGACTACTTCACGCTGCACAAGATGAAGTTCAAGCCGGTGGTCTACGACACGTCCGACGAGACCGAGAAGGCGTTCGCCGCGGGGCGCTGCGACGTGCTCACGAGCGACCAGTCGCAGCTCTACGCGCTGCGCATCAAGCTCGCCGATCCGGAAAGCGCCGTGGTGCTCCCCGAGGTGATCTCCAAGGAGCCGCTCGGCCCGTCGGTGCGCCAGGGTGATTCCGAATGGTTCAACATCGTGCGCTGGAGCCTCTTCGCGATGCTGAATGCCGAGGAGCTGGGCGTGAGCTCGGCCAACGTCGACCAGATGAAGGACAGCAAGAACCCCGAGGTGAAGCGCCTCCTCGGCATCGACGTCATCAAGCACGGCCTCGGCATCCCCGACGACTGGGCCTACAAGATCGTGAAGCAGGTCGGCAACTACGCCGAGGTCTTCGAGCGCAACGTGGGCTCCGGCAGCCCGCTCAAGATCAGCCGCGGGCTGAACGCCCTCTGGAGCAAGGGCGGCCTGCAGTACGCGCCGCCGATCCGCTAGGCCCTTTCTCGCGGCTTCGGCTGCGGCCGGCGCGCGGCCGTCCCTGAAGGGGCGGCGCGCATTCTCCCGGCCCGCGTCGAAGCGTGAATCCGCGCATGGCCATCGCGCAGACGCCGGCGCACGGCGCGCCGCCGAAGAAGCCCGCGGCCTGGAACGATCCCGCGATCCGCGCGATCGTCTTCCAGGCGCTGGTGGGCCTCGCCGTGATCGCGCTCGGGGCCTACCTGGTCCACAACCTGCTGCACAACCTCGCGGTGCGCGGCATCTCGACGGGATTCGATTTCCTCTCGAACCGCGCCGGCTTCGCCATCAACCAGTCGCTCATCCACTACGACGAGTCGTCGAGCTACGGGCGCACCTTCGTGGTCGGGTTGCTGAATACGCTCCTCGTGTCGGCGCTGGGCATCGTGTTCGCCACCATCCTCGGCTTCGTGATCGGCGTCGCTCGCCTCTCGAGGAACTGGCTGGTGGCGCGGCTCGCCGCCGCGTACATCGAGATCTTCCGCAACCTCCCGCTGCTGGTGCAGATCCTCTTCTGGTATTTCGCTGTCTTTCTCACACTGCCCCCGCCGAGCGAGGCGTTGAGCGTGGGCGACTCGATCTTCCTCACGCTGCGCGGGCTGTACGTGCCGCGCCCGCAAGCTCAGCACGCCTTCGTCTGGACCGAGCTCGCGCTCGTCGCCGCGATCGCCGCATCGATCTTCGTGGTGCGCTGGTCGCGCGCGCGCCAGGAGCGCTCGGGCGAGCGCTTTCCCGCCTTCCTCGCCTCGGCTGCGCTCGTCGCCGGCCTGCCCCTCGCGGTGTTCCTTCTCACCGGCCGGCCGCTGCACTGGGAGAAGCCCGTCCTCGAGGGCTTCAACTTCGCAGGCGGCATCGCATTGACTCCCGAGCTCGCGGCGTTGGTGGTATCGCTCTCCATTTACACCGCCGCCTTCATCGCCGAGACGGTTCGCGCCGGCATCCTCGCGGTCTCCCACGGGCAGACGGAGGCGGCGCGGGCGCTCGGATTGCGCGCAAGCTGGACACTGCGCCTCGTGGTGATCCCGCAGGCGATGCGCGTCACGATCCCGCCGCTCACCAGCCAATACCTGAACCTCACCAAGAATTCCTCGCTCGCGACGGCCATCGGCTATCCCGACCTGGTCTCCCTTTTCGCCGGCACCACGCTGAACCAGACCGGCCAGGCGGTCGAGGTGATGGCGATGACGATGGCCGTCTACCTCACCATCAGCCTCGTGATCTCCGCGTTCATGAACTGGTTCAACGCGCACGTGGCTCTGGTGGAGCGCTAGGCGATGGCGAGCGTGCCGCGCACCGCCGAGCTGCCGCCCCCGGCCGCCTCGACCGGCGTCCTCGGGTGGCTGCGCAAGAACCTGTTCGACTCGCCGCTGAACGGCGCGCTCACGCTCCTCGCGCTCTATCTCCTCTACCTCATCGTGCCGCCGGTGATCGAGTGGGCGTTCGTGAACGCCGACTGGCGCGGCACCCGCAGCGAGGACTGCTCGCGGCTGGGCGCCTGCTGGGTGTTCATCCACGTGCGCCTGAACCAGTTCATGTACGGCTTCTATCCGCTCGACCAGCAATGGCGCGTGAACGCCGCGATCGCCCTGCTGGTGGCGCTGGTCGCGCCGCTCTTCTTCAAGCGCTTCGCGTGGAAGGGCGCGTTGATCCCGGTGATCCTCTTCGTCTATCCGGTGGTCGCGTTCTATCTGCTCGTCGGCGGGCGCTTCGGTCTCGTCCACGTGGAAACGAGCAAGTGGGGAGGGCTCTCGCTCACGCTCGTGATCGCCGTGGTCGGGATGGTGGCGGCGCTGCCGCTGGGAGTGCTTCTCGCCCTCGGGCGCCGCGCCACCCGCATGCCGGTCCTCAAGGCGCTGTGCGTGGCGTTCATCGAGCTCGTGCGCGGCGTGCCGCTCATCACCATCCTCTTCATGTCCTCGGTGATGCTGCCCTTCTTCCTGCCCGAGGGCCTGAGCTTCGACAAGCTGCTGCGGGCGCTCATCGGCGTCGCGCTCTTCGCCTCCGCGTACATGGCCGAAGTGGTGCGCGGCGGCCTGCAGGGCATCGCGAAAGGGCAGGCCGAGGCGGCGGTCGCGCTGGGCCTGGGCTACTGGAAGTCCACGGCGCTGGTGATCATGCCGCAGGCGCTGAAGCTCGTGATCCCCGGCATCGTGAACACCTTCATCGGGCTCTTCAAGGACACGAGCCTCGTGCTCATCATCGGCCTCTTCGACCTCCTGGGCAGCATCCAGGCGGCCAACGCGGATCCCAACTGGCTGGGGTTCTCCACCGAGGGATATGTCTTCGCGGGATGCGTCTACTGGGTCTTCTGCTTCAGCATGTCGCGCTACAGCCAGTGGCTCGAGAAGAAGCTCCATACGGGCCACCGGCGTTGAGGGCGCAAACCAGGGGAATCGCATGAATGCCACACAGGATGCGCGCACGGCTGCGCAAGCGCCGGAATCCGGCGGGCCCATGGTCGAGATGCAGGGCGTGCACAAGTGGTTCGACCAGTTCCACGTGCTGAAGGACGTGAACCTCTGCGTCGCGAGAGGCGAGCGAATCGTGATCTGCGGCCCGTCGGGCTCGGGGAAATCCACGTTGATCCGCTGCATCAACCGGCTCGAGGAGCACCAGCGCGGGCGCATCGTCGTGGACGGCCTGGAGCTCACCAGCGACGTGAAGCACATCGAGAAGGTGAGGAGCGAAGTGGGCATGGTGTTCCAGCACTTCAACCTCTTTCCCCACCTCACCGTCCTCGAGAACTGCGTGCTCGCGCCCATGTGGGTGCGCAAGACTCCGCGCCGGGAGGCGGAGAAGGCGGCGATGGAGTTCCTCGAGCGCGTGCGCATCCCCGAGCAGGCGAAGAAATTTCCCGGCCAGCTCTCCGGCGGCCAGCAGCAGCGCGTCGCCATCGCCCGCAGCCTGTGCATGCGGCCCAAGATCATGCTCTTCGACGAGCCCACCTCGGCGCTCGACCCGGAGATGATCAAGGAGGTCCTCGACGTCATGGTGGGCCTCGCCGAGAGCGGCATGACCATGCTCTGCGTGACCCACGAGATGGGGTTCGCGAAGACCGTCGCCAACCGCGTGATCTTCATGGATGAGGGCGAGATCATCGAGGAGAACGAGCCCGAGGCGTTCTTCACGCATCCGCAGCACGAGCGCACCAGGCTTTTCCTCAGCCAGATCCTGGGCCACTGAGCGCCGCCCGCGTCATTTTCGCATTCGCGGGAAACCCGCGGCGAAGCGCTCTGTCCAACGCCACTCCAATGCCGGGAAGCTAAAAAAATGACCAAGCCGAGGACCGGGCAGGCGCCGGCGTTTCCCATGGCGCGCGATGAATTCCGCGAGCGCTTCGAGCAATCGTTCTACGACCCCGCGTTCGACAAGGAGAAGGACGCGATCGCGAGGCTGGAGGCGATCGCGTGGGACGCCTACGAGAACGACCGCAAGGCGCCGCGCACCCGCAAGGCGGGACCCGGATTCGCCGACCCCGATTACGACCTCTCGGACGAATGGCGCGACACGCGCGACAAGCTCCTCGCCGCCGAGAAGCGCCAGAAGAACGCGGGCACGAAGTCGCGTGTGCTGGTGATCTGCGGCTCCTCGCGCAACGACGGCTCCTGCCCGGGCGAGATGTCGAAGACCTTCCGCCTCTCGAAGATGGCCGAGGACGTGCTGAAGGGCGAGGCGATCGAGGTGGATCTCCTCGACCTGAGCCGCCTCACTTCGGACTTCCACCTGCGCATCTATCCGTGCAAGGGGTGCGTGTCCACCGCGCAGCCGCTTTGCCACTGGCCGTGCAGCTGCTATCCGAACCACGCCTTCAACCAGGTGGGCGACTGGATGGCCGAGATCTACGAGCGCTGGGTGTCCGCGCACGCGGTGATCCTGCTCACCCCTTGCAACTGGTACCACACGTCGAGCTCGATGAAGCTCATGATCGACCGGCTGGTGTGCGCCGACGGCGGCAATCCCGATCCCACTCTCACGCACGGCAAGGATGCGGAGAAGGCAAAGGAGGTGGAGCTCGCCGGGTGGCCCTACCCGAAGCATCTGGCGGGCCGCGTTTACGGCGTGGTGGTGCATGGCGACGTCGCCGGCATCGAGGGCACGAGGCGCGCGTTGAGCGACTGGCTCGACTGGATGGGATTGATCGACGCAGGCCCCATGTCGCGGCTCGATCGCTATGTCGGCTATTACGAGCCCTACGCCACAAGCCACGAGGAGCTCGACCGCGACAAGGACGTGCAAGAGGAGGTGCGCAACGTCGCGCGCGCGGTGGCCAACGCCGTGCGCGAGATGCGCGCGGGCACGCTCTCGCAGCCCGACGCGAAGCTGGAAAGGCCGCGGCCTAAGTAGCCGAGGGGTTGGCGATCACGTAGCGCAGGAATCCGCTGTGGGGCGTGAACTTGTCGTAGAGGCCGCGCGCGCGGTAGTTGGTCTCGCGCGTGTTCCAGTAGAGGCGCGCCCAGCGCTTCGACTTCATCTCTTCCACCAGCCAGTCGATGAGCGCCTTTCCCACGCCCGCGGAGCGGCGCGCCGGGTCGACGTAGAGGTCCTCGAGGTAGCAAACGGGCTCGAGCGTCGCGGTGTTCTCGTGGATGAGGTAGTTGGCGATGCCGATCACGCCTTCCCCCGCGCGCTCGGCGACGATCGCGTGGACGGGCGCCGCGGGATCCATGATGCGGTTCCAGGTGTGCTGCGCCACCGGAGCGTTGGGCGTGCGCTCGTAGAAGCTGCAGTAGCCTTCCCAGAGCTCGCGCCAGCGCGCCTCGTCGCGCGCCTCGATCCTGCGGATCGCGAGCCCGCCGTCCATCACGCGCCCTTCAGTCAGGGTGGAGTCCAGGATTCTCTTCACGAAGGCCTCAAACGGAAAGTGGTGTCAGGTACGACATTTTATGTCGTACCTGACACCACTTTTCAGGGAGCCGGCTGCTTACAGGTCTTCGGTGCTGGCCCACTCGCGCGCGGCGCGGGCGGCCGCGGTGCGGGTGTAGAAGAAGCCGTCGCGGACGAAGCCGGAGATGAGGGAAGCCTTGGCGGCGACGACGCGGCCGTTGGGCGTGCGGTCGATCACCACTTCGTCGGGCAGGCCGTCGAGAAGATGGAAGGGGGCGAGGCGTCCGTCGGCGAAGCGCGACGGATAGATGCGCTGGGTCGCGAAGTCGAAGAACGCGGGACGAAAGCCCAAGCCTGAATTCTCCTGGCTGCGGCCGCCCGTGCCGACGTGGACGGCGTTCTCGCGCTTCAGTTCGGTTTCGGTCATCAGGCGTTTCACTTTTCACTCCCTGCGGACTGAGGTTGGCCCGCGTCAGTGATCCCAGTTTCCACCGACCCTCGGCGCGCCGATATGGGAAATGTCTCAAACCGACACACGATAATCACCGCATATTGGGATAGGCGGTCGTGCAGAGCCGATGTAGGGCATTGTCCTAGGCGGTTATTACTGCTGAAACGCGTATTACTAATTTGGAATTTACGCTGGCCGCGCCGGCGCACGGCGCGTTTCATGGCGGCTCCACCAACCCGGGAGGAGTCCCATGAAAAGCACGATCACCTGTTTCATCGCCTGTGCCGCAGTCTCGCTCGCGTTCGCGCCCCGCGCGCTCGCCATGGAGGAGGCCAAGGCGGCCTCGCACCAGAGCCGCTTCGCCGCCTGCGCCCACGAGTCGAAGGGCCTGCGCGGCGACGACCACCAGAACTTCATGAGCGAATGCCTGAAGGGCCACGAGGCCGAGGCGCAGCAGCTGAAGAAGGAGGCGGCCGCAGAAAGGACGCTCGCCGGTCAGCCGCTTCAGCAGGGCAAGATGAAGGTGTGCAACGACGAGGCGGGCCGGAAGAACCTGCACGGCGACGAGCGCCGCGCGTTCATGAGCGCCTGCCTGAAGGGCTAGTCCGCGGTCTCGCGAACGACGGCCTGCGCGAGTTGCTTCGCATACGTCTCGCGCAGCGCCGTCTTCATGAGCTTGCCGGTGGCGGTGTGCGGCAGCTCGTCCACGAAGACCACGTCGTCCGGGATCCACCACTTGGCGACCTTGCCGTCGTAGAAGCGCAGCAGCTCCTCGCGCGTCACCTGCGCCTTGGGCTTCCTCACCACCAGGAGCAGCGGGCGTTCGTCCCATTTCGGGTGCGGGCAGGCGATCACCGCCGCTTCCTGCACCGCCGGGTGCGCCATCGCGAGGTTCTCGAGCGCGATCGAGCTGATCCATTCGCCGCCCGACTTCACCACGTCCTTGCTGCGGTCGGTGATCCGCAGGTATCCATCGCGATCGATGGTCGCCACGTCGCCTGTCGGGAACCAGCCGTCCACGAGCGGGCTCTGCGCGGACTTGTAGTAGCTGCGCACCACCCACGGTCCGCGCACCATGAGGTCGCCGAAGGCCTCGCCGTCCCAGGCGAGCTCGCGCCCGTCGCCGTCGACGATCTTCCAGTCGACGCCGTAGACCACGTGGCCCTGCTTCTCGCGGATCCTGCGCTGCTCCTCCGCGGGCAGGCCGAGGTGCTTCTGCTGCAGCTTGCACACGCTCCCCAGCGGCGACATCTCCGTCATGCCCCACGCGTGGTTCACCTCGATGCCGAAGTCGTCCTCGAGCGTGCGGATCATGGCGGGCGGGCACGCGGCGCCGCCGATGATGGTGCGCTTGAGGGTGGAGAGCCTGAGCCCGTTCTCCTTCATGTAGAGGATGAGGCCGCCCCATACCGTCGGCACGCCGGCCGAGAAGGAGACGCGCTCGGATTCGAAGAGCTCGTACAGCGAGCTGCCGTCCAGGCCCGCGCCCGGGAAGACGATCTTCGCGCCCACCAGCGGCGCCGCGAAGGGAAGGCCCCACGCGTTCGCGTGGAACATCGGCACCACGGGCAGCGCGCAATCGCGCGCGCAAAGGCCCATGGCGTCGGGAAGGCAGATCGCATAGGCGTGCAGCACGCTCGAGCGGTGGCTGTAGAGCGCGCCCTTGGGATTGCCGGTGGTCCCCGACGTATAGCAAAGGCCGCACGCGGTGTTCTCGTCCATCGTGGGCCAGTCGAACGCGTCGGATTCGGCCTCGACGAGCTCCTCGTAGCAAAGCAAGCCCGCGCTTTCCGCGGGCATGTGCGCGCGGTCGGTCATCACCACCACGTGCCTGAGGCTCTTGCAGGCCGGGCGAAGCTTTTGCGCCAGGGCGACGAAAGTAAGGTCGACGAAGAGCACCGCGTCCTCGGCGTCGTTCACGATCCACGCGATCTGCTCCGGGAAGAGCCGCGGGTTCACGGTATGCATCACCATGCCGCTTCCTGCCGTGGCGTAATAGAGCTCGAAGTGGCGGTAGCCGTTCCAGGCGAGGCTCGCGACGCGGTCGCCCGCCGCGAGGCCGAGCTTCGCGAGCGCGTTGGCAAGGCGGCGCGCGCGGGTGTGGGACTCGCGATAGGTATAGCGGTGAATGTCGCCTTCGACGCGGCGCGAGACGATCTGCGTATCGCCGTGGTGCCGGTCGGCGTGCCGGATGAGATCCGACACGAGGAGCGGGGTCTCCATCATCAGGCCGCGCATGGCGATCCTCCGGAATGTGTTTCCGGAGATACTACGCCGCCCCGCCGCTACGGGCGAGGCGGGTGCGGTGGGATTCTAGGCGCGCGTGGTGCGTTGGAACCAGTAGGCGCGCGTGTCGTGGCTCCAGCACGCGGAGATCGGCACCCTGGGCTGCCGGGCGCGCATCTTGGCAAGCACCCAGCGCGCCCGGGCGCGGCGCGACCATGTGGGAAAGAACTGGCGTGCCAGGTCGCGGTTGTAGGCGAAACTGTTGCGGTCCATGTGCGTGAGATCTCCTTGTTGGAGACCATCTTCGCCGGTTCGCCCGCGGAATTCTGTCGGCGCCGGGGAAGCCCGGCCGAACGGCAATCTGAATCAGCTATCGGACTTTTCCTGCATCGCGCGCCGCGCCGCCAGCGGCAAATTGTGGACGGATAGCCCAGGACGCCGCGCAAAGGCGGGTAAACGTGAGCAAAGTCACTGCGTTGTCGTCGTTATTCGGAGACGCGCACCGGTCGTCGGCTCGCGCTTGCCGACCGTCGCCCGGCGTGGCAGCGCGCCCGCGGCGGGGCGAAAATAGCATCACAGGAGTGCCACAATGCTTCGCTCGATCGCGGTCACCGGTTTCCTCTCGCTCGCCCTCGCGGCCCAGGCGAACGACGCCATCGAGCTTACGCTGCGCAACAAGGCGCTCGCCTCCGCCGGATCCGTGACGAAGCATGCGGATGCGCCTTTCACCTCGGGACGCGATCCCCTGCCGCGCCTGTTGCTGCTGGAGACAGAAGAGCGCCGGGCGGTCCCGCAGGGCGCATGCGAGACAGGCGCGAAGGACCTCTGCTACGACATCGCCGACCGGCGCATCGTCTACCGCGCCGCGCGCGGCTACATGCCGCAGGTTCCCGGGCTCGTGGCGGACAGCATGACGCTGCGCCACAACCGCGTCGTCTTCAAGTACACCTTCAGGTAGAAGAGGCGAGCTTCGCCTCGGCGAGGGCCCTCGCCTTGTCGGCGCGCACCGCGCGCATGCAGGAGATCTTGTCCTCGCCGTGCTGGCCGCTGCACTGGGTGCGGGCGACGTCGTATTGCGCCTTCACGCGAGCGAACCTCGCCTCGGCGGCGGCGCTGACGGTGCCGCGGTACTGGGCTTCGAGGTCCGCTTTGCGGATGCGCTCGTCGGCCTTCAGCTCGGCGCGGCAGACGTCCTTCGCCTGGCTTTCCAAGTCACGGCACCTGGCGAGCGCCGCATGGGTCTCGGTCTCGATCGCCTTCTTCGCCGCTCCGTAGTCGACGGGAGACATGAGCGAGCGCGGGGCATCGACCGCCGCGCTGATGCCGAGCGCCGTCACGCTGAGGAGGAAGGCTCCGGCGATTGTCGCTACAAGAGTGGTCCGCTTCATGTCTTTGCCCCGATCGATCGTTGACATCGCTGTGAGCCGGCGCGCCCTGAAGGGGCCGGATTGGTAAGGATGATGGCGCGGCGACCGAGCCCGATCTGTCGGCGGGAAGGAACCTGCGGGGTGCGAATGGATGAATCGCGCGTAAGGGGATTCCTGCGAGGGACCGGGGCGGGGCGGGCGAGGGAGCCCTCACCCCCCTGGGATGCACAAGGGCCGATCCGGAGATCGGCCCTTGCAGCATCGCTTCCCTACCCAAGCGCGTGTTGCGCGATATCAGGACTTCTTCATCGCCTTCGCGTCGGCCATGGCCTTGTCCTTGTCGGCCTTCGCCTGCTTCTTGCACGCGCTCTTGTCTGCGCCCTTCACGTCGTCGCACTTCTCCTTCGCGACGTCATAGGCGGCGTCGGCTTTCTCCTTCTGGACTTCGTACATCGCGTGCGGGGTGCCTTTGCGCTTGGCTTCGAGCTCGGCCTTGGCGACCTTCTCGTTGCCCTTGGCTTCCTTCATGCACACGTCCTTGGCGTTGCCGCTCATGGACTTGCAGTTCGCCTTGGCCGCCTTGTAGTCCGCCTCGATCTTTTCCTTGTCGGCGCGGTAATCCGGGCTCGTCGCGACTTTCGCGTTCTTCACCGGGTGGGTCACCGAGCTGCCGGCGGGGGCGTTGGCCATTTGCGCCGGGGCAAGCGTCGCCGTACCGAGCAGGAAGGCCCCAGCAAGGGCGGCGTAAAGAGTAGTCATTTTCATGTTTGGGGCTCCTTATGCGATTCCAGTCACTGGACCCACTGATTGCGCTCGCACTTGGCCTCGAAATCCGTGATCTGTTTCTCGGCCTCGTCCTTCGCAATCCCGTAGGAATTCTGGAGGCTGCCCGCGAGCTTTTCGCGGCGCCCGGCGATCTTGCCCAACTCGTCGTCGGTCAAGCGCCCCCACTGCTCGCGAATCTTTGCCTTGAGCTGCTTCCAGTTGCCTTCGATGCGGTCCCAATTCATGGCGTCACCTGATTGGAATGGGTGTGAAACTCGCCGGGAGAACCCTCCCGTCGCATCTGCGATGATGCTGGGGCCCGCCCCTCGCAATCTGTCGGCAAAGCGGAAGTCGCATTGCGAATTGCTCTGATAGGCGAGTCGGAGGATTCCTACAGCGGAACCTCATGCGCGCCGCGCGATCTCAACAACTCCCGCGCACGCGCAAATCGTCTTTCCCGCACCAGGAGGTTTCCATGCCCGCACCCTTCGAGCTTCCCCCCCTTCCGTGGGCCGAGAACGCCCTCGAGCCCGCCATCTCGGCCCGGACCATCGGCATTCACTACGGCAAGCACCATGCGACGTACGTGAAGAAACTGAACGAGCTCGTCTCGGGCACCCGCTTCGCCGACATGCCGCTGGAACAAGTGATTGCGGCTTCGGTGGGCGGCGAGGACTCCCGGAAGATCTTCAACAGCGCCGCGCAGGCGTGGAACCACACCTTTTTCTGGAATTGCCTCAAGCCGCGCGGCGGCGAGCCCTCGAAGGAAATCGCCCGGCGCCTCGAGGAAGGCTTCGGCGGCTACCCGCAGTTCAAGGAGAAGTTCTCGAAGGCCGCCGTCGACTGCTTCGGCAGCGGCTGGGCGTGGCTCGTGGCCCGCGGCGACAAGCTGGAGATCCTCGCCACCTCCAACGCCGGGACGCCGATCACCATGGGGGCGACGCCGCTCCTCACCATCGACGTCTGGGAGCACGCCTATTACCTCGATTACGAGAACCGCCGGCCGGAATTCGTGAACGCGGTGATCGACAAGCTCCTCAACTGGGACTTCGCCGCGGAGCAGCTCGAGAAGGCGAAATCCGGGCAGCGCAAGGCGGCGTGACGCCGTGAGCCACGGATGAACGCGGACACACATTGAGCCGTGACCCGGGATTCGATGGGGATTCGATCCTCGTTGTATCCTCTGGCCCCAGGCCATTTGTGCTCATGCGTGTTCATTCGTGGTTCCCCAAGCTGAATCCGTCGAGCCGCGCGCGGTAGCGTACTGGCTCCTCGCCTGCTGCGCGCTCGTCTTCGCCATGGTCGTGGTGGGCGGCGTCACCCGCCTCACGCACTCGGGCCTGTCCATCGTCGAGTGGCAGCCCATCGTCGGGGCGATCCCTCCGCTCGACGAGGCCCAATGGGCCGAGACCTTCGCCAAGTACCAGCGCACGCCCGAATACCGCCTGCGCAACCACGACATGACGCTCGAAGGCTTCAAGGGCATCTTCTGGTGGGAATACTTCCATCGCCTGCTGGGCCGCGTGGTGGGCGCGGTATTCCTTCTGCCCTTCGCCTATTTTCTCGTGCGCCGCCGGATCGACGCGGGCCTCGGCTGGAAGCTTGCCGGCGTCTTCGCGCTGGGCGGGCTCCAGGGAGCGCTCGGCTGGTACATGGTGAAGAGCGGCCTCGTCGACGATCCGCGCGTGAGCTCCATACGCCTCGCCGCGCACCTGGGGCTCGCCTTCCTCATCTACGCGTCGATGCTCTGGATCGCGCTCGGCCTCCTCGCCTCCCCGATCGCGCCGGCGCGCCGCTCGCTCGCGCGCCACTCGGCGGGCGTGGTGGGCCTCGTCTTCGCGATGGTCCTGTCCGGGGCGCTCGTCGCGGCGATCCGCGCGGGGCTCGCCTACAACACGTTCCCGCTCATGAACGGGCAGTGGATTCCCGACGAGATCTTCGTGATCAACCCGTGGTGGATGAACCTCATCCACAACATGGCCACGGTGCAGTTCGACCACCGCGTGCTCGCCATGCTGGTGGCCCTTGCCGTTCTCGTGCTGTGGGGACGCATCCAGGCGGAGCCTGACGCGGCCCTGCGAGTGCGCGTTCGCGGCCATCTCCTCCTCGCGGCCGCGGCGCTGCAGATCGCGGTGGGAATCGCGACACTCGTCACCCGCGTGCCGGTGCCCCTTGCGGCGCTGCACCAGGCGGGCGCCCTCGTGGTCTTCACCTGCGCGATCGCCCTGGCGCATGCGCTGCGCGGAAGCGGTTACACCCGTAGCCCGGCAACATGAGCTGAGTCTTCACCCGGATGCTGCGGTCGAGGATAATTGGCGGCGAGGAGATGACAAAAGAATACGTTTCATCGAGTCCGGCAAAGCAGGCGGTCCGGGTTCGCCGCTTCGCGCTCGCCGCCAGCGCCTACCTGGTGTCGATGGCATTGCTCGCCATCGCCTACGTGCTCGATCTCATCGCGCTCGCTCCGGCGCTCGCCGCCGTCGCCGCGATGGGCGCGGTGAACGCGGCGCTCTTCCTCGTCTTTCGCAACCGCTGGAACCAGCGCTTCGCCGACCCGAGCCTTACCTGGGTGCAGGTGCTCGCCGGCACCGCGATCCTCATGTTCGTCGCCTACCATTTCGACCGCGATCGCGGGCTCGTGCTCACGCTCTCGCTGCTGGTGCTGTCCTTCGGCGCGTTTCGCTTCAGCACGCGCGAGTTCCTCACTGCCGCCGGCGTGGTGCTCGCCGGGTACGCCGCGGTGATCAACCTCCTCTTCTGGTTCAAGCCGAACCTCGTGAACGTCTGGCTCGAGGCCTTCCAGTGGATCACGCTCGCGTTCGTGCTGCCGTGCTTCGCGGTGGTGGGAGGGCGGCTGAGCGAGCTGCGCCAGCGGCTGCGGCGCACCAACGAGGAGCTTTCATCGGCGCTCGGGACGATCCAGAAGCTCGCCACGCACGACTCGCTCACGGGGCTGCCGAACCGCGCCCTCTTCAACGAAGAGCTGGTGCACGCGATCGAGCTGGCCGGGCGCCACGGCAGCGGGCTCGCGCTCTTCTTCCTCGACCTCGACCGCTTCAAGTACATCAACGACACCCTCGGCCACGGGGTCGGCGACCGCGTGCTCCAGGAGGCCGCGCGCCGCCTCATCCGCGCCGTTCGATCGAGCGACCTGGTGGCGCGCCTCGGAGGCGACGAGTTCGTGCTGCTCGTGGAGGACTTGCACGACGCGGGCGCGCTCTCGGAGATCGCGGCGAAGATCCTGGAGGCGTTCGTGCCGACCGTGACGGTCGACGGCCAGGAGCTCGCGCTTTCGGTGAGCATGGGGATCTGCACCTTTCCCGAGGATGGCGTGGACGCGCAGGTGCTGGTGTCCAACGCCGACATCGCCATGTACCGCGCCAAGGAGCAGGGGCGCAACCGCTTCTGCTTCTACGCGGCGGAGCTGAACCAGCTTTCGCAGGAGCGGCTCACGCTCGAGGCGGGACTGCGCCGAGCGCTCGAGCGCGACGAGCTCGACGTCTTCTACCAGCCGAAGATCGACTTCGCGAGCGGTCGAGTGTCCGGAGTCGAGGCGCTGGTGCGCTGGCGCCATCCCGAGAAGGGGATTCTCCTCGCCGACAGGTTCGTCCCACTCGCCGAGGAGATCGGCGTGATCGTCTCGATCGGCTACTGGGTGCTGCGCCGCGTCTGCGAGCGCGCGCGCCAATGGCAGGACCGCGGCGTGAACCTGCCGGTGGCGGTGAACCTCTCGGCGAGCCAGTTCCACGAGCCGGCCCTCGCCGCGGAACTCGCGAAGATATTGAAGTCGACCGGCATCGCGGCCTCGACGCTGGAGCTGGAAATCACCGAGAGCATGGTGATGCGCGATCCGGAGCGAGCCGCGGCTGTGATGCAGGCGCTGCACGACATGGGCGTGCGGATCGCCATCGACGATTTCGGCACCGGGCACTCGTCGCTCGCCTACCTGCGGCGCTTTCCCATCGACCGGCTGAAGGTGGACCGCTCGTTCGTGCGCGACCTGCCGCACAACGCCGACGACGTGGCCATCACCCGCGCGGTGATCGCGCTGGCGCACAGCCTGAGGATGAGCGTCGTCGCCGAAGGAGTCGAGCTGAAGGAGCAGTTCGACGCGCTACTGGAGGAAGGCTGCGACGAGTTCCAGGGCTACTACTGCGCGCACCCGCTGGAGGAGGGCGACCTCATGCGCTTCCTCGCCGACCATCAACCCGCGAGCAACGCGGCGAGGACGGCGACATGAGCAAGAGGGTGTAGCGGTGCAGGGCGTTCATCAGCTTCTGGCTTGGTAGGGTGCCGCGGCGAGCAGCAGGGCGCGGCCGCGGGTCGAGTGCGCGGCGATGAGGCAGCGGTCGTGATTCAGCCCGCCCAACGCGCTGCACGATGCGCGCTTGACCTGGTAGCGCGCCTCGATCCGGGCGCGCTGCGCGTTGCGCGCGGAATCCTGGGTGCGCCTCAGATTCGACTCGAGGTCGGCGACGCGCACCATTTCGCGCGCCACGGCTTGGGCTCGGCACAGCTCGCCCGCGCTGGCGGCGAGCCCATCGCAGCGCGCCACCGCTTCGGGCCGCGCCGCCTCGATGCCGGCGATCGCGGCGTCGTACTCGGCGCGCGAGATCGACCGCGTCTTCGCACCGGATGCCACGCCGATTCCAAGGGCCGCCGCGCTGGCGATGACGGTGCCGGTCGTCAAGGCGACGAGGATGGTTCGCTTCATGGTCCCTTCGTGATGGACGCGGATGCGCCACCGGGCGCGTTCCAAGCCGACACATCATCGTGGGACCCTCCGCGGAGGGTCTGTCAGCCTCGCCGAAAGGAAATGCCCGACGCCTCTGATGCCGGCATCGGACGATTCCGACAGGGACCGATTACCGCCGTGAAATCAGGTGCATCCGCGCAGCAGGAAAAAGAGGAGGAGCACGGGGATCGGAACGCCGAGGAGCCACATCAGGATGTAGCCCGCCTTGCCTTCCTGAGCCGAGGGCAGCGCCGCAGGATTTCGTTTCATTCGCTTTTTCTCCGATGAAGGAATGGCTCCCATCATCGGTGAGCAGCGCCGCGACCCCCATCAACGGGCGCCGATTCCGCTGTAGGAACACGGCGCGGCGCGAGGTGAGCATGCCGCTCAATCCATCACCAGCCCGCCGTTCACGTCGAGGATCTCGCCGGTCACGAAGCCGGCGAGCGGCGAGACGAGAAAGCGCACCGCGTGCGCGAATTCCTCGGGCTTGCAGAAGCGCGCGACGGGGATCTGCGTGAGGAGCTGGCGGCGTTGCGCCTCGTTCAGCTGCTCGATCGCGGGCGAGCCGTCCACGTAGGCGGGCGCGACGCCGTTCACGGTGATGCCCTGCGCCGCAAGCTCGCGCGCGAGCGCGAACGTGAACGAGGCGAGCGCGCCGTGGGACGCGGCATAGGCCGGTCCCGTGTCGGCCGCGGAATTCTTCGCGGCATGCGAGAGCACGTTCACGATCCGGCCCCACGCGCGCTTCTTCATTCCCGGGACGACGGCGCGGCTCCAGTGAAAGGCGCCTTCGACGTTGGCGCCGAGGACGCGGCGCCATTCGGCGGTGTCGGTCGCCTCCAGGCGCGAGGTCGACACGACGTCGGAGGCGTTCACCAGGATATCCACGGGACCGAGGACCTTCTCGACCTGGCCATGGGCCTGGCGCACCGCGCCCGCATCGGAGGAGTCGCACGGCACCGCGACGGTCGTGCCGCGCAGGAAGCGGATGAGGCTATCGAGGCGCAGCGCGTCGGGATCGACCAGCGCCACCTGCGCGCCGTCCTCGAGGAGGGCGCGCACCACAGCGAGCGCCGCGGTGCCCGTGGCACCGGTCACCAGCGCCGTCTTTCCCGCGAGCACCATCAGCGCCGCGCCTGCGCCGCGGGGGCCGCCTGTCGAATATTCATCGGTCTCATGTCGAGCATTCCGGGGATGCAGTCTCGAGATTAGAGCAGAATATGCGGCGATGAAGAGAGCTCTCATTGCACTCCTCGCCTGCGTCGCCGGCGCCGCGCACGCCGCGACCCCGGCCGTGAGCGCGGGCAACCGCCACAGCGTGGCGCTCCATGCGGACGGAACGGCGCGTGCGTGGGGCGACGATTCCGCGGGCCAGCTCGGGCTTGGGAGGACTCTCATCGCGAGCGCACCCGCGGCGGTGCTGGGCCTCGCCAACGTCGCGAAGGTAAGCTCGGGCCAGAACCACGTGGTCGCGCTCCTTCGCGACGGCACCGTGTGGGCCTGGGGCGCCAACAACCTGGGCCAGCTGGGCGACGGCACCACCACCAATCGCTCCACGCCCGCGCCGGTGCAGGGCCTCGCGGGCGTTACCGCCATCTCGGCGGGCAACGGTCACACGCTCGCGCTGAAGGGCGACGGTTCGGTCTGGTCGTGGGGCGAGAACTACCGCTACCAGCTGGGCTACGAAGAGAGCCAGCTCGTCCCGGTGCGCGTCCCGGGCCTTCCCGAGATCGAGAAAATCGCGGCCGGGGGCCAGCACAGCCTCGCGCTCGCACGCGGCGGCACCGTGTGGGGCTGGGGGGCCAACGATAACGGCCAGCTCGGCGACGGCACGAAGACCGATTTCTACACCGGCCGCATCGAGCCGCGTCCGGTCACGGCGGTCGGCGGTTTCGCGATCATCGCGGCGGGCAACGTGCACAGCGTCGCGGCGACGGTGAGCGGGCTCGTCTACGCGTGGGGCAGCAACGAGGGCGGCAGGCTCGGCAACGACACGATGCCGGACAGCGCCGTGCCGGTGCTGGTCACGGGCCTCGCCGGCGTGACCGAGCTCGCCGCAGGCATCGATCACACACTGGCGCTAATGAACGATCGCACCGTGCGCGCGTGGGGCGGCGGATATTCCGGGCAGCTCGGCGACGGCGAGAACAATCCGTCGCCGGCTCCGGTGCGCGTCGCCGGCCTCGCGAACGTGGAGGCGATCGGCGCGGCGAACTTCTTTTCCGTCGCGCGCACCGGCGACGGCGCGATGTGGGCGTGGGGCAGCAACGAGCTGGGCGAGATGGCCGACGGCACGCGGGAGCAACGCAGCACGCCCGTACGCATCGGCATTCCCGCGGTGGGGCCCATCGCCGCGGGCGGCTACCACGCGTTCGCGGTGGCGGCCGACGGCCCCGTCTACGCGTGGGGTGCGAACGATTTCGGCGAGCTGGGCGACGGCGTGCGACCCTTGCGCTCGACGCCCGCCGCCGTGCCCGGCACCGCTTCCATCGTGAGGATCGCCGGGGGCGGCGCGCACACGCTCGCGCTGAAAGCCGACGGCACGATGCTCGCGTGGGGCTCGAACTGGATCGCGCAGCTGGGCGACGGCACGCGCGAGCCGCGATCCGCCGCGGGCCCGGTGCCCGGCATCTCCGGCGTGAAGGAGATTTCCGCGGGCTATTACTCGTCGGCGGCGCTCAAGACCGACGGCACGGTATGGACCTGGGGTTACAACTACGGGGGCCTTCTCGGGCTGGGCGACCAGGACACGAGGAGCGTTCCGGAGCAGGTGCCCGGGCTCGCCGGAATCAAGGCGATCGCCATGGGGCCGTCGCATACGCTCGTCATCGCCGGCGACAACACGGTGCGCGCGTGGGGCGGCAACGGCGCGGGCGAGGTCGGGGACGGCTCGACGATCGATCGCTTCTCGCCGGTGGCCGTCCCGGGATTGACGAACGTGAAGGCGGTGGCGGCGGGCGCCGCCCATTCGCTCGCGCTGAAGACCGACGGCACCGTGTGGTCGTGGGGCGAGAACTATTCGGGCGAGCTGGGCGACGGGACGAATACGCGCCATGCGCTTCCCGCGATCGTGCCGGGGCTCGACTCCGTCGCATCGATCGCGGCCGGCGATTCCTTCTCGTTCGCGGTGAAGACCGACGGCACCGTGATGGCATGGGGCGCCAACTGGGACGGCCAGCTGGGCGACGGCACCGGCTACAGCCAGACGAGCCCGGTCGCGGTCGCGCGACTGCGCAACATCGTCTCCGTCTCCGGCGGGGGCACTGGAGCGCTCGCGCTGAAGAGCGACGGCACCGTGCTCTCATGGGGAAACAACGTGGATGGCCGGCTCGGCGACGGCACCTTCGCGTCGCGCGACGCGCCGACCGTGGTGGTGCGCGAGGACGGCCTGGGCACGCTCGAGGGCAACGACTGGTTCCTCGACCTCGATCCGCGCATCGCGAAGACGATTCCCGGCGACGTGGTCCCCGTCTTCCTCGTGGTCGCGACCAATGCCGCGGGGAAAGTCACGGCTAACCTGCGCTTCCGCGGGCAGGACCTCGGCACGAGCGCGAGCGTCTTCGCCTTCGCGCTCGCGCCCGCGCCCATCGTGAAGCACGGGCTCGCCAAGAGCGCGGTGAAGATGGGGTATGCGACCACGCGCGAAGGGCGCAAGGACACGAGCGTCGACTGCGTGCTCGCGCAGCTGAACGGCGCGGGCGAACTGCAGCAGGCGTCCGCCTCGACGCTCCAGGCCTATACGAGCGGCGTCCTCTCCTCGCAGGGGCAGGCGGTGACGATCCTCAACGGCGCTTCGGCCTCGAACGTGGCGGGGGCGACGTTCTTCGTCGGCTACGGCGCGAACGGCGCGAGCATGATCGACAACGGGCTGAACCGCAGCGCGCTCACCGTGCCCGGCGCGCTCACCTGCGAGCCGCAGGGGCCGCAGACCGGATGGTGGTGGAACCCGCTCGAAGGTGGCCGCGGCTTCTCGATCGAGATGCAGGGCAGCCATCTCTTCTTCGCAGCGTTCCACTACGACGCCTCGGGCCGCGCCACATGGAACGTCTCGCCCGGTCCGGTCTCGCTGAACGGCTCCTACTTCACGAGCGATCTCTACAACGTGACCGGCGGACAGACGCTCGGCGGCCCGTATCACGCGCCCGATGCGGTGAAGGCGGGCACGGTCACGCTCTCGTTCAGCGACGCTTCGCACGGCACGATGACGTGGCCCGGCGGAACGGTTCCCATCGAGAGGCAGCCCTTCGTGCCGGGGAGCCTCACCGCCGCGCCGCTTGCCAACCAGCCGGAGAACGGCTGGTGGTGGAACCCGCAGGAAAGCGGCCGCGGCTTCTTCATCGAGTGGCAGGGCGGCAAGGCCGACATCGCGGGATACATGTACGACGACGCGGGCAATCCGGTCTGGTACATCAGTGTGTACGACACGCCGAATCCACGCCTCTTCAGCGGCAACTGGTGGACGTTCGCGAACGGGCAGTCCATGGGCGGCGCGTACAGGGCGCCGACTTTCACCAGCGATCACTTCGCGCCCGTCACGATCAACTTCACGGGCCCGGACACGGCGGTGATGACGCTTCCCAACGGCAGGACCACCAACCTCACGAGGCAGAGGTTCTGAGGGCCGGTTGGCGCGGGTGAAGGCGGTGCCGCATAGCATGAGGTGTCGCGCCGAATTTTCTGCAGACTTTTTCGCGCCCTTCAGCTAGATTGAACCGAGTACGGGCGTGCACGGACCCGACGACGTTCATCCCGGAAATGCGAGGGAGGTGCGAATGCACGCGGGCGCAAGCATCCTCGGTCGGTGCGGCCTGAGTGTCCCTTGCGAACGCGAACAACGGTACCCTTGCGTACACAGTGAACGGAGTTCGTCGAACGAGGCGATCACGCGCCAGCTTTGTTCTGATCGCCCCGGGGTTCATGTACATTAGCCGGGCATAGCGCCGCGCAAGACGGCGAACCCAAGGGAGACGGGCATGGCGTATGGCGGCGCACGAATCGCGGGAATCGCTTTGCTGTTCGCGGCGGGCACGGCGTTCGCGCAGACTTCGAGCTCGTGCTTTCCGCTGGCGGTGCTCTCCGGGCCCGGCGGCGGCGGCCTCGATGGCGGCAGCGTCGTGCGCACGCCCGGGACGAGCGTGAGCCTCGGGCTCAACGATTGCTTCCAGTCCGTGGCGTACACCACACTGTGGTCGCCGAGCGGGCAGACCACCTCCACGGCCATCGTGACCGCGCCCCCGCCGGGCGTGACGCAAACGCACACGGTGCGCACCACGAGCGCCTCGGCGATCAAGACCGGCGCCATCTCGATCATCGGCGCGAACGCCGGAAGCCCGGTCTGCACGATGTCGGCGCCGACCACGACCCCCTCGGTCGGCCAAACCATCGCGCTTACGGTGTCGTGCTCTCCGGCGGCGAGCTCGTACACATGGTCGAGCTCCTCGTCGGACATCACGCTCGTTTCGGGGCAGAACACGACGCAGGCGACCTACACATTCGTGACGGCGACCCCGAGCGGCGTGCATCGCGCGCTCTACATGCATCCGTCGAATGCCGCGGGGTCGGGCCAATCCGCCGTCGCGGCGTTCACGGTGGCGAGCGGTCCCACGGTGGCGGCCCCGCCGGCGGTGCCGGTATCGCCCGGCGCATATCACACGTGTGCCCTGGTGGTCGACGGCAGCGTGAAGTGTTGGGGCCGGAACGACCTGGGCCAGATTGGCGATGCGACGACGTCCAACCGTTCCTTCCCCGCACCGGTGGTCGGGCTGGGCTCCGGGGTCACGGCGGTGTCCACGGGATCGTTCCATTCATGCGCGCTCTTCTCCAACGGCGGCGCCAAATGCTGGGGCAGCGGTGCATCGGGGGCATTGGGTGATGGGTCCACGGTCGCCTCCGCGACAACGCCCGTCACCGTCACGGGATTCCCGGCGGGCGCCGCGGGCGCGCTCTTCGCGATCTCCTCGGGATACGAGCACACGTGCGGTGTCGGCGCGGATACGCGCGTCTGGTGCTGGGGAAAGAACGACGTGGGACAGTTGAACGGAGTGCCCGGCGCGAACCGTCCCGTCGCGGTGGCGGTGCAATCGGGCACGCCGCCCAATACCACGAACATCACGGACATGGTCGCGGTCGTCGCGGCGCAGAACCATAGCTGCGCGTTGAGCTCCACCGGCGGGGTGAAATGCTGGGGCGACAATCAGGTGGGACAGACCGGGAGCGGATCGACCAATCTCACCACCTCCGCGGTCGACGTTGCCGGGCTCGCGAGCGGCGTGAAGGCCATCGCCGCGAACGGCTTCCACACGTGCGCGCTCACCACGGGCGGCGGCGTGAAATGCTGGGGGCGCAACGCGAGCGGGCGCCTCGGCGACGGCACCACGACGGACCGCTTCGCGCCGGTCGACGTGGTGGGGCTTTCGAGCGGCGTCACGGCGATCGCCGTCGGCGGCACGCACTCGTGCGCGCTGCTCTCCAGCGGCAACGTGATGTGCTGGGGTGCGAACTCCCATGGCCAGGTGGGCGACGGCACGCAAACCGATCGGCTGGTGCCGGTGAAAGTCGTGGGACTCCCGCCGAACATCCAGGCGATCGCCGGCGGGGGATTTTTCACCTCCGCGCTCGCCACCGACGGCGCCGTCTACCAGTGGGGCGACAATTCCTTCGGGCAGGTGGGCGACGGCACGCTCTTCGATCGCATCGCGCCGCGCGCGGTGATCGGCGTGAACGGCACCGGATACCTCAGCCTCACGAACCAGGTCCCGACGGTGCCGCCGCAGCAGGCGCCCGCGATTCCCGTTTCCGTCACCGGAAGCGTGAGCGGGGCGGTGGCCGACGTCACGGTGACCCTCACGCCGCGCCCCCAGGATGCGGGCACCAATCCGAAGATCTTCGCCTACGGCCTCGCGCCCGCAAGCCTCGTGCACGCCGCGTTGAAGGGCAGCGCCGAGGTCCCGGACACGGGCATCATGGCGAAGAGCGAGGGCAAGGCGACGAGCGACGCGTGCAAGCTCGTGCAGCTGAGCGACACCGGGCAGTTGCGCGGCCTGAGTTCGGCCTCGGACCTCACGCCTTTCGTGAGCAGCGCGCTTTCGGCGCTGGGGTCGTCCTTCAAGCTGCTGAACAACGTACCCACCGTCAACATCGCGGGCGTGACGATCTGCCTGGGTTACGGCCCCACGCCCGACGCAATGGTCGCAAACGGCACCAGCCAGTGCCTTCTCACCGTGCCGTCGAGCGTGGTCTGCAGTCCGCAGCCGCCGCAGACCGGCTGGTGGTGGAATCCCGCCGAGGGCGGGCGCGGTTATTCCATCGAGGTGCGCAACAACAAGATCTCCTGGGCCGCGTACCTCTACGACGCGACCGGGCGCGCGACGTGGCACGTCGCGAACGGGGCGATGCTCTTCGATGGCGCGCTCTTCGTGGGGCCGATGTACAAGGTCGTCAACGGCCAGACGCTCGCGGGCGCGTACCGCAGCCCCTTCGTGTCTCCCAACAACCTCACGATCGTCGGCACGGTCTCGCTTTCGTTCACCGATCCGGGGACCGGGCGCATGGCCTGGCCCGGCGGCAACGTGCCCATCGAGCGCATGAACATCGTGCCGAACGGATTGACCGCAACCGCGGCGGCCAACCAGCCGGAGAGCGGCTGGTGGTGGAACGCCGACGAGAACGGGCGCGGCTATTTCATCGAGTGGCAGAACGGCTATGCGGACCTCGCGAGCTACATGTACGACGACGCCGGCAATCCGGTCTGGTACATCTCGGTCGCGCAGACGCCGAACTCCCGCGTCTTCGCAGGGACGTGGTGGCTCTTCGGAGGCGGCCAGACGCTCACGGGCCCGTTCGTCCCCGGCGCGGCACAACGCATCAACGATAATGTGGCGCCGGTGTTGATCGAGTTCTCGGACAGCCAGCACGCGATGCTCACGCTCCCGGTCACGGGCGGCGGCACGCGCAAGATCGCCATTATCAGGACACCGTTCTAGCCCGTGAAGATCCTTCGCGCCTTCCTCGCTCTGTGCGCCGCCGCGAGCGGCCAGGCGCTCGCCGCCCCCGCGGCGGAAGTCTTCAGCCTCGAGGGCCGGGGCGAATTCCGCGAGGCGAGCGAGCTCAACTGGCGCGCGGTCACCGTGAAGCTCGCGCTCTTCCCCACCAACTACGTGCGCACGCTCGAGCAGAGCAAGATGGCGATCCTCTTCGCCGACCGCACGCAGATGCGCCTGGGCCAGAACAGCGTGATGCAGATCAAGGAGGTCGCGACCGGGCCCGAGACGAAGACGCGCGTCGACCTCAAGCAGGGGCGCAGCTGGACGCAATCGAAGACCACGCCCAACGGGCTCATCATGGAGACTCCTTCGGCGCTCGCGGCGATCCGCGGCACCGACTGGGAAATGGTGGTGGACGAGGAAGGGCGTGCGACGCTCTCCGTCTTCAGCGGCGAGGTCGAGTTCTACAACGACCTGGGCAATGTGATCGTGCATCCCAACGAGCAGGCGCGCGCCGAGCGCGGCAAGGCTCCGGTGAAGCTGCAGCTGCAGGTCTCGCGCGAGCGGGTGCAGTGGGTTTCGTCGCTCACGGTCGATACGCTGCGCTATGCCGAGCTGCGCAACGGCGCGGCGGGAGAGCTCGCCGACGTCGTCGCGATGGTGCGCGCGCAGCGCCTGGGCGAGGCGTACGCGAAGCTGCAGCCGCTCGCGACGCGGCGCGGCGCATCGGCGGTGGCCTCGCTCCTCCTCGCGGATTTCGAGCTGTATCGCGGCGACGCGCCCAGGGCGGCCGAAGTGCTGGCGCAGGGCGCGGCGCGCTATCCCGGTGACGAGCGTTTCGACGCAGCCCTCGCACGCCTTTCGCTCCTCGCCGACGATGCCGAGGGTGCATACGCTCACGCACGCGCCGCCATCGCCAAGGGGCCGGCGTCGGCGGAGGCGTACGTTGCGTTGGGCGAGGTCGAGCGCCGCGAAGGCCGCGCGCCCGAAGCCATGGCGGCGTTCGCGAAAGCGATCGAGGTTGCGCCCGGCGATGCGCGGGCCTGGTTCGGCCTGGGCGTCGTGGAAGGCGAGCGGGAGAATGTGAAGCGCGCACGCACCGATCTGCTCGCGGCCATCAGGTTCGACGACACCGACGCCACGTATCGCGCCGAACTCGGCACGCTCGAGGGATTCGCCGGGAATCCCGCTCGCGGGCGCGAGGAGCTCGCGAAAGCGATCGCGATGCAGGGCGACAACTACGTGGCGCTCACGGGGCTGGGCGTGCTCGAGTTGAGGGCCGGACGCGTCGAGTCGGCGACCGAAGCGCTCCTGCAGGCAAGCCTCGTCGAGCCGCGCTATGCGCGTGCCCACGTCTATCTCGCGGCGGCCTATTACCAGGCGCGGCGCGACGACGCGGCGCTGGTGGAGCTCGCGCGTGCGAGCGAGATGGATCCGAAGGACCCGCTTCCCTACCTCCTCGCCGGCATCATTCGCCTCGACCGCATCGAGCCCGGCTACGCCGTGGCCGATGCGCAGCAGGCCCTCGCGCGCATCGCCTTCCTCAAGTCGCTGAACCAGGTCGCCGACAACCAGAAGGGCGTGGCCAACGTCGGCGCGCCGCTCGCCTTCATGGGTCTCGAGGCGTGGGCGCGCAGCATGGCGCACGAGTCCTACCTGCCGTTCTGGGGCGGGAGCCATCTCTTCCTCGCCGATCGCTACGCGGGGGAATTCGACCGGCGCGCGGAGCTGATGCAGGGCTTCATCACCGATCCGATGGTGTTCGGCGCGTCGAACCGGTTCCAGTCGCTGCTGGGCGAGCCGGGCACCTACGGGACGCTCTCGATGCGCTTCAACTCGAGCGACGACCTGCGCCTCAGGGAGCCCGTGCTCACGCTGAACGGCTACGACGTGAGCCGCGTTCCCGTCTCCTGGTTCGCCGAGGCCGTGGATACGCGCATCGATCCGCGCAACAGCGCCATCGGCGCGCGCGCGCGCACCTACACGCTCGCGGCAGGCGCCAAGCCCACGTACGAGCTCGGCGTCTTCGTCTACGCCAACCGTCTCTCGGTGGATGCGGACCTGGGCACCCGCGACAGCTCCTTCACGCAGGTCGGCGGAACGGCCTCGCGCGTTGACGCCGGCGCGCGCTACGCCTTCGACGCTTCGTCGAGCCTGTGGGTGAAGGCGGGCGCGAGCGAGCAGGACTCCACCGTCGAGGATCTCGCCGCGTTTACCTCCTCGCCGCCCTTCGTGCGGCAATCGCATTTCACGACGCGGCCGCGCGCGAGCGACGTGGCGTTGCGCCATACGCTCGTGCGCGGCGACGCGCTCGAGATTTCTTGGGGCGCCGAGTGGGCGCGCATTCGCACGCCGAAGTCCCTGCAGCGCGATTCGAGCTTCCACCAGGCCGCCTTCACCGTGAGCCAGGACACGCTCGACGAGACGGACCGCGACCGTTCGCGCACCGCCTACGCGGCGCTTCGCTGGCGCGGCGCGGCGCTTCGCGTCGATGCGGGCATCGCGTGGCATGGTTACGAAAAGGATCGGGACATTCTCGTGCGGGTGGCGAGCGGCGAGGTGCCGCTCGCCGAATCGTATTCGCGGCGCAAGGGCGATCCGCACCTGGGCATCGCATGGACGCTGACCCCGGCGATGCTCGCGCGCATCGCCTGCCGGCGCTGGCTGCGGCCCGCGGGCCTGGACACGCTCGCGCCGGTCGCGGCGGCGGGCGTGCCCCTGGACGACCAGCTGGTCTTTCCGGGCGGCACCCTCGAGCAATGCCGCGCGCAATGGGAGTGGACCGCGGGGGAGCGCTCGTTCGTGAGCGCCTTCGCCGAGCGCGTGCGCGCGAAGAACCTGGTCTCGCCCCTGGACGGCGTGCAGAACACCGGCGCCGACGTGACCAACCTCGAGCGGCTTCGCAATCGCGCGCTCACCGCGCCGCCCAAGCCCGACCTCCTCGAGGACGTGCCGGTGTACGGCGAGGGCACCGCGCGCCGCGCTGGTATCGTGCTCGAGCACATCGTCACGCCGCGCATCGGCGTGCGCGCGCACTACACTTACACCGAGAGCGAAAACACCGGAGCCTCCTTCGCGGATCGAAGCATTCCGTACCTCGCGCGGCACAATGCCAACCTCGGCCTCACGTGGGCGCCCGGTTGGCGCGTCTTCGTGACCGCGCAGGCCGTCTATCGCAGCGCCCGCTTCGCGGACGAGCTCAACACGATCCGCCTCTCGCCCGGTTGGGACGCGCAGGCCAACGTGTTCGTCGAGACCGCCGACAAGCGCTGGGCGGCGGAGGCGTATGCGGCCAACCTCCTCAAGAAGGAGGCCTCGGACCTTTTCGGTATAGTCGTGAGCTACCGGTTCTGAACGGCGCGTCGCGCGCGCCGCGAGGCCCATGAAGCTCGTCGAGCGCAGCACCGAGTTGCCCGCGAAGCACCTCGCCGCCATCGCGGCGTGCGTGGCGCTGGTGCTCGCCGCGCTCGGCTTCACCAACACGTGGCGCATCCTCGAGTGGAAAGGGTTCGACGCGTTGAGCGAGATCGACGCGCCGTCGGCCTCGAGCCTCCCCATCACCATCGTCGGCATCGACGAGCCGTCCTTCAGCGAGATCGGCCTGCAGTGGCCGTGGCCGCGCAGCATCCACGCGAAGCTCGTCGACCAGCTCACCAAGTCCGGCGCGCTGGTGGTCGCCTTCGACGTGCTGATGCCCGAGGCCTCGAAGCCCGAGGAGGACGCGGCGCTCGCGGCGGCGATCTCGCGCGCGGGCAACGTCGTCTTCGCCGCGGACCTCGTCTACCAGGAGTCCGCGCACTCGCGGCAGTGGCTGCGCGTGGAGCCCCTCGCTCTCTTCACCGAGGCGGGCGCGGCGAACGGCTTCGCCACCGTGAGCCCCGGCGGCGATGGCGTTGTGCGCGAGATGCCGCTGGGAGCCGACGCGTTCTGGCGCGCGATCGTGAAGCGGGCGAACGAGCGCCAGCCGGGCCTCCTCAGCCTCGCGGAGCCGGCGAAGGACGCGATGATCCGCTACGTGGGGCCCGACCATACGTTCCCGTACGTTTCGTATTACCAGGCGCTCGAAGCGGACAAGATGCTGCCGCCGGACGCCTTCCGCGACCAGATCGTGCTCGTCGGGCGCGACCTCAAGGCGAACACCGATGCGCGCATGGCGCAGGGCGATCTCTTCCGCACGCCGTTCACGCTTCGCTCCGGGTGGCTCACGCCCGGGGTCGAGATCCACGCCAACATCCTCGAGAACGCGCTGCGCGGCACGACCACGGCGCCCGCGCCGCGCGGGTGGAGCGTCGCCCTGCTCGTGTTCGCGACGGTGCTGTCCGCATGGCTCATGCGCCGCTGGCGCCCGATCCTGTCGCTCCTCGCCGCGCTCTCGATCGTGACCGCGATCGCCGCGCTCGACTGGGCGCTCTTCACGCGCATGAACATCTGGCTGCCGGTGTTCGCCGCGATGACGGCCACGATGGCGGTCTATTTATCCGTAGGCGGCGTGGCGTGGTTCACGGAGCGCCGGCGCAGGAGCGAGATGCGGCGCGCCTTCGCGCTCTACGTCTCGCCCGAAGTGGTCGACCACGTGATGGAGAACCCGCAGCGCCTGGCGCTGGGCGGCGAGCGGCGCGAGGTGACGATGCTCTTCACGGACCTCGCCGGCTTCACGACGATGACCGAGGAGCTGGGCGCCGAGCAGGTGACGCGCGTGCTGAACGTCCATTTCTCGCGAGCCACGGCGATCATCAAGCGCCACAACGGCACCGTAAACCGCTTCATCGGCGACGCCATCATGGCGATGTGGGGCGCGCCGCTTGAGGACGAAAAGCAGGCGATCCACGCGTGCCTCGCCGCGTGCGAGATGCAGGCGGACATGGAGGAGCTTCGCAAGCAGTTCAAGGCGGAGGGATTGCCCGCGATCCACATGCGGGTCGGAATCCACGCGTGCACCGCGGTGATCGGTAACCTCGGCTCGTCGGACCGCTTCGACTACACCGCCATCGGCGACGGCGTGAACCTCGCTGCGCGCCTGGAGGGAGTGAACAAGCTCTACAAGACCGGGATCCTCGTGAGCGGAGAGACCGTGGCGCGCCTGGACGGCGCCGTGGCCGTGCGCCTCGTCGATCGCGTGATCGTGAAGGGCAAGTCCGAGCCGGTGGACATCTTCACCCCATGCGCGGACCCGCTGGTGGTCGACGTGAGCGCCAGGGCCATCGCCGCCTATCGCGCCCGCCGCTGGGAGGAAAGCGAGATCCTCTGGCGCGAGCTCCTGCGCCGCATCCCCGACGACACCATCGCCACCCTCTACCTGGAACGCATCCAGCGCCTGCGCGTCACCGCGCCCGAGGAAGACTGGGAAGGCGCCGTGGAGCTGGAGAAGCTCTAGAAAGTCGTGTCAGGTACGACATTTTATGTTGTACCTGACACGACATTTTCAGGGGGTGCAGTCGAGGAAGAGGCTGCGATGCTCGTTGGCCGATGCCGTCTTCGGGACGGAGCCGCAGACGTAGGTCACCTCGAGCGACTTGCGAGCGCCCGGCGCGGGATCGCCGCAGATGTTGTTGGTGACGTCGAGGGTCGCGGTTTGCCGGCCCTGCGTGCGGCTGCGCGCCCAGCGTGTCGCGTCGCAGACCCGACCGCCGGAGCCGTAGGCCGCGCGCTGCACGCTGATGGGGCCCGTCGAGCGGGGCGGCGGAGGCGGCGAGGAGGGAGGCATCGCGAGCGGCCGGCGCTCCTCCACCGCGCGCTGGTCGCCGCGCGCGAAGCCGTCGTCGAATCCCGCCTTGTAGCCCTGGCGGAAGGCCTCGCTATTGCCATGTTCGGCACGTCGTCGCCGTCGCCCGCGAACGCGGGGCCGGCGCCCGCCAGTCCCACCGCCGCGAACAACAGGGAAATCAACCTGCGTCCCTCTGCGTTCATCTGCGGATTCCTCTGCTCATGAGCCGCGCATGTGCCAGGCCTTCGGCCGCGTGAACGTCTCGATCCCGTCAGTGGAAAGGGTCACTCCGATTCCCGAATTGCCCACGCCCGACCACGGCAGCCGCGGGCTCACGCGGTCGCAGCAGTTCCAGTACACCGAGCCGCTCGCGACCTGCGCGAGGATGCGCTCGGCGCGCTTGCGGTCGCGGGTATACACGCCCGCCGTGAGCCCGTATTCCGTGTCGTTCATGAGCTTCACCGCCTCGGCGTCGCCCTTCACCGCCATCACGCCGATCACCGGGCCGAAGCTCTCGTCGCGCATCACGTCCATGTCGTGGCTCACGTCCACCAGCACCGTGGGCTCGAACCAGTTGCCCTTCGCCTTCACGCGCTCCCCGCCGGTGAGCACCTTCGCGCCCTTCCTCTTCGCGTCCTTCACCTGCGCCTCGAGCACCTTCAGCTGCGGGGCGCGCGTGAGCGGGCCGATGTAGGTCCCGTCGTCCGCGGGATCGCCGCGCCGGAAACCTTTCACCTCGGCGACGAACGCTTCGACGAAGGGCTTGAAGACCTTCTCGTTCACGTAGATGCGCTCCACCGAGCAGCAGCTCTGCCCGGTGTTGTAGAAGGCGCCGTCGGCGATTCCCGCCGCAGCCTTGGCGATGTCCACGTCCTCGCACACATAGATGGGGTCCTTGCCGCCGAGCTCCAGCTGCAGCTTCACCATGCGCCCGCGCACCGCCTCGGCGATCCTGCGCCCGGTGGCGAAGGAACCGGTGAAGAAGACACCGTCCACCGGCTGCTTGAGGAGCGCTGCGCCGACTTCCCCCGCGCCGACGAGCGGAATGAAGACATCCTCGGGCACGCCGGCCTCGTGCAGGAGCCGCGCGATCGCGAGGCCCGTGAGGGAGGCGAATTCGCTGGGCTTGTAGAGCACGGTGTTGCCGGCGAGGAGCGCCGGCACGAACACGTTCGCACCCACGAACCACGGGTAGTTCCACGCGGAGATGTTGGCGACCACGCCCAGGGGCTCGTGGGAGATGCGCTCCTCCATCGAGGACTGCACGTCGATCGAGACCTTCTCGGGACGCAGGACCCGCGCGGTCTCGGCGAGGAAGAAGTCGATGCGGGGCAGCACGCCCTTCAGCTCGTTGCGCGACTGGGCGATCGGCTTGCCGACTTCCGTGGTGAGGATCGCGGCGAGCTTCTCGGTCTCGGCGACCAAGCGCTCGCGGAAAGCGGCGATCGCGGCCAGGCGCTTCTTAAGCGGCGTCGCCGCCCAGCCGGGCTGCGCGGCGCGCGCCTGCATGTAGCGGGCCTTCACGCTCTTCGCGTCGTCGCACGGCAGCGTCGCCGCGATTTCTCCGGTCGCCGGATTGACGGCTTTCAGGTTCACGCGGCCTTGGCCGCCATGATCGGCGTCGCCTTGCCGGTGCGTTTGCGCAGCTCGCAGGCCGCGAGGAATTCCCGCAGCAGCGGACGGCTGTCGATGAGCGACGCGTCCTTCGGGTCCATGAACTCCGGATGCCACTGAACGCCGACCACGAAGCTGTGGCCTTCCCAGCGGATCGCTTCGACGATGCCGTCGGGCTCGCTCACCGCCTCGGCCACGAGGCCCTCGCCGATGGTCTTGATCGCCTGGTGGTGGATGGTGTTGATGCGCCGCACCTCGACTTGCGGGTAGAGGCGCGCGAGCCACGTGTTGGGCAGGATGCGCACGTCGTGGAAGTGGTTCTCGTAGCGCGTCTCGTCGCGGTGCGACGAGGCCCTGCCCTGGCATTGGGTGGCGATGTCCTGGTAGAGCTTGCCGCCGAGCGCCACGTTGATCACCTGGTGGCCGCGGCAGATGCCGAAGACGGGCTTGCCCTGCGTCACGAACTCGTGGAAGAGCTCGATCTCGTAGGCGTCGCGCACCTCGTCGCCGGCCCACAGCGGGTTGATCGGCGTCTCGCCATAGCTCTTCGGCGACATGTCGGCGCCGCCCTGCAGCAGCAGGCCGTCGAGGGCGTCGACGTAGTGCTTGATCTTGAGCGACTTCGGATAATGCGGAGAGGTGAGGGTCATCTCCGGGATCATGAACGCGAGGACCTCGCCCGACATGATCCAGTTGGCCGCCGATTGCTCGAGGTACTGGACCGACTTCGTGGGCAGGAACGTGCGTGCCGGGTCCGGGTAGAGCAGCCGGGCCGAGACGCCGATGCGGAGGGGTTCCATGAATGTTCTCGCTTTCCCTATTCTATAACGGTAAATTGGGCGCCACCATGAAGCACCTCAGCGCGCTGGACGCCCTCTTCCTGCAGCTGGAGACGCCCGAGACGCCGATGCACGTCGGCAGCCTCATGCTGCTTGGATCGTTCGGCGCGCGGAAGAATCCCTGCAAGGCGATCCGCGCGCACATCGGGAACCGCCTGCACCTCGCGCCCGTCTTCTCCCGCATCGTGCGCTTCATGCCGCTGGACCTCGCGAGCCCGCTCTGGATCGACGCGCCGCGGGTGGACCTCGACCACCACATTCGCCACATGACGCTGCCGAAGCCCGGAACGCAGGCGCAGCTGGAAAACGCGGTGGCGAAGCTGCACGCCGGCGCGCTCGATCGCGACAAGCCGCTGTGGGAATTCACCGTGATCGACGGCTTGAAGAGCGGCGAGACCGCCTTCTACGCGAAGATCCATCACGCCGCGCTGGATGGGCAGGGCGGCGTCGCGGTGGCGCAGGCGCTGCTCGACACGCAGAAGAAGCCGCGCGCCACGCCCGCGCCCGAGGCGCGCGCGGCGCGCCTGCCGCCGTCGGCCTCGCGCATGCTCGCCTCGGCGTTGCGCAACACGATCGCGCAGTACGGTCGCGTCCTCAAATCCGTGCCGGGCGTGGCGAAAGCGGCCGGCCGCGCGGGCGCGGTGACGTTGCGCTCGGGAGATTTCAAGAAGCGCGGCATCGCGCTCGCGCCTCGCAATCGCCTGAACGCCGCCATCTGCCCCGAGCGCCTCTTCGTCGCGACGCAGATCCCGCTGGAAGAGGCGAAAGCGATCGCGCGCCACTTCGACGTGAAGCTGAACGACGTCGTGCTCGCGGTGGTCGCGGGCGCGCTGCGCCGCCTCTTCGCCGGGGACAAGGCGGCGCTCGCGAAGTCCATGGTGGGCGCGGTGCCGTTGAGCCTGCGCGCGCCCGGCGACACCACCCAGGAGAACCAGGTATCGATGATGCTGGTCGCTCTCGCCACGCACATCGCCGATCCCTCGAAGCGCATCGCCGCGATCCGCGCCGCGTCCACTCGCGCGAAGACCCTCGCCGGGAGCATGAAGGGCGCGATTCCCGACCTTCCGTCGCTCGGCATCCCATGGCTGATGGCGGCGATCACGCCCCTCTATCGGAAGGCGGCGGCGGCGCCGCGAATCCCGGTGATCGCCAACGTGGTGATCTCCAACGTCCCCGGCCCGCAGGCAACCCTCTACCTCGCGGGGGCCGAACTGAAGGCCTACTACCCGGTCTCAATAGTGACCCACGGGCTCGCGTTGAACGTGACCATCGTGAGCTATAACGGCTCCCTCGACTTCGGCCTCGTGGCCTGCAAGCAAACCGTGCCGGACTTGCGTTCGTTCGCAAAGCACCTTACAAGGGCCCATGAGGAGCTCATGAAGATCGTGAAGACCTCTCGAACGGAGAAACGGTGAGCCCGGCCAAGGCCCCCGGGGCAATGCTGCTCGCGCTCGAGGGCCGCGCGCCCTGGGAGCTGGGCGCCGCGATCGCGGCGCTTCCCCTGCTGCGCTGCATGCCGCACGGCGACGGTCATCCGGTGGTGGTGTTCCCCGGGCTCGCCGCGCCGGACATGAGCACGCTGCCGTTGCGCCTGTTTCTCGCGGCGAGCGGCTACAAGCCGCACGGCTGGGAGCTGCGCTTCAACTTCGGCCCGCGCGCGGGTGTCCTCGAAAGGAGCCTCGACCATGTGCGCAAGGTGCGCCGCTCCACGGGACGAAAGGTGAGCCTCGTGGGCTGGAGCCTGGGCGGAGTGTTCGCGCGTGAGATCGCCAAGCTCGCGCCCGAGGACGTGCGCTGCGTGATCACCCTGGGCTCGCCTTTCACCGGCAATCCGCGCGCCAACAACGTCTGGCGCATTTACGAATTGGCGAGCGGCCATTCGCTCGACGACGTGGAGAAGTTCGCGGGGGTGGACGAAGCGCCGCCCGTGCCCACCACCTCCGTCTTCAGCCGCACCGACGGCATCGTCGCGTGGCCGTGCTGCGTGCAGGAGCTCGGCGAGCGCACCGAAAGCATCGAAGTCTCCGCGAGCCACATCGGCATGGGCATGAACCCGGTCACGTGGTACGCGGTGGCCGATCGCCTCGCACAGCGCGAGGGGCGCTGGAAGCCGTTCCACCGCGAAGGGTGGCGCAAGCATCTCTTCAACGATCCGTACCGTGCCGGCGATCCAGGCTGACCGCGTAACGCTCGAATACGAATCCTTCGGCAGCCCCGCCGATCCCGTGATCCTGTTGATCATGGGGCTCGGCATGCAGATGATCCTCTGGCCCGACGCCCTTTGCGAGATGCTCGCGGCGAAGGGCTTCCGCGTGATCCGCTTCGACAACCGCGATTCGGGGCTCTCCACGCAATTCGACCCTCTCGGCATGCCGCGCGTGGGGTTGGAGACGATCAAATTCCTGCTTCACCTGCCGTTGAAGGCACCGTACTACATCGACGACATGGCGCGCGATACGGCCGCCTTCCTCGACGCGCTCGGCATCGCCCGCGCCCACCTGGTGGGCGCCTCCATGGGAGGCATGATCGCGCAGAACGTCGCCGCGGATTTTCCGGCGAAGGTGGCCACCCTCACCTCGATCATGTCCACCACGGGCAATCGCAAGCTTCCGGGGCCGACCGCGAAGGCGCGCCGTGCGCTCATGACGCCGCCCGCCAAGCGCGGCGACCTCGCGGGCGCCACACGCCGCATGATGAGCGTGCTCCGCGACATCGGCAGCCGCACCTATCCCCCCGAGGAGGATTACCTGCGCGGCCTGTGCGAGCGCCAGGTGCAACGCGCGCACAATCCCGCGGCCGTGGCGCGCCAGCTGGTGGCGATCGCGGCGAGCGGCGACCGCACCGGGGTCGTGAAGCGCATCAAGGCGCCCACGCTCGTCATCCACGGCGACGAGGATCCGCTCATCCCTCCCGCCGCCGCCGAGGAGACCGCGCGAGTCATCCGCGCGGGCGGCGGCGATGCGCGCGTCGAGATCATCCACGGCATGGGACACGATCTGCCGGTGCCGCTGCTGCCGCGGATCGCGGAGCTCATCGCAGGCCACTGCCACGCGCGCCCGCAGGGCGTCTAGCGGTGGCGATCGAGGTGCGTGAGGCGTTGGGCGGCGCCGATATGCACGAAGCCGATCGCGTCGCATGCCGAGCCTTCGCCGAGTACCAGGCCGAATTTCCTGAATGGCTCCCCCATCTCGAGCCCGGCGTGCCGATGACGGAGCTCGCGCTCGAGGCGACGATTCTCGTCGCGCGATGCGACGGCGCGGTCGCGGGGACGGTCGGCTATGTCGGGCCCGGTCTCGAAAAGCCGGCGTGCTTTCCGCGCGAGTGGGCGATCGTGCGCATGATGGCGGTCGATCCCGGCTTCCGCGGCCGCGGCGTCGCGCGCGCGCTCCTCGACGAATGCGTTCGACTCGCGTCGCGCGACGGCGCCGCGATCCTCGGGCTCTTCACCAGTCCCGCGATGAAGGCCGCGGTCTCGCTCTACACGAGCGCGGGATTCCGCTTCGAGGGCGTCATCGACCCGGTGGTGGGCATGCCGGCGCAGGTGCTCGCGCTGCGGCTCGCCGGCTAGCGTTCGTTCGCGCGCTTGATGCAGCGCTCGCGCGCCTCGCGGTCGATCACGCGATTGCATTCCTCGCGTTGCCACTCGCGCGCGGCGGCCTCCTTCGGGTCCGTGGCGCAGGCGGGCAGGAGGAGCGTGCAGAGGGTCGCGAGCGTGAGGATGGCGGCTTTCAAGGAGGCGCTCCGTCGGTTTCGATGCGGGGCATCCACGATAGCAAATGCGCGCCGCCCTCGCGCATCCGCGCCACGGTGGCGGTGAGGTCGACGCCGGTTTCCTTCGCGAGCCTGTCGGCGGCGGCCTGCAGGTCGTCGATCGAGCGTGCCGCCGGCGCCGCGCGCGCGGCGAGCGCCACGGTGTTGCCCGCGCCGGAAGGCGCGAGCACGAGCACCCGCTCGAACGACTCGCGCATTCGCCCCAAGGTGGCGCCCACGCCGCCGCGGCGCCGCAGGAGGTTCACCGAGACCATCCCGCCCGGAGCGAGGCGCTCGCGGCAATTGAGGTAGAAGGGGAGCGTGTCGAGCATGCCGCTCCTGCCGAGCGCGTCGTAGCCGTCGACTACGATCAGGTCGAAGCGGCGCTTCACGCGCGCGACGTAGTCATGGCCGTCGGCGATCTCGATCGCCAGGCGCGCCGATTCGCTCGGCAGCTTGAAGAACTGCCGCGCCGCGGCGACGACCTCCGGGTGGATCTCCACCACCGTCATGCGCGCGTCCGGTCGGTGGCGGGCGAGGAAGCGCGTGATCGACGCCGCGCCCAGGCCGACCTGCAGCACGCGCGCGGGCCATGGCGCGGGGCGCAGCGCGAGCGGCAGCATCATCTCGCGCGTGTATTCCAGCTCGAGCGACGACGCTCGCGCGATGCGCATCGCGCCCTGCACCCAGTGCGACCCGAAGTGCAGGTAGCGCACCCCGCGCTCCTCGCTGATCTCGATGGAAGCCATGTGGCGTACGATGGGCCGCTCACTCTCCTGGGAGGACTCCACAATGCCCTACATTTCGAAAATGGCCGCGCCCGCCATCGGCGCACTGCTGCTGGGCGTCGCATCCGCGTGCGCATTCGCGCAGGCCGACGACCGGGCCGCGCTGGGCGACATCAAGGAGGTGAAAGTCGCCTTCGACGTGCACGAGGGCGACGGCAAGGCGCTCTTGAACCGCCTCAACGTGATCGACGAGACGCGCCAGTCCCTCATCAAGCAGGGCGTGACGCCGCACTTCGTGATCGCCTTCCGCGGCCCGGCGACGAAGCTGGTGCAGACGGACCTCGAGAAGATCAAGCCGGAGGACCGCCCGGTCGCCGCGCAGATCGCCGCCAAGCTTCAGGAGATGGGCAAGGCTCCCGGCATCCAGAGCGTTGAGCAGTGCTCGGTGGCCATTCGCCAGCAGGGCACGAAGGCGGAGAA
The DNA here is from genome assembly GCA_038244725.1 of Burkholderiales bacterium. Classification (GTDB taxonomy): domain Bacteria; phylum Pseudomonadota; class Gammaproteobacteria; order Burkholderiales; family Usitatibacteraceae; genus Usitatibacter. The sequence continues at coordinate 66,972 of JBBRTF010000001.1, forward strand.
CGTGCTGCCGGAAGTGAAGGTGATCGGCAACAGCTGGATCTCGCTCATCGCCTACCAGGCGAAAGGCTACGCGTACATCTCGCCATGACCTAGAACCTCTGGCGCTGGAGGTTGGTCGTGCGCCCGCCGGGCAGCGTCATCACGGCGGTGTCCGGCCCGGTGAAGTTGATGGAGAGCGGCGCGAAATGGTCGCTCGTGAAATCGGGAGCCTTGTACGCGCCACCCATGACCTGCCCGTTGGCGAAGGTCCACCAGTTTCCGGTGAAGACGCGGGGGTTGGGCGTGTCGTACACCGCGATGTACCAGGTGGGCTTGCCGTTGTCGTCGTACATGTAGCCGGCGATGTCGGCCTTGCCGCCCTGCCACTCGATGAAGAAGCCGCGCCCGCTCTCCTGCGGATTCCACCACCAGCCGCTTTCCGGCTGGTTCGGCAACGCCTTGAGGGCGAGGCTTCCCGGCACGAAAGGCTGGCGCTCGATGGGAACCGACCCGCCGGGCCAGATCATCGTGCCGTGGGAATCGTCGTTGAAGGCGAGCGTGATCGTCCCGGCCTTTTCCGCCGTGGCATCGTGGAACGGACCCGCGAGCGTCTGCCCGCCGGTCACGTTGTAGAGCTCGCTCGTGAAGAACGAGCCGTTCAGCGAGACCGGCCCCGGCGATACGTTCCACGTCGCGCGCCCCGTGGCGTCGTAGTGGAACGCCGCGAAGAAGAGGTTGTTGCCGTGCGCCTCGATGGAGAAGCCGCGCCCGCCCTCGAGCGGATTCCACCACCATCCCGTCTGCGGAGGCTGCGGCTGGCAGGTGACGGCGCCGGGCACGGTGACGGCGCTGCGGTTCACGCCGGAGTTGATCATCGCGTTGCCGTCGGCGCCGTAGCCCACGAAGAACGTCGCGCCCGCGACGCTCGGCGTCGCGACGTTGTTGAGGACGCTCACGGACTGGCCCTGCGCGGTCAGCACGTTGGTCGCCAGGGCCTGCATGGTGGAGGCGGTGACGCCGATGAGCTGGCCGCTCGCGCTCAATTGCGCGAGGACGCAGGGGACGGGATCGTCGTTGGGGAAGTCCCGCGCCATGAGCCCCTTGTGCGTGTCCTTCGAGACGACGGCGTGCGGCACCGCGGTGGCGGGCGCGAGCGCGAAGACGAACACCTTCTGGCTCGTGCCCACGTCCTGCGAACGCGGCTGGAACGTCGCCGAGATGTTGGAGAGGGTCGGCGTCACGCTGCCCGTCACGGTGATCGGGAACACCGGCGGGAGTGTTGCCACCGTGGCGCTTCCAGTGAAGGTGCCGTTGACCGTGATGCTGACGCCGCCTTGGTTTACCTGCGTGGACGTGATGGTGCCCGTCCTGCCGTCCCACGTGCCGCTGTAGTTGCGGACCTCGTCGGGCCCGGTTACCGGATACGTGCACGTGCCGTTGCCGTTGACGACGGGATCGCGCTGGCTCCTGGTGAGCGTGAACGTTCCGCGCAGGGGCCCGGGCGCGTCGAGGACGACGCCCGTCATCGCGAAGACGTCGGTGAAGCTGAAGCTGTTGGAGCACGTGCTGTCCTTGCCGGACATCGTGTAAGTGCCGGTGCACGTCGGGCTGCCGATGCACGAGAACGAGACCACCGCGTCCGGCCCCTTGATGGAGCCCGAGACCTGCCCGTTGCCGACCTGCGGCGCGCCGCCGACCACGCTCACGGTCACTACGCTGTACACGTGGTAGTAGGCGGTGTTCACGCTGCCCGGAAGGCCCGCCTGGGGATTGAAGTCGACGTTGGCCGCGAAGATCGCGCCGACGCGGTAGTCGTTGCCGGCAGTGAGCGTGTGAGCGGGCACGGTGAACGAGAGCACGTTCGAGCCCGGCGTCGTCGAATGGGACTGGCTCGCGTAAGCCCACGCGCAGCCGTAGGGCGCGACCTCGTTGAAGGGCTTGTCGAACCCTGGGCCGAAAATGGCGCCGCAGATACCGTCGTCGGCATGCGTGCCGTAGGCCGTGAACGCGCTCGTCGTCACGCCGAGCGGCTGGTTCGCGTCGATCACGTACTTGCCGCCCGACCAGGCGCCGCCGGTGAGCGTGAGGACGGGCGCATTGGGATAGGCGTCGCCATTCAGCTGCAGAACCACGTTCACGCCGTTCACGTTGATCGTATAGGTGCCGTTGGCGAAGAACGAGTTGAGGCTCGCGAGCGACGACGTGCCGAAGTCGTTGGCACTGGGGTTTCCCCAGCGCCATGCGTGATCGCCGTTGCTGTAGACCAGCCGGCCGTTGTTGTGGATCGTGCCGAGCGCGCCCACGTTGATCGGGCCGGTGACGATGGGCGCGGGGATGGAGCCGATGCCCACGCCATCCACATCCGCGCCGAATCCGTAGTTGTTCGACGCGGGATCGAGCGTCGCGGATCCCGGCCCGGTCTGGACGTATCCGTACCCTTTGCTCACGGTCACCGACTGGATTTGCGCGAGCGCGGTCCCCCAAGGAAAGAGCGGGATTGCGAGGAAGAGGGCGGAAGCGGCGGTTTTTCTGAGGTTGGTCATTCTTCTCTCGCGTCGAGGGTTATTGGAATCGCTGTCGGGTGAGGTTCGTGGTGCGCCCGCCCGGGAGCGTCATCACGGCGGTGTCGGGCCCGGTGAAGTTGATGGAGAGCGGAGCGAAATGGTCGCTCGTGAAATCGGGCGCCTTGTACGCGCCGCCCATGGACTGGCCGTTCGCGAAGGTCCACCAGTTGCCGGTGAAGGTTCGGATGTTGGGCGTGTCGTACACGGCGATGTACCACGTGGGCTTGCCTTCGTCGTCGTACATGTAGCCCGCGATGTCGGCCTTGCTGCCCTGCCACTCGATGAATAAGCCGCGCCCGCTCTCCTGCGGGTTCCACCACCAGCCGCTCTCCGGCTGGTTCGCGACGGCCGGCAGGGACAGGTTTCCCGGCACGAAGGGCTGGCGTTCGATCGGTACCGTCCCGCCGGGCCAGGTGAGCGCGCCGTGGGAAGAATCGCGCAAGTCGAGCGTGATGGTCCCCGCCTTGGTCGCCGTCGCGGGCTTGTACGGTCCGGCAAGAGTCTGGGCCCCCGTCACTGCGTACAAGGCGCTCGTGAAGCGTGAGCCGCCCAGCGAGACCGGGCCCGGCGACACGTTCCACGTCGCGCGTCCCGACGCCTCGTAGTGGAACGCCGCGAAGAAGAGATTGCCGCCCTGCACCTCGATGGAGAAGCCGCGCCCGCCCTCGTTGGGATTCCACCACCATCCGGTCTGCGGCGGCTGCGCGAGACACGTGGCGCTCCTGGCACGGTGACCGCGGTCGCGTTGACGCCGCTATTCACCATGGTGTTTCCATCGGGGCCGTAGCCCACGAACATCGTGGCGCCCGCGACATTCGATGTGGCCACGTTGTTGAGCACGTTCACCGCGGCGCCCTGCGACGTGAGCGTGGTGCTGATCGACGCCGCGAGGCTCGAGGCCGAGGGCACGGCGTGAAGCAATCCATCGGACCCTACTTGCGCGAGGACGCAGGGAACCGGCGCGTCGTTCGGCCGCTCGCTCGCCACGGGGCCGAAGTGCATCGTCTTCGCCGCCGCGGACCGCACGATCGTCTGCGGCGCGAGCGCAAAGACGAAGACGCTCGCGTTGGTCCCGACGTCCTGCGGGCGGAACTGGATCTGCGCCTGCACGTTCGCGACCGTGGGCGTGATCGAGCCGGTCACGGTGATCGGGAAGGCCGGCGGCACCGAAGAGACGTCAGCGTAGAAACCGCCCGCGACGATGATCTCCTCGTTGTTGGGGCCGGCGCCGTCGAAGAAAATTGTCCCGCTCGTGCCGGTCCACGTCCCCGCGTACGGAAGAGTGAAAGTGCGATTGTCGACCGCGTAGGTGCAGGCGATGGGAGGCCCGCTGATCGGCGGCGAGTTGCTCGTCCAGTCGTTCTGGAGCTGCAGGGTCCCGGAAAGACTCGCTCCGGGCGAGAGGTTCAGGCCGGTGAGGGTGAATCCCCCGCTGATCGCGAACGTATTGGTGCAGCCTTCGTCCTGGGCCTCGCCGCTATAGACGCCCGTGCAGGTCGGCAGGCCGAAGCAGGTGAAGTTGATCGTCACCACGCCGGATTGGCCACGCCGCCCGCCACCAACACGCCCGTGATCTTCTCGTTGCCCGCGAGGCAGGCGAGGGAGAGCAACGCCGCTGCCAACAAGCCCGCGAATCGCGAAAGAATCCCGATGGAATGCGCCATGCTCACCCTCCCAGGTGACACCTGCCCGCGGCTATTCTGCCGCGCTTGCCCTCGCCTGCCGTGCGGAAACTTGCCTACATCGCCTGCGTAAAAATACGCTCGAAGTCCTTCGCCGTCACGGCTTTCGGGTTGGTCTGGTGGCAAGTATCCGCCACCGCGATCTCCACCAGCTTCGCGACGTGCCCCGCGTTGATGCCCTTCATCCCGAGGCGCGCGGGAATCCCGATGCGCGCCTTGAGCCCCCCGAGCCACTCGACGAAGTCCCCGGCCGTCGTGCCCGCGCCGCAGACCCGCGCGAGCTCCGCCATCTTCTCCCCGGCCGCGTCCGCGTTGAACCGCATCACGTGGTCGATCATGATCCCATTGGCGAGCCCGTGGTGCATATCCACCACCGTCCCCAGTGCGTGGGCGCAGGAATGCACCGCCCCCAGGTCCTTCTGGAAGGCGATCGCGCCCATCATCGACGACATCATCATGTCGGAGCGCGCGGCGATGTCCCTGGGCGTCGAGACCGCTTTCTCGATCGCGTGCGCGGCGATGCGCGCGCCTTCCAGCGCGATGCCGTCGCAAAGCGGGTGGTAGGCGGGCGAAAGATAGCTCTCGACGTTGTGGGTGAGGGCGTCCATGCCGGTGGCGGCGGTGACGCCGGCGGGAAGATCGAGGGTGAGCTCGGGATCGGCGAATACCGCCTTGGCGAGGAGCGCCGGGTTGAAGATGATCTTCTTCACGTGCGTCGCGTCGTGCGAGATCACCGACGAGCGGCCCACCTCGCTGCCGGTGCCGCTGGTGGTGGGCAGCGCGATGAAGTAGGGAAGCGCATTGGTGATCGGGCGCGCGTTGGGATGGTCCCAGGCGTACTCGAGGACGTCGCCCTCGTGCACCGCCATCATCGCCACCGCCTTGGCGACATCGAGCGCCGCGCCGCCGCCGAAGCCGATCACGCAGTCGGCGCGATGCGCCTTGAATGCCGCGACGCCGTCATCGACCTGCTTCTTGACCGGGTTGCCGAAGACGCCCGCGAAGACCTTCAGCTCGAGGCCGTCCAGGGCCTCGGCGAAGTCGTGCAGGATCGGCAGCGCCGCGAGGCCCTTGTCGGTGACGATGAGGGGTCGCTTCACGCCGTTCTGCTTCAGGTGCTCGGCGACCAACTTGCGCGAGCCGGGGCCGAAATGGATGGTGGTGGGGAATGCGAATTTGCTGATCATATGGGTGGCTGACGGAGGCAAAAGGCTTTGGAACGCGGATGAACGCAGATGGAGTGCTGATGAACGTACTTCAAAAGCCTTCCCTTCGTGACGTGGACACTCTCAAAAGCGGGGTACGTTCATCTGCGCTACATCTGCGTTCATCTGCGTTTACACAGCTTTTGGCCTGCATCACTCGCCGATTCAAATGATCTCGAAGTAGCGCTTCAATTCCCAGTCGGTGACGCCGTCCAGCCATTGGCGCCATTCCCACTCGCGAGTGGCGGCGAAGTGGTCGACGAAATCGTCGCCGAACCAGTCGCGCGCGACTGTCGATTCCTTGAAGATGCGCGTGGTCTCGATCAACGTGCGCGGCGCGCGCGGGATGTTCTCGGCGCCCTGGTTGGTGCCGGTGATGGGCTTGGTGGTGAGCTTCATGCCGCGCTCGATGCCGTTCAATCCCGCGGCGATCACCGCGGCGGTGGCCAGGTAGGGATTCATGTCGGCGCCGGGGCAGCGGGTTTCGAGGCGCGTGGATTTCGCCCCGCCCATGATCACGCGGAACGAAGCGGTGCGGTTGTCCACGGCCCACGTGGGCTTCACCGGCGCCCAGAAGCCGTCCACCAGTCGCTTGTACGAGTTGATCGTCGGCCAGTACATCGGCGCCATCTCCATGAGGTGGGCCACCTGCCCGGCGAGGTAGCTCTCGAAGAGCTTCGACATGCCGCCGTTCCTGCCCTTTGCGTCCCAGAAGACGTTCTTCGAGCCATCGGTGAGGCTCTGATGCAGGTGCCCCGAGCAGCCCGGGTACTGCGCGCTCCACTTCGCCATGAAGCTCGGCATGATGCCGAAGCGCGCGCCGATCTCCTTGGCGCCCGACTTGAAGAGGATCGCGCGGTCGGCGGCCTCGAGGGCTTCCGAGAAGACGAGCGCGGCCTCGTAGACGCCCGGGCCGGTCTCCGTGTGCAATCCTTCTATGGGTACGCCGAAGAGCGCCATCTCGTCCATCAGCGCGTTGAAGTAGTCGCGGTTCAGGTTCGCGCGCAGCAGCGAATAGCCGAACATGCCCGGCGTGATCGGCGTGGGGCCGACGCCCTTCTTGTCGGCCCAGGTTTGCGGCGTCTCGGCGAAGTTGAAGAACTCGAACTCGGAGCCCACCATCGCGGTGAAGCCCATCTTCTCGGTGCGCTTGAGGACGCGCTTCAGCGTCTGGCGAGGGCAGAGCGGGTGGGGCTTTCCGTCGCTGGAGACGAAATTGCCGAGGAAGAAGGGGATCGCGCCATCCCATGGGACGGTGCGGTACGTGCCGAGGTCGATGCGCGCGAGTGCGTCGGGAAAGCCGTGGTGCCAGCCGGTGAGCTTCGCGTTGTCGTAGCACTGGTCGCCGGAGTCCCACCCGAACACCACGTCGCAGAAGCCGAAGCCGTCTTCGACCGCGGAGAAGAACTTGTCGCGATGGATGTACTTGCCGCGCAGGATGCCGTCGATGTCGGCGCAGGCGACCTTCACCTTGCCGATGGTGGACTTGCGTAGCGCCTCGACGACGTTGGACGCGTCGCGGGCGTCGTTCCTGGCCTTCTTCATGGGGCTCTCGGGAGAATGTCGAAGGGGAAGATTACCCTCTCCCCGGCGCTCACCCAAGTGTCGCGGGAAATTCCCGGTGGATCACCGTGGAGAAGAAGTCCTTGACGCGGCCGATGAGCGCCGGGTGGACGCCCTCGTGCGCCACGCCCGGCACGAGATTGAACTGCACGGCGATGCCGTTGCGCACGAAGCTGTCGCGAAGGCTCATGGTGCGCTCGATGCGGGTGGCGCCGCTGTCGTTGGCCCCGGTCATCCATCGCGAGGACGCGGGGGTCATGGTGATTTCCCACGTATCCGTGTCTTCAGCCCCGACGATCATCTGCACGGCCACCTTGCGCAGTGCGGCGGGATCGGGCTCGACTCCGAATTCTTCGCGAAAGTCCTGCGTGCCGATCCACCAGCGCCGCGAGGGGTCGAGCAGCGTCACGCGCCCCGGCGATCCGATCGAGGCGGCGGCGATGCGGCCGGGATGAAGGTAGAGGAAGCGGTGCACGAATTGACCGCCTCCGGAAAATCCGTGGATCAGGATCCGGTTGCCGTCCAGCCGGTAGCGCTGCGCGGCTTCGTCGACCATGGCGAGCAGCAGGCGGTCGTAGCGGATCTCGTGGAACTTGATGAACTTGTAGTTATCGAGCTCGCCGGGCTCGATGATGCCGCACGGGAAAAGAGGCGCGAGCACGAGGCACCGGTGCGCCTCGGCGAAGTCGACGAACTCCGCCCGATAGCGCTGCGCGCCGCGTCCGCTCCCGTGGATCGCGATCACGAGAGGGTGCGCGACTCCCTCGTCCTCGCAGCGCTTCGGGACATACATGCAATAGGAGAAGCGTTGGTCGAAACGGCACGCGAACATCGAAGTCTCGCCGCGCTCGTAGTAGGAAAGCGGCGTGGCTCGCGGGCCGGTTCGCATCGGGTGTTTCCTTTCGGGACGGTGACGCTAGCTCTCGAGGAAATTCCCGAGGCAGGCGAAATACGCTGGGGGATCTTCGTAGAACGGCATGTGCGAACAGCCCGTGAACACGCGCAGCCGCGAATCCGGAAGGGCTTCGTGCATTCGAAAGCTGCAGGAAGGCGGCAGCTCATCGTGCTCGCCGCAGGCGACGAGGCAGGGCACTTCGAGGGAGCCGAGCGCGGGAATCCGGTTCCACGCGCGCATGTTACCCGTATAGGTGAACTCGTTCGGGCCCTGCAAGGTGGTATAGGGCCCCATGTTCCATTGAGCGAGCGAGCGCGTGAGCGTCTCGGGCCACTCGGAGAGACGGCACACGTGGCGGTAGTTGAGGAGCGTGATCGCCGCCTGGTATTCGGGATGGTCGATGGAGCCCTCCGCTTCGCGGCGCACCATCATCTCCACGGTGTCGTGGCCGAGCGCCGCGCGCAGCCGATGGAGCTCGCCCACCAGGTGCGGAATATCCACCGCGCCGCCGGAGATCACGTACTTCGCGATGCGCTGCTGGTGGCCGAGCGCGTACTCGGTGCCGAGCCACGTGCCCCATGAATGACCGAGGAGATGGAACCGATCGAGGCCGAGGATTCCGATGATCTCCTCGAACTCGCGCACGTAGCGCTCGAGCGTCCACAACGACGCATCGTCGGGACGATCCGATTCGCCGCAGCCGAGCTGGTCGTAGGAGACCACGGTCCATCCGCGCTCCACCATGCGCAGGTGCGGCGTGAGAAGGTAGTCGCAGGGCAGCCCCGGTCCGCCGTTCAGCAGCAGCAGCACGCGGGATGGGTCCGGCGCGGCCGGATCGGCGCGGTACGTCGCGATGCGATGGCCCGAGGCGAGGCGGACGTCGCGCCGCGCGGCTTCCATCACGCCTTGGTGACGGCGAAGTCGTAGTTCTGAAGGATGCTGGGGATGCGACGCCGCGCGGCGTCCACTTCGCCCATGTCGAGGTCCGCCACGAGGATCTCGGGAGCGGTGCCCGCCTCGGCGAGGATCTCGCCCCAGGGATTCACGATGAGCGAGTGGCCGAAGTTCTCGCGGCCCGCGTGCGGTACGCCGCACTGCGCGGGGGCGAGCACGAAGCAGCCGGTCTCGATGGCGCGCGCGCGCAGCAGCGTATGCCAGTGCGCCGCCCCGGTGACCATGTGGAAAGCCGAAGGCACAGTGAGCACGGTCGCGCCGGCCTGGGCGAGCGCGCGGTAGAGATTGGGGAACCGCAGGTCGTAGCAGACCGTGAGCCCAAGCACCGCGGGGCCGATATCCACCACCACCGCGGTCGCGCCGCGCTGGTAGAGGCGCGACTCGAGGCTTTCCTTCTCGGTCTCGTCCGGGTGCGCATCGAAAAGATTGATCTTGTCGTAGGTCGCTCGGACCTCGCCCTGGGGGGAGATGAGGATCGAGCGATTGGCGAGCTGGCCGCTGGCGGAACGCACCGACAGTGATCCCACGAGGATCCACGCGGAGACCTCACCCGCTGCCTCGCGCAACGCGAGAGCTGCGGGATGCTCTTCCATCGGGCGCGCATGCCGTCCGAACTCCGCCGTATCCGGGTGGAGGAACTCGCATGCTTCGGGAAGCGCGATGAGCTGCGCACCGGAACGGGCGGCGTCGCGGATCTGCTGGCGCAACGCGGCGACGGTGGCATTCGAGTCCGGCGTCGCGCGGTTCTGCACGAGGGACACGCGCAGGAGCGTTTTTTTCATGGATCGGGGGCGGGATTGACCTGAGGTAAATTGGCTACTATTATGGATACCATCTCCAGAGGGTGTCAACTGGACGCCTTCTGCTAACCTACGCAACGCTTTCGGCGGCGATCACCTACATGGCGAACCCGGTGCTCAAGGAAGTCGACAAGGATGCCTCCTCGGATCGGGAACGGCGCTTCTCCGAAGCGCTCACTTCCGATCTGCTCGCCGGGAAGTACTCGCCGGGCGAGTGGCTCAAGCAGGCGGACCTCGAATCGACCTATGGCGTGAACCGCTTCGAGGTGCGCATCGCGCTCGCGGAGCTGAGCGTGCGCGGGCTCCTCGAGCACCTGCCGAATCGCGGCTACCGGGTCTGCAACCATTCCGACGAGGAGCGTGAGCAGCTCTACGAGGTGCGCACGCTCCTCGAAGTCGCGGCCTCGCGGCTCGTGGTGCAACGCGCCAGCGCCGAGCAGATCGCCGGATTCGAGCGCCTCGTGGGCCTCTTCGACGCGGCCATCGAGGCGGGCAGCCGGGACAACATGCGCGAACTGAACTACCAGCTGCACAACCATTTCTACTCGATGAGCGGCAACGCGCTGCTGGCGAGCGAGATCAACGAGATGCGCCAGCGCGGGATTCCGGGGCGCCGCGGCCTCTGGGACACGATGAAATCGGTGAAGTCGAGCAATGCCGACCACTTCGAGATGCTCGAGATGCTGAAGCGCCGCGACGCCGACGGTCTCGCCGCGGTCGTCTACCGGCACCTGAACCGTTGGCGCAAGTACGCGAAGCCCATCTCGTCCTCCTCGGTCCCGGAGTGAGCGCCATGGCCGGCAAGGGGACCACCGCCGTGTGGGGCGGAGAGGCCGGACGCACGAGCTTCGAGCGCTCCACGCAGGTGCCCATCGTCCCGAGCGTGTCGTTCGGATACGACGACCTCGACACGTGGCGCGCCGTCGCCCTGGGCGAGCAGGAAGGCCACATCTACTCGCGCAACAGCAATCCCACGGTGCGCGCGTTCGAGGAGAAAGTGGCGGCGCTGGAAGGCGCGCAAGCGGCCACCAGCTTTTCGACCGGCATGGCGGCGATCAGCGCGGCATTCTTCACCTTCCTGCGTCCTGGCGACCGTGTCGTCTCGATCAAGGACAGCTACGGCGGCACCAACAAGCTCTTCGGGGAATTCCTGCCGGCCTTCGGGATTTCCGTCCGCCTCTGCGAGACGAACGACCACGCCGCGATCGAGGCCGAGGTTGCGCGCGGCTGCAAGATGCTCTACCTCGAGTCCCCGACCAATCCCACCGTGAAGGTGGTCGATATCGAGCGCCTCGCGCGCGCCGCGCGTCGTGCCGGGGCGATCGTCGTCGTGGACAATACCTTCGCCACGCCCATCAACCAGAACCCGCTCGCGCTCGGCGCCGACCTCGTGCTGCACAGCGCCACCAAGTTTCTCGGCGGCCATGCCGACGCGCTGGGCGGCGTCGCGTGCGGGGATCCGAAGTTCGTGCAGCCGATGCATCACTTCCGCGAGATCAACGGCGCGAGCATGTCGCCCTTCGATGCGTACAACCTGCTGCGCGGCATGAAGACGCTGGCGCTGCGCGTCGAGCGGCAGAACTCCAGCGCCCTCGCCATCGCGCGCTGGCTGGAGCGCCATGCGGCGGTCGATCGGGTGAACTACCCGGGTCTCGCGAGCCACGACCACCATGCGATCGCCGCGAAACAGATGCGTGGTTTCGGCGGCGTGCTGAGCTTCAGCGTGCGCGGCGGCCTCGAGGCGATCCGCGCGTTCCTGCCGCGCCTGAAGCTCGCGCACCGCGCCGCGAACCTGGGATGCGTCGAGACGGTGGTCGGCCCGCCGGTGGTGACGAGCCACGTCGAGTGCACGGACGAAGAGCGGCGCGCCGCGGGCATTCCCGAGGGGCTGGTGCGCTACTCGACCGGCATCGAGGACCTCGACGACCTGGTCGCGGACCTGGACCAGGCGTTGGCGGCGTGAGCCGGCTTCTCGCGTCGCTGCGCGGGGGAAAGCCCGCGCGCGGCGCATGGCTCTTCATGGGCAGCCCCGAGGCCACCGAGGTGCTCGCGCACCTTGATTTCGACGCGCTCGTCATCGACCACGAGCATTCGCCCGGCGGCATCGAGACCGCGGTGCACCAGATGCGCGCGATTCGCGCCGCGGGCGACGCGACCATCCTCGTTCGCATGGGCGGCCTCGACGACCGCGCCATCAAGCTCGCCCTCGATTGCGGCGCCGAAGGCCTGCTCCTGCCTACCGTGGAGAGCGCGAGCCAGGCGCGCGAATTCGTCGCCGCCTGCCGCTATCCACCGCGCGGGCGCCGCGGGGCGCACTTCACGGTGTCGCGGGCCGCGGCGTGGGGCGAGCGCTCGGCCGGCTACCGGGAGGCGGAATCGAGCCTGCTGCTGGTGGCGATGATCGAGAGCGTGAAGGGGCTCGATGCGATCGGCGAGATCGCGAAGGTCGAGGGCATCGGGATGCTCTTCATGGGCCCGCTCGACCTTACCGGAAGCGCCGGACGCATGGGCGAATGGGAGCATCCGGAAGTGGTGGCGCTCCTCGCGCGCGCGCAGGATGCCGCGCTCGCCACGGGAATTCCCGTGGGCACCGCGCTCGTGCCCGGGGAGCGCACCGCGGATTGCTTCGCGCGCGGCCTGCGGTTCGTCACCGTGGGCAGCGACGCCGGCATGCTGCGTCGCGGCGCGGCGGCGAGCCTTCGCTAGCCCACGCGCGCGAAGCCCTCTTCGTCGAGCCCTCGGAAGTAGCGCACCGCGGCCGCCACGACCGGCTCGAGCTCGTGGCCCACGCCGGGCAGCTCCTCGAGCGTCACGCGCGCGCCGCGTTGCTTGAGCTGGGCATGCAGCGTGCGCAGGCGTTCGACACGGTTGCTCCCCGCCGCCGCCGCGCCTTCGACCCAGTTCGGGCTTTCCTGGGATTGCACGATGCCGCGCGGGTTGGTGTCGTCGCTGCCCACCACGAGGTGCAACGGTACGGCGCGCACCCGCTCCCACGGCACGGGCCTGCCGAATAGCCTCTCGAAGTCGGCAAGCCCCGGCCACCAGCGATATTCCTCGGAGGGCAGCGTCACCGAGCCGGGAGACGCGGCGACCACCGTGCGCAGGCGATCCGGACAAACGTAGACCAGGCGATGCGCGAAGTGGGCGCCTCCGGAAAAGCCGAACAGCGCGAAACGCGCGTCGTCGACTCCGTAGCGGCGCGCGACCTCGGCGGTCATCTCGAGCAGCACCTCGTCGAAGCGGATGTCGCGAAAACGCAGGTACTTGTAGTTGTCCAGGTCGCTCGCGACCGCGATGCCGGCTGGGAAGAGAGGCGCGATCACGAGGGTGTTCGATTCCTCGGCGAACTCGGCGAACGCGTCGCGCAGCGATTGGTTGTTGCGCTGCGTGTCGTGGATCACCACGAGCACCCGCGCGGGCCTGGCGCGCTCGTCGTATTTCGACGGCACGTAAAGGCAGTACGAAAACCTCTGGTCCGCCTGGCAGGCGAAGCTGGGAGTCTTCCCCAGGTTGTACGCGGAAAGTCCGGCGCGCATCGAGGTTTGCCTTGAATAAATAGTAGCCAATTCTATGGTGTGATCAACCCGAATGACAAGGGTCTGGAAAATATTTGGCGGGCGATGACGTCTGTCCAGGCATCGCAAGGCAGTAATAATATCGTTTAATCAATGCTATAAGTTAGAAATTCGCTGGTGAGCGATGCCGAGGCGCCGATCTTGACATCGGTCACACAAATTGGCTACTGTCTGGAAATCGCACTCCATCCACGCGATCTTCCCCTCCCGGAGAAAAAACGCAATGAAAGAGCGGATCCAGTCTATGGCCAGGGCAATTGTGTGGATTTCGCTGTTGGCGTGCGCGTCGGCGCTCGCCGCGGCGCCGGACGCGGTCGAGAGGTCGCGCAAGGAAAAGGGCCTCATCATCTATGGCAACGTCGCCGCCGACAACTTCGCGCCGATCGTCGCCGACTTCAAGAAGAAATATCCGTGGATCAAGGTCGAAACGCTCGACCTCGGACCCGCACCCGCATTCGAGCGCTATCTCACCGAGAGCTCAACCGGGCACCGCAGCGCGGACCTCATCGCCGCCGCGTCTCCCACCGGGTGGATCCGCTTCATCAAGCGCGGCGAACTCGAGCCCTATGTCGCCGAGGGCTCTCAAGCCCTGCCAGAGTGGAGCCGGCCCTTCCCCGGCCTCTACACGCTCTCCACGGATCCGATGGTGATCGTCTACAACAAGATCCTGTTGAAGCCCGACAAGCAGCCGAAATCGATGGCGCAACTGCGCGCGCTGGTGAAGAGCAATCCCAAGGACTTCGCCAACCGAATGACCACCTACGACGCGTTGCGCCATCCGTTCGCGTACGCGATTCATTGGACCTACGCGAAGGAGCGCGGCCAGGAGGCCTGGGACACCTTCAAGGAACTGGGCCCTCTCACGCGCCCGGAAGGCGGCGGCGCCTCGATGGTCGAGAAAGTGGCCGCCGGCGAGTACACGACGATCTATTTCTCGTCGCCGCTCACTTTCTACAACAGCATGCGCGACATGAAGACGAGCCCGGTCCTCGGCTGGAACCTGATCGAAGACGGCACGCCGGTGATGATGCGTGGCATCGGCATCACGAAGAAATCCCAGAACAAGGCCTCCGCGCAGCTCTTCCTCGACTTCGTGGTTTCGCGCGACGGCCAGCTTGCCGCGGCGCGCGGCGGCATGACGCCGTATCGCCCCGACGTGAAGAAGGACGAAGTGCCGTTCCTCACCTTCGACGCCATCAGGGAGAAGATCGGAGAGAAGAACGTGATCCTCATCAAGTACGACGAGAAGATGGTGGCGGACATGAAGAGCTTCACCGACCGATGGCGCGCCGCCTACCGGTTCGCGAAGCCGTAGGGGGATGCCCCGGTGAACGGCGCATCCGCCATCGCGAGCGGAGGGACGGTGGTCGCGGCCAGACCTGAGAGGATGCCCGTGGATCGCGCGCCGGCGATCCAGTGGGCGGTGTTCGTCTTCACGCTGCTGCTGGTGGCCGCGCCGATCGTGGTGATCGCGCTGCAGTCGGTGCAGAGTGCGCCGCTCTACGAGCCCACGCGCACCTTCACGTTCGACAGCTACTTCAAACTCGTCTCGAACCTCGAGTTTCGAGAGGCGCTCCTCAACTCCCTGGGGCTCGCTTCGATGGCGACCGTGGTCGCCACGACAGTGGGCGTGTGCTCGGCGATCGCCATCGCGCGCTTCGACATTCCTGGCCGCGCGTGGCTCGAAGGCGCGATGCTCGGGCCCATCTACATCTCGCAGCTCGTGCTCGCCCTTGGCTGGTACGTGCTCTACGGCCCGGCGGGGTACGTGAGCCTCGTGTTCCAGCAATGGCTGGGCGAGGTGCCCTGGAACCTCACCTCGATCCCCGGCATGGGCGTCCTGGGGGGCCTCGCGATGGCGCCTGCGGTGATGCTCTTCTGCACGAGCTCGCTCTCGCTCATGGACGCCTCCCTCGAGGACGCCGCGCGCAGCACCGGCGCGAGCCCTTTGCGCGTGGTGCGCTCGATCACGCTGCCGTTGCTGCGTCCCGCGATCGTCTACAGCGTGCTCCTCACATTCGTGGGCGGGCTCGAGATGCTCTCCATTCCCCTCGTCTTCGGCTGGCCCGCGAACCTCGAGTTCTTCACGACGTTCCTGCTGCGCGAGTCCATGGGCCAGTCGGAGCCCGACTACGGTCTCCTCGGCGCGGCGGCGCTCGCGTTGCTCGTGGCGGTCGCGATACTCGTGCTGATCCAGCAGAAGCTACTCGCCAAGCGCCAGCGCTTCATCACAGTGCGCGGCAAGTCGCAGCGCCCCAAGCCGATCGAGATCGGGCGCTGGCGCTGGGTGGTTTTCTCCGCCTTCATCCTCTACCTCACCTTCACCGTCGTGCTGCCGATGATGGCGCTCACGCTGCGCTCGTTCGTCCAGTACCTGACGCCCCTCCTGTCGCCGTGGCAGTACCTCACGCTGGGTTTCTACCGGACGCTCCTCGAGCAGGACCTCTACATGCGCTCCATCGGCAACAGCCTCGTCTTGTCCACCATCGGCGCCGCGTTCGCCACCGCGCTCATCGCGCTCATCACCGCGGTGATCCAGCGCTCCGACTTTCGCTTCGCGAAGCAGCTCGAGATGCTCACGCTCTTCCCGCGTGCGGTGCCGGGGATGGTGGCGGGCATCGGCTTCCTGTGGGTGGTGCTGTGGGTGCCGGGCCTGGGCATGCTGCACGGCACGCTCGCCATCATGATCATCTGCTTCACGATGCGCGACCTGCCGACCGCCTACGCCGCGGTGGCGCCGTCCTTCCTCCAGATCGGCAAGGAGATCGACCAGAGCGCGCGCGTGGCGGGCGCGAGCTGGCTGCGCGCCTGCCTCTCGATCATCGCCCCGATCGCCAAGCCCGCGCTCATCGCCTGCTACCTGCTCGTCTTCCTCTCTTTCTTCAAGGAGTACGCGTCCGCGGTATTTCTGTACGCGCCCGGCAACGAGATCATCGGCACGACGATGCTCAACGTGTGGGCGAAGGGAGAGGTCGGCCCGGTGGCCGCGCTCTCGGTGATCCAGCTGGCGCTCACGCTCGTGCTGGTGGCGATCCTCGCGCGTTTCGGCCGGGTGCTGCCGCGCGCGGTGGACGGAGACTGAACATGGCCGAGCTGGTCGTCAGGGGACTCACACGCAACTACGGGAATGTGCGGGCGGTCGACGACATCTCCTTCGAGGTTCGCGACGGCGAGCTGGTGACGCTCCTCGGGCCGAGCGGGTGTGGCAAGAGCACGACGCTCTTCTCGATCGCGGGACTCGACCGCCCGGATTCCGGGACGATCCGCGTCGGGAGCATTACATTCTTCGACGGGGCACGCGGCATCCACCTTCCGCCCGAGCATCGCAACTGCGGCCTCGTGTTCCAGTCGTACGCGCTGTGGCCGCACATGACCGTGCGCGACAACGTTGCGTTTCCGCTGAAGCTGCGCAAGGTGACCGGCGCCAAGGCGCGTGACAAGGCGGAGTGGGCGCTCTGCCTCGTGGAAATGGAGTCCTACGGATCGCGCTATCCGCACGAGCTGTCCGGCGGGCAGCAGCAGCGCGTGGCGCTCGCGCGCACGCTCGTCTACGAGCCGCACCTGCTGCTGCTGGACGAACCGCTCTCGAACCTCGACGCGAAGCTGCGGCTGCGCGCGCGCGGATGGCTGCGCGAGCTGCAGACGCGCCTGAAGATCACCACGCTCTACGTGACCCACGACCAGGAGGAGGCGCTCGCGTTGAGCGACCGCATCGCCGTGATGAGCGCGGGCAAGATCGTGCAGCTCGGCACGCCGCGCGAAATCTACCTTGCTCCCGCCACGCCATTCATCGCGGACTTCGTCGGCCACAGCAACATCCTACTCGGCACGCCGATGCACGACGCGTCCGGCGCGCTGGGCGTGCGGCTCGCCGACGCGCAGGTCCTCACGCTCGACGCGCAGCCCGCGGGGCCGGCGGGCGCGCGCCTCCAGGTCGCCATTCGCCCCGAGCACATCGGATTGAGCGCCGGGCGCGGCGGCGATGGCGCGCAGAACGTGCTGCGCGCCCGGATCATCCAGCGTGACTTCCTCGGCACACGGTTCGAGTACCTGATCTCGATCGGGGATGCGCTGCTGCGCGTGACACGCACCGAGGAGCTCGCCGTGGGCGAAGTCCTGGCGGAGCTGCCCAAGCGCCACTGCATGCCGTTCTGGGAACACGAAAAACAAGCGTCGCCCAACTGACCTAATCCATGGGGAGCCAAGCATGAACAGGAAAATTTCTCGTCGCACACTCTGGGTCGCCGTCCAGTCCACGTTCGCCGCAGCCTCGCTCGGAGGCATCGCGCTGCCGGCGGCGGCGCAGTCGGCCGATCCCGCCGCCAGCGAGACCATCACCGTGAGCGGCTCGCGCCTGCCCGCGTCGCTGCGCTCGATGCCGCAATCGGTCCAGGTGATCGACAGCGAGGAGATCGAGCGCCAGCTGCTGGTGGCGCCGCTCATTTCCGACATCCTGGCAAACCTCGTCCCCGGCATCTCGCGCGGGACGAACACGAGCGTCAATACCTACACGTCGGTGCGCGGGCGCAAGCCCGTGGTCCTCATCGACGGGGCGCCGGTGACCTCGACGCTGAACGACACCGCGCGCGAGCTGAACCTCCTCGATCCCGATTCGATCCGGCGCATCGAGGTGATCCCCGGATCGTCGGCGCTGTATGGCAATAGCGCGGGCGCGGGCTTCATCAACTTCGTCACCAAGGGCGGCGACCGGGGCCCCCTCAACATGCGCACCGAAGTGGGCGCCGAGATCGCGGGAGAGCACGCGCACGGCGACGGCGTGAGCCCTTCCATCCGCCAGACCTTCTCGGGCACGACGGGCAACCTCGACTATCGCCTCTCGGGCATGTACAAGAAGATCAAGGATTTCTACGACGCCGACGGCAACGTGATCCCGCCGCAGCTGGGCTCGGGCATCCAGGACTCCGACGTGAAGAGCGTCGCCGCCAAGGTCGGGTACAACTTCGGGCGCCACAGGATCGAGGGCTCCTTCAGCTACTTCGACCAGCCCGCCGAGATCAAGTGGGCGGTGCGCAACGGAAACATCGCGACCGGCGTACCCGCTTCCGCGATCCCGGCCGTGCCGCAGCCGGGCCAGGTCGAGGAGTCCAACCGCGCCAAGGTCGCGAACCTCTCGTACTCCAATCCCGCGATCTTCGACAGCAGGACGTCGTTCCGCGCGCAGGCCTACTACGTCGACACGGTGAGCTGGTTCCAGTACGCGCTGAACCGCTTTCCGCTCTTTCCCGAGGCGCCCAGCGGGCAATCCGGGAACATCACCAAGAAGACCGGTGCGCGCTTCGACCTCAACACGCCGATGAAGGGGTTCCTGCCGCTCGACGGCACGATCCTCTGGGGCCTCGACCTCATGAGGGACGACACCAAGATCCCGCTGGTGGACGGGCGCCAGTTCGGCATCCCGCAAGTGCTGAACAGCGTGGCGGCATTCGTGCAGCTCCAGCTGAACGTGACGCCGGACCTGAAGTTGAGCGCCGGCATCCGCCACGAGGACAGCCGCCTCGAGGTGAGCAACTACCTGTCGGTATTCACGCGCGCCAACATCACCGGCGGCACGCTCGACTTCAAGACCAATCCCGCCAACGCCGGCGTGGTCTATTCGCTCACCAAATCTCTCGACCTCTACGCCGGATGGTCGCAGGGCTTCGACATCCAGCAGACCAGCCAGAACTTCCGCGCCTGGCCCGTGGACATCAACCTCGCCCAGACCAAGCCGCCCGCGAACGTGATCGACAGCTACGAGGCGGGCATCCGCTTCAACGGCCACGGCTTCAAGGGCTCGCTCGGCGTCTACCAGATCGAGTCGAGCAACGGCATCAGCTACGTGTTCGCCGCGGCCACGCCCAACGAGCCACGCGCGGTCGTGGCTCCCGACCAGGTGCGCGGGTTCGAAGCGATCCTCGACTACAACGGCATCGACAACTGGAACTTCGGCGCGACCTACGCCAGGAACACGGGCAAGGCGGACACGGACAACAACGGCAGCCTCGAGACGCCGCTCCAGAACCGGCGCATTCCGCCGGCGAGCGCCACCGCGCACGCCGAATACGAGTTCAGGTCGGGCTCCTTCGTGCGCGCGCAGCTGCTCTGGTCCGGCGACCGCAACGCGTTTCCCAACACCGTGCCCGGGCGCTTCCACGAGGGCCACGTGCATTCGTTCACCACGCTCGACCTGTCGTCGCGCTTCCTCGTGGCGAAGAACATGGAGCTCGCGCTCGGCGTGCGCAACGTCTTCAACCGGGACTACTACACGAACTACTCGGAAGGCTTCAACACCAACGACAACTACCTCAAGGCGCCCGGACGCACGTTCACGGTCCGGTTTGCCGTCAACTACTGACCCCACCACGCAGGCCGCGGCCACGAATCCCCCGGACGACCGCGGCCTTTTTGCAAAGCGCCCCACGAGGGCGCTTCTTTTTGGCGGAGCGATGATCCCGAATCTCGTGGTGCATGAGGCATTCGTGGCGCCCGGCGCGCCGCTCCCGCGGCACGTGCTCGTGGTCGCGCCGGGCGACACCTCGATCGACGACCTTCCCGAAGCGCAGGCGTTGCGCGCGATCCTTTCGCGCAAGCACCTGCAATGGGGCCGGACAGCGCACGCGGCGATTGCCGGCGACGTTTCAGGGTCCCTGGTTTCATGGGTGGCGCTCGATCGCGCGCAATCGACCTTCGAGCTGCACGAGGCGATCCGCAAGGGGCTCGAGGCGCTCCTTCGCGAACGACCCGCGCAGCTCGCGCTCGTCATGGCGGGGGATGCGGCCGACCGGGAGAGGTTTGGAAAGCTGGCGGTCTTCGCGGCGCTCGCGAACGCACGCCATGGCCTCGGGGCCGGGCGCGATCGGCTCGACACGCTGGTCGTCCATGGCGTTTCCCCGCACGTGGATTTCTCGCGCGAGCGCGCGGTGGCGCATGGGAGCGTGCTCGCCCGCGACCTCACCCTCGCCCCGCCGAACCGCCTCACGCCCGGGGCGTTGCGAAAGCAAGCCGCCGAGCTTGCGCAAGCGCAAGGCTGGAGCGTGCGCGAATACCCGCTCGAGGAGCTGCGCGAGAAGGGTTGCGGCGCGTTCTGCAGCGTCGCGCGTGGAAGCCCGCGCGGGGATGCGGCGATCGTGCGGATCCGGTACCAGCCGCGCGGCGCCGCGCCGGTGAAGCGCGTGGCGATCGCGGGAAAGGGCATCTGCATGGACACCGGCGGCTATGGCATGAAGCGACCGCGCGACATGCACGGCATGCACGAAGACATGAACGGCGCCGCGGTGGCGCTTGGGATCCTGCACGCCGCCACGGCCCTCGAGCTGCCGATCGCGGTCGACGCATGGCTCGCGATCGCGGACAACCTCGTCGGCCCCGACGCGTACCTGCCGGGCGAGGTGGTCACCGCCTTCGATCGCACCACCATCGAGGTCGTGCATCCCGATGCCGAGGGGCGCATGGTCCTCGCCGACACGCTCGCCCTCGCCGCGCGCGAGGCGCCCGCGGCGATCCTCGACTTCGCCACCCTCACCGACGCGATGGTGACCGCGCTGGGAACGAGGATGTCGGGCGTCTTCAGCAACCGTCCATGGCTCGAGCGGGCGGCGCTGGAGTGCGGGGGCGCGACCGGAGAGCGCGTCGCGGCGTTTCCCCTTGCCGCCGATTATGGCGAGGCGTTGCGCAGCCGCGTGGCCGACATCCGCCAATGCACCGACCTGGGCGTCGCGGACCACATCCTCGCCGCCCTTTTCCTCGAGCGGTTCGTGTCCAGCACCCCTTGGGTCCACGTGGACCTGTCGGCCTACCGCAACGAAGGCGGGCTCGGGGCGATTTCGGAAAGCGTGACGGGATTCGGGGTGGCGTGGGGCGTGGAGATGCTCGTCCGGCTGGCGCGCGACGACGAAAGCTTCAGGTGATCGTGCAGCGAGCCGCGATCTCGAGGTAGCGCTGCAGGGGCGGCGTCACTTCCCCCGGCACCTTGGCCGCGTCGTCCCAGCGGCGCACCTTGACCGCGTTCGCGGCGAAGGGCTTGGCCATGAACGCCTCGGTCTCCTCGCGCGAGAAGACGCCGCCCTGCAGCGTGAGGCTCCTCTTCGAATCCTCGGAGAGCGCCTCGTAGTAGTCGGGCTCGAGCGCGCAGAGCGCCCGCTTCGCGTCCACGTGCAGGCGGATCGCCTCGACCACCGCGGGCCTGAAGAGCGAGCGAATGAACGGGATCGCGAAGTACTGGTGCTGGTCGTCGATGCCGCGAGCGGAGGGCGTGTCACCTTGCGGGTTCAGCAGATGGCCCAGGTCGTGGAGCAGCGCCGCGGTCACCAGCTCGTCGCCGCCGCCATCGGCCTGGGCGAGCTGGGCCGACTGCAGCGCGTGCTCGAGCTGCGTCACGCCCTCGCCGCTGTAGGCGATGTGCCCCTGGTCGCGGAAGAGCTTCTCGATGTCCGCGAGCTTGAGGCTCATGGCGCCTTCGCGCGGCTCATGGCTACTTGGCGCGGCTCGCGAGGTCGCCCGGGTGCGGCGCGAGGTCCGGGCGCGCCGGGTACAGGCCCGTGGGGTCCGCGCTCTTCAGGCGGCTCTTCCTCAGCTGGCCCGCCTGCTCGAGGATCGGGTAGGCGGTGGAGCAGAAGAAGGAATTGATGCGCCGCATGTCGCTGATGATGTCCAGGTGCAGCGAGCTCGTCTCGATGGACTGCAGCGTCTGGCCGGCGAGGCGGTCGAGGTGCGAGTCGTGGAACGCGCGCTCGAGGTCGCGGAAGCGCTCCTTCTCCGCGAGGAGCTGCTGCGCGCTCTTCACGTCGCCGTTCAGGAACACCGACAGGCCCAGGCGCAGGTTCACGACGAGCCTCGCGTGGAGCTCGTTGATCTCGCCCATGCCCGCCTCGGAGAACTTGAGGCGCTGCGAGATCATCTTGTCGCGCAGGTCCTGCAGGATGCGCTCGAGGATGTCGCCCACGTGCTCGAGGTTGATGGTGAGCGAGATGATTTCCGCCCAGCGGCGGCTGTCGCGCTCCTCGAGCGCCTCGCGGCTGATCTGCGTGAGGTAGAGCTTGACCGCAGTGTAGAGCCGGTCCACGTCGTCGTCGAGCTTGATGATCTCGGCCACGCGCGAGGAGTCGTTGGTGCGCATCACCTCGATCATCCCGTTCAGCATCTGCTCGATGGTGTCGCCGATGCGTAGCGTCTCGCGCGCGGCGTTGGCGAGCGCGAGGGCGGGCGTGTCGATGGCGGCGGCGTCGAGGAAGCGCGGCTCGGTCTGCGGCACGCGATCCTTGGATTCCGGCAACCACTTCTCGATGAAGGCGGCGACCTTGTCGGTGAGGCCGATGAACACGATCGCGAGCGTCACGTTGAAGAGCACGTGGAAGTCCAGGACCTGGCGGCGCACGTCGGGGTCGAAGCGCGCGATGAGCTCGAGCACCCACGGCAGCGCCCCCGAGAAGACGACGCAGCCGGCCACCTTGAAGAGGAGGTTGCCGAACGCCACGCGCCGTCCGCCGCCGGGGGTGCGCGCGTTCACGAAGAGGGCGAGGAGGCCGCTGCCGAGGTTGGCGCCCAGCACCAAGCAGAAGGCCACCGGCACGGCGACCACGTTGGCCGCGGCGAGCGTGGCCGCGATCAGCACCACGGCGAGGCTGGACCAGGAGAAGACCGCGAAGGCGGCGCCGATCAGCATGTCGAGCATCGGGTCGCCGGAGAGGGTGGCGAAGATCACGCGCATGCCCTGGGTCTGCGTGATCGGGTGCGTGGCGAGCATCACCAGCTGCAGGGCGAGGAGCATGAGGCCCAGGCCGATCGCCACGCGTCCCATCTGGCCCACCTTCGAGTTGCGCCGCGAGAGGAAGAAGATCACCCCGAAGATGATGAGCAGCGGTGAGAGCCACGTGAGGTCCAGCGAGAACACCTGCGAGAGGAGCGCCGTGCCCACGTCGGCCCCGAGCATCACCGCGAGCGCGGCGGAGAGCGCGATCAGGTTCTGCGAGACGAAGGAGCTCGCGATGAGCGCCGTGGCGCTGGAGGACTGCACCAGGCCCGTGACGCCGAGGCCCGCGAGGAAGGAGGAGAAGCGGTTGGCGGTACTCTTGGCGAGGATGCGGCGCAGGTCCGCGCCGAAGACGCGCAGCACGCCGGTGCGCACGATATGCGTGCCCCAGACGAGGAGCGCCACGCCCGCGAGGAGGTTGAGTAGTGTCTGCACCCTGCTAGATTAACTCCACGGCAGGCTGAAAGTCTTCAGGTTCGTGAAGCTCTTCATGGCTTCCTGCACGCCTTCCTTGTAGCCCAGGCCCGAGTCCTTGATGCCGCCGAAGGGTGTCAGCTCCAGGCGGTAACCGGGGACCTCGCGCACGTTCACCGTTCCCACGTGGAGCTCGGCCACGAAGCGGTTGATGTAGTCCAGGCGATTCGTGCACACCGCCGACGACAGGCCGTATGCGGTCCCGTTCGAGATCGCGATGGCCTCGTCGATCGACTTGAAGCGGATCACGGGCGACACCGGGCCGAACGTCTCCTGCATCACCACGGTCATCTTCGGATCGACCCGGTCGATCACCGTGGGCGGGTAGAGCGCGCCCCGGCGCTCGTTGCCGACCAAGAGCTTCGCGCCCTGGGCGACGGCCTCGTTCACCCGTGCTTCGAAGAGTTTCGCGGCCGGCTCGTCGATCACCGTGCCCATCTCGAGCTTGGGATCCATCGGGTCGCCGTACGTCCACGCCTGCGTCCGGGCAACCAGGAGCTCGACGAAGCGATCGGCGACCGATTCGTGGACGATCATGCGCTTCACGGCGGTACAGCGCTGGCCGCTGTTCTTGTAGGAGCCCTGCGCGGCGAGCGTGGCCGCTTCCTCCAGGTCCGCGTCCTCCATGACGATGAGCGGGTCGTTGCCGCCCAGCTCCAGCACGATGCGCCGATAGCCCGCCTTCGAGGCGATGTACTTGCCGACCGCCACGCCGCCGGTGAAGGTCACCAGGTCCACGTTCTCGTTGGTGATCAGCTCGTCGGCGATCTGGCGCGGATCCCCGGTGACCACGGTGAACATTTCGCGCGGCAGGCCGGCCTCGTAGAGCAGCTCCGCAAGGTAGTACGCCGACATCGGCGTCTTCTCGCTCGGCTTGAGCACCATGCGGTTGTTGGTGGCGATCGATGGCGCGACCTTGTGGGCCACCTGGTTCATCGGGTGGTTAAACGGCGTGATGGCGCAGATCACTCCGAGGAGCGGCTCGCGCCGGGTGTACACGCGGCGATTCTTGCCGTGCGGCGTGAGGTCGCACGAGAACGCCTGGCCGTCGTCTCTGAGGGCCTCCATCGCCGCGAACGTGAACACGTCGCACACGCGGCCCACCTCGTAGACCGAGTCCTTTCGGCCCAGGCCCGACTCGCGGGTGATGAGGATCGAGGCGTCCTCGACGCGTCCGCGCAGTAGCGCCGCGGCCTTCTGCATGATGGCCGCCCGCTCGTAGCGCGTGAGCCGCGGCCGGTACGCGCGCGCGGCGGCGAAGGCCTCGCGTACCTCGCGCACGCTCGCCTTCGGCACGGTGTCGACGACCTCGCCGGAGTAGGGGTTGCGGACCTCGATCACGCCGTGGCCCTGCGCTCGATCGTTCATGGCGTCACTCCGCCGCGGCGGTGGCGACCGCGCGCGATTCCAGGTGGTTCAGTGCGATGTCGAGGATATCGAAGTTGCGCAGCCGTCGCGCGGGCAGGTCCACCGTGCGGCGGTTGAAGAGCAGCGGCACGGTCTGCTCCGAGGTCCCGCCGTGCGAGCGCAGCGGGGCGTCGAGGCCCGACAGGTCGTGGCGATCGGCGCCGGTGCCGAGGACCACGTGCTTCGTGGAGACCACCACCAGGTCGCCGAGGCGGTCGGGGGGCAGCTCGAAGCGGCGCGCGGCCTCGGCGTTGCCGAGGACCACCTCGATGCCCTCGAGGGCGCGCAGCTTCGCGGCCACGGCCTCGCGCTCGGCGCCCTCGACGTAGATCGTGGCGAAGGAGCCCAGCGCCCCGTGGTGGACCACGTAGGGATCGGTGATCGGCAGGATCACGCGCGCGCGCGCCTTGCCGATCCAGCCGTCGATCGCGTCCTGCAGGTAGATCACGTTAGGCGTGCCGTCTGCCTTCGTCTTGGCGTTCATGCCGTGGTCGGCGGTGAGGGCGATCACCGCGCCCATCGCGTCCATCGTCGCCAGGTAGCGGTCCATCATCGCGTAGAACGCGTTGGCGCCGGCGGTGCCGGGGGCGAACTTGTGCTGGATGTAGTCGGTGGTCGAGAGGTACATGAGGTCGGGGCGCCGGGTCTCCAGCAGCTTCACGCCAGCGGCGAACACGAACTCGGAGAGCCCGGCGCTGTAGACCGACGGCACCGGCATGCCGACGAACTCCACCACCTCGTCGATGCCGTTCTCGGCCATGGTCGCCTCGGCCGCCTTCTCGGAGGAGAAGCACACGCAACCCCCGTCATCCCCGCGCAGGCCGTCACCCCCGCGCAGGCGGGGGCCCAATTGCATCCCATGGCCCAGCAGCTTCCGCAGCTTGTCCTTGGCGGTCACCACGGCCACCTTCGCGCCCGCGTCGGCGAAGGCGGCGAGGACGGTGCCGACTTGCAGGTACTTCGGGTCGTTCATCATCACCTCGGCGTCGGCCTCGCGGTCGTAGAAGTAGTTGCCGCAGATGCCATGGACCGCGGGCGGGACGCCGGTGACGATGGACAGGTTGTTGGGATTGGTGAAAGAGGGTACAACGCAGTCGCCCTGGAAGGCGCTGCCGCCGGCGAGCAGCTTGCCGATGAAAGGCGCCGCGCCCGAGCGCGTCGCCTCGGTGAGGTAGTCGTATTCGCAGCCGTCGACGCAGACCACCACGATCGGCTCGCTCATCCAGCCATAGTTGCGGCCGTTCACTTCGATCGTCTTCATCTTGTCTCTCTCACTCGCCGGGCTCCCGGAGGTCCGCGTGGCGGCGGGGGTCACCTGGACGGAGCGCCCGTCCTTTGCATATTGTTGACAATCTACATGATCGGCCGATAGACTGCAATGAACCATGCCGACGCTCCCAGCCCGAAGCGAATTGCCGAAGCGCGCGAAGCCGAACGGCAGCGCGCGCGCGATCGCCCTGTTGCAGTCGAACTCGCTGCCGACGCTGGTGCAGAAGGAGCTGGAGCGCATGATCATCGCAGGCGATCTCCCGGCCGGAGTGCAGCTGAAGGAGGCGGCGGTGGCCGACCTGCTGGGTGTCTCTCGGGGGCCCGTGCGCGAGGCCTTCCGCGGGCTCGAGGAGGCCGGGTTGGTGCGCTTCGAGAAGAACCGCGGTGTCTTCGTCCGCCAGATCACGGTCGACGAGGCCGACGAGATCTACGAGGTCCGAGCGGCGCTCGACGAGTTCGTGGGCCGGCGGCTGGCACAGATGGCCTCGCCGCGCGTCGTGAAGGAGCTGCGCGAGCACGTGCAGCGCCTCGACAGGGCCGCGGCGCGCCGCAACCTGGACGACTATGCCGCGGCGAACTTCGCCTTCCACGACCGGATGGTGGAGCTCACCGGTAACACCAAGCTGCTCGCGACCTACCGGCGCCTGGTGAGCGAGCTGACCTTGTACCGGCGCACGGCCCTCGAGCTGAGCGGCACCGTGTCCATCTCCACGCGCGAACATCGCGAGATCGTGAAAAGGATCGCCGCCGGTCATGCGGCGGACGCCGGCAGGGCGTTGTACGAGCATGTAATGGAAAGCCGCGAGCGGATGCACCGCGTGGCGGCTTTGGCCGCCGGCGAGGCGGGCCTCAAGAAGGCGGGTTGAAGGACGCCGGCCTCGCGCCGGCGATAACCAGAGGAGACAGCAATGAGGAGCTTCGCTCTTCGTGCTGGACGCAGGCATCAAGATCCTCGAGCGCGACCGGCCCGAGCTCATGTTCCTGTCGCTCACCGACTACGTGCAGCACAAGTACGCACCCACGGAAGCCGCGGCGCGCAGTTTCTACGCAGACCTCGACGCGCGCTTCGGCAGGCTCGAGGCACTGGGCGCCGTGGTGGCGCTCACAGCCGCCCACGGCATGAACGACAAGGCGAAGGCCGACGGGGAGCCCAACGTGATCTGGCTGCAGGACGTGCTCGACGCGAAGTTCGGCAAGGGCGACCTCACCGTCATCTGTCCCATGACTGACGCATTCGTCGCCCACCATGGCGCCCTGGGGGGATTCGTGCGGGTGTATTGCCAGGGCAAGACCACGCCGCGCCAGGTGATAGAGGCGTTGAGCGCGATGCCCGGCCTCGACGCGGTCTACGACAAGGAAACGGCCTGCCGCCTGCTGGAGCTGCCCGAAGACCGGGAAGGCGACGTGGTCGTCATCTCCTCGGCGGGCGTGTGCATCGGCGGGGCCATGGCTGCCCATGATCTCGCCGGGTTGGAGGGGCATCGCCTGCGCACGCACGGCGGCATCGCGGAAGCGAAAGTGCCGTTCATCACCAGCGCGCCATTGAATCCCGAGTACCGAATGAAGGCCGGCTTCGCAACCTTGAAGAGCTATCAGGTGTTCGAGTTCGCCATCAACGGAGCCGCCCAATAGCGGGATAAAGCAGCACTCATAACTAATGGAGGAGACACCATGACTACCCGAGCACCCGGCTGGAACCGTCGCATCGCGATGGCGCTGTCATCTGCGGCCCTTTTCTTCGCGGGCGTGGTGAGCGCCCAGCAATGCGAAGACCCCAAGGTCCTGCGATTCTCGATCATCCCCACGCAGGAGTCGGTGCGCGAGCTCACGCTCTACAAGCCGGTGCTCGACCTGCTGGCGAAGAACACCGGCAAGAAGATCGAGTTCTACATGCCCACGTCGTATTCCTCGGTGGTCGAGGCGCTGCTCGGCAAGTGGGTCGATGTCGCGGTGCTGGGGCCCGAGTCGTACGTGATCGCGCGCAACCAGGGCGCGCAGGCGGAAGTCTTCGCGACCTACTACAAGAAGAAGCTCGGCATCCAGGAAGCGGGCCCGGGCTACAAGTCGCTGCTGATCAGCAAGAAGGGCAGCAAGTTCAGCACCGTCGAGGCGGCCAAGGGCTCGGTGATGCTGCTGGTGGATCCCGCGAGCACGTCCGGCGCGCTGATCCCGGAGCACGTCTTCGGAGGCAAGGTCGTGAAGATGCCGCTCAAGCAGTATTTCTCGCGCGTCGCCTTCTCCGGCGGGCATGACCTGTCCACGCTCGCCGTGTTCGACGGCAAGGCGGATGTTGCGTTCGTCGCCTCCCATCGCTTCATGAATGCGATCGATGCGAGCAAGGGCCGGATGAAGCTCGAGGACTTCAACATCCTCTGGACCTCGCCGCTGCTGCCCCAGGACCCGTTCGTCTATCGCACCGGACTTTGCCCGGACCTCAAGAAGAAGATCCAGGACACGTTCCTCACGCTCGATAGCACCGACGTGGGCAAGGCGTACCTCGAGAACGTGGGCAGCGAGAAGTTCGTGGCCATGAAGGATTCCGACTACGACATCATCCGCGAAGTCGCGAAGTAGCATGCAAGCGGTCCTCGAGGTGAGGAACCTGTGCGCGGGGTACGGTGACCGGGAGATACTCAAGGACGTGAGCTTCACGCTCGCGGACGACGACTTCTTCGCGATCATCGGCCCCAGCGGCGCGGGAAAATCCACGCTCATCCGCTGCGTGAACCGGCTGGTGGATCCGCGTTCCGGCGAGATCGTGTTCAACGGCCGCGACCTGGTCAAGGTCGCGGCCCGCGAGCTGCGCGCGGTGCGGCGCAACATCGGCATGATCTTCCAGGAATTCAACCTGATCGAGCGCATGTCGGTGATGGACAACGTGCTCTCGGGGCGGTTGGGCTACATGGGAAGCCTGCGCAGCCTTTTCCGGCTCTATTCGAAGCAGGACATCCGCCAGGCGCTGGTGCTGCTGGATCGCGTGGGCCTCTCGGCATACGTCGACAAGCGCGTGGACCGGCTCTCGGGCGGCCAGCGCCAGCGCGTGGGCATCGCGCGGGCACTGATCCAGAACCCGAAGATGCTGCTGGTGGATGAGCCGACCTCGAGCCTCGACCCCAAGATCGCGCGCGAAGTGATGGGCCTCATCCGCGAGATGGCGCGCGAGCGCCACATCCCGGTGCTCTGCAATATCCACGACGTGGAGCTCGCGTGCGCGTTCTGCACGCGCGTGATCGGGCTGCAGGACGGTCACAAGAAGTTCGACGGGCCGCCGGCCAAGCTCGACAAGCAGGCGTTGCACGAGATCTACGCGATGGAGGTGCTGTGAACGCACTCGCGCTCGACGCCCGGGTCGAATCCATGGCGCTCGAGCGCCGGCGCGGGCGGTTCGCGCGCTTCACGATCTATTTCGCGCTGGTGGCGCTGGTGGCCTGGAGCGTGAAGGCGATCGTGGTCGACGATACGGACTGGCAGCGGCTTTTCGGCGCCTCGCTCCTTCCCACGCTCAAGAGCTTCCTCGATCTCGACCTGTCGCTGGTGAAGGAGTTGTGGGAGCCCGCGCTGGAGACGGTCCTGATGGCCACGGTGGCCACCCTCGCGGGCCTGGTCCTGTCAATTCCGGTGGCCTGGCTGGGGGCGGCCAACATCACGCCGTTCGGCAAGACCAGTTTCTACTTCGGTCGCTTCCTCATGACGATGTCGCGCTCGGTGCACGAGATCGTCTGGGGCCTCATCTTCGTCTCGGCCGTGGGCCTGGGCACGCTTGCCGGGGTGCTCGCCATGGCGGTGCGCTCGATCGGGTTCATCTCCAAGACCATCGCCGAGGCGATCGAGGACGTCGATCCCAAGCCGATCGAGGCGATCCGCGCCGCCGGTGGCACGCGCTTCCAGATCCTCATCTTCGCGATCCTGCCGCAGATCATCCCGGTATTCGTGGGCAACATGATCTTCGAGTGGGACATCAACATCCGCCGCTCCACCATCCTCGGCCTGGTAGGCGCGGGCGGCCTGGGCCTCATGCTCTTCCGCCAGATGGCGATGTCGAATTTCGGCGGCATCACCACGGTGATCCTGGCCATCCTCGCGCTCATCGTGTTCGGCGAAGTGGCCTCGCACTATGCCCGCAAGGCGGTGATCTGACGCCATGGCCGCCGAACCGCTGGCGATGATGGAGGAGATCTCCGCCAAGGAAGCGGCGCCCGTTCCCGTGCCGGCCTCGTGGAGCCGGTTCCGTTATCCCCAGAGCCTCTACAAGTACGGGGCGATCCTGGGGACCCTCGCGCTCATCTTCTGGTCCCTGGACTACCTCAAGATCCCGCTCGACCGGCTGCCCGGCATGCTCGGACGCATGGGCGACACGCTTTCGCGGCGCTACTTTCCGCCCAACGTCGGGCACGTATTGACTACCGAGTACGCGCATTCGCTCTTCGAAACGCTGCAGATGTCGTATCTGGCGACCGTGCTCGGGCTCGTTCTCGCGGTGCCGCTCGCGTGGTTCGCCGCGGCGAACATGACGCCCAGCCGGCGCTTCCTCTATCCGGTCGCGCGGCTCATCATCATGGCGTGCCGTT
Source organism: Burkholderiales bacterium (assembly GCA_038244725.1). Classification (GTDB taxonomy): domain Bacteria; phylum Pseudomonadota; class Gammaproteobacteria; order Burkholderiales; family Usitatibacteraceae; genus Usitatibacter. Next base: position 97,655 of record JBBRTF010000001.1, read on the forward strand.
CGGTGCACGAGATGATCTGGACCATCCTCGCGGTGTCGGTGCTGGGTTACGGCATGCTGCCGGGCACGATCGCGCTCACGCTCTTTTGCATCGGCTTCGCCGGCAAGCTCTTTTCCGAAGCGGTGGAAGCGGTGCGCCCCGGCCCGATCGAGGCCATGCGCGCGACCGGCGCGAACCTCTTCCAGGTCTTCGTCTACGCGGTTTTGCCGCAAGTGCGCGTGGCCTGGACCGGCATCTCGATCTACACCTGGGACGTGGTGTTCCGCGCCGCGACCGTGGTCGGCTTCTTCGGCGCGGGCGGCATGGGATGGTACCTGCGCGAAAGCGTGCAGCGCGTCGCATCCAGGGACGTGGCCGCGATCATCCTGTCGATCATCGCGATCGTGGTGGTCTCCGAACTTTTCTCGGCCTGGATGCGCACGCGCATCGCCAAGGCCATCGCCTGAGGAATCGGCATGAACCCGAACTATCATAATCCCGTCGCGATCACCTTCGGCCCCGGCATGCTCGAACGCATAGGGCAGGTGGTCGGCGCGCGCAAGGCCGTGCTGGTCACTTTTCCCGAGGCCGAGGGCTTCGGCCTCACCGGCCGGGTGAGGACAATCCTGGGCGATCGACTGCTCGCGGTCGAGCCGGACACAGTGCCCAATCCGGATGTCGCGAGCCTCACCGGCATGTACGAGCGCTTCTGGCGCGAATACGCCGACGCCGACGTGGTGTTGGGGATCGGCGGCGGCAGCGCGCTCGACACGGCCAAGGCACTGATGGTGGGCACGCCAAGCGGGAAATTCTCCGAACTGGTGCAACTCCTCGCTACCGGCAAGCCGTTCGCGCCGGCCCGAGTGAAGCCGCTGATCACCGTGCCTACCACCGCGGGCACCGGGAGCGAAGTCACCCCCTGGGCCACGGTGTGGGATCGCACCCCCGGCGTGATGAAGAAGTATTCGCTGCACTTGAAGCAGACGTGGCCCGAGGCGGCCATCGTCGACCCGGAGCTCACCGTATCGCTGCCGGCGGGGCCGACACTCGCGGCGGGCCTAGATGCGCTATCCCACGCGCTGGAGTCGATCTGGAACGTGAATTCGAATCCGATCTCGGATACGCATGCGGTCGCCGCGGCACGGGAAGTGCTTTCGGTACTGCCGATGCTCATGAAGGACCTGAAGAACGTCGAGCTGCGTTCGCGCATGTCGCTCGCCGCCCTCAAGGCTGGCCTCGCGTTCTCCAACACCAAGACGGCACTCGCCCATTCGATCTCGTACGACATGACATTGCACCACGGCCTTCCCCACGGCATCGCCTGCTCGTTCACGCTGCCCATGGTCCTTGGGCGGGCGACCGGCGTGGATGCGAAGCGGGACGCCGTCCTGCAACAGGTCTTTGACGTTCCCCTGAAAGACGCGCCCGGCAGCCTGGGCGAATTCCTCCGCGGGCTGGGCGTGAGCACGGAGTTTGCGAGCTACGGCGTGGATGCCGCCCAGGCGCAACGCATGATCGCCAACGCCCTCGACGGGGTGCGCGGCAAGAACTTCATCGGGGCAGGCGTTGCGGCCTGACGCTCGAGCGGCGCCGTGACTTCCCGCCGTGACGCGCTCAAGTCGGCCGCGCTGCTGCCCCTCGCGGGGTTTGCGATTTCCGCGCGCGCGGCGCCGGCCGTTTCCGGCACGCCGGTCGCCGGCCATTTCACCCACGAAAGCGCGCGCCTCTGGGTCCAGGCGACCGGGGATGCGAGCGCCATCGTGCGTTACTGGCCCGCATCGGGCACCGAGGCCGACGCGCACTCGCTGACGCTGTCGCTGCCCAAGGCTGCCGGCAACGGCGCCATCGCCGACATCGGGGGCCTGCAGCCCGCGACGACATACCGCTATCGCGTGAGCCTCGAAGGCGGCGGATCTGCGGCGGGCACGTTGCGCACCGCGCCCGCGCCGGGATCGGCGCCGCGCGATTTCCGCGTCTACATCGGCTCGTGCGCGTATACCGAGACCTATACGCGGGGCGGCAATCCCTACGGCGCCAACCACCAGATCTTCGACACCATCGCCGCGCGCATGGGCGAGGACGCGCTCCCGCACTTCATGTTGTGGCTCGGTGACAACCTCTACTTGCGCGGGCCGAGCGAGACCTACAAGCAGCCGGCGGAGTACTCGACGCCTGCGCACATGGAGCTGCGTTACCGCGAAGTGCGCGCGCAGCTGCAGCTGCGCAAGCTGTTCGCCGCCACCCACCACTACGCCATCTGGGACGACCACGACTATGGCCCCGACAACGGCGACAAGGTGTTCGAGCTGAAGCAGGACAGCCTGCGCATCTTCCGGAGTTATTGGCCGAATCCGCCGATGGGATCGGCCGAGCTGCCGGGCACATGGTGCCGGTTCATGCATCAGGACGCGGAGTTCTTCCTGCTCGACGATCGCTTCAATCGCGACGCCGAGAAGGCGCCGTCCGATCCCGCCAAGGCGATGTACGGCCGTGCGCAAATGGAGTGGCTCAAGCGCTCGCTCGCCGCCTCCAAGGCCACGTTCAAGCTGGTGGCCGGGGGCTCGCAGTTCCTCAGCGCCGGGAAGAACGGCGAGCACTCCGGCTGGCACAGCTACCCGGACGAGCGCGACGACTTCCTCGCTTTCCTCGACCAGGAGCGCATCGCAGGCGTGGTGCTGCTTTCCGGGGATCGTCACAACACGCAACTCTTCACCCGAAAGGCCAGGGACGCCGCGCTTCACGAGTTTTCCTGCTCGCCACTGACTTCGAAAATAAGCAAGGTCGGCAAGGCGGAGTGGGACAACCCGCGCGCCGACCCCGAATGCTCGGTGCAGACGCAGAACTACGGGACGCTGGAGTTCTCCGGGGAAGGCAAGGCACGCAAGCTCACCGGGCGATGCTTCGATGCCGATGGGAGATTGCTCTGGACTCGCTTGCTCGCTGGCGCTGACTAAAGCAGTTGAGCACAGAGGACACAGAGGAAAAGCGGAGGACACAGAGTAGGGCAAATGCGTCGACGTCCATCGCCAGCCTGGGCACGACATTCAGCAGTTGATTTGCTCTGTGTCCTCCGTTCCTCTGTGTCCTCCGTTCCTCTGTGTCCTCTGTGTTCCAAGACTTAATTGGTTCGAGGTAAAGCCTGGCCTTCAACACCATCGGCCGGCAGGCCGAGATGCCGAAGGATCGTGGGCGCGATGTCGATGAGGCTCGCCGCCGTATCGAACACGCCATTCGCGATGCCGGCGCCGCGCAAGGCGAGGAAGGGCCGCTGCTCGTAAGTGCCCAGCCCGCCGTGCTGCCCGTGGCCCGGCAGCGATTCACCGCCCAACGCGTTTTCAGCCACGTCGCTGCGGCCGCGCACGCCGAAAGGGTTCGGTTCGTCGTCCCCCGCAAGGCTCACCGCGATGGCGAGCGTGCCGCCCACGGGCAATCCGATTTCGGCCAGGTGATCGCCGCTGATCACTTCACCGGCGAAATCCTGCTTGCCCAGCCAATCGATCACCGCGGGGATGCGCGGCTGCGCTTCGGCCGAGAAATGCAGGATCGCGGAGGTGCCCTGGGACGCGACCACGACATCGCCTGAGTCCAGCGCGGCCTTGAAACCCGCGGCGACCAGGCGTTCATCGATGTGGATCTTGCCGCGGATGGTCTGCATGCCGTGGTCCGAGCACACGCTGAACAACACCTCGTGCCCCGCGGCCTCGAGTTCCCCGATCGCTGCGAGGACGCGCGCAACGTTTGCGTCCGCCGCGCCGATGGCCTGGCGGTGTTCGGGCGAACCGAGTGGCGTGTGGTGCCCGGTATGGTCGGGCTCGGAAAGCCAGAGGACCGCATAGGCAGGCTTGCGGCGGCCGAGGACCTCGTCGCAGAAGCGCTCCGCCATCACGAGATCGCCGGCCGCGCCGACCTTGATGTCCAATCCCTCCGCGAGCGGCACGCGCCCCGGGCCGAAGCTGCCCGAGCGGTGATAGACAAATCCCGCGCCCTCGGGATCGTGCACGTAGGCCGCGCCCGGCGAGACATTCGACATCAGCACGGCGGGCCCGAGCTTCGCGACGCGTTCATGCAACGTGGGCCTGGCCAGCGCGCGGCCGGTGGCGCGGCGCAGGCGTTCGAGGAAGTCCGGCTTGCCGGCCGAGAGGCATTTGAGACCCGCGCCTTCGTCGAGCACCATCGTGTTGCCGAGGAGGCCGTGGGCCGAGGGGCGGCAGCCGGTGGCGATGGACGCGGCGCTGGTGCGCGTGGTGGAGGGGAAGACGCCGCGAAACCGCGGGAACGACGCACCCTCGCCGCGCAGGCGGGCAAGCGTGGGCGCGTCGGTGGCGTTCACCAGGTCCGCGCGCAGGCTGTCGCAGACCACCAGCACCGCCATCCGGTGCGCGCTCAACGCTTGTACTCGAAGTGGTCCTCCACCCTGACGAGCGTCGTGCGATCGAGGAAATCGTGGAAGTGCACGGTGACCTGGTCGGGATCGATGAACGCCACGGCATAAGCGGGCGGCTCATGGCTCTTCGGCACCGGGCTCTTGGTGTGCAGGTCGAAAGGCACCTGGTGGTTGAGGCCGCGCATGGTGGAGACCGGGATGCCCTTCCAGCTGCCGCACACCGGGCGATGCACGTGGCCGTAGAAGAGATGCCTGATGTTGCGGCGGCCCTCGACGATCGCGGCGAAACGTTCCGGCTCCATCAGCGCGATGCGATCGACGCAGGGAATGCGGATCGAGAACGGCGGATGGTGCATGAAGAGATAGACTGGACGATCGCCGGCCTCGTCGAGGCGCGCCGTGAGCCATGCGGCGCGCTTGTCGCAGTACTTGCCGCCGTTGACCCCTTCGTCGAGCGTGTCGAGGAAGATGAAGTCGCCCTCGGGGCGGCGGTCGACCGCCTGGATGAAGCCGTTCTCGTCGCGCGGGGCATTGGGCATCGCGGCGATGAGGGGCGCGCGGAGATCGTGGTTGCCGGGTAGGGGATACACCGGCATGGAAACGCGCGCGAGTTGCTTCGCCATGCCCTTGTAGGCGGCGGCTTCGCCATTGTGCGCGAGGTCGCCGGTGATCACGCAGAACGCGGCGTCGGCGTGATGGGCCACGACGTCGTCGATGCATTGCGCGAGGCGCTCGTACGGGTCGGTCTGGTAGAGCGAACGTCCCGGCTCGACCAGGTGGGTATCGGTGATGTGGATGAGTTTCATGGTCATGTCGGCGCCAGGTCCGGCAGGTTGCCGTAGCCCCGGCTGGCCGCGTCGATGAGCAGTCGAGTGTAGGCGTCCGTGGGATTGCGGAAGACGCCCTGCGTGTTTCCAGCCTCGCGCACCTTTCCGTCGCGCAACACGACGACGCGGCCCGCCACCTGCCGGATTACGCCGAGGTCGTGGCTGATGAAGAGGCAGGCTGTCCCCGAGCGCTGCTGGATCTGCTTCAGCAGCGCCAGCACCTGCGCCTGCACGGAAACGTCCAGCGCGGAGGTCACCTCGTCGCAGATCACCAGGTCGGGCTCCGCCGCGAAGGCGCGCGCGATGGCAACGCGCTGCTGCTGCCCGCCGGAGAGCTGGCGCGGGTAGTAGTCGAGCAGGCGGGGCTCCAGCTGCAGCTGCTCGAAAAGCTCGAGCGATCGCGCGCGGGCCGCGGCGCCGCTGATTCCGCGGAAGAGCGCGAGCGGCCGTGCCAGGATCGCTTCGATGCGGTGGCGCGGATTGAGCGACGACAGCGGGTCCTGGAAGACGATCTGGATTCGGCGGCGCTGGTCCTGCGTGCGGGCGCGGGCCGTGCCCGCGAGTTCCTGTCCGGCGAAGCGCAGCGTCCCGGTGCCCGGCGCGAGCAGGCCCGAGACGATCGCGGCCGCCGTGCTCTTGCCGCTGCCGGACTCGCCGACGAGCCCGAGAGTCTCGCCCGGCGCGATCGCGAACGACACGCCTTCGAGCGCTGCCCGGGTTGCGACGCTGCGGGTGAACCATCCACCGCGGCCCGGATAGTGGAAGCCGAGGTTCTCGACCGTGAGCAGCGGCGGCGCGGAGGAAGGCGCCATGACGCCCACGGGCTCGCGATCGATGCGCGGCACCGCGGCGATGAGGTTACGCGTGTACTCCTGCTCGGGCTGGCGGTAGACGCGGGCGGTCGGGCCCTGCTCGACGACGGCGCCCCGCAGCATCACCAGCACGCGGTCGCACATCTCCGAGACCACGTTGAGGTCGTGGCTCACGTAGATTAGCGCGGTGTCGAGGCGCTTGCGAAGGTCGCGCACCAGCTCGAGCACCTGGATCTCGGTGGTCTTGTCGAGCGCGGTGGTGGGTTCGTCGAGGATCATCAGCTTCGGATTGCCGGCGAGGGCCGCCGCGATCACGACACGCTGGCGTTGCCCACCGGAGAGCTCATGGGGATAGCGCTCGTAGATCGCTTGCGGCTCGGGCAGGTTGGTGAGACCGAAGAGCGACAGCGCGACGTCGCGTGCCTCCTGCCTGCCGCAGCCGCGCTGCACGCGCACCGCTTCGGCCACCTGGCTGCCGACGCGCAGGTGCGGCGTGAGCGAGGAGAGCGGATTCTGCGGCACGAACGCCACCTTGCCACCTCGCAGCTGCTTCATTTCCGCGGCGGCCATCTGGCGGATGTCGCGCCCCTCGATCAGGATCTCGCCCGAAGTGATCACGCCACCCGGGCGGCAGTAACCCATCAGCGCGCGCGCGAGCGTCGACTTGCCCGAGCCGCTTTCGCCGACGAGCCCGAGGCTCCCGCCCGGCGCGAGTTCAAAGGCGGCGTCGATCACGGCCGGCGCGAGCACACCATCGGGCCGGCGATAGCTCACGTTGACGTTCGTGGCCTTGAGCACGCTCATACCCCGCCCACGTAGCCGCGCGCCGCGTCCATGCCGAGCGCATTCGCGAGTGCCTCGGCGGCGAAATTGAGCCCTACCACCAGCGTGCTGATGAATACGGCCGGGAAGAGCACCAGCCAGGGCGCGAAGGAAAGCTGGCCCACGCCCTCGGCGACCATGAGCCCCCAGTCGGGCGTGGGCGGCGACAGGCCCAGTCCGAGGTAGGACATGGTCGAGAGCAGGAGCACCGCATGGGACATGCGGATCGCGAACTCCACATAGACGACGTCGAGCGTGTTGGGCAGGATCTCGCGCGCGATGATCGAGGCCGGGGGCTCGCCGCGCAGTTGCGCCGCCTTCACGTAGCCCAATCCCACCTGAGTGATCGCCTGCGCACGCACGATCCGGATCACCCCGGGGAAGTACACCAGGCCGATCAGCGCGATCAGCACCGGCAGCGACTCGCCGAATCCGGTGATGAAGAGCGATATGAAGAGGATGCCCGGCAACGCGAGCTTGATGTCGCAGATGCGCATCACGATGTCGTCGAGGAGCCCGCCGAAGTATGCCGCCGCGATCCCGAGCAGGCTGCCGACGCTCACGGCGGCGACGACGCCGGTGAAGGTGACCATCAGCGCCATGCGCCCACCGTAGAGCAGGCGCGAGAGGTAGTCGCGACCGAGGACATCGGTGCCGAGCAGGAACTCGCCCGGCGCCTCGGCGCGCCCGCCCACCAGGGCGGTTGGATCGTAGGGCGCGAACCATGGCGAGAAGAGCGCGAGCGCGAGATGGATCGTGACCAGCGCGAGGCCGAGGATCGCCGCGGGCTTGCGCAGCGCGAAAGCATCGATGCGTAGCGCCATCAGCGGCTCCGCGCCCGGGGATCGAGCGCCATCACGGCCGCGTCGGCGAGCAGGTTCATGCCGATCACGATGACCGCCGCGATCAGGCTCACCGCCTGCACCACGGCAACCTCGCGCTTTTCCACCGCGTTGATGAGTACCAGCCCCAGACCGGGATAGGCGAAGACCTTTTCGACCACGATGATTCCCGAGAGCAGGCCCGCGGCGTAGAGCGCCGCCGAATTCAGCGCGGGGATGACCGAAGCCGGCAGCGCGTGCCGCAGGATGAGGCTGAGTTCAGGGGTGCCGGCGAGGCGCGCGCGCTCGACATAGTCGCTGTTCAGCGCTTCGATGAAACCGGCCCGGACCAGGCGCACGAGGTGGGCGATGGAGCCGATCACCACCGTGAGCACCGGCAGGAACGCGCCCGCCAGCAGCGTCGCCGGCGAATCCCGGGTGAAGGCGGTGATCATGGCCGGGAACACCGGCAGCCAGATCGCGAAGCACAGCACGAGGAAGTTGCCCGAGGCGAACTCCGGGATCGAATACCCCACGATCGCTCCGGTGGAGGCGATCAGGTCGGGCGTGCGCCCGCGCCAGTAGGCCGCGGCGATGCCGATCGCGAGCGCGGCGGGGATCGCCACCAGTGCGATGACGAGCCCCAGCAGGATGGAGTTGCGCAGCGGGTAGCCGATGACGGTCGAGACCTCCTCGCCGCCGATGATGGTCTTGCCGAAGTCGCAGCGGGTCGCACCGGCGAGCCACGAGAGATAGCGCACCGGCGCCGGGCGGTCGAGGCCCAGTTCCGCGCGCCGCGCCGCCCAGTCGGCCTCGCTCATCTGCGAAGCCTCGTCGGCGGTGAGGCTCACCTGCAGCGCGTCTCCCGGCAGCACCTCGGTCGACACGAACACCAGCACCGTCACCAGCCAGATCACCATCAGCGACAGTGCGAGCCGGCGCAGGAGCGCGCGCGCCATCAGCCCTTCCACACCTCGTCGAAGCGGATCGACCAGAACTGCGAGTGGTTGATGAGGCCGTGCACATCGGGCTTGTGGATCAGCATGTTCTTGCGCCCGGCCGGATGCACCGCGGGCACGTCGTCGAACAGGATCTGCTGCATTTTGCGATAGATGAACACGCGCTGGGCCGGGTCCAGCTCGGCGACGCCGCGCGCGTAGAGCTCCATGTACTCGTCGCAGGCGGGCCCGCTCCAGTACCCGCTTTCATTGTTGTCGGGGCGCATTCGGTAGAGGCTCACGCCCGGATTGCGCACGCCCGACGGCCCGTAGGCGAACTTGTGCTTGCGCGTCTTCGCCTTGTCCTCCACGCGCCAGTCACGGTAGCCGTCGCTCGGACGCTGCTCGATCGGCAGCGTGATGCCGGCCTCCTTCACGGTCTGCGCGATCACCTGGAAGACGCGCGGAATCTCCGGCCACGACGCGGTGAAATAGAAAGTGGGCAGCGTGATGCCGTTCGGAAACCCGGCCTCGGCGAGCAGCTTCTTCGCGAGCGCCACGTTGCGCCCGGGGAACGGGACGAAGGAGAGGTTGGCGGTCGTGAGGTGCGAATCGTTGCCGATCCAGCCGGTCGTGCCGCCGTAGACGATCTTCATCACTTTCTCGCGGTCGATGGCGAGCGAGAGCGCCTTGCGGATGCGCAGGTCGTTGAAGGGCGAGCCCTCGTACTTGGGCAGGATCATCAGCGCCTGGTCGCCGGCCTCGGAGAAATTGATCTTCGTGCCGGGGATGCGCTGGAGATCCGGCAGCAGGCCCGGGTCCACGCCGAGCACGGCGTCGAAGAGCCCGCCGCGGAACCCGTTGAGCGCGCCCTCCATGCGCCCGGGCGAGCTCACGACCTCGAGGCGGTCCACGTAGGGGTAGCCCTTGCGCCAGTACTGCTCGTGGCGCTCCATGATGAGGCGGCGCTTGGGGTCCAGCTCGACGATCTTGAACGGACCAGTGCCGATGCCCGCGAGGCCGATGGTCTCCAGCGGCTCCGCCGGCACGATCATCAGCTGGTATTCGCCGAGGATGTACGGGAATTCGCTGTTGGGCTTGTCCAGGTGCATGCGCACCTTGTGCGCGCCGAGCTTCTCGACTTTCACGATCTGCTTGGCGAACGAGGTCTTCGCCTGGTGGAAGGCGAAGGAGGCGATCACGTCGTCGGCGTTCATCTCCCGGCCGTTGTGGAACTTCACGCCCTCGCGCAGCGCGATCTCCCACACCTTCAGGTCCTTGTCCGGCTCCCACCCGGTCGCGAGTTCCGGCTCCACCTCGAGCTTCGGATTCACGTAGGCGAGGCCGTTGTAGGCGCTGCGCGTATTGATGTCGAGCAGGTAATAGGGGTGGCGGCCGTTCTTCGCATCCCCCATGCGGTTGTTCGGATAGGTGTTGGTATAGACGAACTTGCCGCCGCGCTTCGGCTTGGGTTGGGCAAGCGCCTCGGCCGGGCCGAGCAGGTCCTTCAGGCCCAGGGAGGCGAGCGCCGCCCCGGTGGCCACGATGAGTTCACGCCGTTTCAAAGTTCCTCCTCGATGTTCGATGTCCCATGGCTCTGGTGGCCGCGTGGCGCCAAGGTTGCACTTCGCAAAACCATTGATCAAATAGTTTTATTTGCACCAGTGCATTGAAAAAAGCTATTTTACCGGACGGAGGCTACAAACATGCGTCTCACGCAGCTGCGTTCCTTCCATGCCGTGGCCCGCGCCGGCGGATTCACCGGCGGAGCGCGGCTCCTGCACATCAGCCAGCCGACCGTGACTACCCAGGTACGCTTCCTGGAGGAGACCTACGGCGCCGAACTGTTCTATCGCCGCGGGCACAAGGTGACGCTCACGCCCCTGGGCGGGCAGCTCTTCGAGTTGGCGCAGAAGATCTTCGCTCTCGAGAGCGAGACGGTGCAGCTGCTGGAGGATTCCGGTGAGCTCAGGTCCGGCCACCTGCGCGTGGGCGCGGTCGGCCCTTTTCACGTGACTGAGATGTTGGCGCTGTTCAATCGCAGGTTTCCCGGCGTGCAGATGTCGGTGCGGGTGGGCAACTCCGAGGCAGTGCTCTCAGCGCTGCTCGACTACCGCACCGACATCGGAGTGCTTGCGCAATACGCCGACGACCCGCGCTTCCATTCGGTACCGTTCAGCCGCCATCCGATCGTGATCTTCGTGCACCGCTCCCACCGCTTCGCCCGGCGCACGTCGATTCGCGCGGCAGAGCTGGAAGGCGAGGGCATGGTCCTGCGGGAAGTGGGTTCGACCACCCGCAAGGCGTTCGACGAGGCGATGAAGCGCGCCGTGGTGTCCACCCGCGTGGTGATGGAGATCGGCAGCCGCGAGGCGGTGCGCGAGGCGGTGATCCAGCGCCTGGGCGTCGGGATCGTTTCGGACATCGGATTCATCCCGGATCCCGCCCTGCGAAAGGTGATGGTTGCCGATGCCGACATGTGCACGCACGCCCACGTGGTCTGCCTCAAGGAGCGCCGCGAAGCCCGGTTGGTCCGCGAGTTCCTCGACATAGTGGCCGGGCTGCTCGCCGCCCGGCCCCGCCCGCGTGCTCGCAAGAAGCTGGCAATGCCGTGATAATGGGGGGCGCTGCATGCCCCATCCCCCAGACAACTAAGATCAGGAGTGAATCCATGAATCATCCCCTTCGCCGGCTGTTGGGCGCCGCGCTCGCATTCGCCGCGACCAGCGCCCTTGCCCAGAAGACCGAACTGCTGGTCTACACGGCGCTCGAGACCGATCAGCTCAAGGCCTACACCGAATCTTTCCAGAAAACCAACCCGGACATCGACCTCAAGTTCGTGCGCGACTCCACCGGCGTGATTATCGCCAAGCTCATCGCCGAGAAGGCCAATCCGCAGGCCGACGTGATCCTGGGCGTTGCAGCCTCGGGCATGGAGATCTTCAAGGCCGATGGCATGCTCGCGCCCTACACGCCGAAGGGATTCGACAAGCTCAACCCGACGTACAGCGACAAGGCGCGCCCGCCGACATGGGTCGGCCAGGACGTGTACGCCGCAGCCGTGTGCTTCAACACCGTCGAGGCCGCGAAGCGCAAGATCCCCAAGCCCGCCACCTGGAAGGATCTCACCAAGCCGGTCTACAAGGGCCAGATCACCATGCCCAACCCGGCTTCCTCAGGCACCGGCTACTTCGACGTGACGGCTTGGCTGCAGCTTTTCGGCGAAGCCGGCGGATGGAAGTACATGGATGCCCTGCACGAGAACATCGCGCAATACACGCACTCGGGTTCGAAGCCCTGCAGGCAGTCGGGCGCCGGTGAATTCGTGATCGGAATCTCCTTCGAGTACCGCGCGAACGACGTGAAGAAGAAAGGCGCGCCGGTCGACATCGTGTTCCCGAAGGAGGGCCTGGGCTATGACATCGAAGGCTCCGGGATCATGAAGACCACGAAGAAGATGGAGGCCGCGAAGAAGCTCATGGACTGGGTCGCGTCGAAGGAAGCCAACGAGGCCTACGCCAAGAACTTCGCGATCGTCGCCTATCCGGGGCTCAACATGAAGCTCGAGTTCGTCCCCGCGGACCTCGAGAAGCACCTGATCAAGAACGACTTCGCGTTCGCCGCGAAGAACCGCGACAAGATCCTCGCCGAATGGCAGAAGCGCTACGCGGTCAAGTCCGAGCCGAAGTGAACGAGTACCTCGAACTCCGCGAAGTCCGCAAGGAGTTCGGGGCCTTTGTCGCACTGAAGGGCGTGAGCCTGGCGGTGCACCCGGGGGAGCTCATTTGCTTCCTCGGGCCTTCGGGCTGCGGCAAGACCACCTTGCTGCGCATCATCGCCGGGCTCGAGGAGCAGACCTCGGGCACGGTGATCCAGGCCGGGAAGGATATCTCCCGCCTGTCGCCGATGAAGCGCGACTACGGCATCGTGTTCCAGTCGTACGCGCTGTTCCCCAACCTCACCATCGCGCAGAACGTGGCCTACGGCCTGGTGAACCGCGGCGTCGCCCGCGCGGGGCGCGAAGCGCGGGTGAAGGAGTTGCTCGCGCTGGTCGGGCTCCCCGACAGCGGCGAGAAGTTTCCGGCCCAGCTCTCCGGCGGGCAGCAGCAGCGCATCGCGATCGCGCGCGCCATTGCCACCTCCCCGGGCCTGCTGCTGCTGGACGAGCCGCTCTCGGCACTGGATGCGCGGGTGCGCGTGCGGCTGCGCGGCGAAATCCGCAGCCTCCAGCAGCGACTGGGCATCACGACCATCCTCGTGACCCACGACCAGGAGGAGGCGCTGTCCATGGCCGACCGCATCGTGGTGATGAACCAGGGCGTGATCGACCAGATCGGCACGCCGTCAGCGGTATATCGCGATCCGCTGACGCCGTTCGTGGCCGACTTCGTCGGCAAGACCAACCTGCTGCCCGCCATGCGCGTCGGGGACAATCGCGTCCAGGTCGGGGAGCAGCGCTTCGAGTGCGAAGTAGATTGCGCGCTCGGCAACGGGTCCGGTCTCAGGCTCTTCTTCCGGCCCGAGGACGTGATCGTGCGCGGTGTCGGGGGCGCCACGCCCAACTCGGCGGCCGCGGTGGTCGAGAAGGTGGAGTTCCTTGGGGCCTACTCGCGACTCACGTTCCGCATGAACGGGATCGAGCAGCCACTCTTCGCCGACCTCTCGTTGAACGACATGGAGGAATTCCATGTGAAGCCGGGCGACACGATGCGCGTGGCGATTCCCGCCGACAGGGTGCGCGTGTTCGCAGCCGCGGGCACCTGAGGCGGCGTGAGCGCCCCTGCACCCACCTTTCAGGGGCTCACGGGAGCGCGCCTCAAGATTCATTGGACCGACCGCATCGGCAACCTGCTGCTTCTTTGCGCGGGCGCGGCCCTCGCGCTCTTCCTGCTCGCCCCGCTCGTCACCATCCTGCTGAAGAGCGCCGAGGACAAGTCCGGCTTGTTCGTGGGCCTCGCGAACTTCCGGGCATACTTTCACACGCGTTCGCTCGCGCTTTCCATCTGGAACAGCCTCTGGGTATCGACGCTGGTGACAGCGATCACCATCCCGCTCGCGTTCACCTTCGCCTACGGGCTCACGCGAAGCCGCATGGGCTTCAAGGCGCTGCTGCGCAACATCGCGCTGGTGCCGATCCTGGCGCCGTCGCTGCTGGCGGCGATCTCATTCATTTTCTGGTTCGGCAACCAGGGGCTGCTCAAGAGCTGGCTCGGCGGCGGCCAGATCTACGGCGCGCCCGGCATCGTGACCTCCATGGTGTTCGCGACCTTTCCGCACGCCCTCATGATCCTGGTCACCGCGCTGTCGCTCACCGATGCGCGGCTCTACGAGGCCGCCGACGCGCTGGGCACCAGCGCCGCGCGCAAGTTCTGGACGATCACGCTCCCGGGCGCGAAATACGGCCTCATCAGCGCGTGGATGGTGGTATTCACCTATGCACTGTCGGATTTCGGCATCCCCAAGGTGATCGGCGGCAACTTCAACATGCTGGCCACCGACATCTTCAAGCTGGTCATCGGCCAGCAGGACTTCCCCAAGGGCGCGGTGGTGGCGATCATCCTGCTGGTTCCCGTCGCGGTCACCTACCTGGTGGACAGCTATGTGCAGAGGCGCCAGACGGCGCTGCTCTCGGCGCGCTCCGTGCCGTATGTGCCGAAACCCTCGCCGGCGTACGACTGGGCGATGGCGGCGTTCTGCTGGACGCTCGCGGCGCTCATGCTGGCGGTCCTGGGCATGGCCATGTACGGCTCGGTGGTGAAACTGTGGCCGTACAACTTCTCCCGGGTGCTCGACCACTACCGCCTCGGCTTGATCGATGCGGGCGTGATCACTTCGTGGTTCAACAGCGTGAAGATGGGGTTCTGGTGCGCGACGCTCGGCGCGGCTTTCATCTTCTTCAATGCCTACCTGCTGGAGAAGACTCGCGGCATCGATGCCTTCCGCCCGTTCGTGCGGCTGATGGCGGTGCTCCCCATGGGCGTGCCCGGCATGGTGCTGGGCCTGGGCTACATCTTCTTCTTCGTGCCCGCGTCGAACCCGCTGCATTTTCTCTACGGCAGCATGGCGATCCTGGTGATCTGCACCACGGTGCACTACTACACCACCACGCACCTGACCGCGCTCACGGCGCTGAAGCAGATCGACAACGAATTCGAGGCGGTCTCGGCGTCGCTCGGCGTGCCGTTCTGGCGCACGCTCTTCCGGGTTACCGTGCCGGTATGCCTGCCGGCGATGCTCGACGTAAGCCGCTACCTGTTCGTGAACGCGATGACGACCGTCTCGGCGGTGGTGTTCCTGTATTCGCCCTCGACCACGCTCGCTTCGGTCGCGATCGTGAACCTGGACGAGGCCGGCGACATCGGCCCGGCGGCGGCGATGGCCACGCTGGTGGTGCTTACTTCGGCAGGCGTGTGCCTGCTCTATCATTTCCTGCAGGTGTGGCTCGATCGCCGCACCCAGGCCTGGAGGAGTTGAAATGATCCGAGGAAACGACCCGATCCTGCTCACGCCCGGCCCGCTCACCACCTCGCTCGAGACCAAGCAGGCGATGCTGCGCGACTGGGGCTCGTGGGACGCTTCCTTCAACGCGATTACCACGTCCCTCTGCAAGGACCTGGTGGACATCGTGAACGGCACGGGAACGCACGTCTGCGTTCCGCTGCAGGGAAGTGGCACGTTCTCGGTGGAGGCGGCGCTCGCCAACCTCGTGCCGCGCGACGGCAAGGTGCTGGTGCCCAACAACGGCGCTTACTGCGCGCGGATCCTGAAGATCCTCGGCTACCTCGGGCGCGAGCATTCGTCGATCGACCTGCCCGAGGACAAGCAGGTCACGGCGGCGATGGTGGAGGGCGCGCTCAAGATGGATCCGCGCATCACGCACGTCGCGCAGGTGCATTGCGAGACCGGCGCCGGAATCCTGAACCCGCTGCCGGAGATCGCCGCGGCGTGCGCGCGCCAGGGCAAGGGGCTCATCGTCGACGCCATGAGCTCGTTCGGCGCCATCGACATCGACGTCGCGAAATACCCGATCGACGCGGTGATCGCCGCCTCGGGCAAGTGCATCGAGGGCGCGCCGGGCATGGGCTTCGTGATCGCGCGCCAGGCGGTGCTCGAGACGTGCGAGGGCAACTCGCACTCGCTCGCGATGGACCTGCACGACCAGTGGACCTACATGCAGAAGACGACGCAGTGGCGCTTCACGCCGCCCACGCACGTGGTGGCCGCTTTCCGCGCGGCGCTCGACCAGTTCAAGGCCGAGGGCGGAACGCCTGCCCGCGGCGTGCGCTACCGGAAGAATTGCGACACGCTCGTGGAAGCGATGTCCGCGCTCGGGTTCCGCGCGTTCCTGCCGAAGAACGTGCAGGCGCCGATCATCGTCACCTTCCACGCCCCCGCCGATGCGGCGTATTCGTTCAAGTCGTTCTACGAGAAAGTCCGCTCGCGCGGCTACATTCTCTATCCCGGCAAGCTCACGCAGGCTGAGACGTTTCGCGTGGGCTGCATCGGCGCCATCGACTCCAACGAGATGCGCAACGTGGCCGCGGCGGTGGCGGAGACCCTGAAGGAGATGGGCGTGAAGCAGGTCGCGCCCGCGAAGACTCCAGCTTTGGTGAGTTGATCTCCGGTCTTCTTCACGCCAAGCGAAATGGGGATGTCATCGATGAGCTGGGTAGGGCGCCTCGGCCGTATCGCGCCAATTCGAATGGCTCGAATTGACAATCAAGCCAATAAAGTGGCACGATTTGACAGGGGCTCTATGAGGGCCACCCTTAAATCAGGCCACAATCGTGCCAAAAGAATTGTCCGCAGATCTTGCGCAGCGCATCCTCGAAAGGGTCTCTGAATCCCCTTCAGGGGCGAGCAAGAGCGAGATCGCAAACAGCCTGAAGAGGCTGGCCAGTCCACGAACCATTACTCGGCGCCTCGCTGAGCTCGTAGCCTCGCATCGACTTGCCGCCCAAGGCCAAGCACGGTCACTTCGCTATGTCCTCCCGGCTATCACGAGCTTTGCCAGCGCAGCCCTTCCGCCAGTTCAGGCCGCCGGGGCCGAAATCTATGTGCCGGTTTCAAGGCAGGGTGCGCAGGTCAGGAACTATGTAAGCAAGCCTCTCACGCAGCGCCGGCCCGTGGGGTACCGCCGTGAATTCCTGGAAAACTATCTTCCCAACAAGACCTGGTATCTGTCACTGGCGGTTCGAAAGCGCCTTCATTCCATAGGACGCGTGAGGCACGAGGAACAACCCGCGGGCACGTATGCCCGGGACATCCTGAACAGGCTTCTCATCGATCTCTCCTGGGCGTCGAGCCGGCTGGAAGGCAACACCTATACGCGACTGGAGACTCAATACCTGATCGAGCTCGGCCGGGTCGCGGAAGGCAAGGATCAGCGCGAGGCCCAGATGGTCCTGAACCACAAGGCGGCGATCGAGATGCTGGTGGAGAACGTGAACGACGTAGGCTTCAGCGCGTTCACCTTCATGAATCTCCACGCCGAGCTTTCGGAAAACCTGCTAAGCGATCCAGCGATGAGCGGCCGGCTCCGCACACAAGTAGTGGATGTTCACGGGACCGTGTACCACCCGATCGCCATTCCGCAACAGATCGCGGATCTTTTGGAAATGATTCTTCGAAAGGCAAATGCGATCGAAGACCCATTCGAGCAATCCTTTTTCATCATGGTGCAGATTCCCTACCTGCAGCCGTTCATCGACGTGAACAAGAGAGTCTCCCGTCTGGGTGCCAATATTTCGTTGATCAAGAGGAATCTCTGTCCTCTCTCCTTCGTCGATGTGCCGGAGCGCTCTTATGTCGACGGCACGCTTGGAGTCTATGAGCTCAATCGCATCGAGCTCCTGCGAGATGTCTTCGTCTGGGCTTATGAGCGGTCTTGCCAGCAGTTCAAGGCAATCCGTGAAGGAGTCGCAGCGCCGGATCCTGTTCGATTGAGGAACCGAGAGGCGCTCTCGGCGGTCGTGGCGGACATTGTCAGATCCGGGAAGGGGATCACCCGGGAAGGTGTGCGGCAACGGGCCCGTGAGCTGGTGAAGCAAGATGACTTGGAGCGCTTCACGGAAATCGCCGTGCAGGAGCTCATCAATCTGCACGACGGGAATGTATCTCGATTCCGACTGAAGCTTTCTGAATACAAGGCATGGCGAAGGAACCATCAACCGAACAGCTGACACGCCCGGTGTCAGCTCGAGTGTTCGCCGCGGCCGGCAACGAGCGCGAACCGCGGCTGCATGCGGCCCTCGTGCTCGATCTGCCCGAAGAACATCGCGTAGGGCCGCACCCAAAGGCCGGTCTCGTTGTAGAGCGGGCGGTAAAGCACCAGCGGCTCGAGCGTCTCGCTGTGGCGCGCGACGCCGATCACCTCGTACTCGCCGCCCTTGTAGTGTCGGTAGCGTCCGATGGGTGCCCGGGGTAGCGGCGGGAGGACGTCATTCGTCATCCGCCGATTTTATCTTGCCGCATGGTTCGAATTCTCGATGCGCGGGATGGTCTACGCTTCGATACCCTGAGGAGCCACTGCCATGCCCAGCACCATCCGATTGCACCGCGTATTCAGGGCCCCGAGCGTCTACAAGGCCTTCCTCGACCCCGAGGCGCTGGTGAAATTCCTGCCGCCCCACGGCTTCACGGCGAAGGTCCACAGCCTGGACGCGCGCGTGGGCGGCAGCTACAGGATGTCGTTCACGAACTTCTCGACCGGCTCGAGCCACTCGTTCGGCGGCGAGTACCTGGACCTGGTGCCGAACCAGCGCATCCGCCACACCGACCGTTTCGAGAGCGGCCTCTCGGGCACCATCACCACGACGATCGAGATCAAGAAGGTGTCGGTCGGCGCCGAGCTCAACGTCACGCAGGAAGGCGTGCCGGACGCGATTCCGGCGGAGGCGTGCTACCTCGGATGGAGCGACACGCTGGACCTGCTCAAGCGGCTGGTGGAGCCCGAGATTCCGGACGAGCGCATGAACCCATGAGCCAGGCGCCCGTCGAAGTTGTCCGTGCGTGCCTGCAAGCCTACGCGGACCACGACCGGGAAGCCCTCGAGGCGCTGGTCGCCGCCGACTACACCTTCACGAGCCCCATGGACAACACGCTCGATCGCGATGCGTACTTCCGCATCTGCTGGCCCGAAAACACGCAGTTCGAGGCGTTCGACATCGTGCACCACGCCGAGGACGGCGACCACGCCTTCGCCACCTACGAGGCGCGCATGAAGTCCGGTCATCGGTTCCGCAACACGGAGCTCAACACCGTGCGTGGAGGCAAGCTCGTGGCGACCGAGGTCTACTTCGGCTGGGACTTGCCCCACAAGGTGAAGAAGGGCGAGCACTCCGCGCGAGGCGGGTGAGGACTTGACGAGTCCCCGGCGTGTAACTCAAGCGGCTACAGCGGCCTTGCGCGATGCGGCGGGCGCGCGCAACGAATCCATTGCCGCATCAACCCCGCCGCGTGCGTGCGGCACGCCGGCATCGGCGAGAGCCAGCTCGATCGCGCCCAGGGCGCCCAGCAGCATCGGCTCGTTGAGATCGCCCATGTGGCCGATGCGAAAGACCTTGCCCTGCAGCGCCGCGAGGCCACGCCCGAGCGCGACGCCGTAGCGCTCCGAGGCGATGTTGCGCACGCGGTCGGCGTCGTGACCCGCCGGCACCAGCACGGCGGTGAGTGAATCCGAGGCGGCGTCGGGTTCGAGCGCGTAGATCTCCGGCCCGCCGCCTTGTCTCCAGTGACGCACGCAGGCGCGCGTCGCGTTGGCGAGGCGGTGGTGGCGCGCGAACACGTTCTCCAATCCTTCCTCTTCGATCATGTCGAGCGCCGCCTCGAGGCCGAAGAAATGAGTCATCGGGGGCGTGCCGCAGAAGGCCACCTGGCGGCCGTTCTCGACCATCGGGCGCCAGTCCCAGTAGCGGCGCGGATTGCGCGCCGACTGCGCGGCTTCCCATGCGCGAGCGTTGATTGCCGTGAAGGCCATCCCCGGCGGCAGCATGAGGCCCTTCTGCGAGCCGCCGATCACGAGGTCCACGCCCCATTCGTCCATGCGGAAATCGTAAGAGGCGAGCGACGAGATCGTGTCCACGAGGTACATCGCCGGGTGGCCCACACGGTTCATCGCCGCGCGCACCTCGGCGACGGGATGACGGATGCCGGTCCCGGTCTCGTTCTGGATCAGCATCACCGCCTTGATCGCGCCGCAGGTATCTGCCGCGAGATGTTTGGCGACCGCCTCCGGATCCACCGCGTGGCGCTCCGGAGTCGGCACCAGTTCCACCTCCAGCCCATAGGCCCGTGACGTGGCGGCCCAGCGGTCGGCGAAGAAGCCCGTCTGGGGCACCAGCACCTTGTCGCCGGGGGAAAACAGGTTCGCAACGCTCGCGTCCCACGCGCCGTTGCCAGACGCCGCGGAGGTGATGACGAAGCCCTGCTTCGTCTTGAGGATGCCCTTCATCCGTTCCAGCGAGCGGTCGCGCAGCGCGACGAACTGCGACCCGCTGAAGTCCACCGCTGGGCGCGCCATCGCCAGCAGCACCCGATGCGGGATGTTGGTGGGACCGGGGTGCATGAAGAACTGAAAGCCGCGTGGGACGGTCATTGCCGACTCCTGGGATCGATAACCGGGGACAGACCTCGATTATCTGACAGATTAATCGAGGTCTGTCCCCGGTTTTGTATGATGCGGGCATGCTGGGTGTCCTCTTCGATGGGCTCGCGTACGGGAGCCTCCTTTTTCTCGTGAGCCTGGGCCTGTCGGTGACGATGGGCCTCATGAACTTCGTGAACCTCGCGCACGGCGCGTTCGCCATGGCCGGCGGCTTCGTGTGCGTGGTGGCGATGACGCGTTTCGGCGTGCCGTTCCTCGCCGCGCTGCCGTTGGCTTTCGTCATCACCGCGGCGATCGGCGCGGTGATGGAGCGCCTTCTCTACAGGAGGCTTTACGGCGCGGCGCACCTGGACCAGGTGCTCTTCTCCATCGGCCTCACTTTCATGTCGATCGCGGCGGCCACCTATTTCTTCGGCTCGTCGCAGCAGCCGGTGCACCTTCCCGCGTTCCTCAAGGGGCAGGTCCATTTCGCCGGCGTGGACTTCGGCGTCTACCGGCTCTTCCTCATCGCCACCGTCGCGGTGCTCACCGCGGCGCTGGGCTTGCTCATCGCGCGCACGCGCTTCGGCGCGCAGGTGCGTGCGTCCGTCGACAACGCGCAGGCCGCCAACGGGCTCGGCATCAACGTCGATCGCGTATTCAGCGTGGCCTTCGCGCTCGGCTCGGGGCTCGCGGGGCTGGGCGGCGCGCTCGGCATCGAGGTGCTCGGACTCGACTCGTCCTTCCCGCTCAAGTTCATGGTGTACTTCCTGCTCGTGGTGGTGGTAGGCGGCGCGGGCACCATCAAGGGACCGCTCGTGGCCGCACTTCTCCTCGGCGTGCTCGACGTCGCGGGCAAGTACTACGTGCCGCAGGTCGGCGCGTTCGTGATCTACGCGGCGATGGTGGTGTTGCTCATCGCGTTTCCCGCGGGGCTTTTCGGGAGGCGGCATTGAGCGCCGCGAGCCTTCTCCCGAGACAGAGCGTCGTCGAAGCCGTCTTCTGGCTGATTCCGGTGGTGGCGTTCTTCCTGCTGCCGGGCTACCTCGTGCTCGGGAGCCAGATCCTCATCGTCGGGCTCTTCGCGCTCTCTCTCGACCTCATCCTCGGCTACGCGGGCATCGTGTCCCTGGGTCACGCGGCATTCTTCGGCGTGGGCGCGTATACGGCGGGGCTCCTCGCCGTGCATGGCTGGGGCGAGCCGTTGAGCGGGCTCGTGGCCGGCGCGGCGGTCGCGGCGCTCGCGGGATTCATCGTGAGCTTCCTCGTGGTTCGCGGCGAGGACCTCGCGCGCCTCATGGTGACGCTCGGCATCGGCCTCCTCCTCTTCGAGGCGGCGAACCGGGCGGCCTTCATCACGGGCGGCATCGACGGCCTCTCGGGGGTCGTGATGTGGAGGCTGCTCGGCGTCTTCGCGTTCGACCTCGGCGGCAGGACCGCGTACGTCTACAGCCTCGCGGTGCTCTTCGTCGTCTTCCTGGCGATGCGCCGCCTCGTGGCCTCGCCGTTCGGGCTCTCGCTCATCGCCATACGCGAGAACAAGCGGCGCATGCCCGCGATCGGCGCTCCGGTGCAACGGCGGCTGGTCGCGGCATACACGATCGGCTCGGGCGTGGCGGGGATCGCCGGGGCGCTCCTCGCGCAGACGACGCAATTCGTCGGCCTCGACACGCTCAGCTTCAACCGCTCGGCCGAGCTCATGATCATGCTGGTGCTGGGCGGCACGGGGCGCCTGTATGGCGCGATCATCGGCACCGCGGTATTCATGATCGCGCAGGACTACCTCTCGGGAATCAACCCGGTGTACTGGCAGTTCTGGCTGGGCCTGCTGCTCGTCGTGTTCGTGTTCTTCGCGCGCGGCGGCATCCTCGGTGCGCTGGAAAGGTTGCGGCGATGAGCTTCGCGCTGCGCACGGCGGGACTCTCGAAGCGCTTCGGCGGGTTGGCCGCCGTCACCGACGTGAGCCTCGCGCTGGCGCCGGGCGCGCGCCACGCGCTCATCGGCCCCAACGGCGCGGGCAAGACCACGCTCATCAACTTGCTCACCGGCGTGCTGGAGCCCTCCGCCGGCGACGTGTTCCTCAACGAGGAGCGCATCACGCCGTTGAGCCCGCATCGCCGCGTGAAGCGCGGGCTCGCGCGCACCTACCAGATCAACACACTCTTCCCGGGGCTCACCGTGGCGCAGTCCGTCGTGCTCGCCGTCCTCGAAAGGAAGGGGCTCGCCACGCGATGCTTCAGGCCCGTCTCCGCCTACCGCGAGGAGAACGACGAGGCGAGGGCGCTGCTCGCGACGTTGCGGCTCGAGCGCGACGCGGACCGGCGCACGGCCGAGCTCGCCTATGGCCGCCAACGCCTGGTGGAGATCGCGCTCGCGCTCGCCACGCGCCCGAAGATCCTGCTACTCGACGAGCCCGCGGCCGGCATACCCTCGGCGCAGAGCGTGGAAGTGCTCGGCGTCATCGCCGCGCTGCCCGCGGACGTGACCATCCTCTTCATCGAGCACGACATGGGACTCGTATTCCGCTTCGCGCAACGCATCACGGTGCTCGTGGCCGGTGGCGTCCTTACCGAGGGCGCACCGGAAGAGATCGCGCGCGATCCCCGGGTGCGTGCCGTCTATCTCGGCAAGGACGTTCATGAGGCACGAGGCACGACGCACGAGGCACGAGATGGGTGAGCTCCTGCGTCTCGCCGACGTGACCGCGGGCTACGGCGAGTCGGTGGTGGTGGAGGAGACATCGCTCGCGATCGGCGAGGGCGAGGCGGTGGCGCTCCTCGGCCGCAACGGCGTCGGCAAGAGCACGCTCCTCGCGACGATCATGGGGCTCACGCGCCTTCATCGCGGCTCCATCCGCTTGCAAGGCGTCGAAGTCTCGCGCTCGCCTTCGCATGTGCGCGCGCGGGGCGGCATCGGCTGGGTGCCCCAGGAGCGTCTCATGTGGAAGTCGCTCACGGTGCTCGAGCACCTCACGGCGGTCGCGCGTCCCGGCCCGTGGACGGTGGAGAAGGTGCAGGGGCTCTTCCCGCGGCTCGCGGAGCGCGGCGGGCATCGCGGCGGCCAGCTCTCCGGCGGCGAGCAGCAGATGCTCGCGATCGCGCGCGCCCTCGTCATCAATCCGACGCTGCTCCTCCTCGACGAGCCCATGGAAGGCCTCGCGCCCATCGTGGTGCAGGAGCTGGGCGAGGTGCTGCGCGCGCTCGCCAGCGCCGGGACGATGGCGATCGTCCTGGTCGAGCAGCACGCGGAGCTGGCGCTCTCGCTCACCGGGCGCGCTGTGGTGATGGAGCGCGGGCGCATCGTGCACGAGGGACCGAGCGCCGCGCTCATGGCCGATCGCGCGAGCCTCGACCGGTGGCTGGCGGTGTCCTAGGCGCGAGGCGCGAGGCAGATCGGTTCAGTGATGCTTGAAGTACTGGATGGCGCCGCGCGCCGCGATCAGTCGTTGTCCTTCGGCGGCAGCGTCTTGAGGTATGCGTACATCGCGTTCAGGTCGACGTCGTTCAGGTTGCGAAGCGTCATGAACGGCATCGCCTTGCTCACGTCGCTGCCGTCGGGGCGCTTGCCGGTGCGCATCATCGCGATGAACTTCCCGGCCGTGTCGTAGCGTCCCATCATCGCGCCCGGCCTGAGGCTGGCCGCCGCGGGCCATTCGGGCGGCGCGCCCGGGATCGCGCCCCCGGAAAGCCCGGGTCCGTGGCATCCCATGCACATGGCGGCGACATAGGCGCCGTGCTCCGCATTGGGCGCGACGGCAACCGCCTTCGGGGGAGGCCTGCGGTGGTCGATCTTCTCGGAGGCGTCGCGGATCATCCCCACGCCGTAGAGCGCACTGAGGAAGGCCGGCAGGCGGACATCCGCGCTCTCCCCCGCCACCGGCGCAAGGCTCCTCGTGTATGCGACGAGCGCGGCGAAATCGCCGTCGTTCATGCGGCTGTAGTCCTCGGAGGGCATGACCATGAGCGCGCGGCCCTGCGGGCTCACGCCGTGGCGTATCGCGCGCACCCAGTCGCCCTCGTTGTAATCGGCGACGACGCCGCCCGGCCCGTGCGTGATGTCGGGCGCTTTCACGTGCAGCCCCTCGGGCGTGTCGATGAAGACGAGGCCGCGCCCGTCCGCGCCGTGGCACCCGGCGCAGCCTCGCGATTCGAAGAGGTACTTGCCGAGCTTCAAGGCCGCCGCGTCCTTCGCGTACGGCACCGGCACGACGCGGATGTCCACCGTGCGCGCGAGCTTGCGATTGCCGAGCCACACGGCGCCGAAGAATGCGCCGGCAAGCACGATCGCGAGCATCGCGAGGGCGGCGGCGCCAATGCGCAGGAATCTTTTCATGAGGCCTTCGAACGGAGGACCCATGGTAACCGAGCAGTTATCATCCGGTCGTGGCCTCGTTCGATCTCATCGTCGTGGGCGCCGGCATCGTCGGGCTCGCGCACGCGCTCGCCGCGGCGCGCCGCGGGCTCGCGGTCGCGGTGGTGGAGCGCGATTCGCGGGCGAGCGAAGCGTCGGTGCGCAACTTCGGATTCGTCACCGTGAGCGGACAGGCCGAGGGCGATTCGCGCCGGCGCGCGCTGCGCTCTCGCGACGTCTGGGAGGAAGTCGCGCGCGAGGCGGGAATCGAGGTGCTGCAACGCGGCGCGCTCGTCGCGGCGCGCCGGGAGGAAGCGCTCGCCGTGCTCGAGGAATTCGCGGCGGCCCCGATGGGGGCGGCGTGCGAAATCCTGGGTGCGCGCGATCTCGCCGCGCGCATGCCCTCGCTTCGCGGCTGCGCAGGCGGCCTTGCGAGCCCGCACGAGCTTCGCGTGGAGCCGCGCGAAGCGCTTCCCCGCATCGCGCGCTGGCTCGCCGAAAGCCATCGTGTGCAATTCGCCTGGGAGACGTGCGCGCTCGGCTTCGACGGCACGACGCTGCGCCATTCGCGCGGCGAGATCCGGAGCGGCGCCATCGTGATCGCCCCCGGGCGCCGCGTGGCCGACCTTGCGCCGGCGCTCGCCGACGAGACGCGCATGCGCCCGTGCAGGCTGCAGATGATGCGCATCGCGCCCGTGAAGGCGCGCATGGCTTCGGTCGTGATGTCCGACTTGAGCCTCCTTCGCTACGAGGGCTTCGCGGCGCAGCCCGCGGCGCGCCGTCTCGCCGCGCGCCTCGAGCGCGAATGTCCCCGCGAGCTCGCCCACGGCGTGCATCTCATCGTCGCGCAAGGCGCGGACGGCTCGCTGGTGGTGGGCGATTCCCATCACTACGGCGAGAGCGCCGGTCCGTTCGCGAGCGCCGAGGTGGAAGAGCTCATCATGGCCGAGATGCGCGCGCTCTTCGATTTCGGAGACGCACGCATCGCCGAGCGCTGGGTCGGGCACTATCCGGTGGCAGACGTGAGCCCGCTGGTCTCGCGCGAGATCGCCCCGCGCGTGCACGCCGTGACGGTCACGAGCGGCACCGGCATGAGCACGGCCTTCGCGATCGGCGAGGAAACCGTGGAGCGGCTCTTCCCATGAGGCCCTGACGACATGGAAGCTCATTTCGGATTGCCGCCCTCGGAATGGGTGCAACACTGGTCGGCATCGATCCGCCCGGGCGGCGTCGTGCTCGACGTGGCGGCCGGCTCCGGAAGGCATGCGCGCTGGCTCGCGCAGCTCGGCTTCGACGTCGAGGCCGTCGACCGCGACCGCTCCCTCTTCGCCGACCCGCCGCCCAACGTGCGCGTCGTCGAGGCGGACATCGAGGCCGGGCCCTGGCCCTTCGCGGGCCGCAAGTTCGACGCCGTCGTGGTCACGAACTACCTGCACCGGCCCCTGATGGCGACCCTGGTGGATTCGCTCGAGCACGGCGGGCTCCTCGTCTACGAGACATTCGCGCAGGGCAACGAGCGCTTCGGCAAGCCTTCCAATCCGGATTTCCTGCTGGCGCCGGGCGAGCTCCTGGAGGCGGTGCGCGGCAGGCTTCGCGTGCTCGCCTACGAGGACCTTGCCGTGGCCGAGCCGCGCCCGGCCGCCCTGCAGCGCATCGCCGCGCGCAGGCAATAGCGAGAAAGGGCGCACCGGGAGCGTCCGGCGGCCCTCCCATGGGTTAAAATTGCCCGCTTCGAAGGTCCCCCGGGCAATCTTCTCCCCCATGCTTTCCGGAAGTCTTGTCGCCATCGTCACTCCGATGCTCGCCGACGGCGCGCTCGACCTGCCGCGCCTGAAGTCGCTCATCGACTGGCACGTGGCGCAGGGCACCGACGGCATCGTCATCGTCGGCACCACGGGCGAATCGCCGACGGTGGACGTGGCCGAGCACTGCAGGCTCATCGAGTCCGCGGTGGAATTCGCAGCGGGCCGCGTGCCGGTGATCGCGGGCACGGGCGGCAACGCCACGCGCGAGGCGATCGAGCTCGCGCGCTTCGCGAAGAAGGCGGGCGCGCAATATTCGCTCTCAGTGGTGCCGTACTACAACAAGCCCACGCAGGAAGGGCTCTATCGCCACTTCAGGGCGATCGCGGAGTCGGCCGATATCCCGATGATCCTGTACAACGTGCCCTCGCGCACCGTCGCGGACATGCAGAACGACACCGTGGCGCGCCTGGCGGAAGTGCCCAACATCGTCGGCATCAAGGAAGCGACTGCCAGCGTGGAGCGCGCGACCGACCTCATGAAGCGCGTGCGCAAGGACTTCCTCGTGTTCAGCGGCGACGACGCGAGCGCGCTCTCGTACATGCTGTTGGGGGCGCACGGCGTGATCTCGGTCACCGCGAACGTCGCGCCGCGCCTCGTGCACGAGATGTGCGCCGCCGCCCGCGCGGGCAAGGCCGCCGAGGCGATCGCGATCAACAACCGCCTCCTGGGCCTCAACAGGAACCTCTTCCTCGAAGCCAACCCCATCCCGGTGAAATGGGCGCTCGCCCGCATGGGGCGCATCGCCGAAGGTATCCGCCTTCCCCTTACGCCATTCACCGCGCCGCACCACGAAACGCTCGCCGCGTCGCTCCGCGAAGCCGGCTGCATCGAATAGACCAAGGATACTCAATGAACCGTCTTCCTCTCCTCGCCATTCCCGCAGCGCTCCTCGTCCTCGCGGGCTGCTCTGGGTGGGGCGCCAAGTCCGACGAATACAAGGGCGCGCAGGCGCGCACCGTGAAGCCCCTCGAGGTCCCGCCGGAGCTCACCGCGCCGACGATGGACGACCGCTACTCGATCCCCGACCCGCGCGCGCAGACGAGCTACTCGGCGTACAGCCAGAAGCCGGCCGCGAGCGGCGCGCCCATCGCGCCGGTGGTGCTGCCGAAGTTCGAGGGCGTGAAGCTCGAGCGCGCGGGCGACCAGCGCTGGCTGGTGGTGAAGGGCGAGCCGGAGAAGGTCTGGCCGGTGGTGCGCGAGTTCTGGATCGACACGGGCTACAAGCTCCTGCGCGAAGAGCCGCAGCTGGGGCTCATCGAGACCGACTGGCGCGAGGACCGCACCAAGATTCCGCAGGATCTCGTGCGCCGCACCGTCGGGCGCTTGATCGAGGGCCTCTACTCGTATCCGCGCCGCGACAAGTTCCGAACGCGCCTGGAAAAGGGCGTGGAGCCGGGCACCACGGAGATCTTCGTGAGCAACCGCAACGTGGAGGAGGTGTACTCGAGCTCCACGCAGGACCGCACCATGTGGCAGGCGCAGCCCGCCGACCGCGAGATGGAGGCGGAGATGCTCTCGCGGCTCATGGTGAAGATCGGCGGCGGCGACACCACGGTCACCACCGCGTCGGCGCCGCTGCCCGGACGCCGCGGCGTCACGCCCGCGCCCGTCGCGAGCGGCCCCACGAACGCCGTGCTGCAGAACGCCGGCGCGGGCCCGCTCGTCGTGAACGACGGCTTCGACCGCGCGTGGCGCCGCGTGGGCCTCGCGCTCGACCGCGTCGGCTTCACCGTCGAGGATCGCGACCGCTCCAAGGGGCTCTTCTTCGTGCGCTACATCGATCCGGAGGCCGACCTCAAGGACACCAAGGAAGGCTTCCTCGAAAAGCTCAAGTTCTGGAAGCCCACGCCGAAGCACGCGCAACCCCAGTACCGCATCCACGTCGCCGATGCCGGCGCGAGCATGTCGCAGGTGCAGGTGCAGGATTCGAAGGGCACGCCGGAATCGTCGCCCACCGGCAAGAAGATCCTCGGCCTGCTCTTCGAACAGCTCAAGTAGGGGCGCGGGCGAGCGGCCCCGGATGCGTTTCACATCGCTCGGCAGCGGCAGCTCGGGAAACGGGCTCGTTGTCGAGTGCGGCACGACGCGCGTGATGATGGATTGCGGCTTCTCCCTCGCCGACACCCGGGCGCGGCTCGAGCGCGTGGGCCTCGCGCCTTCGGACATCACCGCGGTGGTGGTCACCCACGAGCACGACGATCACCTGGGCGGCGTGGCGCGCTTCGCCAGGCGCTACGCGATCCCGGTCCACCTCACGCGCGGCACGGCGCAATGGCTGCCGCCTGATTTTCCCGCGGTGCTCGCGCACCTCATCGATTCGCACCAGCCCTTCGAGGTGGCGGCCATCGCCATCGAGCCCTTCCCGGTGCCCCACGACGCGCGCGAGCCCGTGCAATACGTGTTCTCGGACGGCGCGTCGCGCCTGGGCGTGGTGACCGACCTGGGCACGGTGACGCAGCACGTGGTCGAGAAACTCTCCGGCTGCCATGCGCTCGTGATCGAGTGCAACCACGATCTCGGCATGCTGATGGAGGGCCCCTACCCCGACGGCCTGAAGCGGCGCGTGTCCGGGCGCTTCGGCCACCTCAGCAACGACGAGGCGGGGCTCCTGGTCGCCGCGCTCGAGCGCAGCCATCTTCGCCATCTCATCGCCGCCCACCTGTCGCAACAGAACAACAAGCCCGCGCTCGCGGTGGCCGCGCTCGCCCATGCCGCGGGATGCGAGGAAGGCTGGGTCGGCGTCGCGGGCCAGGACGACGGCTTCGCCTGGCGCGAGGTCTAGGCGAAAAAAAACCGGCCCTCAGGCCGGCTTTTTCCTGCTCGAGGGAAATTCAGGGCTTCTTGGCGGCGTCCGCGCTCGACTTGGCGGCGTCGGCGCCGGCCTTGGCGGCATCGGCGCTGGACTTGGCTGCGTCGGCGCTGGACTTGGCGGCATCGGCGGCGGGCTGCGACGGGGGCGTCGCGGCCGGCGTGGTGATGACCGTGGTGGTCGCCGGCGGGGCATCGGCCGGCTTCACTTCGACTTTGGTGGCGGGGGCGGGGGTGACTTCGGTCTTGGTGCAGCCGACGACGCCAAAAGCGAGGAGGGCGGCAACGAGGATATACGGCGATTTCATTGTTCGAATTCCTTCAGCGGGGTGGTTGTTCGAGTGTGCGGCGACGTTGGCCGCTCCAGGGTACGCAGTGCCTTGGACGCACGGCGCTTGCAGCGGTTCCCGGGGCGATGGCCAGCGCCGCATTATACGGAAATTCGCTGCGCTGCATTAAAGTCCCAGGGTGTTCGCCGATACCGCCGGCTCCGACAGCTCCCAGATCTCGTCGAAGCGCTGGCTGATGGGCAGGGCGTCGGCGGGTGAGTGCAGTGCAACGATCGCGCGCGGCTGCTCGTGGTGCAGCTGGTGCCAGACGCTGTGGTCGTCGGCGATCACGCACGGGTCGTTGGCGTTGCGCGCCTGCATGATGGTGCGGTGGATCTCGATCGACATCGGGAACTGGCGCAGCAGCACCAGGAGCCGCGGGCACTCGCGATCGAGAAGGTCGGTCTCGTGCAGGGCGATGAGCAGGCGATGGGCGCGCCCGCGCACCAGGAACTCGCGCAGCTTGTCGGTGCGTTCGGGCGTGTTGAAGCCGCGGCCCGAGAGCGACGTGTCGAAGATGTGGATGGTGCGCTCGGCTGCCGCGATCACCTCGTCGATGGCGGCGAGCGACTCGGCGGTACCGAAGATCTTCCGGTAGCTCGGCTCGTGGACCTTTCCCGATGCCTCTGGCGTATCGCTCATGTGGACTCTCCTGCGTGCGCGAAGCCTTGCAGATACCAGCCGTGCGCCGCGTCCCAGAATTCCCGCGGCGCATCGAGCGGTCCGGGCAGCCTTCGCTCGTCGGCGAGGCGCTGCAGGAGGGCTCGCGCCCCGGCGGGCGCCTCGACCTCTTCGCCGTTCAGGAAGAACATCGTGCCAGAAAAAAGCAGGCGCGAGCGCGGATCGAGCGCGAGGCCGCGGTGCGCGGCCTCGCGTGCGAAGCGCGCTCGCGTGAGCGGCTTGCGCGGCGCCTGGAAGAAGACGTGCGCCTTGGGCTCGGAGAGGAACCGCCCTGCGAACCCGCTCACGTCCGCGGCGCTCCAGCGGATCGACTGCATCACGCGCGCGGCGTGCGCGACGAGCTCCGCGGGAATCTCACCGGGATGGCGCGCGGGCGCCGTACCCGGATCGGCGTACTGGCCGGCGGGCGCGAGCCGGTCGCGCAGGAAGTCGAGGAACGCCGTCGTGAGCTCCGCATCGGTGGGCGCGCGAAACCCGATGGACCAGGTAAGGCATTCCGTCTCCGCGACACCGTGGTGCGCGACGCCCGGCGGCAGGTACAACATGTCGCCGGCTTCGAGCACCCACTCGGCCTGCGGCGTGAAGCGTTCGAGGATCTTCAGGTCGATGCCGGGAACGAACGAATGGTCCTTCTGTCCAGAGATCCGCCAGCGGCGCCTGCCGCGCCCCTGCAACAGGAAGACGTCGTAGGAATCCACGTGGGGCCCGACGCTGCCGCCGGGCATCGCGTAGCTCACCATCACGTCGTCGATGCGGGCGTGCGGGATGAAGTCGAAAGACGCGAGGAGCGCATCGGCGCGCGGCGAGAAGTGGTTGGTGTCCTGGACCAGCACGGTCCAGTCCCGGCGTGGAAGTTGCTTGAAGCGTGAAGGAGGAAACGGCCCATGCTCGAGGAACCAGGACGCTCCACGCTGGCGCACGAGGCGCGAGTTGGCATCGTCGGAGCCGGCGAGCGCGAGCACCCCGGGTGGGCCGAGCGGCTCGGCGAAGTCCGGGAACGCCTGGCGCAGCAGGAGCGGCTCACGTTGCCAATTGCGGCGCATGAAGGACGGCGGATCGAGCCCCGCGGGATGCTTGCGTGTCATTAAAATGGATTAGAATCGATTCGACAGTCGAGCGATTGCGGGTGCCATGCTACACGTAGGCCAACCAGCACCATCCTTCCAGCTCCCCGACGCCAGCATGGAGATGATGGATCTCTCCAGCTACCGGGGGAAGAAGAACGTTGTCCTCTATTTCTACCCGAAGGACGGCACGCCCGGCTGCACCATCCAGGCGATCGGCTTCAGCGATCGCGAGAACGAATTCGCCAAGCTCGACACCGTGGTGTTCGGCGTTTCTCGCGACGACGTGCTCTCGCATCAGGCGTTTCGCGACGAGCATGGCCTGTCGGTGCAGCTCCTCGCCGACACCGAGGCCGAGGTGTCCCGCCTCTACCAGGTGATGCAGGACAAGATCGTCGACGGCCATCCGAAGGCGTGCCTCCTGCGCTCCACCTTCATCATCGACAAGAAGGGCGTCGTGCGCCAGATCCTCCAGGACGTGAATCCGCGGGCGCACGTCGATGAGGTCCTGAAAGCATGCAGGTCCCTCGATTTCGCGCATGCCAATTAGGCCCGGTTCGGTGGTGAAGCTCGACTACGAGCTGAAGGCGAGCGACGGTGAGCTCCTCGAGGACGAGGGCGCGCAGCTCGAATACCTGCACGGCGGATACGGCGGCATCTTCCCGAAGGTGGAGGAGGCGCTCGAGGGCAAGGAGGTCGGCGACGAGGCGGCGCTCACGCTCGAGCCCGAGGACGCTTTCGGCGAGTACGACGCGCAGCTCCTGCGCGTCGAGCCGCGCGAGCGCTTTCCCGAGGCGATCGAGCTCGGCATGCGCTTCGAAGGCGTGCCCGGCGACAACGAGGAAGAGGCCCTCATCTACATCATCACCGACATCACGCCGGACAGCGTGGTGGTCGACGGCAACCATCCGCTCGCCGGCGAGAGGCTCTGGTTCAAGGGAAAGGTGAGCGGCGTGCGCACGGCCACGCGCGAAGAGCTCACGCACGGCCACGTGCACGGCGACCTCGGAGTGCATCCCGCCTGACCCGGGATCCCGCCGCTAGAGCGGCGGCACGAAGGCTTCGGTCTTCGGCTCGAAGCTGAACACGTCGGGGCTCGCGTCGACGGTGACCTTCACCCAGCCGACGAACGGGCTCCCGTAAGTCTCGAGGCGCGTCACGTTGAGGAGGGTGCCGGCCGCGTCCGCGAACGGCGTGTCGACGCGATAGATGTGCGTGTCGCCGTGCACGAAGAGCAGGGGCTTCGCGAGCCGGCGTCCCGCTTTGCGAACCTGCGCGAGGAAATCCTTGTAGACGGGCTTGCGCGTTTCCCAGGGGTCGGCCTGGATCGCGACCACGAGCGCGCGCGTTTGCGGCCCCGCGCTCTCTTCCACGGCGCGCTCGAGCCAGCGGCGGTTGGCGTCGTTGCGGCACACCGCTTCCGCGTCGGAGGCCGCGTCGAACCCCACGTTGTTGTCGCTTCCGGGAACGTTGAGGGTGACGAAGCGGATGCGCCGGTAGGTCCACGAGCGATTCTCGGGGTAGGCGCCGCAATGGCCCGCGCGGTCGGCCTGCGCGTCGGTCTCGATGCGTTCGCGGCCGAGCGATTCGCGGCCCGCGAAGAACACCTCGCGCAGCTTCGCCAGCCGCTCGAGCGGATCCATCGCGCCGTTCGACTTGCGGCGGCAATCGGTCCACTCGTTGTCGCCCGGCGTGTAGACGATCGCGTGATTCGAGCGGTCGAGCTGCGCGCGGCGCTTCTCGAAGAGCGCGTCGGTGCACGGCGAGTTGCCGCCCGCCTTGATGTCGCCAATGTGCACGATGAACGCCAGCGGCTCGCCGTCCATGTGCTCGAGCATCTTCACGAAATGCGCCTCTTCGCGCTCGTTGTAGGGCGTGTCGCCCATCACGCCGAACACGAACGACTCGCCCGAGGGCGCTCGCGTCGCGCACCCGCCGATCGCGAGCGCCGCGAGAAGTGGTGTCAGGTACGACTTTTTATGTCGTGTCAGGCACGACTTTCCGGGGAGCATGGGAGCGCGGCGGCCTGAAAATGCGATGATGCATCATTCGATCACGGCATGATGAGTCCATGAGCTCGTTCGCGGCCGAGCCCGACCTGCGAGCGCTGCGCCGCACGGGTCTCGCGGTAGTCCTTACCTGCTTCGTCTTCAACATCTTCAGCCGCGGCATCGGCGACGCGTACACGGTGATGGTATTGCCGCTCGAGCGCGAGTTCGGCGCCTCGCGCGCGACGCTGACCGGCATCTATTCCGCCTATCTCCTGGTGAGCGGCCTCGTCGGCCCCGCCGCCGGGTGGCTCTTCGATCGCTACGGCCCGCGCATCGTCTATGCCGCCGGGCTGGGCATTTCCGGAAGCGCGTTGCTCGTCGCGGGATCGCTCGATCGCCTGTGGAGCTTCTATCTGGTGATCGGCGTGGCGGTGGGCACCGGCGTGGGCCTCCTCGGGATGGTGCCCGCGGCGGCGCTCCTCGCCCGTTGGTACAAGCGGCGCCTGTCGACCATGATCGGCATCGTGTTCTCGGCCGCGGGCATGGGCGCGCTCATCATCGTCCCGCTCACGCAGTACCTCGTGGCCCTGCACGGATGGCGCGGCGCCTACCGCCTGCTCGGCGCCGCCGTGCTCGCCGTGGCGCTCCTGCAGCTCTTCGCGGTGCCGTGGCGGCGCTTCGCGCTCGGCGATCCGCGCGTCGAGGCGCTGCATGCGGCCGATGCGGGCGCCGTGCCGTGGACGGTGAAGCGCGCCATGGCGACGCCGATCTACTGGGGCCTCGTGCGCGTCTTCTTCTTCACCTCGCTCGGCATGTACACGGTGCTGGTCCAGGTGGTCTCGTATCTCATCGACCTGGGCATCGCCCCGCTCACCGCCGCGAGCGCGTTCGGCGTGATGGGGATGCTGTCGGTGGCGAGCGTGATGTCGAGCGGATTCCTTGCCGATCGCATGGGCATGCGCCGCACCGCCATGGTGAGCTTCGTGGGCACGGCCATCGGAATCTGCCTTTTCCTCTCGCTTTCCTTCGGGGCGGGGACCGCGTTCCTGGGGGCCTGCATCGTGGTCTTCGGCCTGTGCCAGGGCGCGCGCGGCCCGATCGTCTCGACGCTCGCCGCCCAGCGTTTCGCAGGGCGCGGGCATGCGACCGTATACGGCACCATCCTCGCCACCAATGCATTCGGCGCGGCGCTGGGATCGTACGCGGCGGGGGCCCTGCACGACCTCACCGGAAACTACCGGGCGAGCTTCGTCTTCTCGCTGTTGTCGATCGTCTTCGCGGCGATGCCCTTCTTCACCGTGAAGGAATTGCGGGAATCGCGCTGAACGCTACTTCGCGAGCTTCTTCAGCTCGTAGAGGGCCTCCAGCGCCTGCTTGGGCGACATCTCGTCGGGCTTGAGCGCGAGGACCGCGTTGAAGACGGCGTCGCTCTCGTCCGGCGCCTGGGCCACGGCGGGCGTCGAGAAAAGATCCGGCTGGGAGCCGCCCGGGCGCAATTGCTTCTCGAGCTCGGCCAGGTGGCGGCGCGCTGCGCGCACCACGTCCTTCGGGATTCCGGCGAGGTGCGCGACGTGGATCCCGTAGGACCGATCCGCGGGGCCGCCCTCCAGCCGGTGCAGGAACACGATGCGGTCCTTGTGCTCCACCGCGTCCAGGTGGACGTTGGCCACGTGCGGCAGCTCCGCGGCGAGCTGCGTGAGCTCGAAGTAGTGCGTCGCGAAGAGCGTGTAGCAGCGCGATTGCTCGGCGAGATGGCGCGCGATCGCGTAGGCGAGGGCGAGGCCGTCGAAGGTGGAGGTGCCGCGCCCGATCTCGTCCACCAGCACGAGGCTCGTCGCGGTCGCGTTGTTGAGGATCGCGGCGGCTTCGGTCATCTCCACCATGAAGGTCGAGCGCCCGCCCGCGAGGTCGTCGGAAGCGCCGATGCGCGTGAAGATCCGGTCGATGGGGCCGAGGGTCGCGGACTTCGCCGGCACGAAGCTGCCGCAGTAGGCGAGGAGCGCGATCTGCGCGACCTGGCGCATGTAGGTCGACTTCCCGCCCATGTTCGGCCCGGTGACGAGGAGGAGCTGGCGCGAGCGGTTGAGGCTCGTGTCGTTGGGAATGAAGTCGTCGACCTGGCTTTCGACCACGAGGTGGCGCCCGTCGTGGATCTCGATCAGGTCCTCGCCGGTGAAGCGCGGGGCGACGAGCCCCAGGGCTTCGGCGCTCGCGGCGAGCGCGCCGAGCGCGTCGAGCTCGGCCGCGGCCTCGGCGATCTCCTGGAGGCGGGCGATGTGCGCGTTCAGCGCGTCCGCGAGGCCCTCGTAGAGCAACTTCTCGCGCGCGAGCGCGCGCTCTCCGGCGGCGAGCGCCTTGTCCTCGAAAGCCTTGAGCTCCGGGGTGATGAAGCGCTCGGCGTTCTTCATCGTCTGGCGCCGCTTGTATTCCACCGGCACTTTGTCGAGCTGCGACTGCGTGATCTCGATGTAGAAGCCGTGCACGCGATTGAATTCCACGCGCAGGTTGGCGATGCCGGTGCGTTCGCGTTCGCGTTTCTCCATGTCGAGCAGGAACGCGCCGCAATCGTTCTGGATCGCGCGCAGCTCGTCCAGCTCGGCGTCGTGGCCGTCGCGGATGACGCCGCCCTCGCGAAGCGCCGCGGCGGGCTCGTCCTTCAGCGCCGCGGCGAGCGCCGCGTGGATCTCCCCGGCGGGGCGCAGCGCCTCGGCCGCCCCTTCGAGCCCCGCCTCGCCGCTTTCGGCGAGCGCGGCGTGCAGCGCCGGCAACGTGGCGAGCGTATCGCGCAGGCCCGCGAGGTCGCGCGGGCGCGCGGTGCGCAACGCGACGCGCGCGGTGATGCGCTCCACGTCGGACCACGCGCCGAACCACTGCGCGAGATGCGCGTGGCGCAGCCGCGACGCCGGGTTCTCGAGCGCGGCGATGGCGGCGTGGCGGCGCACGAGGCTCGCCGTGTCGCGCAGCGGATGGTGCAGCCAGTGGCGCAGGCGCCGGCTTCCCATGGATGTGGCGCAGCGATCGAGGAGCGAGAAGAGCGTGGGAGATTCCGCGCCGCCGAGCGTCTCGGTGATCTCGAGGTTGCGCCGCGTGTGCGCGTCCATCGCGACGAGCTCGCTCTCGCGCTCCACGCGCAGCCCCGTCACGTGGGGCAGCGCCGATTGCTGCGTGAGCCGGCAATAGGCGAGGAGCGCGCCGGCCGCCGCGATCGCGCGCTCCATGCCTTCGCAACCGTAGCCGGAAAGGTCCGCGGTGCCGAACTGGCGCGCGAGCTCGCGGCTCGCGACGGCGGCGTCGAGCTGCCACGGGTCCAGGCGCTTCATCGCGGGAGCGGGCGTGAGGGCGATCTGGACTTCGTGCGCCGCGAGAAGCTCGGCGGGCTGCAGGCGCTCGAGCTCGGCGTCGAGGCGCTCGCGCGGGACTTGCGTCACCGCGAGGCGGCCGCTCGCGAGCGAGATCCACGCGATGCCCGCGATCGATCCGTCCACGTGCACCGCGGCGAGGAGACTCTCGCGCGACGCCGCAAGAAGCGCCGCGTCGGTGATCGTGCCCGGCGTCACGATGCGGGTCACCCGGCGCTCCACGGGGCCCTTGGAAGTCGCCGGGTCGCCGACCTGCTCGCAGATCGCCGCGGACTCGCCCGCCTTCACCAGCTTGGCGAGATAGGGCTCGAGCGCGTGATAGGGCACGCCCGCCATGCGGATCGGCTGGCCGCCCGACTGCCCGCGCGCGGTGAGCGTGATGTCGAGGAGCTTCGCGGCGCGCTCGGCATCGCCGTGGAAGAGCTCGTAGAAGTCTCCCATGCGGTAGAAGAGCAGCATGTCCGGGTACTCCGCCTTGAGGGCGAGGTACTGCTGCATCATCGGCGTGTGGGAGGGCGCGGGTGCTTCGAGCTTCATCGGGCCCTATTGTAGTTCGCTGCGGGGGCGCTAATGCAGCTTCACCTTCGGCTGGTTGCGGCGGTGAATCATGCGCGCGAGCGTATCGAGCGCCATGCGCCAGAAGCCGAAGAGCGCCCAGATGTGCTGGCGATAGAGCGAGAGGTAGAAAAGCTTTGCGAGCCATCCCTCGACGCGGAATTTCTCGCTGGAGATGAAGCCCATCAGCTGCCCGAGCGTGTCGTAGCTGCCGAGCGAGACGAGCGAGCCGAAATCGCGGTAGTGGAAAGGGCGCGGAGCCTTGCCGTCAAGGCGGCCGGTCAGCGTGCGCACGAGATGGTTCGACTCCTGGTGCGCGCTCTGCGCCCGCGGCGGCACGAGCTTCGCGTCGTGCCATGGGCATGCGGCGCAGTCGCCGATCGCGAAGACGTCGTCGCCGCGCGTGGTCTGGAGGGTCGGCTTCACGACCAGCTGGTTGATGCGGTTGGACTCGAGCCCGTCCAGGTCCTTCAGGACCTCGTTAGCGCGGATGCCCGCGGCCCACACGGTGAAGTCCGCCGGGATGTCGTGGCCGCTCGCGGTCTTCACGCGCGATGCGGTGACCTCGACCACGCGCTCCCCGGTGAGGACATCGACGCCGAGGTCTTGCAGCACCCCCATGGTGCCCTCGGCGACGTGGTCCGGCAGTCCCGGCAGGATGCGCGGCCCGGCTTCGACGACGCTCATGTGGATCTGGCGCTCGGGGTCGAAATTCTCCAGGCCGTAGGCGGCGAGGACGCGGATCGTGTTGTGCAGCTCCGCGGCGAGCTCCACGCCGGTGGCGCCCGCGCCGACGATCGCGATGTCGAGGACCTTGCCGTCGTTGGCGAAGTTGGCGCGGAAGCACGCATTCACCAGCCGGCGGTGGAAGAGGTGCGCCTGCCATGCGTTGTCGATGGTGAACGCGTTGTCGCGCACGCCCGGGGTGTTGAAGTCGTTCGACTCGCTGCCGATGGCGATGACGAGCGTGTCGTAGCCGATGCGCCTCTGCGGGAGGATCTCCACGCCCTCGTCGTCGCGCACCGGGGCGACGACGACCTCGCGCGCGGCCCGGTCGAGGCCGGCGAGCGCGCCCAACACGAACGTGAAGCGATGCCAGCGCGCCTGCGCGAGGTAGTCGAGCTGGTGCTGGTGGATGTCCATGCTTCCCGCGGCGACCTCGTGCAGCAGCGGCTTCCACAGATGCGTGCGGCTGCGGTCGACGAGCGTCACGTGCGCGCGAGCCTTGCGCCCCAGCGTGTCGCCCAGCCGCGTGGCAAGCTCGAGCCCGCCGGCGCCTCCGCCGACGATGACGATGCGATGCCGGCCGGAAGCGATTGCGGTAGGCTTTGCCAAGGATGGAAGGGTGAATGGACGTCCTGAAGGATTATAGGTGCAACGCGGGAATCGATTCGTGGGTGCACGAGCTCCTCGCCGATCCCGACATGGCGCTCATGGGGCACGCGCGCATCTCGCGCATCTACGGCGACGACCAGCCTCACGAGCACCTCGCGGTGCCCGCCGCGATCGAGGCGGCGGTGGCGTACCGACCGGCGCTCAGGACTTCTGCTTGAGGAGCTGGAGCAACGCGCTGAAGATCTTGCCGTTGGCGGCGATCACGCGGCCGCTCTCGAGGAATTTGTCGTTGCCGTCGAGATCGCCGATGAGGCCGCCGGCTTCACGCACGAGGAGCGCGCCCGCCGCCATGTCCCACGGCGAAAGGCCGATCTCCCAGAAGCCGTCGATGCGCCCGCATGCGACCCACGCGAGGTCGAGCGCGGCCGCACCGGGGCGACGCACGCCCGCGCAGTTGAGCGTCACGTTGCGGAACATGCGCAGGTAGTCGTCGAGGACGCCCACTTCCTTGAACGGGAAGCCGGTGCCGATGAGCGCGGCGTCCACCTTGTCGGTCTTGCTCACGCGGATGCGCCGGTCGTTCAGATAG
Source organism: Burkholderiales bacterium (assembly GCA_038244725.1). Classification (GTDB taxonomy): domain Bacteria; phylum Pseudomonadota; class Gammaproteobacteria; order Burkholderiales; family Usitatibacteraceae; genus Usitatibacter. The sequence continues at coordinate 136,688 of JBBRTF010000001.1, forward strand.
GCGCCCACTCCCTTGGTTGCGGTGAAGAGCTCGTTGCGGTTCGGGTCGAACACCACCGCTTGGGCGGGCACGCCCTTGTGCAGGAGCCCGATCGACACGCAGTACTGCGGGAAGCCGTGCAGGAAATTGGTGGTGCCGTCGAGGGGATCGATGACCCAGACGTACTCGACGTCGCCGCCGCTCGCGCCGCTTTCCTCCGCGAGGATGCCGTGGTCGGGATACGCCTCGCGCAGCACGCCGATGATCGCCTCCTCGGCGGCATGGTCGACCTCGGAGACGAAGTCGTTCTTGTGTTTGCTGCGGATCGTGAGCCGGTCGATGTCCGAGGAAGCGCGGGTGATGATGCTGCCGGCCTTGCGCGCGGCCTTCACGGCCGTGTTGAGCATGGGATGCATGGACGAATTTTACGCTACGGGCCGTCCTCCGCCAGGAAAGAGAAGATCCGCACGAAGTCCGGCGCGATGCGGCGCAACTCGTCGCGGTGGATCTTGGCGACGCGGCCGATCGCGCGGGAGCCGCGCGTGGTGAGGCGAACGCCGACGACGCGGCGATCGCGCAAGGAGGGCTCGCGCCGGACGATGCCCTGCTTCTCGAGCCGATCGACCATCCCCACGGCGCTGTGGTGCTTGATGAGCAGGAGCGCCGCCAGGCCGCTGATGGTGAGCGGCTCGGCGCCCGAGTGGGTCTTCAGCGCGAGGAGGGCCTGGTATTGCTGCTGGGTCATGCCGACGGTGGCCGAGGCGCGGTCGCTGAAGGCGACGAATTCCCGCAGCCGCGCGCGGAAGGCGGCGAGCGTGCGGTAGTCGTCCTGCGTCGGAGCGGCGCGCTCCGGCGGGTCGGCGGTCTTTCCCGTGGCCATGGCGGTCTTCCCCCCCAGTTGACAACATATCGTCCCACGATATATAAATCCATACACATCGTAAACAGGGTGGCGCCTTTACACAGGGGGCGCTTCCCCGGGGCGATGGGAAGTAGGGGTGCGAGGCGGGGCGCCAGCGGGCGTTCCGCCTTTTTTTTCGCCACAATCGAGGCAATGGACCTCTCCCGAATCGCGGTGGTGCTGTCGCGCGCGAGCCACCCGGGCAACATCGGCGCGGCGGCGCGCGCCATGAAGACCATGGGATTCTCCGACCTGGTGCTGGTGTCGCCGCGGCATTTTCCCGATCCCGACGCGACGGCCATGGCCGTCGGCGCCACCGACCTTCTCGAGCAAGCGCGCGTCTTCACGACGCTGGACGCGGCGCTCGCCGACCGCACGCTCGCAGTGGGCTTCAGCGCGCGCGGGCGGGAACTGTCACACGTAGCCGAGCCGCTGCGCGAGGCCGCGCCGGATATCGTCGCCGCCGCCTCGCTCGGGCCGATCGCGCTCGTCTTCGGCAACGAGACCTCGGGCCTTTCCAACGACGAGCTCCTGCGCTGCCAGCGCCTGGCGAGCGTGCCCGCCAATCCCGCGTATTCGTCCCTCAATCTCGCCGCCGCGGTGCAGGTCGCGTGTTATGAGCTCGCCACCTGCGACAGCGCATTCCGTCCTCCCGCATCCGGCTCGGGCGAGCCGGCGACGCGTGCCGACGTCGAGGGATTCTTCACCCACCTCGAGGCGCTCGCGGCGGGCGTAGCCTTCCTCGACCCGCAGAAGCCGGGCAAATTCATGCAGCGCATGCGCCGGCTCTTCGCGCGCGGCGGCCTCGAACGCGAGGAAGTGAAGCTATTGCGCGGACTGATGAATGCCTGCGACAAGGCCCTGCGCAAGTAGCGTCGCTAGGCGCGTGCGCGTGCGCGGCGCGCGGCGCCGGAGGTGATGGCGAGACCGGCCGATGCCAGGGTGGCGATGATGACGGCGCCCGCGCCGAAGGCCGAGCGAAGGCCCGTGGTCTCCACGAGGTAGCCGCCGAGCGCCATGCCGGCGCCGAGCCCGCTCACGATGAACGTCGACGACCACGTGAACGCCTCGGTGGCGTACTGCGCGGGCGCGAACCGCGAGATCAACACCGATTGGGAGGCGATCGAGGGCGCGATGAGCGCTCCGGCGAGGAAGGCCACGACGGCGAGCGCGAGGGTTCCCGTCACCACCGTGTGCAGGAACACCGGGATCGCCATGAGGCTCAGCACGCACGCGAACTGCCGCTCCATCGGCGCGCGCAGGTTGAGCCCGCCGAAGATCGCGCCGCCCAGGGCGCTGCCGAACGAATTGATCGACAGCAGGATTCCGCCCACCGCGGGCATCGAGAGGGCGGTCGCGTACGCGGGATATCCCACCTCCAGGAGGCCGAAGCAGGACGTGAGCCCGAAAGAGGCGATGAACACGAGCCACAGGCGCGGCTCGGTGAGCGGGCCGAACATGTGGCGCTCGGCCGACTCGCTCCTGCGCACGTAGCGCAGCGTCGGCCCGGCGAGAAAGACGAGGAAGGCGCCCACCACGACCGCGATCGCGAACGCGAAGCTCGCCGTTGCGCTCGCCTGGGCGAGGATGAACGCGACGATGGCCGGCCCCAGCGTGAAGTTGACCTCGATCATCACCGCGTCCAGCGAGAAGGCGGTGCGCCGGTCTTCTTCGCACACGAAGCGGTTGCGCCACGCCGTGCGGGTGAGGGTGGTGATGGGGGAGGCGAAAGCGCCGGCGAGCGCGGCGCATGCCGCGACCGCTGCGAAGGGGAGCTCGTGGCGGGCGGCGAGGAGCACGCCCAGGAGCGCGAGCGGCTGGACCGTGCCGGTCACGACGAGCGGCACGCGCGCGCCATGCCGGTCGATGAGGCGTCCGACGATCGGGGCCGTTACCGCCATAGCGACGAAGTTGATGCCGACGGCGGAGCCGGCGAGCTTGAAGTTGCCGAGGGTCTCGCGCAGGAACATGAGCATGGCGAACCCCACCATGCCCACCGGCATGCGCGTGAGCAGCGCCACGAACAACAGGCGGACCACGTCGGGTTGCCGGATGAACTCGACGTAGCGATTGAAGAAGCTTTTCACGGGAAGGCGCGCTTCACCCGGACGGGTGAATAGTTGATAATTTTACTCGGGAATAATAGACTTCGTCCAATCGAGGTGAACGATTCCGGTCGACGACGAGGCTCGCCATGTTCCGCCGCATTCGCGAAGACATCCAGTGCGTGTTCGAGCGCGATCCGGCCGCGCGATCGGTGTGGGAAGTGATCACGTGCTACCCGGGCTTTCACGCGCTGCAGATGCACCGGTTTTCGCACTCGCTGTGGCGGATCGAGCTTCGCTGGCTCGCGCGTTACATGTCCCACTGGGCGCGGTTCCTCACCGGCATCGAGATCCATCCCGGCGCGAGCATCGGCCGGCGCGTCTTCATCGACCACGGCATGGGCGTGGTGATCGGCGAGACGGCCGAGATCGGCGACGACTGCACGCTCTACCATGGCGTGACGCTCGGCGGCGTCTCCTGGAACAAGGGCAAGCGCCACCCCACCCTCGGAAAGGGCGTGGTGGTCGGCGCGGGCGCGAAGATCCTCGGCCCGTTCACCGTGGGCGATGGCGCGAAGGTAGGCTCGAACTCGGTGGTGGTGAAGCCGGTGCCGGCGGGCGCGACGGTGGTCGGCATTCCGGCGCGTATCGTCGAGGCCGGGCCGGCCCACCTCGAGGCGGGCCGCATGTCGTTCGACGCCTACGCGGTGAGCGGGGATCTCGACGATCCGTTGAACAAGGTCCTCCTCGCGCTCGGCACTCGCGCCGAGGACATGGATGGCCGCCTTGCCGCAATCCTGGAGCGGCTGGAAAATCTTGAAAAAGAGCCGAAAAGCGACGATCTACGCCGAAAAGTCGGTTGAATTATTCTTGACTGAATTGGTCGGAATTCATATACTTGAGTGAATCGCTCGGGATTAACCGGGCGAGGCGCGGTGAGGACAACCAGCCCATGAGACTCACGACCAAAGGACGCTTCGCGGTGACCGCGATGCTGGACCTCGCACTGCACGGCGGTTCGGGTCCCGTCACCCTGGCCGGCATCAGCGAGCGCCAGAGGATTTCCCTGTCGTACCTGGAGCAGCTCTTCGGGAAGCTGCGCCGCCGCAAGCTCGTGGAGAGCGTCCGTGGCCCGGGCGGCGGCTATCACCTCGCCCGCGAGGCCTCCAAGGTCACCATCGCCGACATCATCCGCGCCGTCGAGGAGCCGATCGATTCGACCCAGTGCGGCGGGCGCGAGAACTGCCACGACAGCCACCGCTGCATGACGCACGACCTCTGGGAGGAGCTGAACAGCACGGTGTACGGATTTCTCGCCGGCGTCACGCTGTCCCAGCTCGTCGACAGGCAGCGCACGAAGCCCGTGTCGCTGGTGCGCGGCAGCCATTCGCGCCAACCTCACCTCGTATCGTCCTGAAAAGCCCATGAGCGCCCTTGCCCGCAAGAAGCCGATCTACCTCGACTACTCCGCGACCACGCCGGTGGATCCGCGCGTGGCCGAGAAGATGATCCCGTGGCTCACCGAGCAGTTCGGCAACCCCGCCTCGCGCAGCCATGGCTACGGATGGGAGGCGGAGGAAGCCGTCGAGGACGCGCGCGTGGAAGTCGCGAAGCTCGTGAACGCGGACCCGAAGGAGATCGTCTGGACCTCGGGCGCCACCGAATCGGACAACCTCGCGATCAAGGGCGCCGCGCATTTCTACAAGACCAAGGGCAAGCACCTCGTCACCATGAAGACCGAGCACAAGGCGGTGCTCGACACGATGCGCGAGCTCGAGCGCGAGGGCTTCGAGGTGACGTACCTCGATCCGCAGCCCGACGGGCTGCTGGACCTGGAGAAGTTCAAGGCGGCGCTGCGGCCGGACACCATCCTCGTTTCCATCATGATGGTGAACAACGAGATCGGCGTGATCCAGCCGATCGCCGAGATCGGCGAGATCACGCGCGCGAAAGGCATCATCTTCCACGTGGACGCGGCGCAGGCCACGGGCAAGGTCGCGATCGACCTCGACAAGATGAAGGTCGACGTCATGAGCTTCTCCGCGCACAAGACCTACGGGCCCAAGGGCATCGGCGCGTTGTACGTGCGCAGGAAGCCGCGCGTGCGCCTGGAGGCGCAGATGCATGGCGGCGGCCACGAGAAGGGGTTTCGCTCCGGGACGCTCGCCACGCACCAGATCGTCGGCATGGGAGAGGCCTACCGGCTCGCACGCCTGGAGATGGGCGCGGAAAACGAGCGCATCCGGCGGCTGCGCGACAAGCTCCTCGCGGGCTTCAAGGACATGGAAGAGATCTACGTGAACGGCGATCTCGACCAGCGCGTGCCGCACAACCTGAACGTGAGCTTCAACTTCGTCGAGGGCGAGTCGCTCATCATGGGGATGAAGGAGCTCGCGGTTTCCTCGGGCTCGGCGTGCACCTCCGCGTCCCTGGAGCCCTCGTACGTGCTGCGGGCGCTCGGGCGCAACGACGAGCTAGCGCACAGCTCCATCCGTTTCACCCTGGGGCGCTTCACCACGGATGCCGACATCGACTTCGCGGTGAAGCTCATCAAGGAACGCATCGGCAAGCTGCGCGAGATGAGCCCGCTCTGGGAGATGTACAAGGACGGCATCGACTTGAATACGGTGCAATGGGCAGCACATTAGAAGTGAGACAGCAGGCATGAGGCATGAGATGGATCATCGGGACATATTGGCGTCACGGCAAAGGCTGGGTACGGGTTTTTCTCGCGCCTCATGCCTCATGCCTCTCGCCTAGGAGCTTTTCATGGCATACAGCGAAAAAGTCATCGATCACTACGAGAACCCGCGCAACGTCGGCTCCTTCGCCAAGGACGACGAGGGCGTGGCCACGGGCATGGTGGGCGCCCCGGCCTGCGGCGACGTGATGAAGCTGCAGATCAAGGTGAACAAGGCCGGCATCATCGAGGACGCCAAGTTCAAGACCTACGGCTGCGGCAGCGCGATCGCTTCCTCCTCGCTCGTCACCGAATGGGTGAAGGGCAAGACCGTGGCAGAGGCCGCGACGATCAAGAACACGCAGATCGCCGAGGAGCTGGCGCTCCCGCCGGTGAAGATCCACTGCTCGATCCTCGCCGAGGACGCGATCAAGGCGGCCGTCGCCGACTATCGCAAGAAGTACGGCGCCGGCGAGGCCGAGCCGGACAAGCGGGCTGCCGACTGATGGGCGTCCAGCTCACCGATCGCGCCGCGGACCACGTGAAGCGCTACATCGAGAAGCGCGGCAAGGGCGTGGGCCTTCGCCTTGGCGTGCGCACCACGGGCTGCTCCGGGCTCGCCTACAAGCTGGAATTCGCCGACGAGGTCCAGCCCGAGGACACGACGTTCGAAACCAATGGGGTGCGCGTCCTCATCGACCCGAAGAGCCTCGCGTACCTCGACGGCACGGAGCTCGACTTCGTGCGCGAAGGCCTGAACGAGGGCTTCAAGTTCAACAACCCGAACGAGAAAGATCGCTGCGGCTGCGGCGAGTCGTTTAACGTATAGAAAACCGGGGACAGACCTCGGTTATCGACAGTTGATAACCGAGGTCTGTCCCCGGTTTTCGTCCATCGCGATGACCACCGATTTCGCGCGCGACCATTTCGAGCTGTTGGGGCTGCCGGTGCGCTATGCCGTCGACGCGACGCGCCTGGAGCGCGGCTACCGCGAGCTGCAGTCGCAGGTGCACCCGGACCGCTTCGCCGCGGCGACCGAAGCCGAGCGCAGGGTCGCCATGCAATGGGCCACGCGCGCCAACGAGGCGCTGCGCACGCTGCGCGACCCGATCGCGCGCGCCCGCTACCTGCTGCTGCTCAAGGGCTACGACACCGAGGAGGAATCCAACACCTCGATGCCGCCGGACTTCCTCATGCAGCAGATGGAGTGGCGCGAGGCGGTATCGGACGCGCGCGAATCCGGCGACGCGGCGAGCCTCGTGCGGCTTCGCGCCGACATCGCGCTCGCGCGGGGCGAGATGCTGCGCATGCTCGAGCGCGCGCTCGACGCCGACGCCAATTACGCCGCCGGCTGCTCGCTCGTGCGCAAGCTTCGATTCCTCGACAAGCTCGAGGAGGAGATCGAGGAAGCGCTGGAGCCGATGCATGGCTGATCCCGCGCGCACGCCCTGATGGCGCTCCTGCAGATTTCAGAGCCGGGCGACTCGCCCGCGCCCCACCAGAGGAAGCTCGCGGTCGGCATCGACCTGGGCACCACGCACTCGCTCGCCGCGACCGTGAGGAGCGGCGTGTCCGAGGTGATCGCCGACGGCGACGCTCGCGCGCTGCTGCCTTCGATCGTGCGCTATTTTCCCGACGGGCGCGTCGAGGTGGGCTACGGCGCGCGCGCGGCGCAGGCCGACGATCCCGCCAACACCATCGTCTCGGTGAAACGCTTCATGGGGCGGGGCGTGGCCGACGTCGCCAAGTACGGCGCGCTTCCCTACCACTTCAGCGACGCCCCGGGCATGGTGGCGATCGAGACGGCGGCGGGCACGCGATCGCCGGTGCAGGTTTCGGCGGAAATCCTCAAGGTGCTGCGCGAGCGAAGCGAGCGCGCGCTGGGCGGCGAGCTCTTCGGCGCGGTGGTGACGGTGCCCGCGTACTTCGATGAGTCGCAGCGCCAGGCGACCAAGGACGCGGCGAGGCTCGCGGGCCTGAACGTGCTGCGGCTGCTGAACGAGCCCACCGCCGCGGCGATCGCCTACGGCCTCGACCATGCTTCCGAGGGGACCTTCGCGATCTTCGACCTGGGCGGGGGCACCTTCGACATCTCGATCCTCAAGCTCACGCGCGGCGTCTTCGAGGTGCTCTCCACCAACGGCGACTCCGCCCTGGGCGGCGACGATTTCGACCAGGCGATCGCGACCCACTGGCGGGTCGGCCACAAGATCGCCGACGCGCGCGGCGCGGACACGCGCCGGCTCCTCGCCGCGGCGCGCGAAGTGAAGGAGAAGCTTTCCTTCGAGGACGAAGCGCAAGTGCAGGTGACGCTCTCCTACGGGCAGAAGGTGAACCTGCGCCTCTCGAGGCGCGAGTTCGAAGGCCTCACCGCCGCCCTGGTGCGCAAGACGCTGGGACCCACGCGCAAGGCGCTGCGCGACGCGAGGCTCGAGGCGAGCGCCGTCGACGGCGTGGTGCTCGTGGGCGGGGCCACGCGCATGCCGCACCTGCAGCAAGCCGTCGAGCGATTCTTCGCCAAGCCGCCGCTGAAGGACCTCGATCCCGACGCGGTGGTGGCGCTCGGCGCGGCGATCCAGGCCAACGTGCTCGCCGGCAACCGGGCGCCGGGCGACGATTGGCTCCTCCTCGACGTGATCCCGCTCTCGCTGGGGCTGGAGACCATGGGCGGCCTCGTCGAGCGCGTGATCCCGCGCAATTCCACGATCCCCGTGGCGCGCGCCCAGGAGTTCACCACCTTCAAGGACGGCCAGATCGCGATGGCGATCCACGTCGTGCAGGGCGAGCGCGAGTTGACCGCCGACAATCGCTCGCTCGCTCGCTTCGAGCTGCGCGGCATCCCGCCGATGGTCGCGGGCGCCGCGCGCATCCAGGTCACCTTCCAGGTCGACGCCGACGGGCTCCTCGCGGTCTCGGCGCGCGAGGAGACCACCGGCATCGCGTCGTCGATCGTGGTGAAACCGTCGTATGGACTTTCCGACGACGAGGTCGCGCGCATGCTGCAGGAGAGCTTCGCGCATGCGACCGGCGACCGCGACGCGCGCGCGCTCGCCGAGCAGCGCGTCGAGGCCGAGTCGCTCCTCACCGCGATCCGCGCGGCGCTCGCCCAGGACGCGGACCTCCTCGCGAAGGACGAGCTCGAGCGCCTCGAGCGCGCCATGGCGAGCCTCGAGCGGGCGTGGAGCTCGACCGACCACCGCGCCATCAAGGCCGCGGTCCAGGACCTGAACCACGAGAGCGAGTCGTTCGCCGGGCGGCGCATGGATCGCGCCGTCTCCGGCGCCCTCACCGGCCGGCGCGTGGACGAGGTGCGCACCAAGTGACGCGCCTCACGGTGCTGCCGCACGAGACGCTCTGCCCCGAAGGGGCCGTGATCGACGCGCCCCCCGGCGTCTCGATTTGCGATACGCTCCTTGCCCACCACATCGGGATCGAGCACGCGTGCGAGAAGAGCTGCGCGTGCACCACGTGCCACGTGATCGTGCGCGAGGGCTACGAGGGGCTCGATCCGCCCACCGAGAAGGAGGACGACCTCCTCGACAAGGCGTGGGGCCTGGAGCTCACCTCGCGGCTTTCCTGCCAGGCGCGCATGAAGGACAAGGACGTCGTCATCGAGATCCCCAAGTACACCCTGAACCAGGTGAGCGAGGTGAAGCGATGAAGTGGACCGACACCCGCGACATCGCCATCGCGCTCGCCGAGAAGTTTCCCGACCTCGATCCGGCGCTCGTGCGCTTCACCGACTTGCGCGCGTGGGTGCTGGAGCTCGACGGATTCGACGACGACCCGAATCGCTCGGGCGAGAAGATCCTGGAAGCGATCCAGGCGACCTGGATCGAGGAAGCGTCCTGAGCGCCGCGCCCATCCTGGTGGACCATTCGCGCCTGCGCTTCTTCATCGCGCTCGCCTTCGAGACGGTGGGGATGCCTTCGGTCGACGCGCGCACGGTCGCCGCGCTCATGGCGGACGCGGACCTGCAGGGCTCCGACGGCCACGGCGTGATCCGCCTGCCGCAATACCTCAAGCGCATCCGCGCGGGCGGCGTGAACCTGCATCCCGACATCCGCATCGAGCGCGAGCGCGCCGGCATGGCGCTCGTGCACGGCGACAACGGCATGGGGCATCTCGTCATGAAGCGCGCCGCCGAGATCGCCATCGAGAAGGCGCGCACCGCCGGCGTCGCATGGGTGGGCGCGCAATGGAGCAACCATGCGGGGCCCGCATCGCTTTACGCGCGCATGATGCTCGCGCACGACATGATCGGCCTCTACTTCGCGGTGGGCAACGCGAACCATCTTCCGCCGTGGGGCGGAATCGACATGCTGCTTTCCACCAACCCGATCGCCGCGGCGATCCCCGCGGGCGAGGAGCCGCCGGTGGTGCTCGACATGGCGACCACGGTCACCGCGTACGGCAAGGTGAAGGCCAAGGCCGCGCGCGGCGAATCGATGCCCGAGGGCTGGATGATCGACCGTGAGGGCAAGCCCCTCACCGACCCGCGCCGTGCCAACGAGGGCTTCCTCCTTCCCATCGGGGGCTACAAGGGCTACGGGCTCGCGCTGGTCGTGGGGCTCATCGCCGGGACCCTCAACGGCGCGGCGATGGGCAAGGACGTGGTCGACTTCAACCAGGATGCCGAGAGCGCGACCAATACGGGGCAGGCGATCGTCGCGATCGATCCCGCGGCGTTCGGTGAGATCGGCGCATTCAAGGCGGCGGTCGACAAGCTGGTGCGCGACCTGCGCGCCTCCGAGCGCTTGCCGGGCGTCGATGCGATCCGCGTTCCCGGCGACCAGAGCCATGCGAAGGCGCTCGCGCAGCGCGCGGGCGGGATCGCCATTGCGCCCGCGCTGATGAACACCCTCGACCGGCTGGCCGAAGAGCTCGAGATCCCCCCGCTTCGCACGCACTAGGAGAAAAAATGAAGACACTGATCTCGTGGGTCGTGGCGATGGCGTTGCCGTTCGGCGCGGCCGGGTAGCAGGGATATCCGGCGAAGCCCATCAGGATGATCGTGCCCCTCGCTGCGGCGAGCGCCGTGGACAACGCGGCGCGCATCGTCACGCAGAAGATGTCGGCCTCCATGGGCCAGCAGATCGTGGTGGAGAACATCCCCGGGGCGGCGGGGCTCATCGGCACCTCGCAGCTCGCGAAGGCGCCGCCCGACGGCTACACCATCGGCGGCTTCAACGACAGCATCATGACGATGCTGCCGAACATGCCCACCAAGCCCCCGTGGGACATCCTTCGCGATTTCGAACCGGTGTCGCTGGTCGCCACCATCGAGTGGGGGCTCGTGACGACGCCGGGCTCGCCGTACAAGAGCGCGGCCGACCTCATCGCGGCGGCGAAGGCGCATCCGGGCGAGGTCAACTACGGCTCCGGCGGCAACGGCAGCCCCCAGCACATCGCGATGGCGCTCTTCGCCTCGCAGGCCGGCATCACCATGACGCACGTCCCCTACAAGGGCGCTTCCCAGGCCGCGCTCGGCGTCGCCGCGGGCGACGTGCCCGTCGCCTTCCAGGGCCTCGCGACGGTCGCGGGCCTGGTGCGCGGGGGAAAGCTTCGCCTGATCGGCGTCGCCACGCCCGCGCCTCTGCCCCAGTTCGCCGAGGCGCCCACCGTCGCCACGTCGGGCCTCGCGGGCTTCCAGTTCAACTCGTGGTTCACGGTGATGGTGCCCGCGGGCACGCCGAAGGAAATCGTCGCGCGCCTCAACGCCGAGATCCTGAAGGCGCTCGCCGATCCCGAGGTGCGCGAAAGGCTGCGCGACCAGGGCCTCACCGTGCGCGGCACCTCGCCCGGGGAGCTCGGCGCGGCCACGCGCGAGCAGCTCTCGCGCTATGCCCGCCTTTTCAGGGACGCCGGTATCAAGGGCGATTAACGTCGCGCCCGGAGTGGAAGTTGTCTTTTGCCGGCGCACGGGCGTAGAGTCATCCGCAGCAACACCCTCGGAGGAGACCCCAACATGAAAACCCGCAACCTGTACATAGCGGGCGTCCTGCTCGCCGCGTCGTTCCTCGCATCGCATTCGGTGCTGGCGCAAAGCCAGAACATCGAGAACCTGAAGAAGATGAAGCTCTCCGGCGTCGACACGAGCATGCCGCCGGTGCCCCAGGAGGGCGCGAACGCCGATGCCCTCCGGGAGAACCTGAAGCGCATCAAGCTGCCTCCCGGCTTCAAGATCGACCTCTACGCCGTCGTGCCCGACGCACGCCACATGGCCGTCGCGCCCTCGACCAACATGCTCTTCGTGGGCACGCGCAAGAACACCGTCTGGGCGGTGACCAACCGCAACAGCGGCGAGCGCGCGACCGAGGTGAAGCCCTTCGCGCCATCGGCGAAGTTCCACGTGCCCAACGGCGTCTGCTGGACCAAGGACGGGTTCCTCATCGTGGTCGAGCACAACCGCGTGCTGAATTTCCCCGCGGCGGAGTTCTTCTATGAAGGCGGCGACGTCGCGGTGATCGAGGTCGTGCCGCAAGGCAAGCTCATCCCGGTCGAGGAGGAGTCGTATAACCACCACGCGCGCACGTGCCGCGTCGGTCCCGACGGCATGCTCTACATCACGCTGGGCCAGCCCTTCAACGTGCCGCCGCGCGACAAGCTCGACCTCTTCAACAAGGTCGGCATCGGCGGCATCGTGCGCATGAATGCGTTCGACGGCTCCAAGCGCGAGGTCTACGCACCGGCATCCGCAATTCCGTGGGCCTGGAGTTCAACCCGAAGGACAAGACGCTCTGGTTCACCGACAACCAGACCGACGGGATGGGCGACGACATCCCGGCGGGCGAGATCAACCGCGCCACGGGACCGGGGCAATTCTTCGGCTATCCGTGGATTTGCGGCAAGACGCGCATCACGGAGTTCGGCTACGACAAGGACCCGTTGCCGCCGAACATCACCAATCCGCAGGTCTACATGGAGGCGCATGCCGCCGATCTCGGGCTCGCCTTCTATACCGGCAAGCAGTTCCCGGCGAAGTATCACGGCGGCCTTTTCAGCGCGCAGCACGGCTCGTGGAACCGCACGAAACCGATCGGCGCGCGCGTGATGTTCACGAGCCTCACGGCCGACGGCACCGCGGACAAGACCGAGGTCTTCGCCGAAGGCTGGCTCGATCCCGAGACCGGGCTTTATCGCGGCCGCCCGGTGGACGTCGCGATGATGAAGGACGGCTCGATGCTCGTGTCCGACGATTTCGCGGGCGCGATCTACCGCGTGAGCTACGTGGGCGAGGCGCCGCGGCGTTGAGGATCGCCGCCGCGGCATTGCTTTGCGCGCTCGCGGCGGGTCCTTCCCAGGCGACGGATGCGTCGCCCGGAAAAGCGAAGGCGCGCATGTGCGCCGCCTGCCACGGCGTGTCCGGCATCGGCACGATGCCGGACACGCCGAATCTCGCCGGCCAGCCGAGCACCTACCTCGCGGAGCAATTGAAGCAGTTTCGCAGCGGCAAGCGCAGCCACGAAGTGATGAACTTGATCGCGAAGCCCCTGACGGACGCCGACATCGCCGAGCTCGCCGACTGGTTCGCGTCGATCGCGGTCGAGGCGAGGACGCCCAGCTGAAGATCGTGCTTGTCATTGCCGCCGCGCTCGCGGGGGCCGGCGCACACGCGCAGGAAGCGGCGCCCGTCGCGCTGGACACCGTCGTGGTGTCCGCGACGCGCTCCGAGACGCGCGCGTTCGACGTGCCCGCCGCGATTTCCGGCGTGGACGCGGAGACGATACGGGCCGCGGGCCCGATGGTGAACCTGTCGGAAGCGCTCTCGCGCGTTCCCGGCCTCACGGTCCTCAATCGCCAGAACTACGCGCAGGACCTGCAGTTGTCCATCCGCGGCTTCGGATCGCGATCGACTTTCGGGATCCGCGGCGTGCGGCTCATCGTCGATGGCATCCCGGCGACGATGCCCGACGGCCAGGCCCAGGCATCCAACGTGAGCCTCGCCTCCGTCGAGCGCATCGAGGTGCTGCGCGGGCCGCTTGCGCTCCTCTACGGCAATGCCGCGGGCGGCGTCGTGCAGGTATTCACGCGCGCCGGCGCCCCGGAGCCGACGCTTTCGATCGGCGCGTCCGCCGCGCCCTACGACGCGCATCGCGCGAGCGCCGGCTTCGCCGCGACGGTGGGGGAGCATCGCGTCTCGATCGACGCCGCGCGCTTCGAGACCGACGGCTATCGCGAGCACGGCTCCGCGCGGCGCGAGCAGCTGAACGCCAAGTGGAGCTGGCAGCTCGCGTCGGGCACGCGCCTGGACACGGTGGTGAACGTGCTCGACCAGCCCCATGCGCTCGATCCGCTGGGGCTCACGCGCGCGCAATGGGAGGCGAATCCGCGCCAGGCTCCGGCGATCGCGTTCACGCAGGATGCGATGAAGACGGTGCGCCAGAAGCAGGCGGGATGGGTGATCGAGCATGCGCTGGGCGCGGACACGACGCTCACGGCGCGCGCCTACGTGGGGCAACGCGACCTCGACAACAAGCTGTCGACGCCCCTTGCGGCCCAGCTTCCGGCGAGCTCGAGCGGTGGCATCGTGGTATTCGGCCGCGAATACGCCGGTGCCGCGTTGCAGCTGTCGCGGCGCTTCGCGCTCTCCGAGGGCGTGAGTGCACGCATCGTGGCGGGCATCGAGCACGACCGGATGGACGACGACCGGCAGGGATACCTCAACGACGCGGGCGTGCGCGGAGCGCTGCGCCGGGACGAGGACGATCGCGTCGCGAACAACGACGCGCTGCTGCAGGCGAGTGTCGACCTGGGCGAGCGCTGGAGCATGATCGCAGGCGTGCGCTCGAGCCGCGTGCGATTCGAGACGCGCGACCGCTACATCGCGCCGGGCAACCCGGACGACAGCGGCACGCTCGAATATCGCGCCACCAATCCGGTCGCGGGCGTCACATGGCACGCGACGCCGAACCTCAACGTCTACGCGAACGTGGGGCGCGGCTTCGAGACGCCCACCTTCACGGAGCTCGCCTATCGCAACAACGCGTCGGGACTGAACACGGACCTGAAGGCCGCGCGCGGCAACCATGCGGAGCTCGGCTCGAAGTGGCGCTCAGGCACGGGCCACGGCGTCGAGGCCGCGCTCTTCGACATCCGCACGCGCGACGAGATCGTGGTCGACACCAACGTGGGCGGGCGCTCCACGTTCCGCAATGCGGGGAGCACCGCGCGCCATGGGGCGGAGATCGCGTACACGGGCCAATGGACCGACACCGTGCGCACGGCCATCTCCCTCACCGCACTCAGCGCGCGCTTCGACAACGGCAAGCGCCTGCCGGGCACACCCGAGAGGAGCGCCTTCGCCGAGGTCGTCTACACGCCGGGCGCCGGGATGCATGCGGCGGTGGAGGTGGTGCACGCCGGGCGCATCTTCGTGAACGACGCCAACGAGGACTCTGCGCCCGCGGCGACGGTGGTGAACCTGCGCGCGGGAATGCGGCGGCGCTTCGGCGCCCTCGAGATCGAGCCGCTGCTGCGGCTCGAGAACGCCACCAACCGCCGCTACGCGGGCTCGGTCATCGTGAACGAGGCGAACCGGCGCTTCTTCGAGCCGGCGCTGCCGCGCACCTGGCTCGCCTCGTTGACCGCGCGCTACCGCTTCTAGGCGGTCACTTTTTTGCAATTGGTTGCCGTTGCCGCCGATAAGCCCGCGACGAGCACGACAAAAAAACGGGGCGGGTTTGACCCGCCCCACAAGGCGCACTCTTGAATACAGGAGGGTGACTATCTTCGGGCGGTGGATGAATCCGCCTGGGACAGCGCTCGAACCGAGCGGCACTTCTTGCGAGGTGCTCGGCTATCTATGAGCAAGGACGATGCCAGTCCTTCATTGACAAGCGTTTTCAATGAGTTGGGTGAATTCCGTGCCTGGGAGGCGGAGCGCGCGGCGAACATACGTCGCAACGAAGCGACAAAGAGTTGAGGTATGTCTCCCAACTCAATGATTTAACAGAATGTTTAAATGTCGTTGTAGAGCGACAGCTACAACGCGCCGCGGCCAAGCTACAACATCATTTCGCGTCAGGCTTGGCGTCCGCCTTGAAGATCGCGGCCTCGATGCCATGGCGCTGGAGCAGCTTGTAGAACTCGGTGCGATTCCTGCGCGCGAGCTTCGCCGCCTGGGTGACGCTGCCCTTGGTGAGCTTGAGGATGCGTGTGAGGTAATCGCGCTCGAAGCGCTTGCGCGCGTCCTCGAAGGACGTCATCTCGTGCATCTCCACCTGGATCGCCTGCTCGACGAAAGTCTGCGGGATGATCTCGGTGGGGCAGAGCGCGATGGACTGCTCGACCACGTTGAAGAGCTGGCGCACGTTACCCGGCCACTTCGCCTTCACCAGCAGCTCGAGCGCCTGCGGCGAGAACGCCGCCTTCTCGCGGCCGTAGCGCGGAGCGAGCTTCGCGAGGAAGTGCGAGGCGAGGAGCGGGATGTCCTCGGGGCGCTCGTCGAGCGAAGGCAGCTTCAGCGTGACCACGTTCAGCCGGTAATAGAGATCCTCGCGGAACGTGCCGAGCTCCTTTTCCTTCGCCAGGTCGCGGTGGGTCGCCGAGATGATGCGCACGTCGAAAGGGATCGTGCGCGTGGCGCCGATCGGACGCACCTCGCGCGTCTCGATCACGCGCAGGAGCTTCACCTGGAGGGGCAGCGGCATGTCGCCGATCTCGTCCAGGAAGAGCGTGCCCTTGTCGGCGGCGACGAACAGCCCGCGCTGGTCGGCGATGGCGCCGGTGAACGAGCCTTTCATGTGGCCGAAGAGCTCGCTCTCCAGGAGCGTTTCGGGAATCGCGCCGCAGTTGATGGCGACGAAGGGCTGGTTGGCGCGCGGGCTCGCGCGATGGATGGCGCGCGCGAGGAGCTCCTTGCCGCTGCCGCTCTCGCCCTGGATCAGGATGCTCGCGTCGCCGGCGGCGACGCGCTGCGCCTTGGCGAGGAGGTCTTCCATCAGCGACGAGCGCGTGACGATGTCCTCGCGCCATATCTGGCCGATGCCCGCCTGCTGCGAGGCGCTGCCGCCGTGCAGCGTGAGGGCGCGCTCCACGTGGTAGAGGAGCTCCTCGGCGTCATAGGGCTTGGTGAGGTAGCCGAAGACGCCGCGCTTGGTCGCCGCGACCGCATCGGGGATGGTGCCGTGCGCGGTGAGGATGATCACCGGCAAGCCCGGATAGGCGGCCTGGATCTCGTGGAAGAGCGCCATGCCGTCCATGCCATCCATGCGCAGGTCGGTGAGCACGAGGTCGGGACGCGCGGCGGAGATCGAGGCGAGCGCGCGCTGGCCGCTCTCGACGGCGGTCACGCCGTAGCCGTTCGCCTTGAGGCGGATGGTGAGGAGCCGGAGGAGATCCGGATCGTCGTCAACCAGCAACAGCGAGGCTTTTCCTTGTTTGGGCATCAGCGGCTCGGGGTGGGTCGATCGGAAAGACTTTTCTCGAGGTCGGTGAGGGCGTCGAGCTTCTGCTGCAGCGCGTCGGCACGGGCTTTCTGCGCTTCGTGCAGCCGATGCTCCTCGCGCAGCCGGTTGCCCGACGCCGCGGCGGCTTCCCTCATCCGGTGGCGCTCGCCGGCGATGACTTGCAAGAAGCCTGCCACGGCCCGGGCATCGCGATCCCCATTGTCCTTCCTCGCGATGGGATCCACCAGCGCGAGGATCTCGCGGTCGTCGGATTGCGGGTTCAGGGCGAGGGCGAGCGCGGCCTTCAGGCGCCCGGCGTCGCTCGTATCGCGCCGGTGGCGCGCCGCCTCGGTGGCGAGCGCCGCCTCGTTCATGCCGCGCAGGTGCGCGAGGTGCGCGACGAGCGCCTCGGCGACGGAACGCGGCGCCACCGCGGCCGGCGCCGCGGTGCGCGTTTCCGCGGGCGCCTGCGAGCGATCGAGGGCGCCGCAGCCGCAGAGCGCGAGCGCGAGCAGCATCGCACGCCCCGCCTTCACGCGGCCGCCTCCGCGCTCCCGGCCTTCTTGAGCGGGAAGCGCACGAGGAAGTGCGCCCCCGGCCCGTCGAGCACCTCGATCCTGCCCTTATGCAGCTGCACGTATTCCTTCACGATGGAAAGTCCCAGTCCGCTTCCCTTGATCGCGGCCACCGGCATGTCGGTGCCGCGGTAGAACGCCTCGAAGATCTTGTCGCGGTCGCTCGGCGAGATTCCCGGGCCCTCGTCGAGCACCTCGAAGACGGCGTCGCCGCTCGCCTGGTACAGCTTGATCGAGATGAGCCCGCGCTCCGGCGAGTACTTCACCGCGTTGGACAACAGGTTGTCGAGAACGATGCGGATCTTTTCCTCGTCGCAATAGGCGCTCACGTGCTCGCAGTTGAGCTCGATGCGGATCTCCTTGGCGACGATCGCGAGCTTGCGGTCGTTCACGACGCGGCGCACGACGTCGCGCAGCGCCACGATCTTCGCGTCGAGGTAGGAGGCCTGGGCGTGCACGGCGCTGTAGTTGAGCAGGCCCTCGATCAGCTTCCTCAGCTCGATGGAGTTCTCCTGGAGGATGCGCGCGATCTCGCGCTGCTCCGCGTTCAAGTTTCCCACCACGCCCGAGGCCAGCAGGTCCGAGCCCTCGCGCAGCGCCGTGAGCGGCGTCTTCAGCTCGTGGGAGATGTGCTGCAGGAAGCGCGTCTTCTGCGCCTCGAGCGTGACCAGGCGCTCGCGCAGCCAGTCGAGCTGCGCGCCCAGGCGCACCATGTCGCCGGGACCCTCGATGCGGATGGGCTTGGCGAAATGGCCCTCGCCCAGCCCGCGGATGCTCTCGGTCACCTGCGTGATCGGGCGCGAGATGAGGAACGTGAAGGACGCGATCAGGATCACCGCCGTCGGCAGCAGCGCGATCATCAGCCAGAAGACGTTGTTGCGCGACTTCTCGGCCTGCGTGCGCAGCTGCTCGATCCCCTCGTCGATCACGCGGTCGCCGATCTGCACCAGCGATTGCCCGCGCTCGGCGAGCGTGGCGAACTCGCGCGGCAGCCGGCGCGAGAGCTCGGGCGTGGGGCCGGTGCGCGTGATGATCTCGTTGATGTCCTCCTCGCGCCGCTCGATCGCCGCGACCTCGGAGCGCTGGTTGTCGGATAGCGCCATGGCGTCGAGCTGGCGCGTGAGCGCGAGGAAGCTCGCCCGGTTGGCCCGATAGGCGTCGAGGAAGGTCGCCTCGCCGGCCACCGCGTATTGGCGCGCCGAGCGCTCGAGGGATGTGATCACCGCCATGAGCGAGCGGCTCGCCTGCGTCACCTTCACCGCCGAATGCACCGCCTGCTCGGAGAGTCCCGCGAGGCGCTCGAACGCGAGCGCGTTGGAGAAGAGCGCGAAGAGCAGCGGCGCCGCCACGATCGAGAACCCGATGAGCAGCAGCGACAGGAAGGAGCGCGGATAGGAAAGACGCATCGGGGATTATAATGACGCGGAAATCAATCGCCTTGTGAAGGTGCCATGTACGAATCCGAAGCCACGCGGTTCATCCGCGAGTTCCTCGCGAAGAACCCGCAGGTGGTCGAGCAGCAGCAGAAGAATCGCGCGACCTGGTGGGACAAGCCGCAGGATTTCAAGACCTGGCACGACCGCGCCGAGTCCGCCGTGCCGCAGCCTGCGTACGTCTACTTCCCCTTGCCGGTGGCCGACGACTCCGGGCCCGGCGAATCCGCGAACAAGGCGAGCAACCCGTCCAGGCCGACGTAGTCGAGGGCGTAGCCGGCCTTCTCCTTCACGACGGGCCTCGCGTGGTAGGCCACACTCGTCCCGGCCTCGGCCATCATCATGAGGTCGTTCGCACCGTCGCCGATCGCCATCACGCGGTCGCGGGGAATGCCCAGGGATTGCTTGAGCCGCGCCACGTGCGCGGCCTTCCCCTGCGCGTCGACGAGCGGACCGTCGACCGTGCCCGAGAGGCGGCCTTCGTCCACGACCAGCGTATTCGAGTAGGCGTAGTCGAAGCCGAGCCGGTCGCGCACGCGGTCGGTGAAATAGGTGAAGCCCCCCGAGACGAGGAGAGTCTTCACGCCGTTCCTCTTCGCCGCCGCGAGGAGCTTCTCGGCGCCCGGGTTGAAGCGCAGGCGCTCGGCGTAGACGCGCTCGAGCGCGCTCGCCTCGAGCCCGGCGAGGGCCTTCACGCGCCGGCGCAGGCTCTCGGGCCAGTCGATCTCGCCGCGCATCGCCGCGGCCGTCACCGCGGCCACCTCGGCCTTGCGCCCGGCGAAGTCCGCGATCTCGTCGATGCATTCGATCGTGATCAGCGTGGAATCCATGTCCATGGCGATGAGGCCGAAGTCGCCGAGCACGCGGCCCGGCGCGACGAAACCGAAGTCGAGCCTCGACTTCGCGCAATGGTCGGCGACCTCGCGCTTCGCGGACGGGTCGCAGCCGGTGATGCGGAACGCCCCATCGCTGATGCGCTCGATGGCCTCGCCGTGCGCGATGCGGTGCAGCGCCTTGAGGTCGGGCGTTGCGACTTCTTCGCCCTGGATCACGAGGTTCATTTTCACCGGGCTATTCCCACGAAAGGGGCATGTCCTAGGCGAGCTTCCTGAGGAACTGGCGCACCTCGTTGGACCGCTGCTTCATGTCTTCGTGCTTCATCTCGATCCTCACGCGATCGGGGCCTGGAAGTCGGTAGATGCGGCTCGACTGCACCAGCGCGAGGACCCGCTTCGGGTCCACCGGCGGCTGCGGCACGAATTGCACCACGATTCCCCCGGCGGAGGCGTCGATCTTCTGTACCCCGAGGGGCGCGCCCTGGATGCGCAGCTTGTGGCATTCGAGGAGGACGCGCGTGGCTTCCGGGAGCGGGCCGAAGCGGTCCACGAGCTCCTCGGTGAGGCGCTCGAGCTTCTCGTCGGTCTCGCAGTTGGCGAGGCGCTTGTAGATCACGAGGCGCTCGTGCACGTCGCCGCAATAGGACTCCGGAAGGAGCGCGGGGGCGTGCAGGTTTACCTCGGTCGCGACGTTGAGCGGGCTCGCGAGGTCGGGCTCCTTGCCCTTCTTGAGCGTCCTCACCGCGTGCTCGAGCATCTCCGTGTAGAGCGCGAAGCCCACCTCGTGGATGCCGCCGGACTGCGATTCGCCGAGGACCTCGCCCGCCCCGCGGATCTCGAGGTCGTGCATGGCGAGGTAGAACCCCGCGCCCAGGTCTTCCATCATCTGGATCGCCTCCAGGCGCTTCTTCGCCGCGGCGGAGAGCCCTTCCTCTGGCGGCGTGAGGAGATACGCGTAGGCCTGGTGGTGCGAGCGCCCGACGCGCCCGCGCAGCTGGTGCAGCTGGGCGAGGCCGAACTTGTCCGCGCGATGGATGAGGATGGTGTTGGCGCTCGGCACGTCGATGCCGGTCTCGATGATGGTGGAGCACAGGAGCACGTTGGAGCGCTGGTGGTAGAAGTCGCGCATCACGCGCTCGAGCTCGCGCTCCGGCATCTGGCCGTGCGCCACCGCGACTCGCGCCTCCGGCAGCAGGGCCTCCAGCTCCTCGCGCCGGTTCTCGATGGTCTCCACCTCGTTGTAGAGGTAGTAGGCCTGGCCGCCGCGCTTCAACTCCCGCAGCACGGCCTCGCGCACGATGCCGTTGGACAGGCGATTCACGAATGTCTTGATCGACAACCGGCGCTGCGGCGCGGTCGCGATCACGGAGAAGTCGCGCAGGCCTTCCAGAGACATCGCGAGCGTTCGCGGGATCGGCGTCGCGGTGAGCGTGAGCACGTCGACCTGGGCGCGCAGCTTCTTCAGCTCCTCCTTCTGGCGCACGCCGAAGCGATGCTCCTCGTCGATGATGACGAGGCCGAGATTGGCGAACTTCACGTCCTTCTGGATGAGCTTGTGGGTGCCGATCACGATGTCGATCTTCCCCGCCGCGAGTCCCTCGAGAGACTTCGCCACTTCCTTCGGGCTCCTGAAGCGCGAAAGCTCGGCGATGTTCACGGGGAAGCCCGAGAAGCGGTCGCTGAAATTCTGGAAGTGCTGCTCGGCGAGGAGCGTCGTCGGCACCAGGATCGCGACCTGGGCGCCGCCCGCCACCGCGATGAACGCCGCGCGCATCGCGACCTCGGTCTTGCCGAAGCCCACGTCGCCGCAGACCAGGCGATCCATGGGGCGTCCCGCGGTCATGTCCTCGATCACCGCGTGGATCGCCGCGGCCTGGTCGGGCGTCTCCTCGAAGGGGAAGGTGGCGGCGAAGCTCTCGTACTCCTGCGTCGCGAGCGGGAACGCGTGGCCCTGGCGCGCGAGGCGCTTCGCGTAAAGGTCGAGGAGCTCGGCGGCGGTGTCGCGCACCTGGCGCGCGGCCTTGCGCTTCGCCTTCTCCCACTGCCCGCTGCCCAGCCGGTGCAGCGGCGCGTCCTCGGGGGAGGCTCCCGTGTAGCGGCTGATGACGTGCAGCTGCGACACCGGCACGTAGAGCTTGTCGCCGCCCTCGTACTCGAGATGGAGGAACTCCATCGCGCCTTCGCCCAGGTCGAGCGTGACGAGGCCGAGGTAGCGCCCGATGCCGTGCTGGCTGTGGACCACCGCATCGCCCGCCTTCACCTCGGCCAGGTCGCGCACCATGCCCTCGGCGCCGGAGCGCGCGCGCGCATCGCGCCGGCGGGATTGGCGCACCTGCCCCGGATAGAGCTCGGCTTCGGTGACGACGGCGATGTCGCGCTCTTCGGTGACGAAGCCCGCGGCCACCGGACCGTAGGTGAGCGCGAGCGGATGGGTGGAGTCGAGGAAGCGCCGCCAGTCGTCCACCAGCGCGGGATGCATGCCGTGCTCGGAGAAGAACGAGGAGAGGGTCTCGCGACGTCCCGGGCTCTCGGCGACCACCAGCACGCGGCCGGGGAAGCCCTCGGTGAATTTCTTCAGCGCCTTCAGCGGCTCCACGGAGCGGCGGTCGACATCCACGGACGGAATGTCATCCCCGCGCAGGCGAGGATCCAATGATTGGGCCCCCACCTTCGCGGGGGCGACGTCAATGCGAGGAATGTCCTTCAGCGCGACGAAGAGATCCTCGACCGGCATGTAGAGCTCGCGCGGCTCGAGGAGCGGACGGTCGCGGTCTCCCTTCAGCAGGTCGTAGCGCGACTTCAGGTCCTTCCAGAACGCCTCGGCCGCGGCGCCCACGTCGCCGTGGATCACGCACGTGAAATCCTTCGGCAGGTAGTCGAAGAGGGTCGCGGTGGCCTCGAAGAAGAGCGGCAGGTAGCACTCGACGCCCGCGGGCGCGATGCCGTTGGAGACGTCCTTGTAGACGCGGCTTCGGGTGGGATCGCCCTCGAAGCGCTCGCGGAAGCTCTCGCGGAAATGCGCTCGTCCTTCCTCGTCGAGGGGAAATTCGCGCGCGGGCAGCATGCGCACTTCCGAAACCGGGTAGATGGAGCGCTGCGTGTCGACGTCGAAGGTTCGCAGCGTCTCGATCTCGTCGCCCACCAGGTCGAGGCGATAGGGAACGGCGCTTCCCGTGGGAAAGAGGTCCACCAGGCCGCCGCGCACGCAGAATTCGCCCGGGCTCATCACCTGCTGCACATGCGAGTACCCGGCGAGGACGAGCTGCGCGCGCAGCGCCTCGAGGTCCAGGCGCGTCTTCGCTGCGAGATGGAAAGTGCGGCCCGCGAGATAGGAGCGCGGCGGCAGGCGCTGCAACGCGGTGGCGACCGGCACGATGCCCGCGTCGAAATCGCCGCTCGCGAATTGCCAGAGCGTCGCGAGGCGCTCGGAGACGAGGTCCGGGTGCGGCGAGAACTGGTCGTAGGGCAGGATCTCCCAGTCCGGCAGGCGATGGACCCTGAGCGCGGGATCGAACCACGCGATCTCCTCGCGCAGGCGCTCGGCGTCCTGGGCCGACGCGGCGAGGATGAGGAGCGGGCGCCGGGGAATCGTCTCGCGCGCGAGGCGAAGCGCGTCCGACGAGCCGCTCGCCTGGAGCGTGGCCCTCGTCATCGGATGCGCGGGATGGCTATACGACCGCGACAGGGATCTTGCCGATCCTTGCGCGCCATTGCGCGGGGCCGGTCTTGTGCACGGCGCTGCCGGTGGAATCCACCGCGACCGTGACCGGCATGTCCTTCACGTCGAACTCGCGGATGGCTTCCATGCCGAGGTCCTCGAAGGCGAGGACGCGCGAGGCGCGAATCGCCTTGGAGACGAGATAGGCCGCGCCGCCCACCGCGATGCAGTAAACCGCGCCGTGCTTGCGGATCGACTCGATGGCCATCGGGCCGCGTTCGCTTTTTCCGACCATGCCGATGAGACCGGTCTGGGCGAGCACCGGTTCAACGAACTTGTCCATGCGCGAGCTGGTGGTGGGGCCTGCGGGGCCGACGACCTCCTCGCGCACGGGATCGACGGGGCCTGTGTAGTAGATGAAGCGATTGGCGAGGTCGACCGGGAGCTTTTCGCCGCGCGCCATCATGTCGACCATGCGCTTGTGCGCGGCGTCGCGGCCGGTGAGGAGCTTGCCCGACAGGAGCAGGCGCTCGCCCGCCTTCCACGTCGCGATCTCGGCCTTGGTGAGCGTGTCGAGGTTCACGCGCTTGCTCGTCGATTGGTCGAGCGTGAGCTTCGGCCAGTCGTCGAGCGATGGCGGATCGAGGTGCGCGGGTCCGTTGCCGTCGAGGATGAAGTGCGCGTGGCGCGTCGCCGCGCAGTTGGGCAGCAACGCCACGGGCTTCGACGCCGCGTGGGTCGGATAGTCGACCACCTTCACGTCGAGCACGGTGGAAAGGCCGCCCAGGCCCTGCGCGCCGATGCCGAGCGCGTTCACCTTCTCGAACAATTCCAGGCGCAGCTCTTCGGCGCGCGTCTTCGCGCCGCGCGCCTTCAGCTCGTGGATGTCGAGGGGCTCCATCATCGCCCACTTGGCCATCAGCATCGCCTTCTCCGGCGAGCCGCCGATGCCGAGCGAAAGCAGTCCCGGCGGGCACCAGTCGGCGCCCATGGTGGGCACGATGGAAAGCACCCAGTCGACGATGGAGTCCGACGGCAGCAGCATCGCGAACTTCGACTTGTTCTCCGAGCCGCCGCCCTTCGCCGCCACGATGACCTCGACCTTGTCGCCGGGGACGAGCTCCACGTGAGTGACGGCGGGCGTGTTGTCGCCCGTGGTCTTCCGCTTGCCGTCCGGATCCGCGAGCATGGAAGCGCGCAGCGGGTTGTCCTTGTCCGTATACGCGCGGCGCACGCCTTCGTTCACCAACTCCTCGAGGGACATCTTCGTGTCCCAGCGGACCTCCATGCCGACCTTGATGAAGGCGATGCAGATGCCGGTGTCCTGGCAGATCGGGCGATGGCCTTCGGCGGCCATGCGCGAGTTGATGAGGATCTGCGCCATCGCGTCCTTCGCCGCGGTGGATTCCTCGCGCAGGTACGCCTCGTGCAGCGCCCTGATGTAATCGACGGGGTGGTAATAGCTGATGAACTGGAAGGCGTCGGCGACCGACTGGATGAAGTCTTCCTGGCGAATCACGGTCATTGCGGTCTTTCTAGATGTGCTCGCCGGTCCTGCCGTGCGGCATGATGCGGTCCGATGCCCTGATCGCCATCGCGGAAAGGATGATGGCGGTGGCGAGCTTCACTTTGAGCACCGACGCGTTCACCGACGAGAGCCACTCCGGCGGGTCGGGATGTCCTTCGAGGCCCATGCGCGAGACGTAGGTCTCGTAGCCGCCCACGATCACCATGGTGAGCAGGTTCGAGATCATCACGACGTCGATCAATGCGAGCACCACGAGCATGATCACCGTCTCGTTCAGCTTGGTCGCGCCAGAAGAGCCGCACGTACACGGCTTGCGCGATGATGAGGCCCAGGTAGAGCGGCAGCTGCAGCCAGCGGCTCATGAAGATGAGGTTGGGCAGCGGCCTCAGCGGCTGGATCTTGGAGCGCTCGTCCATGTGGTCTTCCGGAAGGGGTGAAAAGCTTCAGGCCGCGGAACGCGCGGTGGCGATCTGCGGAGTGATTTCCCGACGCAGGATTTTACCATTCCGGGTGCGCGGAAAATCCTTCGCGAGGTACACGATCTTCGGCGCCTTGTACGCGGCGAGCTTCTCGCGCCCGAAGGCGAGGAGCTCGTCGGGCGTGGGGGCGGCGCCCGGCTGCGCAATCACGTAAGCCACCACGAGGCGCTTGTCGTTGCCCGCGTCCTCGGCGATGCACGCGCAGTCGGCCACCGCAGGATGGCTCTTCAGCACGCGCTCGACCTCGTAGGGCGAGACGCGATAGCCGAAGCTCTTGATGATGTCGTCCTTGCGCCCGAGGAACCACAGGTAGCCGTCGGCGTCGTAGCGCCCGTAGTCGCCGGTGAAGAACCAGCCGTCGTGCTTCAGCTTCGCGGTCTCGTCCTCGAGGTTCCAGTAGCGCAGGAAGAGCCCCGGGTCGCCGTCCGGGATGCAGATCATTCCTTCCCCGCCGGGTGGGGCTTCGACGAGCGTCTCGGGGTCGAGTAGCTTCACGCCGTGCCCGGGTTGCGGGAAACCCGCGCTGCCCGGGCGGATCGGCCGAAGCTTGCTTTGCGAAAGGTAATAGCTGAACTCGCTCATGCCCACGGCCTCGAAGATGTCGAGGCCGAAGCGCTCCTTCCACTGCGCGAACACCTCGTCGGAGAGATGCTCGCCCGCGCTCATGCAGTGGCGCAGCGTCGGCACGTCGGCCTTGGTGAATTCGGTCTTCTGCAGGATCTGGCGGTAGATGGTCGGCACGCCGATGAAAATGGTCGCGCCATGCTTGGCGATGAGGCGCGGCCAGGTGGCCGCGTCGTTGCGGCCCTCGTGGGCGATCACGGTCTTGCCACGGTAGAGCGGATCCATCAACGCGGAGCCGAGCACGTAGGTCCAGTTGAACTTGCCCGAATGCATGATGCGATCGACGCAGTCTGGATCGAAGTCGAACCAGTACGTCGACGCGGGCGAGCGGCCGATGAGGGAGCGGTGCCCGTGCAGCACGCCCTTGGGATATCCGGTGGTGCCCGAGGTGTAGACGAGGTAGGCGGGATCGTCGGGACGGGTGCGCGCCGTGGGGGCTGTCGTCTCGACGGGCGAGAGCGCGCGCATGAGCTCGGCGCCGCCGAGGATCACGTGGGCGAGGTTCCCCGCGCCTTCGAGCCGCGCCTTCATCGATTCCCACGCGGGCTTGTCGATCACGATCGCCGCGGCCCCCGAGTCCTCGACGAGATAGCGCACCTCGTCCGCGGTGAGGAGCGTGGACGTGGGCACCGCGATGGCGCCGAGCTTCATCGCGCCCAGGAATGCCGTCGGGTAGTCGATGGAGTTCGGGAGCCTCACCAGCACGCGATCGCCCGCCTTCACGCCGAGATTCGCGAGGAGCCGCGCGAACTGGCTGGTGCGAAGCGCCAACTCGCGATAGGTGATGGAGCTCGTGCCGAGGGTGTCGTCCTCGACGATCATCGCGACGCGGTCTTCCACCGGCGTGCCGAGGTGCGCGTCGGCACATGCGGTGCCGATGTTGAAAAGCTCGGGGATTTCCCAGTTCCATTCGGGAAACGGCTCGAACGCGCTCATTCGCGGCGCTTCTGCACCCAGAAAACGTACATGCCGGCGAAGGTCTGCGGAAACGCGCGCTCGAACTCGTCCCAGCGCTCGAGGCTCGACGCCGCGAGGTCCTGCGGGAAGCGCTGGCGGTAGGCCAGTTGGGTGGTGGGCTCGAGCATGAAGCCGAGGAACTGCAGGTCCAGCGTTTCCAGCATCTGGGCGATGCGCGGCAGCGTGAAGCGATGCTCCTGGACGTGGAACAGGAGGTCGCGGCATTCGTTGGTGCCGAAGAAATCGCGCAGCGCCGTCACTTGCGCGTGCTCCGGGGAGGCGAGGAGATCCCGCCGGGCGCGTCGGATTTCCTCCGCGGTCGATCCGTAACCGCGCGCGGCGATGAATTCGCGCGCCGCGACCACGCCGCGCCGCGCCTCATCGCTGTAGAGGCCCACGAGCATGAGGCCGCCGGGCCTCAGGATCGACGCGAGCTCACGCCATCCCGCAAGCGGGTTCTCGAGATGGTGCAGCACGCCCACCGAAGAGATCACGTCGAACGTCCGGCCGAGCGTGCCCACCTCGGTGAGGTCGCCCTGCGCATGCTCGACGTTTTTCACACCGAGCTCGCCCGCCATTCTCGCGGCGTAGCCGAGGCTCGCGAGGCTCAGGTCGACGGCCAGCACGCGCCCCGCGGGAAACTGCCTTGCGACGTCGATCGATTCCTGGCCGGTGCCGCACCCGGCGATGAGCATCTCGATGTCGCCGCCTTTTCCGAGCGGTCGAAACGGCGCTTGCGGAAAGAGCTGGCCCAGGTAGGCATCGAGGTCGAGCGGGGCGGTGGGGGGCAACCGCACCCACTTGGGATACGGATTCTCCTCGTATTGCCGCTGCACCGATCGGGACACGTCGCCGGCGATGGGGGTCAATCGCGGCATCGCATCGCGCAGCGTTTGCTCGATCGCGGGCTGCGTGATCTGCTGGGCGAGGAGCGCCGCGACGGGCTCAGGCCATTCGCGCTCCGCTAGATTCCCGGCATGCGCAACGGATCCAAGGGGCAAGTAAGCCGCCAGCGCGGCGAGCCACGACGCGGGGATCGGGGCGCCGGATTGCGCTGCCGCGGCGACCTTGTCGCGCAGGGCGCGCGCGCGGTCCATCTCGTCCTGCGTCGCGAAGAACACGTAGTCGTTGAGGAAGCATTGCCGCGCAAGCGCCGCGAAGAAGGGGAGCGACTCCGGCTGCGCGGTGGCGTTATCCGCTTCGAGCGCGGCATCGAGAATGCCGTGGCGCATCACGGTGAGGAAGCGCTCGAGGTCCGCGTCGAAGACCTGCGCGTTCTCGAGCAGTGCGTCGAGGAGTCGATTCCCGGCGAGCGCGGCGAGCGTGGAAGCACCCAACACCACGCGCTCGCCGTCTTGAACGGGCCACGCGTGCAGCGCCGCATCCACGTGTTCCTTCAATGCCGGGTCGTGCCGGACGAGGCGGGCGCTCGCGCGCGCAAGGTCCGCGGGCCTTGCCCACGCCTCGGAAAGCGCGCGCGTGAGAAGGTCGCGGAAGCCGGCGTCGGTGGGAACCGCGGGGCTCGCGAGGACGCAGCGCGCGAAGGCGAACTGCGCGGCGCCATAGTCGGGTTGCAACTGGAGCGCGGTGACGTAGCTCGCGAGCGCCTCGTCGAGTCGCCCCAGGTCGTGCAGCGCGAGGCCCAGGTGGTAGTGATGGTTCGCGGTGACGGGATTGACGCTGAGCGCCCTGCCGATGAGATCCACCGCCATGTCGGGACGCCCGACGCGATGCGCGAGCGCCCCGAGCAGGACCAGCGCATCGGGATGGTTCGGCACGGCTTCCAGCACGCGCCGGTAGACTGCCTCGGCTTCGCCGACGCGTCCGGCCTGGTGGTGCTGCATGCCCTGCTGCAGCGCGGCGCGGATGTGCGGCTCGTCGGAGCGCACCGCGGTGCTCCCCACGCTCAAAGAATCACGCCGTACGGCCAGTTCTCGCGCACCACCTGCGCGGGAAGCTTGCGCAGCACCTCGATCGCGAACGCGGTGTCCTGCGCATGCAGCGCATGCAGCGCGTGCGCCTTGAGGAGCGTCTGCAGCGCCTTGCCGAACATCGGCGGATCGAGCATCTCGCCATTGAACTTGATCGCGCCGCCGAGGAGCGCGTCGGCCTCGATGGCGGCCTGGAGGATCGCGATCTTCGTCTTCACCTCCGATGGCGATGGCGTGAAAGCCACCTTGCACGGATGGATGTGCGACGGATGGATCACTTGCTTGCCGGAAAGGCCCAGCGAAGCCTCCTCGAGCGCGTGCCGGTAGACGACGCGCGACTCCTCGTCGCCGTGCAGGTCGAGCCAGCGGCGCACGTCGTGGGGCTCGACGAAGTCCTCCGGCATGGTGGCGTTGCCGATCAGCGTCTCCACGCCGCCGATCACGCCCTTGCCGGCGATGCGCGCCTCGAAGAGGATGTCGTGCAGGTAGAACTTGAGCTCCTCGGTCCAGTGGCGCGGGGTGATCTGGATTCCCATCGCCTTGGAGAAGTCGTGGATGCCGAAGACCACGTGCTTCACCGTGGAATACTGCATGAGCTCCGGGCAGATCTTGAGCGACTTGGGGTGCTCGATGATCGGCTGGATGGTGATGCGGTGATTGAGGCCCACCAGCACCGCGGACAGATCGCGGATCTCCGGCGCCCCGTACGCCTCGCCCGCCTTGGCGAGCATCACCACGTCGAAGTGGTCGGCCAGGTCGCGCACCAGCGCCAGGTCGAGCTCGTACTCCTCCGTGCGGAAGGGGTTGATGCGCACCGCGATCTGAACTTCCTTCTTGCGCGGCAGGTTGGGCAGCTCCAGGCGCAGCAGCTCGCGGCTCATCTCCTTCTGCCGGCAGCCGTCCTCGAGGTCGAAGAGGAGCGTATGCGAGGTCGTGTTCCAGCCGTGCTTGCGGAAGCGCTGCGCGGCCTGCTCGAGATCCTCGTAGATGCCGAGGGACGGCGCGTACTTGACCGGGGGATAGTAGATCTGGATGCCCGGCCAGTAGTCGCCGAGGAGGTCGACGCTGTCGCGGCTCGCGTCGAGCGGGGCGTCGGGGCGTGGAGTCGGTGCGAGGGCGCTCATGGTGCCTCGATTCTAAGGGTTTACCCCGGTGGCCGTCGCGCGAAGGCCTATGCTATAAATTGAAGACCCTCAGGAGGAGAACGCCATGTCCACGATCGAATCGGCGCAACATGCGTCGCGCGCGTATCCGCCGCCCCCGGCGCTCGCGAAGAATGCCGCGATTTCCGGGATGTCCGCCTACAAGGCGCTTTGCGCCGAGGCCGAAAGCGACTTCGAAGGATTCTGGGCGCGCCTCGCTCGCCAGGAGCTCCTCTGGTCGAAGCCGTTCACGAAAGTGCTCGACGAATCGAACGCGCCGTTCTTCAAGTGGTTCCACGACGGCGAGCTGAATGCCTCCTACAACTGCCTCGACCGGCACCTGAAGACGCAGCCGGACAAGGTCGCGATCCTCTTCGAGGCCGACGACGGCAAGGTGACGCGCGTCACCTACAAGGAGCTCTACCACCGCGTCTGCAAGCTCGCCAACGCTCTCAAGTCCCTCGGCGTGCAGAAAGGCGAGCGCGTCCTCGTCTACATGCCGATGTCGGTCGAGGCGGTGGTCGCCATGCAGGCCTGCGCGCGCATCGGCGCGACGCACTCGGTGGTGTTCGGCGGCTTCTCGGCGAAAAGCGTGCAGGAGCGCATCGTCGACGCGGGTGCCGTCGCCATCATCACGGCCGACGGCCAGTATCGCGGCGGCAAGGAAGTGGCGTTGAAGCCCGCCATCGACGAGGCCCTCGGCATGGAGGGCACGGACGCCGTGCGCACCGTGATCGTCTACAAGCGCACCGGCTCGCCCACGAAGATGAAGGAAGGGCGCGACAAGTGGCTGGAAGACGTGGTGCGCGACCAGGCGATGGACTGCGAGCCCACGCCGGTGAACGCCGAGCATCCGCTCTTCATTCTCTACACCTCCGGGTCCACCGGCAAGCCGAAGGGCGTGCAGCACTCGACCGCGGGCTACCTCCTGCACGCGATCCTCACGATGAAGTGGGTGTTCGACATCAAGCCCGACGACATCTTCTGGTGCACGGCCGACGTGGGCTGGGTCACCGGGCACACGTACATCGCCTACGGCCCGCTCGCGGTGGGCGCGACCCAGGTGATCTTCGAGGGCGTGCCGACGTATCCGGACGCGGGCCGCTTCTGGAAGATGATCCAGGACCACAAGGTGAGCATCTTCTACACCGCGCCCACGGCGATCCGCTCGCTCATCAAGGCGGGCGGCGAGCTGCCGAAGAAGTACGACATGAAGGCGCTGCGCATCCTCGGCAGCGTGGGCGAGCCCATCAATCCGGAAGCGTGGCGCTGGTACTACGACACGGTGGGCGGCGGGCGCTGCCCGATCGTCGACACGTGGTGGCAGACCGAAACCGGCGGGCACATGGTGACGCCGCTTCCGGGTGTGCACTCGTTGAAGCCCGGCTCATGCCAGGCGCCGCTCCCGGGAATCATGGTCGACATCGTCGACGAGACCGGGCACCCGGTGGGCAACGCGAAGGGCGGCATCCTCGTGATCAAGCGCCCGTGGCCCTCGATGATCCGCAACATCTGGGGCGACCCGGAGCGCTTCAAGAAGAGCTATTACCCCGAGGACTTCCACGGCAAGTACTACCTCGCGGGAGACGGCGCCACGCGAGACGAGGACGGCAACATCACGATCATGGGGCGCATCGACGACGTGCTGAACGTCTCGGGCCACCGCCTCGGCACCAACGAGATCGAGTCCGCGCTGGTCCTCAACTCGAAGCTCGTCGCGGAAGCCGCCGTGGTCGGACGCCCCGACGACCTCACCGGGGAAGCGGTGGTCGCCTTCGTGGTGACCAAGGGCCCGCGCCCCACGGGCGAGGACGCGAAGAAGATGGCCAAGGAGCTGCGCGAGTGGGTCGCCAAGGAGATCGGCCCCATCGCCAAGCCCAAGGACATCCGCTTCGGCGACAACCTGCCGAAGACACGCTCGGGAAAGATCATGAGGCGGCTGCTGCGCTCCATCGCGAAGGGCGAGGCGATCACGCAGGACGTCTCGACGCTGGAAAACCCGCAGATTCTGGATCAGCTCAAGCAAAACCTCTAAGCTGCGGGCATAGCCCCGGGACAAGGGGCGCCCGGATCCGGAGGACGCGATGCCCATGACGAGCCGCAAGGGGCAGCGGCTGGTGGGACTATTCCTGCTCGGCTGCCTGCTCTTCAGCTACCCGCTGGTCACGATCTTCAACGTGCGCGCGACGCTGCTCGGGATCCCGCTCCTCTACGCGTACCTCTTCGCCGCCTGGATGCTGGTGATCGTCCTCGTCGCGGCGATCATGGAGCGCTCCGAGTAGGGGCCGGCCCGATGCTGCAGAGCTGGGTCGTCGTCCTCGCGTCGTTCGGCTACATCGCGCTCCTCTTCGCGATCGCCTACTATGCGGACCGGCGCGCGCGCGCGGGCCGCTCGGTGATCGCGAGCCCGGTGATCTACAGCCTCTCCCTCGCCGTGTACGCGACCGCGTGGACCTTCTACGGGAGCGTCGGGCGCGCGGCGCAAGACGGCGTCGGGTTCCTGCCGATCTACATCGGCCCCACGTTGATGATCGTGCTCTGGTGGTTCGTGCTGAGGAAGGCGATCCGCGTGGCGAAGCTCGCGCGCATCACGTCGCTCGCCGACTTCGTCGCCTCGCGCTACGGCAAGAGCGCGCTCCTGGGGGGCCTCGTCACCGTGATCGCGGTGATCGGCATCCTTCCCTACATCTCGCTGCAGCTGAAGGCGGTGGCCTCCAGCTTCCAGATCATCTTCCAGTACCCGGCCCTGGTGATGCCGGAGAAATCCTCGGCGAGCCCGATCCTGCAGGTGACCGCCTTCTACGTGGCGCTCTTCATGGCGCTCTTCACCATCGCCTTCGGCACTCGCCACGTGGACGTGGGCGAGCGCCACGAGGGCATGGTCGCCGCGATCGCCTTCGAGTCCATCGTGAAGCTGGTGGCCTTCCTCGCGGTGGGCGCCTTCGTGACCTTCGGGGTCTTCGACGGCTTCGGCGACATCTTCGAGCGCGCCGCGCGCCGCCCCGAGCTCGCGCGGCTCATGACCCCCTTCGCCGCCGACGGCGCGCTCGCCAACTGGGCGTGGATGACCGTGCTCTCGATGCTCGCCATCATTTTCCTGCCGCGCCAGTTCCAGGTGGCGGTGATCGAGAACGTCGAGGAGAAGCACCTGAAGACGGCGATGTGGCTCTTCCCGCTCTACATGCTCGCCATCAACGTCTTCGTGCTGCCGATCGCCTTCGGCGGCCTCCTCGCTTTCCCCGGGGGCGTCGACCCCGACAGCTTCGTGCTCACGCTGCCGATGTCGCGCCACATGGAAGGGCTCACGCTCCTCGTCTTCGTGGGCGGCATCTCCGCGGCCACCGGCATGGTGATCGTCGAGACCATCGCGCTCTCGACGATGGTGTGCAACGACCTGGTGATGCCGGTGCTGCTGCGCTGGAAGCGGCTGAACATCGCCTCGCGCGGCGACTTCACGCGCCTCCTCCTGGACATCCGCCGTGGCGCGATCGTGGTGATCCTGCTGCTCGGCTACCTCTACTTCGTCGCCGCGGGCGAGGCCTACGCGCTGGTGTCGATCGGGCTCATCTCGTTCGCCGCGGTAGCGCAGCTCGCGCCCGCTTTCCTCGGCGGCCTCTACTGGAAGGGCGCCACGCGAAACGGCGCGCTCGCCGGGCTCACCGCCGGCTTCCTCGTCTGGTTCTACACGCTGCTCCTGCCGGCCTTCGCGAAGTCGGGCTGGTTCGGGATGACGGTGGTGGAGCGCGGGCTCCTCGGCGTCGACGTCCTCGCGCCCACGCGGCTCTTCGGGCTGGCGGGGCTCGACCCGATCACGCACGCGATGATCTGGAGCATGATCGCCAACATCGGAGCGTTCGTGCTCGTGTCGCTCACCGGGCGCCAGGGCGCCGCGGAGCACAGCCAGGCGACGCTCTTCGTCGACGTGTTCACGCAGACGGGCGAGCGCGGGATCCTGTGGCGCACCACCACGTCGGCCTCGGCGTTGCAGGCGCTGCTGGGGCGTTTCCTGGGTCCCACGCGCGCCGCGGATCTCTTCCTCGCGTATGCCAATGCGCGCGGCCTGAAAACGGTGGAGGAGCTCGAGGCCGACGCCGAGCTCCTCAACTATGCGGAGCTGCAGCTCGCCGGGACCATCGGCGCGGCCTCCGCGCACGCGATGGTCGCCACCATCGCGCAGGAGGAGCCGCTCGGGCTGGACGAGGTGATGACCATCATCGACGAGGCCTCGCACGTGATCGCCTACAGCCACGTGCTCGAGGCGAAGCAGCAGGAGCTCGAGGCCGCCACCGCGAGCCTGCGCGCGGCCAACGAACGGCTGAAGGAGCTCGACCGCCTGAAGGACGATTTCATCTCGACCGTGACGCACGAGCTGCGCACGCCGCTCACCTCGATCCGCGCCTTCTCGGAGATCCTCCACGACAACCCCGACATCGACGCCGTCGAGCGCCACCGCTTCCTCGGCCTCATCATCAAGGAGTCGGAGCGCCTTACGCGCCTCATCAACCAGGTGCTCGACCTCGCCAAGCTCGAATCGGGTCTCGCCGAGTGGCAAAGCGCGAGCATCGACATCGCCGAGATCGTCTCCGACGCGGTCGGCTCCACCAGCCAGATCTTCAAGGGTTACGGGGTGAAGGTGGAGGCGCACCTGCCGGCCTCGGTGCCGGCGGTCGTGGCCGACCGCGACCGCGTGATGCAGGTGATGCTGAACCTCCTTTCCAACGCGGTGAAGTTCAGTCCCTCGGGTACGGGCCGGGTGCTGGTGCGCGTCGAGGCCGAGGGCACGAGCGTGCGCGTGGACGTGCAGGACAACGGAGTGGGCATCAGCCGCGAGCACCAGGCCGCGATCTTCGAGAAATTCCGGCAGGTGGGCGACACGCTCACGCGCAAGCCCGCAGGCACGGGGCTGGGGCTCGCCATCTGCCGCCAGATCGTGGCACGCATGGGCGGGCGGCTCTGGGTGGAGAGCGAGGCCGGGCGCGGCTCGGTGTTCTCCTTCACGCTCCCGCTCGCGGCGCAGCCCCTGGGCGCGCGTCCCATGGCGGCCGCATGACCAAGCGCGTGCTGATCGCCGAGGACGAGGCGAGCATCGTCGCCTCGCTGGAATTCCTCATGCGCCAGTGCGGCTTCGCCACGCGCGTCGCGCGCGACGGCGACGAGGCGATCGCATGCCTCGGCGAATTCCGTCCCGACCTCGTGCTCCTCGACATCATGCTTCCCGGCCGGAGCGGCTTCGAGATCTGCCGGTTCATCCGCGGCCAGAAGTCGCTGGCGGGGATGCGAGTGCTGATGCTCACGGCCAAGGGCGGCTCTGGCGAGGAGGCCCAGGGGTTCGCCGCCGGCGCCGACGAGTACCTCACCAAGCCCTTCGCCACGCGCGAGCTGGTTGCGCGCGCGCTCTCTCTCCTCGGGGTCGAGGCGCCGTGAACGCGCCCGCGCCGACCGTCTTCGTGGTGGACGACGACGCCTCCACGCGCGAGCTCCTCGCGTTCCTCATGAAGCGCAACCAGTGGCCGGTCGAAGTCTTCCCCGACGCCGCGAGCTTCCTCGCCGCCCCCCGCGGCGACCGGCCGGGCTGCCTCCTACTCGACTTGAACATGCCGGGCATGAGCGGGCTCGACCTGCAGCAATGCCTGAAGGGGCAGGGCGTGCACCTTCCGGTGATCTTCCTTTCGGGGCGCGCCGACATTCCCAGGGCGGTGCAGGCCGTCCGCGAGGGCGCGGCGGACTTCATCGAGAAGCCCTTCGACTACAACCACGTGGTGGAGGCGGTGCGCGACTGCCTCGAGCGCGACCGCGCCGAGCGCGCCGGGCGCGAGCGCAGGCGCGTGGCGGGCGAGCGCCTGGGGCAGCTCACGCAGCGCGAGCGCGAAGTGCTCGACCTCGTGGTGGCGGGCAGGATGAACCGCGAGATCGCCGAGGCCCTCGACATCAGCATCAAGACGGTCGAGGCGCACCGCGCGCGGCTCATGGAAAAGCTCGAGGTGAGCTCGCTCGCCGAGCTCGTCCAGGCGGTGGTCGCGGCGGGTTAGGGTTTACCCCAATTGTTGCGCCACGGGGGCCGGATTAGCATCGGCCAGTCCTCGGGCAAGGCGGCTCAAGAACGCGCTCGGGACGAAGCGCCGCACCCCAAACAATCGCGAGAGGAGAGAACAATGGTTGCTGCCGCATCGACAGTGGGACGTATCAACCCGCGGGAGGAGCGCAAGGTCATCTTCGCCTCTTCGCTCGGGACGGTGTTCGAGTGGTACGACTTCTATCTCTACGGATCGCTCGCCGCGATCATCAGCAAGCAGTTCTTCTCGGGCGTGAACCCGACGGCCGCGTTCATCTTCGCGCTCATGGCGTTCGCCGCGGGCTTCGCGGTGCGCCCCTTCGGCGCCATCATCTTCGGTCGCATCGGCGACATGGTGGGGCGCAAGTACACGTTCCTCATCACCATCCTCATCATGGGCATCTCCACCTTCGTGGTGGGCCTGCTGCCGAGCTACGAGTCGATCGGGGTCGCCGCCCCGATCATCCTCATCGGCCTGCGGCTGCTGCAGGGCCTCGCGCTCGGCGGGGAATACGGCGGAGCGGCCACGTATGTCGCGGAGCACGCTCCGCAGGGCAAGCGCGGCGCGCACACCGCGTGGATCCAGACCACCGCTACCCTCGGGCTTTTCCTGTCGCTCCTCGTGATCCTGGGCGCGCGCACGACGCTCGGCGAGGACGAGTTCGCGAAGTGGGGCTGGCGCATCCCGTTCCTGCTCTCGGTGTTCCTGCTCGCGATCTCGGTCTGGATCCGGCTCTCGCTCAACGAGTCGCCGCTCTTCCAGAAGATGAAGGACGAGGGCAAGACCTCGAAGGCGCCGCTCACCGAGTCGTTCGCGCGCTGGGGCAACTTGAAGATCGTGATCCTCGCCCTCCTCGGCCTCACGGCCGGCCAGGCGGTGGTCTGGTACACGGGGCAGTTCTACGCGCTCTTCTTCCTCACGCAGACCCTCAAGGTGGACGCCGCCACCGCCAACATCATGATCGCGGTGTCGCTCGCCATCGGCACGCCGTTCTTCATCGTGTTCGGCGCGCTCTCCGACCGCATCGGCAGGAAGCCGATCATCATGGCCGGCTGCCTCATCGCGGCGCTCACGTACTTTCCGCTGTTCAAGGCGCTCACGCACTACGCCAACCCGGCGCTCGAGAAGGCGCTGGCCACCGCGCCCGTGACGGTCGTCGCGGATCCGAACGAGTGCTCCTTCCAGTTCAACCCGGTGGGAACCTCGAAGTTCGTGACCTCGTGCGACATCGCCAAGAGCTTCCTCGCACGAAGCTCGGTGAACTATGCCAACGTCGTGGCGCCCCCGGGCACCGTCGCCAAGGTGAAGGTGGGCAACGAGGAGATCTCCAGCTTCGACGGGCGTTCGCTCGCGGGGCCCGAGTTCACGGCGAAGAATGGCGCCTTCAACAAGCAGATCGGCGAGGCGATCAAGAAGCACGGCTACCCGCCGAAGGCCGACCCGGCCCAGGTCGACCGCGTGATGGTGGTGGTGGTCCTCTCCATCCTCGTCCTGTACGTGACGATGGTGTACGGGCCGATCGCGGCGATGCTGGTGGAGCTCTTCCCGACGCGCATCCGCTACACGTCGATGTCTCTGCCGTATCACATCGGCAACGGCTGGTTCGGCGGGTTCCTGCCGACCACCGCCTTCGCGATGGTGGCCGCGACGGGCGACATCTACTATGGCCTCTGGTACCCCATCGTGATCGCGCTCATGACCTTCGTGATCGGCACGATCTTCATCCCCGAGACCAAGGACCGCACCATCATCGACTGATCGCAAGACTTGCCTTGCGGCCCCGCCGGCGTCCCCGGCGGGGCTTTTTGTTGGCACAATCGGTCGAGCGGCGAGGAGCCGCGGACGACGGGAAATCCATGGATACCACGATCGACGGGCCGCGCTGAGTGCTGCTGCGCTATTTCACGCGGGAGATCCTCGGCTCGAGCCTGCTCGTCCTCGCGGCGCTGGTCGCGCTCTTCGGCTTCTTCGACCTCATCCGCGAGCTGGACGACCTGGGGCGCGGCAGCTATCGCATCAACGCGATGCTCGCGTATGTCTCGCTCACGCTGCCTTCCCATGCCTACGTGCTGCTGCCGGCCGCCGGCCTCATCGGCACGCTCTTCGCGCTCGCGCGCATGTCGGAGCATTCGGAGATCACGGTGATGCGCGCCTCGGGCCTGTCGCTGCGGCAGCTCGCGCTGCACGTCGGCGTGGCGGGCGTCGCGATCGCGCTCGCGACGCTTGCCTTCGGCGAGCTCATCACGCCCTATACGGAGGAGGCGGCGAAAGGCCTGCGCCTGAAGGCCACGCGCTCGATCGTGGCGCGCGAATTCCGCTCGGGGTTCTGGGTGAAGGACGACCGCAGCTTCGTGAACATCCAGGACGTGACGGCCGACACGCAGCTCCTCAACGTGCGCATCTACGAGTTCGACCCCGCCTTCCGGCTCACCGCCATCAGCCGCGCGGAGAAGGGGACCTACGCGGGTCCCAACAAATGGGAGCTATCCAACGTCGAGCTCACGCGCTTCGAGGGCGATCGCGCGGTGCTGCAAAAGCTCCCCAGCGCGACATGGAGCTCGGTGCTCACGCCCGACATCCTCTCGGTGCTGAAGATCGTGCCGGAGCGCATGTCGGCCTTGAACCTGCGCGCCTACATCGAGCACCTGCGCGAAAACCGGCAGCAGGCGACGCGCTACGAGATCGCGTTCTGGAGCAAGATCTTCAACCCCGCCGCGGCCGTCGTGATGATGATCCTCGCCATTCCCTTCGCGCTCACCTCGGCGCGCTCGGGCGGCGTCGGGGCGAAGATAGTGATGGGGATCCTGATCGGGCTCTCGTTCCACTTCGCCGGGCGCCTTTTCGCGCACGTGGGCCTGCTGAACGACTGGCCCGCGCTCCTTTCCGCGGGCGCGCCCGTGGTCATCGCGGCGCTTGTGGCCGCGGCGCTCCTCGTGCGCGCCGAACGTCGATAGCCGCCGACTAACCGGGACTAACCGGGGACAGACCTCAGTTATCGCCTGCCGATAACCGAGGTCTGTCCCCGGTTGTGGCGTCGATGAGGGCGGTGCGCGCGAGGCGATCGTGCAGGAACTGGCGGTCGCGGTCGAAGAGAGCCCATGCAAAGCCCAGGCCGAGGGCCGCGAGGCCGAGGAGCGCGACGAGATAGCGGTGGATGGCGCGTGGGATGCCGAGCGCGGCGCCGTCGGCGGCGACGACACGGATCCTCCAGGTCTTCATCGGCAGCGTCTGCCCGCCGTGGGTCCAGAACCAGACGAAGTAGGCCCCGATCACGAAGAGGATCCAGGCCTGCAGGACATGCCGGCGCCAGCCTTGGGTGGAATCGCCGAAGAAGGCGATGAAGGGCCATGCGGCGATGAAGGCGAGCGCCAGCAGCAGGAGAAGGTCGTAGAGCGCGCTGGCAAGCCGCCGGGCAAGCGACGGCGCGCGCGCGGCCCTCATGGGGTCACCTCGCGTCGCCGGGACGCTGGATGCCTGCGCGCGACTCTTCCGAGCGCTGCGGCGGGGCCACTTCGCGTGACTTGCGCTCTCGCAGCCAGCGCTCGCGCAGCTCGTGCTGGCGTTCCGGAGGCAGCTTGCGCAGTCCCTGGAAGGTCTCGCGAGCCGCCCGGCGTTGCTCGGGCGTCATCGCAGCCCATTCCCGGATGCGCTCCTCGAAGCGCTCCTTCTGGATCGGCTGCAACGATGGATAACGCCGCGCCGAGGAGATGAGGCGCTGCTGCTGGAAGCCCGGAAGCCTCTCCCAATCGGAGGCGACCGGGCCGAGGATGCGGCGCTCTTCGGCGGAGAGCTGCGACCAGGGCGTCTGCGGCGTTTTCGGATCGTAGGCGCGTGCCGGCCCCGCCAGCCCGAGGGCCAGGGCTAGCCCGGCGACGATCAGCGCTGCTTGCCGAGCCACGCGCGGAAGTCCTTGTCGACGAACGCTTCCGGCGGGAGCTCCTGGGTGAGGAGCTGCGCGTCGAGCTCGCCAACGTCCGTCTCCTGCATCGACTTCACCGCGAGCGTCGCGAGCAGGGCGACGATCGGCAGGAGGAGCAGCGCGCGTTGCACGAAGGTGTACTGGATGGTCTGCGCCGTCCCCGCCGGCACGGCGATGAGCCCCAGGACCCGCACGGGCTCGCG
This sequence comes from Burkholderiales bacterium, assembly GCA_038244725.1. Classification (GTDB taxonomy): domain Bacteria; phylum Pseudomonadota; class Gammaproteobacteria; order Burkholderiales; family Usitatibacteraceae; genus Usitatibacter. The sequence goes on from JBBRTF010000001.1 coordinate 177,021, forward strand.
CCAGGCATCCAGGGCGCGCAGCCGCGCCGCCTTCAGGCGTGTGGCCTGCATTTCGCCGATCGCGTCCGCCGAACGATCCAGCCAGGGCTTCAGCTTCGAAGCAAATTCCTTTTCATTCATAGCGTTATCCCTTTTGCTCTCAGGACTTTCGCCAAAGCGTGCGTTGCCCGGGAGCAGTGTGTTTTCACGCTGCCTTCCGAGCATCCCATCGCTTTCGCTGTTTCGCTCACGTCGAGTTCTTCCCAGTAACGCAGCATGAAAGCTTCACGTTGACGCCGCGGCAGCGCCTTTACGGCTTCCTCGATCGCGCCCATCACCTGCGATTGCTCGAGGCGATCCGCGGGCGAGGCGGGGATGTTGGAGAGGTCGTCCACCTCGAGAGTTTCCAACGGGTCGCCGTCCTCATCTTCGCCGCCCAGGCCGAGATTGGAAAGGAGCGTGGTCCAGGTGGAGCGCACCTTCTGCCGGCGAAAATGGTCGCGGATGCAGTTCTGCAGGATGCGCGAGAAGAGGAGGGGCAGCTCGCCGGCGGGCTTCGTCGAGTACTTTTCGGCGAGCTTCATCATCGAGTCCTGGACGATGTCGAGCGCCGTCTGGTCCTCATGGACGGAGAAAACGCACTGCTTGAAGGCGCGCCGCTCCACCGAGGCGAGGAAATCGGACATCTCCTTCTGCGTGGCCAGGTGGTTTCTCCGTTCCGGGGCGAAGCGTGGGTTGCGCCGAATGGTAGCAAACCCTCCTCGGGCGCGGCCCGCGGCGAGCGCTCTGTCGCAGTGCAACATTCTTGCTTGACCACGGCCCCGGCAGCCGCTATTGTTTCAGGTCCACCCCCGGAAACCTCTCGATTTACAAGGCCTTAGCATGGAACTGAAGCCCCCTCCGATGGCTGAAACCGGCGCCACCCTGACCGGCGCGGAAATTGTCATCCGTTGCCTCCAGGAGGAAGGCGTCGAGTTCGTATTCGGGTATCCCGGCGGCGCGGTTCTCTGGATCTACGACGCGATCTTCAAGCAGAAGAACGTGAAGCACATCCTGGTGCGTCACGAGCAGGGGGCGCTGCACGCGGCCGATGGGTACGCACGCGCCACCGGCAAGCCCGGCGTGGCGCTCGTCACCAGCGGCCCCGGCGTGACCAACGCGGTCACGGGAATCGCCACCGCGTACATGGACTCGATCCCGTTGGTCGTCCTCACCGGGCAGGTTCCCACCGCCGCCATCGGCGAGGACGCCTTCCAGGAATGCGACACGGTCGGCATCACGCGCCCCTGCGTGAAGCACAACTTCCTCGTGAAGGACGTGACGCAGCTCGCGGTCACGATCAAGAAGGCGTTCCATATCGCCACGACCGGGCGTCCGGGACCCGTGCTGGTCGACATCCCCAAGGACGTCTCGAACCAGACCGCGCATTACCACTATCCCGAGAAGATCAGCCTGCGCTCGTACAACCCCGTGACCAAGGGCCACGCGGGCCAGATCAAGAAGGCACTGCACCTCTTGATGGAAGCCCGGCGCCCGATGATCTACGTGGGCGGCGGCGCGATCCTCGGCGAGGCGTCGGCCGAAGTGACCCAGCTCGTGCGCACCCTCGGCTTTCCCGTCACCAACACCCTGATGGGGCTCGGCTCCTACCCGGCCAACGACAAGCAGTTCGTCGGCATGCTCGGCATGCACGGCACGGTCGAGGCCAACATGGGCATGCAGGGGAGCGACGTGCTGCTCGCCGTGGGCGCGCGCTTCGACGACCGCGTGATCGGAAGCCCCACGCACTTCGCGGCGGGCAACCCCACGCGCAAGATCATCCACATCGACGTGGACCCTTCGTCGATCTCCAAGCGCGTGAAGGTCGACGTGCCGATCGTGGGCGGGGTGAAGGAAGTCCTCACGGAGCTCCTCGCGCAGATCAAGGCCACCCCGGCGCGTCCCGACGCGACCGCGCTCGCCGCGTGGTGGGCGCAGATCGCCGCGTGGCGCGCCAAGGATTGCCTCAAGTACGACCGCGGCTCCGCGATCATCAAGCCGCAGATGGTGATCGAGAAGCTCTACGAGGTGACGAAGGGCGACGCGTACATCACCTCCGACGTGGGCCAGCACCAGATGTGGGCCGCGCAGTTCTACCGCTTCGACAAGCCGCGGCGCTGGATCAACTCCGGGGGCCTGGGCACCATGGGCGTGGGCCTGCCTTACGCCATGGGCGTGAAGCTCGCCTTCCCGAACGCCGACGTGGCGTGCGTGACGGGCGAAGCGTCGATCCAGATGTGCATCCAGGAGCTCTCCACCTGCAAGCAATACCACCTGCCGGTGAAGGTCGTGAACCTGAACAACCGCTACATGGGCATGGTGAGGCAGTGGCAGGAGTTCTTCCACGGCAACCGCTACGCCGAGTCGTACATGGACGCCCTGCCGGATTTCGTGAAGCTGGCCGAGGCCTACGGGCACGTCGGCATGAAGATCGAGAAGCCCGCCGACATCGAGGGCGCGCTGAAGGAGGCGTTCGCGATGAAGGACCGCCTCGTCTTCCTCGACTTCATCACCGACCAGACCGAGAACGTCTTCCCGATGGTGCCCGGCGGCAAGGGCATCTCGGAGATGATACTTTCCGAAGAACTATAAGCGTCACCCCGGCGAAGGCCGGGGCCCAAGGAATTGGATCCCGGCCTTCGCCGGGATGACAATAGAAGACCATGCGCCACATCCTTTCCATCCTGGTCGAAAACGAAGCCGGCGCGCTCTCGCGCGTCGCGGGCCTTTTCTCCGCGCGCGGCTACAACATCGAGACGCTCACCGTCGCGCCCACCGAGGACCCGACGATGTCGCGCATGACGATCGTCACCACCGGCTCCGACGAGATCGTCGAGCAGATCACCAAGCAGCTGAACAAGCTCGTGGACGTGGTGAAGGTGGTCGACCTGTCCGAGGGCAAGCACATCGAGCGCGAGCTCATGCTCGTGAAGGTCCGCGCCGCCGGCAAGGACCGCGAGGAAATCAAGCGCACCGCGGACATCTTCCGAGGGCGCATCATCGACGTCACCGACAAGTCCTACACGATCGAGCTCACCGGCACCACCGAGAAGCTCGACGCCTTCCTGGAGGCGCTCGACACGAGCGCGATCCTCGAAACCGTTCGCACGGGCGTATCCGGGATCGGGCGCGGCGAGTGGGTGCTGAAGGTCTAGGCGCGAGGCACGAGCCCCGCGCCATTACACAAAGGAAACGAAATGAAGGTGTACTACGACAAGGACGCTGACCTTTCGCTCATCAAGGGCAAGAAGGTCACCATCATCGGCTACGGCTCGCAGGGCCACGCGCACGCGCAGAACCTCACCGACTCCGGCGTGAAGGTGACCGTCGGGCTGCGCCCGGGCGGGGCCTCCTGGGAAAAGGTGAAGAAGGCGAAGATCGCCGTGAAGGAAGTCGGCGAGGCGGTGAAGGGCGCGGACTTCGTGATGATCCTGCTGCCCGACGAGAACCACGCGCAGGTGTACAAGGACTCCATCGAGCCGAACATCAGGAAGGGGGCGACGCTCGCCTTCGCGCACGGCTTCAACATCCATGTCCGGCAGATCATGCCGCGCGCCGACCTGGACGTGGTGATGATCGCGCCCAAGGGCCCGGGCCACCTGGTGCGCCAGACCTACGCGCAGGGCGGCGGCGTGCCGGCCCTCATCGCGATCCACCAGAATGCCTCGGGCAAGGCGAAGGACCTCGCCCTGTCCTACGCGGCGGCGATCGGCGGAACCCGCGGCGGGGTGATCGAGACCAACTTCCGCGAGGAGACCGAGACCGACCTCTTCGGTGAGCAGACCGTGCTGTGCGGAGGCATCGTCGAGCTCATCAAGGCGGGCTATGAAACGCTGGTCGACGCGGGCTACGCGCCGGAGATGGCGTACTTCGAGTGCCTGCACGAGACCAAGCTCATCGTCGACCTCATCTACGAGGGCGGCATCGCCAACATGAACTACTCGATCTCGAACAACGCCGAGTACGGGGAATACGTGACGGGGCCCAAGGTGATCGGGGAAGAATCGAAGAAGGCGATGAAGGAGTGCCTCGCGCGCATCCAGTCGGGCGAGTACGCGCGCGACTTCATCCTCGAGAACCGCGCGGGGGCGCCCACGCTCAACGCCAAGCGGCGGCTCCTCGCCGAGCACGACATCGAGAAGGTGGGCGAGAAGCTGCGCGCGATGATGCCGTGGATCAAGAAGAACAAGCTGGTGGACACCTCGCGCAATTAGGCGCGAGGCACGAGGCATGAGATGAAAAACTATCCCCATCCGGTCATCGCGAGGGAAGGGTGGCCGTACCTGAGCGCCTCGCTCGTGGTCTCGATCGGGGTCACATGGTGGTGCGGATGGTGGTCGGTCCCCTTCTGGATCCTCTACTTCTTCATCCTGCAGTTCTTCCGGGATCCCGCGCGGGAGATCCCGCAGGGCGAGGGCCTGGTCCTGTGCCCGGCGGACGGCAAGGTGATCGTCGTGGGCAACGCGCTCGATCCCTACCGCAACGCCGAGTCCCTGAAGATCAGCATCTTCATGAACGTCTTCAACGTGCACTCGCAACGCTCGCCGGTGGACGCGGTCGTGAAGGAGGTGAAGTACGCGAAGGGGCTTTTCGTGAACGCCTCCCTGGACAAGGCCTCCTCGGATAACGAGAGGAACGCCCTCATCCTGCGCCTCGCCGACGGCACGGAGATCTCGTGCGTGCAGGTGGCGGGCCTCATCGCGCGGCGCATCCTGTGCTACGTGAAGCCGGGAGAGCAACTCGCGCGCGGCCAGCGATACGGCTTCATCCGCTTCGGCTCGCGCGTCGACGTGTACCTGCCGGTGGGCTCGAAGCCGCGCGTGGCGCTCGGAGACAGCGTGAAGGCGAGCGCGACCGTCCTCGCCGAGCTAGCCCGCCCGTAGGGTGCCCGCCGTGGCGAGCCGCGTCGACCGCAGGGCCAGGGCGCTCGAGCCGATGAGGAAGCGCGGCATCTACCTGCTGCCCAACATCTTCACGACGCTCAACCTCTTCGCCGGGTTCTACGCGATCGTGCAGGGCATGAACCACGACTTCGAGAAGTCCGCGATCGCGATCTTCATCGCGATGGTGCTGGACAGCATCGACGGGCGCGTCGCCCGGCTTACGCGCACCCAGTCGGCGTTCGGCGCGGAGTACGACAGCCTCGCCGACATGGTCTCCTTCGGCGCCGCGCCCGCCCTGGTGATGTACGAGTGGGCGCTGCGCGACCTCGGGCGCATCGGCTGGATCGGCGCCTTCGTCTACTGCGTGGGCGCGGCACTTCGCCTGGCGCGCTTCAACACCCAGCTTTCGGTGGCCGACAAGCGTTGGTTCCAGGGGCTGCCCAGCCCGGCTGCCGCCGCGCTCGTGGCGGGGATGATCTGGGTCTTCAACGATTACCACGTGGGCGGCGGCGAGGTGCGCTGGCTCGCGGCGGGGGTCACGATCTACGCCGGCATCACCATGGTCTCCAACGTGAAGTTCTACAGCGGCAAGGACATCAACCTGCGCCGCGCCGTGCCCTTCTCGGTGGTCCTCGCGCTGGTGCTCGCCCTGCTGCTCATCTCGATCGAGCCCTCGCACGTCCTCTGGGGCGCCATGCTCGCCTACGGCGCGTCGGGATACGTGATGTGGGTGGTGAACCGCTGGCGCACCGAGGCGAGCCAGAAGCAATACCAGCACATTCGCGACGCGATCGAGGAGGGCAACCTCACCGCGCTCGCGCGAATGCTCGTCGCGACCCCGGTGGACTCCGTCGTGTCGTCCTCGAAGCGCACGCTCCTCATGTTCGCGGTTGAGGAGGGCAACCTTCCCGCAGCGGAGCTGCTGGTGGCCCGCGGCGCGGGCCTCGACCTGCGCGACGAGAACGGCGCGTGCGCCCTCATCCTCGCGGTCGAGATGGGCTTCCAGGAAGCCGTCGAGCTCCTCCTCGTGGCGGGCGCCGATCCCAACGTCCACGACCTGTCGGGGATGACGGCGCTCGACCTCGCCGAGGAGCACGGCGCCCACGACATCGCCGCGGTCCTGCTCAGGCACGGCGCCAAGTCGAGCAAGGAGCTCGCGCCCCAGCAACCCTGAGCCTGGCGGTTTGCCAAGGCCGGGAAATCTCGGCTATAGTCGATCCATGCATTCGAACGGCGACCCCTCGATCCCTCGCCTTCCCCCGGCCGGCGCGCTCGCGCTCGGCCTGCTGCTGCGCCCCGCGCGCTAAAAACTCCAACCCACAATTCGTGCAGCATCCGGCCGCTTCGGCAACGCGGGAGCGGGATAGTCCATCCGTAATTCGGCATTCGGAGAAAAGCCATGAAGGACCAGTTGATCATTTTCGACACCACGATGCGCGACGGCGAGCAGAGCCCGGGCGCGGCCATGACCAAGGACGAGAAAGTCCGCATCGGCAAGCAGCTCGAGCGCCTGCGCGTCGACGTGATCGAGGCGGGGTTCGCGGCCTCCAGCCCCGGCGACTTCGAGGCGATCCGGGCGGTCGCCGCGGCGGTCAAGGATTCCACCGTCTGCTCGCTTGCCCGCGCCAACGACAACGACGTGAGGCGCGCGGGAGAGGCGGTGAAGGGCGCTCGCCGCGGTCGCGTCCACACTTTCATCGCAACGAGCCCGATCCACATGCAGCACAAGCTGCGCATGCAGCCTGAGGCGGTCCTCGAAGCCGCGGTGCGCGCCGTGAAGCTTGCGCGCGAATACACCGACGACGTGGAGTTCTCTGCCGAGGACGCCGTGCGCTCGGACATGGATTTCCTGTGCCGCATCTTCGAGGCGACCATCGCCGCGGGCGCGAGGACGATCAACGTCCCTGACACCGTCGGCTACAGCGTGCCCGAGCTCTGGGGTGAGGTTTTCAAGACCCTCTTGAGCCGCGTGCCCAATGCCGACAAGGCGGTTTGGTCCACCCATTGCCACAACGACCTCGGCATGGCGGTCGCCAACTCGCTCGCCGCGGTGATGGCCGGGGCGCGGCAGGTCGAGTGCACCATCAACGGCCTCGGGGAGCGCGCCGGCAACGCATCGCTCGAGGAGATCGTCATGGCGGTGAAGACCCGCGCCGATATCTTCCCATGCACCACGGGCATCGACGCGACCCAGATCGTGGCGGCCAGCAAGCTCGTGTCGACGATCACGGGTTATCCGGTGCAGCCAAACAAGGCCGTGGTAGGCGCCAACGCGTTCGCGCACGAGTCCGGGATCCACCAGGACGGCGTCCTCAAGCATCGCGAGACCTACGAGATCATGCGCGCGAGCGACGTGGGCTGGGGCGCGAACCGCCTCACGCTCGGCAAGCTCTCGGGTAGGAGCGCCTTCAAGGCGCGCCTGCAGGAACTCGGCATCGCGCTCGCCTCGGAGGAGCAGCTGAACGCCGCCTTCGCGCGCTTCAAGGAGCTCGCCGACAAGAAGCGCGAAATCTTCGACGAGGACATCCAGGCCCTCATGTCCGACGAGGCGGTCACGCCGGAAGCCGAGCGCTACAAGCTGGTGTCGATCTCGGCGTATTCCGAGACCGGCGAGCAGCCGTTTGCGCGCGTCGTCATGTCCGAGGCGGGCCGCGAGATGCGTGCCGAGGCGCGCGGCGGCGGGATCGTCGACGCGACCTTCAAGGCGATCGAGAGCATGGTGCAGAGCGGCACCGACCTGCTGCTCTATTCGGTGAACAACGTGACCGAGGGCACCGACTCGCAGGGTGAGGTGACGGTGCGCCTCTCCAAGAACGGGCGCATCGTGAACGGAATGGGCTCCGACACCGACATCGTGGTGGCATCGGCCAAGGCGTACATGAGCGCGCTGAACAAGATGGCCGCCAAGACCCAGCGCATGAACCCGCAATACGGCGACGAGGCGGTGGCGACCGGGACGCTGTGAGGTAAGCATGATCGCGCCCTGCGACCTCGGCGATGGCGCGGCCCTGCCCAGGCTCGGGATGGGCACGTGGCACATGGGCGAGCGCAAGGGCAGCCGGGCCGCGGAGCTCGCCGCGCTGCGCCTGGGGCTCGACCTCGGCATGAACCTCGTCGATACCGCGGAGATGTACGGGGACGGCGGCGCCGAGGGCGTGGTGGGGGAAGCGATCCGCGGCCGGCGCGACGCGGTCTTCGTGGTGAGCAAGTTCTATCCGCACCATGCCTCGCGGCTGAAGCTGCTGGCGGCCTGCGACGCGTCGCTGCGCCAGCTGGGGATCGATGCCCTCGATCTCTATCTGCTGCATTGGCGCGGTCCGGTGCCGCTCGAAGAGACCGTCGCGACGCTGGAGGAGCTGGTGAGGGCGGGCAAGATCCGCCGCTGGGGAGTCTCCAACTTCGACGTCGCGGACATGCAAGATCTCCTCGCGGTTCCCCAGGGCGAACGCGTGGCCGCCAACCAGGTGCTCTACAACCTCGCGCGCCGCGGCGCGGAGTTCGACCTCGCTCCATGGTGCGCCGCGCGCCGCATCGCGCTCATGGCGTATTCGCCGCTCGACGAGGGCCGGCTCGCGCGCCACCCGGCGCTCGACGCGGTCGCCACGCGGCTCGGCGTGAGCACCGGAGAAGTCGCCGTCGCATGGCTCCTGCGCAACCCCAACGTAGCCGCGATCCCGAAGGCCGCGACGCTCGAGCATGTCCGCGCCAACCGCGCCGCGGCCGATCTGCAGCTCGACGACGGCGCGCTCGAAGCGCTCGAGCGCGCGTTTCCCGCGCCGCGGCGCAAACGGCCGCTCGAGATGATCTGAAGTCGGCGCGCGGCGACACGCGTTCGGCCTTCGAAACATGGAGTTGCGCGGCGCGCTGCGAAAGCTGTAGCCCTCGGACGACGAAATGCGTCGCGGGCGAGCCACGCCTTCGTGCGGCGCACGCCCGATCTACAGAGGAGGATGCGCAACGTCGGCGGCCCTTGGCACGAATCGTGAGTGGGACTTCCCCGATGTTCAACCCAAGGGAAAAGGTCCAACGATGAAATATGCAGACAATCTCTTCGCCCGGCGCGACGCGCCGCGCCCTTTGCGTGACGCCGCGGCCACGCCTTCGTCGCCGCAGCACGCGCCCGTAGCCGCGAGCGTGCCCGCCGCCGCAAGACCCGCCACACCGGCCCCCGCGCCGGAGTCGATCGCCGCGCGCGCCGAAGAGCCCGGCGGCTCCAAGCTCATCGTCGGCCCCAACATCAAGCTGAAGGGCGTCGAGATCGACGATTGCGACACGCTGGTGGTCGAGGGCCGCGTCGAAGCGACCATGGTGAGCCGCGCCATCCAGATCGCCGAGAACGGCGCCTTCATCGGCAAGGTGGACGTCGACGTGGCCGAGGTCCGCGGCGACTTCAAGGGCGAGATGACGGCGAGGAAGAAGCTCGTGATCCACGCGAGCGGACGCGTGTCCGGCAAGATCCGCTACGGCAAGATGCTGGTGCAGGAGGGCGGCGAGATGGGCGGCGACATCGGCGCCATCGCCGCGAACGAGTAGGTCCTTCAGGTCCCGCGCTCGCGCGCCATCTGCGCGAGCCGCCCTTTCAGCACCTTGCCGTTGGCGGCATGGGGAAGGGTTGCGAGGACGATCACCTCCGCCGGGCGCTTGTACGGCGCGAGCGAAGCCGCGGCCCACTCGGCGAGCATGTCGGGGGTTGCCTGCGAACCTGCCACGAGCTCGACGAACGCGACCACTTCCTCGTCGCCGTCCACAGGTCGTCCCACGACCGCCGATTGCGTGACGTCGGGATGCGAATTGAGGACCGCCTCGACCTCGACGGGGAACACGTTGAAGCCGGAGCGGATGATGAGCTCCTTCAGGCGGCCCTCGATGAAGTACGCGCCGTCGGCGCCCTGGCGCGCGAGGTCGCCGGTGGCGAGCCATCCGCCGGGTCGCATCGTCGCAGCGGTCGCTTCCGGCGCGCGGTAGTAGCCCTTCATGACGTTGGGCCCGCGAGCCCAGAGCTCGCCGGGCTCGCCCGCGCTCACGTCGTTGCCGTCGGGACCGACGATGCGCACCTCGACGCCAGGCAGGGCGCGGCCGACGGAGCAATCGCTGCGCGGCTCCCCGGGGCGCGTCTGCGTGATGGTGGGCGAGGCCTCGGTGAGCCCGTACCCGTTGTGCAGCGTGAGCTTGAATGCCGCCTCGACCTCGCGCTTGAGGGCGGGCGCGAGCGGCGAGCCGCCGGCGTAAAGGAAGCGAAGGGAGGGCGCCGAGAAACGGGTGCCGCGCGTCTTCAGGTGCTCGAGGAGCTTCGCGTACATCGCCGGAACGCCCTGGCACACCGTGATCGACCTGGCGGCGAGGAACTCGGCCGTGGCGGCCGGCGCGAAGCGCGGCTGCAGGTGCAGGCTCGCCCCGGCGCGCAACGTCCCCAGGCACACCGAGGCGAGGCCGTAGACGTGCGAGATGGGCAGCAGCCCGTAGACCCGATCCTCCGGAGTGATGGCGCGCAGCTCCGCGGACACGCGCGCGATGAAGAGGAGGTTCGCGTGCGTGAGCATCACCCCCTTGGGTTCCCCGGTCGTCCCCGTGGTGTACAGGAGAGCGGCGACGTCGCGCGCGGGCTTTCCTTCCACGGGCTCGGGCGTGCAGCGCTCGTCCATGGCGCTCACGCTGATCGTGCCCCAGCGCCCGAGCGACAGGCGCGTCGCCTGCACGCGCTCGGCGTGGTGGCGCGCATCGGGGGAATCGTCGCCCAGGAAGAGGATGCGCCGCGCCCCGCAGTGCGTGCGCACCGCGTCGATCTCGCGCGGCGAAAGGCGGGCATTCACGTTGACCGCCCACGCGTTCACCGACCAGATCGCGAAGAGGAGCGCGACCAGCGTCGCGCCGTTCTCGCCCACCACCATCACGCGGTCGCCGGCGCGGATGCCGAGCGTGAGGAGCAGCTCGGCAAGCTGCTTCCTGCCGTGCTCGAGCTCCCTCCAGGTCCATTCGCCGCGCGCATCGGCGAGCGCGAGCGCGCTGCCACGGGGCGTCGACCAGCGGGCCGGAATGGCTTCCAGTCGTCCGGGTGGGGCAAGCTCGGTGGCGGCGGGGTCGCGGATCATGCGCGTCGGCGTTTGATGGCCATCATAGCGCGCGGCGCCGCCGGTCAATGCGCGCGGGCGAGTCGGGCGGCGAGACCGAGGTAAGTGGACGGCGTGAGCGCGAGGAGCCTTTGGCGCACCTCCGGCGGAAGCGGCAGCGCTTTCACGAAGGCATGCAGGTCCTCGCGCACGATGCCGCCCTTGCCGCGGGTGAGCTCCTTCAGCTTCTCGTAGGAGCCCTCGATGCGATGCGCGCGCATCACCGTCTGCACCGCCTCGGCGAGGACGTCCCAATTGTCGTCGAGGTCGGCGGCGATGCGCGCGGGGTTGGCTTCGAGCTTGTCGAGGCCGCGCAGGCACGAGTCGTAGGCGAGCAGGCAATAGCCGAACGCGACGCCCACGTTGCGCAGCACCGTGGAGTCGGTGAGGTCGCGCTGCCAGCGCGAGATGGGAAGCTTCTCCGAAAGGTGGCGAAGGAGCGCGTTGGCGAGCCCGAGGTTACCTTCCGAATTCTCGAAATCGATCGGGTTCACCTTGTGCGGCATCGTCGACGAGCCGACCTCGCCCGCCTTCACCTTCTGCTTGAAATAACCGAGCGAGATGTAGCCCCAGACGTCGCGGTCGAGGTCGATGAGGATCGTGTTGAGGCGCGCGGCGGCGTCGAACGCCTCGGCGAGCGCGTCGTGCGGCTCGATCTGGATGGTGAGCGGGTTGTAGGCGATCCCCAGGCTCGTCACGAAGCGCTCGGCGAGGCGCGGCCAGTCCACGCCCGGCGCGGCGGCCACATGCGCGTTGAAGTTGCCGGTGGCGCCGTTCAGCTTCCCCAGCATCTCGACGGCGGCGAGCTTCGCGCGCGCGCGCCTCAGGCGGTGAGCGACGTTCGCCATTTCTTTGCCGAGCGTGGTGGGCGTTGCGGGCTGGCCGTGGGTGCGCGACAGCATGGCGAGATCCGCATGCTCGCGTGCGAGCGCGTCCAGGCGCGCCACGATCCGGTCGATCGCGGGCAGCAGCACCGCGTCGCGCCCGCCCTTCAGCATGCGCGCGTGCGCGAGGTTGTTGATGTCCTCGGAGGTGCACGCGAAGTGGATGAATTCGGCGGCCGCGCTCACCTCGGAGTTGCCCGCGAAGCGCTCGCGCAGCCAGTACTCGACCGCCTTCACGTCGTGGTTGGTGGTGGCCTCGATCGCCTTCACGCGCTCGGCCTCGGCGAGGCCAAAGCCCTCCGCGACACGCTTCATCTCCGCGGCGGTGGCGGCCGAGAACGGGGCGAGCGCGGTGAAGGACTCGTCCGCGGCGAGCGCGCCGAGCCAGGCGATTTCGATCGCCACGCGCTCGCGAATGAGCGCGAGCTCGCTGAAGTGATCCTGCAGCGCGCGGGTCTTGGAGGCGTAGCGCCCGTCGAGGGGCGAAAGGGCGGTGAGTTGCGAGGACATGCGGGCGAAATCTTACCACCCGCTGGTATACTTCGCCGCTCTCCCGTGGAGGATCAATGAAGCTCGTCGGCTCGCGCACGTCGCCCTTCGTCCGCAAGATCCGCGTGCTGCTCGCGGAGAAGCAGCTGCCCTACGACTTCGTCGAAGAGAACGTCTGGAGCCCCGACTCCAAGGTGCAGAAGTACAACCCCCTGAACAAGGTCCCCGCACTCGTGCTCGACGAGGGCGAGTGCCTGTACGACTCCCAGGTGATCGCGGAGTACGTCGACTCGCTCCCGGGCGTGAATTTCATCCCGTCGGCGCTGCCCGAGCGCGTGCGCGTGCGCCGCGACGAGGCGCTGGGCGACGGCATCGGCGAAGCCGGCGTGGCGATCTTCCTCGAGAAGAAGCGCGAGGCCGCGCGCCAGGATCCCGCCTGGATCGCGCGCCAGGGCGACAAGGTGAACGCGGGCATCGCGGCGCTCGCCAGGTCCGTGGCCGCCAGGCCCGCCTCGGGCGCGCCCCGCATGACGCTGGGCGATATCGCCTGTGGCTGCGCGCTCCTGTGGCTTGAATTCCGCCTCCCGGAGTATCGCTGGCGCGACGACGCGGGGCTTCGCTCGTGGGCAGAGAACCTGGAGAGCCGCGCCTCGTTCGCCTCGACGCGCCCGCAAGGCTAGGCGATCACCCCGCCGCCGAGGCAGGCGTCGCCTCGATAGAGGACCGCCGACTGCCCGGACGTCACCGCCCACTGCGGCGTCGCGAACTCCAGTTCGAAGCCGCCGCCGCCCGCGTTCCTGAGCGAGCAGGAGGAATCGGCCTGGCGGTAGCGCGTCTTGGCGCCGAGCCCCTCGCCCTCCCGCGGCGGCGCGCCGCTCACCCAGCTCGCGTCCGCCGCTGCAAGACTCGTGCGCAGGAGGAGCGCGTGGTCGTGCCCCTGCACGACGGTGAGCGTATTGCTCGCGATGTCCTTCGCGGCGACGTACCAGGGATCGGCGGCGCCGTCGCGCCGCCCGCCGATGCCCAGGCCCTGGCGCTGGCCGATCGTGTAATACATGAGCCCTTCGTGCTCTCCCACGTTCTTCCCGTCCGGGGTGACCATCGGTCCCGGCGCACGCGGCAGGTAGCGCGAAAGGAACTCCCGGAACGGGCGCTCGCCGATGAAGCAGATGCCCGTCGAATCGCGCTTGGCATGGTTGGGAAGGCCGGCGTCGCGCGCGATGCGCCGCACCTCGGTCTTCAGGAGGTGGCCCACGGGAAAAAGCGTGCGCGCGAGCTGCGCCTGGTTGAGGCGATGCAGGAAATAGCTCTGGTCCTTGCCCGGATCCGCACCCTTCAACAGCGCGAAGCCGCCGTCGCGCTCCTCGACGCGGGCGTAGTGGCCGGTGGCGATGCGCTCGGCGCCGAGTTCGATCGCGTGATCGAGGAACGCCTTGAACTTGATCTCGGCGTTGCAGAGCACATCGGGGTTCGGCGTGCGCCCGCCCTTGTATTCGGCGAGGAAGCTCGCGAACACGCGCTCGCGGTATTGCGCGGCGAAGTTCACCGCCTCGACCTCGATGCCGATCCTTTCGGCGGCGCTCACCGCGTCGACCAGGTCCTCGCGCGTCGAGCAGTATTCGCCGTCGTCATCGTCCTCCCAGTTCTTCATGAAGAGGCCGATCACGTCGTGACCGGCGCGCTTCAGCAGGAGCGCCGCGACGGCGGAGTCGACTCCCCCGGAAAGACCGACGACGATTTTCATGGCTATGCGATTCTAAGGGTTCCAGAAATGCGAAAGGCGGGGCCGAAGCCCCGCCTTCCCTCATGCGAAGACGCCGGGGTTACTTCTTCGGCGCGTCTTTCTTCATGTCGTCCTTCTTCATCTCGGACTTCATGGGGGCGTCGGCCTTCTTCGCGTCGGCCGACTTCTTGGCCTTCTTCTTGGCGGGCTTCTTCTTGGCCTCGTCCTTCTTCATGTCGTCCTTCATCGCGGGCTCGGCCTTCATCGCCGGGGCCGCGGGCTTCGCGGGGGCGACGGCGGGCTTGGCGGGTTCCGCGGGCTTGGCGGGCGTGGCGGGAGTGGCTTGAGCGAAAACGGCGAGCGATGCAGTGGCGAAGAGCATGGCAAGCAGGGCGGACAGCTTCTTCATGATGTTATGTTTTCCTGGAGGGTGTTTAACAAGGGATCAATGTTCGACTGCGCTGGAAATCAGCCTCGTCGCCAACATTAACGCCGCGCATTATACCGGGGTTGACACGCACGAGCCGCCCTTTCGAACGCACGCCTTTCGTGCGCCGGCAACCGGGTTTCAGGCGAGCTTCGCCGGGACTTCCCGCCATGCCCCCGGCGCAAGGTCGCCGAGGTCCCAGGGGCCGACGCGAAAGCGAACCAGCCTCAAGGTCGGCAGCCCCACCGCCGCGGTCATGCGCCGCACCTGGCGGTTGCGCCCTTCGGTGATCCCGATCTCCAGCCATGTGGTGGGAATGGCTTGCCGCACGCGGATCGGCGGATCGCGTTCCCACAGCTTCGCGGGCCTGGCGATGGCGCGGGCCGAGGCGGGCAGGGTACCCCCATCGTTCAGCTCCACGCCGCTCCGAAGGGCCGCCAGGGCCTCGGAGGAGGCATTGCCTTCGACCTGGGCCCAGTATCCCTTCTCGAGCTTGTGGCGGGGGGCGGTGACGCGGGCCTGGAGGGCGCCGTCGTCGGTGAGGACGAGCAGCCCCTCGCTGTCGGTGTCCAGGCGCCCCGCCGGGTACACGCGCGCAACCGCCACGAAGTCCTTGAGCGTGGGCTTGCCCCCGCTCGGGCTGAACTGGCAGATGACTCCGTAGGGCTTGTTGAAGAGGATGACGCGCGGCATGGGGCCAATCGGGACGAGTCGCTTTGCTATAATTTTTGATTCTGCAGCGAAAAGACAACGCGGAGGTGCGAGGAATGGCCAAGATCAAGGTGAAGAACCCCGTCGTCGAGATGGACGGCGACGAGATGACGCGCATCATCTGGCACAAGATCCGCGAGAAGCTGATCCTCCCTTACCTCGACGTCGACCTCAAGTACTTCGACCTGGGCGTCGAGCACCGCGATGCCACCAACGACCAGGTGACGATCGAAGCCGCCAACGCCACCAGGCAATACGGCGTCGCCGTGAAGTGCGCGACCATCACGCCCGACGAGGGCCGCGTGAAGGAGTTCGGCCTGAAGCAGATGTGGAAGAGCCCGAACGGCACCATCCGCAACATTCTCGACGGCACCATCTTCCGCGAGCCCATCATCTGCCAGAACGTGCCGCGCCTCATCCCGCACTGGAACAAGCCCGTGGTCGTCGCGCGCCACGGCTTCGGCGACCAGTACAAGGCCACCGAGATCAAGTTCGACGGCCCCGGCACGCTGAGGATGAGCTTCACGCCGAAGGCCGGCGGCCCGGTGATCGAGAAGGAGGTCTTTCAGGCCCCCGGGGCCGGCATCTCGATGGCGATGTACAACCTCGATGATTCCATCAAGGGATTCGCGCGCGCCTGCTTCAACTATGCGCTCGGGCGCAAGTACCCAGTCTACCTTTCGACGAAGAACACCATCCTCAAGGTTTACGACGGGCGCTTCATGATCCTCTTCCAGGAGATCTACGACGCGGAGTTCCGCGCGAAATTCGAGGCGGCGGGCCTCACCTATGAGCACCGCCTCATCGACGACATGGTCGCCTCCAACCTCAAGTGGAACGGCGGCTACCTCTGGGCATGCAAGAACTACGACGGCGACGTCCAGTCGGACACCGTCGCGCAAGGCTACGGCTCGCTCGGGCTCATGACCTCGGTGCTCACCACGCCGGACGGCAAGACCGTGGAGGCCGAGGCGGCGCACGGCACGGTTACCCGCCACTATCGCCTGCACCAGCAGGGCAAGCCCACCTCGACCAACCCGATCGCCTCGATCTACGCATGGACCCGGGGGCTCATCTACCGCGGGAAGATGGACGCCACCCCGGACGTGGTGAAGTTCGCGGAGACCCTCGAGAAGGTATGCGTGGACACCGTCGAATCCGGAAAGATGACCAAGGACCTCGCGATCCTCATCCGGCCGGACCATCCCTTCCTCACCACGGAAGAATTCATGGATGCCGTCGACGCCGAGCTCAAACGCCGCATGCAGTGACCCAACGCGCTGGGGGCTATCGCCTCATCGAAGTGGGGGTGGAGCTCGAGCCGGCGCGCTCGTTCCTGGATAGGGGAGCGGATCTCGCCGCAAAGATTGCGCTCGAACTGGCGGCGGCTTCTCCCGAATCGACGTGTGGTGACGCGCGCCTCTCGAGCTTCACCCCAACACTTCAATGAGGCTCGAAAGGCCCCGGTGCAACGGTGGCTCCTTCGGCGGCGCCGCGTGCTCGGACACGCAGAGCCATCCCTCGAACTCTTGGGATGAAGGCCGAGCCGGGGCATCGAGGTCGTTTCAAAGGGAAGAGATCTCGCTTCTACCCATTGCGCTCGAAATCCTCGGGCGGCGCCGATTCCTCGATCAGCGGGGCAACCCCGGCTCGACCTTCATCCCAAGAGTTCGAGGGATGGCGCCGCCGACGGAAGAAGGCGAACGCCGAAAAGAAAAAAGCCCCCGGAAGACCCGGGGGCTTTCTGCCTCTAAATACCGCTCCCTATGCGTTCTGGATGTTCGACGCCTGCTTGCCTTTGGGCCCTTGCGTGACGTCGAAAGAAACCTTCTGGCCTTCCTTGAGGGTCTTGAAGCCCTGCATTTGGATGGCCGAGAAGTGCGCGAAGAGGTCTTCGCTGCCGTCGTCGGGCGTGATGAACCCGTAACCCTTCGCGTCATTGAACCACTTCACAGTTCCGGTTGCCATTCGATTACATGCCTCTTGTTAAACGGGTGGAGTCCCGCACATCGTTCGGATCGAGGGCCCGCTCGTCTGACAGGAGGCGATGCAGAATCCTTGAAACCAAACTCCAACGCGCTTTTTACCCGCCGTCCCCGGGAGTGTCAATACCGCCAGCCATAGGGAAATAAAGCGGCCGCGAACCGAACCTGGGGCCGGATCCGCGCTCACAACCGCTTGAAGGGCTTGAAAAAGCCCGTCCGCTTGTCCATATTAGCCATTGGTTGAGTTCCACTCCCGAAAGGTATCCGGAGGTTGTGCCCCGATCGAAGTTCCTCCCGCCCGCGCTGCCATGGCCGATAAACCCGACGGCTCCACAGTCCTCAAGCCGAGCGAGACGCAGGTCAAGCCACCGCCGATGTTCCAGGTGGTCATGTACAACGACGATTACACTCCCATGGAATTCGTCGTCGAGGTGCTGCAGGTCTTCTTCGCCCTGCCACGGGAACGCGCCACCCAGATCATGCTCAAAGTCCATACTGAGGGGAGAGGCGTCTGCGGGATCTATCCCAAGGACGTCGCATCGAGCAAAGTGGAACAAGTAACCGCATATTCGCGCGAACACCAGCATCCGCTGCAATGCGCGATGGAGGAAACATGATCGCCCAGGAGTTGGAAGTCAGTCTGCACATGGCCTTCGTCGAGGCCCGCCAGAAGCGCCACGAGTTCATCACCGTGGAGCACCTGCTGCTCGCGCTCTGCGACAACCCGTCCGCCTCCGAGGTGCTGAAGGCCTGCGCCGCGAAGATCGACGAGCTGAAAAAGGCGCTCTCGGATTTCGTGATGCAGCACACGCCGACCGTGGCCGGGACGGGTGAGGTCGATACCCAGCCCACGCTCGGGTTCCAGCGCGTCATCCAGCGCGCCATCCTGCACGTCCAGTCCTCGGGCAAGAAGGAAGTGACCGGCGCGAACGTGCTGGTGGCCATCTACGGCGAGAAGGACTCCCACGCGGTGTATTTCCTCCACCAGCAGGGGGTCTCGCGGCTGGACGTCGTGAACTACATCTCGCACGGCATCACCAAGGCGCCGCAGGCGCCGGGCCAGGGGCGCGAGGAAGGCGAGAGCGAAGCCGAGGCGCCGGAGGCGCAGACCGGAGGCGCCCTCGAGAGCTTCACGCAGAACCTGAACCAGCTCGCCATCGACGGCAAGATCGACCCGCTCATCGGCCGCGAGTCCGAGCTCGAGCGCGTGGTCCAGATCCTCTGCCGCCGCCGCAAGAACAATCCCCTCCTCGTGGGCGAGGCGGGCGTGGGCAAGACCGCGATCGCCGAGGGCCTTGCCAAGCGCATCGTGGACGCCCAGGTGCCGGAGATCCTCGCCAAGGGCCAGGTCTACGCGCTGGACATGGGCGCGCTCCTTGCCGGCACGAAGTATCGCGGCGACTTCGAGCAGCGCCTGAAGGCGGTGCTCAAGCAGCTGATCGATAATCCGAACGCGATCCTCTTCATCGACGAGATCCACACGCTGATCGGCGCGGGCAGCGCCTCGGGCGGAACGCTCGACGCGTCGAACCTGCTGAAGCCGGCGCTCTCCTCGGGCGCCCTGAAGTGCATCGGCGCCACGACGTACCAGGAATTCCGCGGCATCTTCGAGAAGGATCACGCCCTGTCGCGGCGCTTCCAGAAGGTCGACGTGAACGAGCCCTCGATCCAGGAGACCGTGGAGATCCTGCGGGGCCTCAAGTCGCGCTTCGAGCTGCACCACGGCGTGAAGTACACGGCCAACGCGCTCACCACCGCGGCCGAGCTCTCCGCGCGCTACATCAACGACCGCCACCTTCCCGACAAGGCGATCGACGTGATCGACGAGGCGGGCGCGCTGCAGCGAATCCTGCCGAAGTCGAAGCAGAAGAAGGTGATCGGCAAGCCCGAGATCGAGGAGATCGTCTCCAAGATCGCGCGCGTGCCCGCCCGCACCGTCTCCAACGACGACCGCTCGGCGCTGAAGAACCTCGACCGCGACCTCAAGGCCGTGGTGTTCGGGCAGGACAAGGCGATCGACGCGCTCTCGGCGGCCATCAAGATGGCGCGAAGCGGCCTGGGCAACCCGACCAAGCCCGTCGGCAGCTTCCTCTTCTCGGGCCCCACCGGCGTGGGCAAGACGGAAGTCGCGAAGCAGCTCGCCTTCATCATGGGCGTGGAGCTCATCCGCTTCGATATGTCGGAGTACATGGAGCGCCACGCGGTGTCGCGCCTCATCGGCGCGCCTCCCGGCTACGTCGGCTTCGACCAGGGCGGGCTCCTCACGGAGGCCATCACCAAGCATCCGTACTCGGTGCTCCTCCTCGACGAGATCGAGAAGGCTCATCCGGACATCTTCAACATCCTCCTGCAGGTGATGGACCACGGCACGCTCACCGACAACAACGGCCGCAAGGCGGATTTCCGCAACGTGGTGATCGTGATGACCACCAACGCGGGCGCCGAAGGGTTGTCGAAGAACGTGATCGGCTTCTCGAACTCCAGGGCCGCGGGCGACGAGATGGGCGAGATCAAGCGCCTCTTCACGCCGGAATTCAGGAACCGGCTGGATGCCGTCGTGTCGTTCGCCGCGCTCGACGAGCAGATCATCCTGCGGGTCGTCGACAAGTTCCTCATGCAGCTCGAGGCGCAGCTCGCCGAGAAGAAGGTCGAGGCGCTCTTCACCGAGAGCCTCAAGAAGTACCTGGCGAAGAACGGCTTCGATCCGCAGATGGGCGCGCGCCCCATGGGGCGGCTCATCCAGGACACGATCCGCCGTGCGCTCGCCGACGAGCTCCTCTTTGGCAAGCTTGCCAATGGCGGCCGCGTGACGATCGACCTGGACGAGGCAGGGCAGGTGAAGCTCGACATCGCGCAATCCGCGCAGCAGCCCCCCGAGCCGGTCGAGTCGGCCTGACGCGTGCACCACGACGGACCCAGGACGCCCGCCCTTCCGGCGGGCGTTTTGTTTGCGCGAAGGCGTGCGCTATCCTCCCCGGGCACCCCAACGAACCGAGGTTCTTCTCCATGACAAGGCGTGCCGCGTTCGTCGCTGCCGCGGCCCTCTCACAGGCCTTCCTCGGCGCCGCGGCCGCGCAGCAGGCCGCACCCGTCTTCGCCGCGCCGAGCCTCGGCGAGAACGGCGTGCGCTCGATGGCGGCGAACTGCGCGCCCTGCCATGGCGCCTTCGGGCGGCCGGTCCGCGGATCCAGCGTCGCCCCGCTCGCCGGCCGCAAGGACGTGGCCGAGCGGATGAAAGCCTTCAAGGATGGCAAGCGCGATTCGACCGTGATGCAGCAGATCGCCAGGGCATACGGCGACTCCGAGCTCGACGCCCTGGGCACCTACTTCGCCATGCAGGCGCGCTAGGGGCCCCATGGCGATCCGCCGCAGGGACTTCCTCATCGGCGCGGCCGCGGGCCTCGCCGCGGGCCTTCCGGGTTGCGCGTCGATTTCCGCCGGCGCCACGCGCTCGCGCGTTGCGGTCGTGGGCGCAGGATATGGCGGGGCGACCGCGGCGCGTTACCTGCGCATGTGGGGGAGCGCCATCGATGTCGTGCTGATCGAGCCCAACGAGGCGTTCGTCTCGTGCCCGCTCTCCAACATGGTGCTCGGCGGATTCAAGACCATGGCGGACATCACGACTCCCTATTCGGGCCTCGAGCGCCACGGCGTGCGCGTGGTGCGCGACAGCGCGACCGCGATCGACGTCGAGAGGAGGCAGGTGAGGCTCGCGCGCGGCGACCCGGTCGGTTTCGACCGCGTGATCGTCGCGCCCGGCGTCGATTTCATCTGGGAGGCGCTCCCCGCGATGGCGGACGCCGAGGCGCGCTCGCGCGTGCTGCACGCGTGGAAGGCGGGTCCGCAGACGGCGGCATTGCGCGCCCAGCTCGAAGCGATGCCGGACGGTGGGGTCTTCGTGATCTCCATCCCCGAGACCCCTTATCGATGTCCTCCGGGGCCGTACGAGCGCGCCTGCCAGGTGGCGGCCTACTTCAAGGCGCGCAAGCCGCGCTCCAAGGTCCTCATCCTCGATGCCAATCCCGACGTGACGTCCAAGGGAGCTCTCTTCAAGAGGGCCTGGAGCGAGCTCTACCGCGGGATGATCGAGTACCGGCCCAACAGCAAGGCGGTCGACGTCGACGTGCGCGGCTCGGCGGTGAAGCTCGAATTCGGCGACGAGCGTGGCGATGTGCTGAACGTGCTTCCGCCCATGAAAGCCGGCAACATCGCCGCGCCGTTCATCACGGTGAACCAGCGCTGGTGCGAGGTCGACTGGCTCACTTACGAATCGAGGGCCGCCGCCGGCGTCCACCTGCTGGGCGACTCCCTTCAGCCCGCCCCCGCCATGCCGAAGTCCGGCACGATGGCCAACGCCCAGGGCAAGGTCTGCGCGGCGGCGATCATTGCGCTCGCGGCGGGGGAGGCTCCCAATCCGTCCCCGACTCTCGTGAACACGTGCTACAGCATGGTCTCGGACCGGCTCGCGATCCATGTGGCTTCGGTGCACAAGTACGACCTGGGCGAGCGCACCATGAAGGCCGTGCCGGGCTCCGGGGGCGTCTCCGCCGCGATGAACGAGCTGGAAGGCTCGTACGCCATGAACTGGGCGGCCAACATATGGGCCGACGCCCTGTCATGAACTGTTGCATCCGCCCGGACCCCGCCTGCGTAAAATCCGGGACATGAAGAAAAATGTCCTGATCCTCTTTCCCGACGAATGGGACCGCGCCGCGGCGCGCGACCCGCGTCATTCGGCGCGTTACGAGTTCCACTTCGAGGGGTTCGACCTCTTCAGCTTTCCCGACAACGCGAGGCTCTTCACTTTCGACGCGCTCGCGTTCGTCGAGCGCATGGTGCGCCGCTACCGTTCGCGGCGCCTCGCGGCGGTCGTCACCTCCGACGAGCAATTCGGCCCCTTCCTCGCATCGCTCATCGCGAGCCGCCTGGGGCTGCCGTGCACGCCGCTCGCCGCAGTCCTCGCCATCCAGCACAAGTACTACGCGCGCGAGGCCTTCCAGCGCATCGCGCCGGAATCCAATCCCCGCTTCGGCCTCGTGCGCCGCGGCTTCGAGCGCGCCGACGAAGTGCCGATGGCCTTTCCCTTCTACATCAAGCCCGCGAAGGCCGCCTTCTCGGTGCTGGCGCGGCGCGTCGATTCGTTCGAGGACCTCTACCGGCACACGCGCTTCGGATGGTTCGAGCGCGCCATCATCGAGCGCCTGGTGCGCCCCTTCGCCGACGTGATGCGGACGCATTCGACGTTAACGGAGGATCCGTACAGCATGGTGTGCGAGGAAGTGGCGCGCGGCCGGCAGGTGACCGCGAACGGCTTCGCGCGGCACGGGAAAGTCACGATGCTCGGCACGGTCGATTCCGTGATGTATCCCGGGACCGACCAGTTCCAGCGCTTCCAGTATCCGTCGTCGCTGCCGTCCGAGGACATCGCCCGCGTGGACGCGCTGGCCACACGCCTCATCGAGGGCATGGGCTTCGCGCACGGCATGTTCAACGTCGAGATGCGCATCGACCCGGGCAGCGGGCGCCTTTCCGTCATCGAGATCAATCCGCGCGCGGCGGGCCAGTTCTACGACCTCTTCGAGCGCGTCGACGGCTACAGCCTCTTCGACGCGCTGCTCGCCCTCGATTGCGGGGAAGAGCCCGCGATCGCCCGGCGCGCAGGGCGCCAGGGCCATGCCGCGAGCTTCGTCCTGCGCGACCTTAGCGGCGAGGGGCTCGCGCGCTGGCCCTCAGCGGCGGAGATCCAGGCGCTCCAGACACGCCACCCGGATGCTCACGTGATGGTGTATCCGAAACGCGGCGCCGACCTCGCTCGCGAGATCAAATGGCTCGGCAGCTACCGCTATGGAGTCTTCAACCTGGGAGGCGCCACGCTTGAGGAGATGTTCGCCCGCTTCCACCGGATTTGCCGCGAGATCACGTTCCACCCGGCGAGCCACGAGCTTCCCGACCTCGCGCTATTGCTTGCCGGAGACGACTAGGGAAGGTCTGATTTATTCCCGGGGATGTGCGTTACGGCAGATGCGGATGGCTGCTAGGCGGACGGCGCGGCGAATGTCGACAACCTTCGCAAGGCGTCCAACGACGCGAGACGCCGCATCTGCCGTGACCCACGTGCCAGGTGCATCAATCCCTTGCGAGCTGCAGGGACGGGCGATTTCGGGCCGCTTCGTCGTTGCTCGTCCTTCCAAGGTGACCTACCTTGCGTCGGACTCGGCGCCTGGAGCCGTCACCGAAATCGACCCGTCGCACACCCCGGGAATAAATCAGACCTTCCCTAGGTCTCCCGTCCCGCGGGCTCGATCCACTCGACCGGGAAGGCCGGATTCACCAGCGCGGTGAGCACGTGGTCGCGCCAGGCCCCGTCGATGAAGAGAAAGTCGCGCGCGAGCCCTTCGCGCGCGAAGCCCAGGCGCTCGAGCAGCCTCGCGCTCCTCTCGTTCTCGGGGCGGTAGCTCGCCATGATTCGATGCAGCCTCAGCTTGTCGAACACGAACGCGTTGGTCGCGCGCAGGGCTTCCGACATGAACCCGTGCCCTTGGTGCGACCGCGCCACCTGGTAGCCCAGGCTGCAGGCGAGAA
This sequence comes from Burkholderiales bacterium, assembly GCA_038244725.1. GTDB lineage: Bacteria > Pseudomonadota > Gammaproteobacteria > Burkholderiales > Usitatibacteraceae > Usitatibacter. Next base: position 200,830 of record JBBRTF010000001.1, read on the forward strand.
ACGGGCCGCGCACGACGTTCGTGTAGTTGCAGGTGCCGATGATCGGCGCGCCCAGGGGAGCGAAGCCGGCGCTCTCCTGCACCACGAAGCGCGCCGAGCGCCCCGCCTGAAACTCCTCGACCGCGAGCTCGAGGCGCTCGCGCCAGAAGCCCTCCGTGAAGAACGACGGCGATGCGGGCGGCGACCACCGATCGAGATGGCCCGCGAAATTCTCCTCGAGGAAGCTCGCCATGGCGGCCTGCATCCCGGGACGCGCCAGGCGCACGACCAGGCGATCGGTGCACAGCTCGGGAAGGACCACAGGCGCCGCGATGCCGGCTTCAGGCGGCGAAAACCCGCCACTGCTGCGCCCAGCCGTCCATGGGCGGCTTCCTGAAGCCGCTCTTCGCGAACTGGTGCCAGCGTCCGATCACGAACGCGATCACCGCGCCCGCGTAGGCGTTCACGTCCCAGTCGGCGGGCAGCGTGCCGGCGGTAACCGCGAGGCGCGCGCTCTGGCGCAGGCTCGCCTCCAGGCGGTCGATCAGCTGGTTCACGCGCGCCTGCAGGCGCTCGTCCTCGTTCACCAGCGCGTCTCCGATGAGCACCCGCGTCATGCCCGGGTTCTTCTGCGCGAATCCCAGGAGCGTCGCGACGGTCGACTCGATCTGCTTCATCGCGTCGCGCTCCTCGGCCTGGATCTTGTTCATCAGCGTGAAGACGGTCTGCTCGATGAACTCGATCAGGCCCTCGAACATCTGCGCCTTGCTCGCGAAATGCCGGTAGAGCGCGGCCTCCGACACCTCGAGGCGCGCGGCGAGAAGCGCCGTGGTAATGCGCTCGCCCTTCGGATTCTCGAGCATGGCCGCGAGCGTCTGCAGGATCTGCGCCTTGCGCTCACCGGTCTTCGCCATCGTCTGTTTCGCTCTGGAGAGAGGCGGGAGGCGAATGTTACCATTACGTTTTACCGCTCGTCCCGGCGAAGAGCTTCTTTCGAAGAACCCTATGGCAGGTCACAGCAAGTGGGCGAACATCCAGCACCGCAAGGGTCGCCAGGATGCGAAGCGCGGCAAGATCTTCACCCGTCTCATCAAGGAAATCACCGTCGCAGCGCGCATGGGCGGGGGAGACCCGAACATGAATCCGCGGCTACGCCTGGCGGTCGACAAGGCCTACGAGAACAACATGCCGAAGGACAACGTCGAGCGCGCCATCAAGCGCGGCATGGGCGGCCTGGACGGCGTGAGCTACGAGGAGATCCGCTACGAGGGCTACGGAGTGAACGGCGCCGCGGTGATGGTCGATTGCCTGACCGACAACCGCACACGCACCGTGGCGGACGTGCGCCATGCGTTCACCAAGCACGGGGGCAACATGGGAGGCGAGGGCGCGGTCGCGTTCCTCTTCAGGCAGTGCGGCCAGCTCCTCTACGCCCCGGGCACCGACGAGGACAAGCTCATGGAAGCGGCGCTCGAGGCGGGCGCCGAGGACGTGATCGCGCATGACGACGGCGCCCTCGAGGTAATCACGGGTCCGCACCAGTTCGCGCAGGTGAAGGCGGGCCTCGAGCGCGCCGGCTTCAAGGCCCACCTCGCCGAAGTGACGATGAAGCCCGCGAGCGAGACCGAGATGGCGGGCGAGGACGCGGCGAAGATGCAAAAGCTCCTCGACGCGCTCGAATCCCTCGACGACGTGCAGGACGTCTACACCACGGCCGTCCTCGGCGAGTGACCGTCATCCTGCGCGCGCTGCTGCTCGACATCCCGGAAGAGCTCGAAACGGAGCGCATGCTGTTGCGCGCGACCCTTATCGGCCAGGGCGCCGCGGTGTGGGAGGCCGTGGACGAATCCTTCGCGCAGCTCAACCCCTGGATGCCGTGGGCGCGCGAGCCCCTGGATCGCGAAGACTGCGAGAAGCATTGCCGCGACATGCACGCCAAGTGGCTCGCGCGCGAGGCGCTCGACTTCTGCTTCTTCCGCAATGCCGACACGCGCCTCGTCGGCAAGGGCGGGCTGCACACCATCGACTGGTCGGTGCCGAAGTTCGAGATCGGCTACTGGGTGCGCACCGCCGAGGCGCGCCGCGGATTCGCCACCGAGGCGACGGGCGCGCTTGCCGGCCTCGCGCGCGACGTGCTCGGGGCGAAGCGCGTCGAGATCACTTCCGATGCGCGCAACACGGCGAGCCGGCGTGTGGCCGAGAGGAGCGGCTTCCTCCTCGAGGGCGTGCGCAGGCAAAGCCGCCGCGACGCGAGCAGGGCGCTCGCCGACTCGTGCATGTACGCGAGGATCTGCTGATGGCCGCGACGATCCGCATCCTGGGCATCGACCCCGGGCTCGGCGTGACCGGCTACGGCGTGCTCGAGATATGCGGCGGCTCGCTCGCCTATGTCGCGAGCGGGCGCATCCGTTCCGACGGGAAGCTGCCGCTCGCCGAGCGCCTCGCCTCGATCCTCGCGGGGCTGGCGGAGGTGATCGACAGTTATCATCCGGTCGAGGTCGCCGTCGAGAAGGTCTTCGTCAACGTGAACCCGCAGTCGACGTTGCTTCTCGGGCAGGCGCGAGGCGCCGCGATCTGCGCGGCGGTGCTCGCGCGCCTGCCGGTAGCCGAGTACACGGCGCTGCAGGTGAAGCAGGCGGTGGTGGGTCAGGGTCACGCCAAGAAGGAGCAGGTGCAGGAGATGGTGAAGCGATTGCTGAAGCTCCCCAGCCACCCGACCGCGGACGCGGCCGACGCGCTCGCGTGCGCGATATGCCATGCGCACGGCGGACTCGGCATGGGTGCGATGCCCACGCGCGGCCGGCGCGTGCGCGCGGGACGCATTTCTTGAGCGGGCGCGCGCCATGATCGGCAGGATCCTGGGAGAGCTCGTCGAGAAGAACCCGCCGCAGGTGATCGTGCTGAGCCACGGCGTGGGCTACGAGATCGACGTGCCGATGAGCACGTTCTACAACCTGCCCCGCACGGGCGAGAACGTGACCCTCCTCACGCACATGGTGGTGCGCGAGGACGCGCACCTCCTGTTCGGATTCCTCTCGGCGGGGGAACGCAGCGCCTTCCGCCAACTGCTCAAGATCAGCGGGGTGGGGCCGAGAGTCGCCCTGTCCGTGCTCTCGGGCCTTTCGGTGGAGGACCTCGCGGGAGCCGTCGCCTCCGGGGATTCGGCGCGCCTCACCAAGGTGCCCGGCGTCGGCAAGAAGACCGCCGAGCGACTCGTGCTCGAGCTACGCGACAAGCTACCCGTCGTGCTGAGCGCCGCGCGCCCCGCGGATGCCGCCCCCGCGAGCGGGGACGTCGTGAACGCGCTCCTCGGCCTTGGCTACAATGAACGCGAGGCGCAGAGCGCGGTGAAGCAGCTCGCCCCCGGCTTGGCCCTCACCGACGCGATTCGCCAGGCGCTCAGGCTCCTGGCGAAGCCGTGATGGACCAGCCATGATCGAAGCCGACCGCCTGATCTCGGGGGGCCCGGCCTCTCCCCGGGAAGAGGGCGAGGAACGCGCCCTTCGCCCGAAGCTGCTCGCCGAATACGTGGGGCAGGCGAAGATCCGCGAGCAGCTCGAGATCTTCATCTCGGCCGCGCGCACCCGCAAGGAGGCGCTCGACCACGTGCTCCTCTTCGGCCCGCCGGGCCTGGGCAAGACCACGCTCGCGCACATCATCGCGCGCGAGATGGGCGTGAACCTGCGCCAGACCTCCGGCCCGGTGCTGGAGCGCGCAGGCGACCTCGCGGCGATCCTCACCAACCTCGAGCCCAATGACGTCCTCTTCATCGACGAGATCCATCGTCTTTCGCCCGTGGTGGAGGAGATCCTCTACCCCGCGCTCGAGGACTACCAGATCGACCTCATGATCGGCGAGGGGCCGGCGGCGCGCTCCGTGAAGCTGGACCTGCCGCCCTTCACGCTGGTGGGCGCGACGACGCGCGCCGGCATGCTCACCAACCCGCTGCGCGATCGCTTCGGGATCGTCGCGCGCCTGGAGTTCTACGCACCCGAGGAGCTCACGAGCATCGTGCACCGTTCCTCGCGGCTGCTGGAGGTCGCGATCGACGCCGGCGGCGCCCTCGAGATCGCCAAGCGCTCGCGCGGCACGCCGCGCATCGCCAACCGATTGCTGCGGCGCGTGCGCGACTTCGCCGATGTGAAGGCGACCGGGCTGGTGACGGTCGAGGTGGCGGACATGGCTTTGCGCATGCTCGACGTGGACGCGATCGGCCTCGACCTCATGGACAGGAAGCTCCTC
>JBBRTF010000002.1:0-163891 GCA_038244725.1 Burkholderiales bacterium
GCCGGCCTCGGCGCCGTCGAGCTCGGTCACGCCGATCGGCGTGCCGGGCGCGCCAACCATCGGCACGGCGACCGCGGGCGCGGGCCAGGCGACGGTGAGCTTCTCGCCGCCCTCGAGCAACGGTGGCGTGCCGATCACGGGATACACGGTGATCTCGAGCCCGTCGGGCATCACGGCGAGCGGGACGGCGTCGCCGATCACGGTGACGGGGCTCGTTAACGGGACGGCTTACACGTTCAAGGTAAATGCGACCAACGCGGCGGGCACGGGGCCGCTCTCGGCCGCGTCCAATGCGGTGACGCCCTCGGCGCTCGCGCTCTCGCTCACGCCATCGTCGCTCGCCTTCGCCACGCGCACGGTGTCGACCACGAGCCCGGCGCAGACGGTGACCGTGACCAACACGGGTCCCTCGGCGGTGACGATCTCGTCGATCACGGTGAGCGGCGACTTCGCATTCACCTCGTTGTGCGGCTCGTCCCTGGCCGCAGGCGCGACCTGCACCATCGACGTGACCTTCACGCCGCTCACCACGGGCCCACGCACGGGTGCGGTCACGATCACGAGCAATGCGAGCGGCAGCCCGCATGCCGTGGCGCTGTCGGGCACGGGGCAAGGGACTTCCGCGGCGGTGATCCAGGTCTCGCCGGCTTCCGACGCATTCGCCGCGCAGGAAATCGGCACGCAAAGCGCACCCGAGCTCTTCGCGATCATCAACGCCGGCAACGCGACGTTGATCTTCAGCGACATCTCGGTCACGGGGCAGGGATACACGCTGCAGCCGACGATCACGGGCTCCACGTACACGCGCTGCGGCGCGTCCATCGGCGCGGGCGCCGTGTGCGCGGTGCAGGTCACGTTCACTCCGCCGGCTCCGGGTTCCTTCCCGGGCGTGCTGCACATCGCGGGCAACGCGACCAATTCGCCGGTCGACGTGAGCCTCGTGGCGAGCGGCGTGATCACCACGCCGTCGCGCGCGCTGTCGGTGCCAGCGAGCCTCGCGTTCCCGGACCAAGCGGTAGGGACGCAAAGCACGGGCCACGCGCTCACCATCACCAACAACTCGGCGAGCGCGGTTTCCCTGGGCGACCTTTCCGCCGACGGGGACTTCACCGTGTCGGACACCTGCGCGACCATTGCCGGCCACGGGGCCTGCGCGCCGCTGGTGTTCTTCCAGCCCTCCGCGGTAGGCCCGCGCGTCGGTCATGTCACGATCCGGGCGCTCACGGAGGCGCAGCCGTATATCGTGGACCTGAGCGGCATCGGCGTCGTGAACCTGGTGCCGCAGATCTCCCTTTCCGTGACGCGGCTGGGCTTCGGCAACACGCTCATGGGAGTTCCGGTGGCCGCCCAGGTGCTCGTCCGCAACGTGGGACAGGTGCCCGTAGCGATCGGAGCCATCGCGGTGAGCGGCGACTTCTTCGTGGCCCATGCATGCGGCACGACCATCGCGGTAGGCGCGACGTGCACGCTCAACGTGAGCTTCTTCCCGCGCGTGACGGGAGGGCGCGGGGGCGCGGTCCAGGTCTTCACCAATGCCTTCGGAAGCCCGCATGCAGTGCAGCTTTCCGGAGTGGGCTGCGCGATGCCGAGCTTCGCGCGTGCGCGCTCGGGGCAACCGCTGTGCGGGCCGTGAAGGCAGGGGAAAACGGGCCGCGCGCGAAACGCGGGTCAGCTCTTCCAGTTCGGCGGGATCTTCGCGAGGAAGGCATCCACGCCTTCGCGCGCGATGTCGCTCGCCATGTTGCAGGCGATCGTGCGCGAGGCGTCCGCGTAGGCCGCGGCGAGTCCCTGCTCGAGCTGCCGGTAGAAAAGCGCCTTGCCGAGGGCGAGCACCTCGCGCGGCTTCGACTTGAGGTTGTTGGCAAGCTCGAGCGCGGTCTCCATGAGGCGCTCGGCGGGCGCGACGCGATTCACGAGGCCCCAGTCGAGCGCGGCGTCGGCTTCGATGAATTCGCCGGTGAAGAGCATCTCGGCCGCGCGCTTGCGGGAGATGTTGCGCGCGAGCGCCACCGCCGGCGTGGAGCAGAAGAGCCCGAGATTCACGCCGGAGACGGCGAAGCGCGCGTTGTCGGCCGCCACCGCGAGATCGCATTGCGCGACGAGCTGGCAGCCCGCCGCGGTCGCGATGCCGTTCACCGCGGCGATCACCGGCTGGGGCAGGGCGACCAGCTTCTGCATCATCGCGCTGCACGTGGCGAAGAGCGCGGCGACCTGCTCATCGCCGGCGAGCGCGCGCATCTCCTTCAGGTCGTGGCCGGCGCAGAATGCCCGGCCCGCGCCGGTGACGATCACAACGCGTACGGACTCGTCGGCGGCGATGGCGTCGAGCTCGGCGTGCAGCGCCTCGAGGAGGGCGCGAGACAGCGCGTTGTACTGGCGCGGCCGGTTGAGGAGGAGGGTGGCGATGCCCTCGGCGGTGGTGCGCTCGAGGACGGGCCCGGCGGGCGCGCCCACGTTGTCGCGAAGGCGGTCGTTCATTGCGGGAGGCCTCCAATGCCGTCGGTAGCGCGATTATCGCACCGCTGCGCGCGCCGAGCGTCTCGTTGCCACGCGGAATCAACAGGAATAACATGGATTTGTGCCGCTCTTCGCCGTTGCCCGGGCGTTTCAGGGGGGCGGAAACCAAATCGAAGAACAAGGAAAATCGACGATGACTGAGCGCGCACGATTTCGCGGGGTGGCATTCGTCGCCCTTCTCTTCGCGTCGGCTGCGTCCGCTGCGCTTGCGGCCGACCCGGTGCTCGACAGCGCCCGGCGGTTGCTCGCGTCGGGCAATGCGAAGCAGGCATACAGCGAGCTTTCCGCCGTGCAGGACAAGATGTCCGGCATGCCGGAGTTCGACTATCTCCTCGGCGTGGCGGCGCTGGACAGCGGCAGGAACGAAGACGCGATCATCGCCTTCGAGCGCGTCCTCGCGCTCGTGCCCAACCACGCCGGCGCGCAGATGGATCTCGCGCGCGCCTATTACGCGTCGGGATCGTTCGACCTCGCCGAGGCCGCGTTCATCAAGCTGAATGCCGCCCATCCGCCGCCGGCCGCGCAGATCGCCATCAACCGCTACCTCGAGGCGATCAAGGCGAGAAAGCAGCTGACGCAGGCCGGCTGGACCGCGTACGGCGAGCTCGGCCTGGGCTACGACTCGAACATCACCGGCGTGCCGGGAAACTTCGGCGCGGCAGCGCAGCAGTCGTTCAACCTGATCGGCATCGAGGCCACCGGCAACTCGGTGAAGCGCTCCGCAGGCTTCGTCCAGGGCGCGATCGGCGCGGAATACCACAGGCCGCTCACGCGCGGCTGGAGCTGGTTCGCGGGCGGGGAGCTTCGCGGGCGCGCCTACCAGCGGGAATCGGACTTCGACATCGCCTCGGGCGACGTGCACGGCGGCGCGGCACGCAACGCCGGTGACGACCAGTACCGCGTGGGCGCGAGCTATTCGCCGTTCTCGCAGAAGGGCGCGGCGCCCGGCGATCCGCAGCCCACCAACGACCGGCGCATGGCCGGGGTGAGCTTCGACTGGCGCCACGCCGTGGACACGCGCACGCAGACGGGGCTCGCGCTGCAGGTGAACAACATCCGCTTCCCGAAGAACCAGGTCGAGAACTTCAACCAGGTCTATCTCGCCGCCTCGCTGCTGAAGAGCTTCGAGCGGCCCGGCTCGCCGCTCCTCTACCTCACGGCGTTCGTGACCGAGGATCGCGCCAACCACGACTTCGACAACGGCGTGTCGGGGACGTCGACCAAGGGGAAGAACCTCGGCGGCCTGAGGAGCTACCTGCAGTACTCGGTCACGCCCAAGCTCAACGTCTTCAACGGGCTCGGAGTGATCTACCGCAAGGACAAGGATGCGTACGCGCGCTCCACCGAGATCGCCGACGGCAAGGACGTCTACGCGGAGGTGACGCTGGGCCTCGGGTGGCAGTTCCGCGACAAGTGCGCGCTGCGCCTGCAGTACGCCTATTCGCACAACAGCTCCAACATCGACATCTACGATTTCAACCGCAGCGAGATCTCTTCGACGATCCGCTGCGACATGCTTTAGACCGGAGACACACGCCATGAGATCACCCGCCCGCAAGTCCGTGAACCGCCTGCTCGCGGCGGCCCTCGCCGCGATGCCTTTCCTCGCGGGCGCCGCCAGCGGCGAATTCACCTTCGTGACAGGCGAGGTGAGCCTCACCAAGGCGAATGGGCAGCGCTCCACGCCCACGCGCGGCACGCCCGTGGACGCGGGCGACCGCGTGACCACCGGCGCGAACGGCATGGCACAGCTCAGCATGGTCGACCAGGCGCGCCTGTCGCTGCGCCCCTCGACCCAGTTCGTGATCGAGGCCTATCCCGAACGCCGCGACGGCAACGAGGGCGCGATCCTTTCGCTCCTGAAGGGCACGCTGCGCACGTTCACCGGACTCCTCGCCGCGACCAACCGCGACAAGTTCGTGATGAAGACGCGAGTGGCGACGGTCGGGATCCGCGGCTCCGGCAACATCCTCTATGCGTGCGATCCCGGCGAATGCGACGAGAGCGTCACCGGCGGGACGCAGGCCGGCGACTCGATCACGGTGAACTACACGATCGAGGGGAGCCACGCGGTCACCAACATCCCGACCGGAGCCAGGGCGGGGCTGCCGGCGCAGCAGGGCGGAGCGCTCACGCTCATCACCGGCCCGGGCCAGACGGTGCTCGTCGCGGGCAACCAGCCGCCGCGCTTCATTCCCACACCGACCTTCATCGCCAACGTCGCGACCAACATGACCGGCGCGAAACCCGCGGAGACCCTCGCCGCGGTTTCCGGTGGCAGCGGCGACACCCGCAATTTCTCTCCGGGGGACATCCCGGCGCTGCCGTCCACGCAGCAGGTGGTCACGCCGCTCGTGGGCAACAACGGCCTGGGCTTCGTGAGCGACGTCGACGCCACCGGCAACCTGGGCGCCGACCCGATCGCCCTGCGCGACATCATCATCACCACGGGCACGCCCTTCTCGGGGCAGGCACGCGCGAGCGACGTGGTCGTGAGCGGCAACGACCTTCGCGGCTATTCGTCGTACACCGGCGGGGTGACGCCCTTCATCAGCGGCGGAACGCTGAGCGAATCGAAGCAGGTGTTCGTCGACGGCGCCGCGATCTACCTCGGGCGCTACGAGGGCGCCTCGCTCGGCTTCTTCGGCCAGGGCAGCGGCGCGCCGATCCCCGGCAGCATCCACTGGATCGTCGCGACCTCGGGATATCCCGCGTACCTCTCCGACGTGCTCACCGGGACGGCGACCTATGCGCTCGTCTCCGCCTCCACGCCCACCAACCAGAACAACACGGCGGGCACGCTCGGCAGCGCCACGCTCGGCGTGAACTTCACCGCGCGCACGCTCTCCATGAATGCGAACGTGTCGATTCCCGCGGCCGGCGGCAATGCGGGCGGCAACTGGCAGTTGAATGCGAACAATGTGCCGTTCGCATTCAACTCGTTCTTCGCCTCGACCTCTGACCGGCTGGTCGTCACCAACGGCGCCGCGAGCTCGGCCACCAACACCAGCCTCACCGGAAACTTCGAGGGCAGCTTCGTCGGCAACGGCATCGGCGGCGCGATCCTGGGCTACGGCATCGCCGATCGCACGCCGAGCAACTCCGCGGCGTGGAACTTCGTGACGGGCGTGGCCGCATTCAGCGGCGTGCGCCAGAACGGCGCCGCGCCGTACCGCGAGGGGCGCGTCTCGGATCCGGCGGGAACGCTCAGCGACTTCATCCGAAGCTACGCGACCACCGACCGTCCCGACGAGGTGACGAGCGACGCCGCGGGACGCGTGACGGCGTTCTCGGCGCCGTTCTCGGGCATCGGAGGAGCGCACGCGAGCTACGCGATCGGCACCGCGCAGGTGGTCCAGTCCGGCATCGATCCCGAGACCGGCATGGTCTGGGGCCGCTGGGGCGGCGGCACCGCGGTGGTGACGCGCGAGGGCCAGAGCGCGAACCTCACCCTCGGCAACTCGAGCCTGCACTACATCTTCGCCGGCTCGCAAAGCGGCCCGGTCGCGCTGCCCCTCACCGGCACCGCGAGCTACAGCGTGATTGGATCGACCGATCCCACCAACGGCGCGGGCCAGGTCGGCACGCTGGGCTCGGCTACACTCGCAGCGAACTTCACCAGCCGCACCGTGGATGCCTCGGTGAGCATCGCGATCGCGGGCCAGGCCTGGACCGGCGCTGCCAATGGCATGCCGATCTACCGCGACCAGTACTTCTCCGCGTACAGCGGCACGCCGATCCCGGGCCTGCCCAATCCCGCGCCGCTCGTGATCGGCTGCACGCCCAACTGCGGCGCCAACGCCTCGGGCAGCTTCGACGGCTTCTTCACGGGGCGCACCGGCCAGCGCGCGGGGATGATGTACAACCTCGGCGGCAACCAGGGCACGGTCGCCTTCGGGCGCGGGGGCGGCGGCTAGACGGGGCTGTCCGGGTTTCCGGACAGTTTCGATCTAAACGACGAATTAATCGGAGGTTTTCCGCCTCCGAGTCCTTGCCCATGCCGCTCGCGCTGGGGTAGCATCGGCGAACAACTACGATATCGGTCCGCGTACCCGTCCCACGGGACGGCGGGCCCATTCCACCTCTCGATGCCCGGCGATACTATCCTGGAGACGCGCGGCCTCACGAAGGAGTTCAAGGGCTTCGTGGCGGTCGACCACGTCGATCTGGCGGTACGCCGCGGCACGATCCACGCGCTCATCGGCCCGAACGGCGCGGGCAAGACCACCACGTTCAACCTGCTCACCAAGTTCCTGCAGCCCACCGCGGGGACGATCCTCTTCAACGGCATCGACATCACGCGTGACCAGCCCGCGGACGTGGCGCGCCGCGGCGTGATCCGCTCCTTCCAGATATCGGCGGTGTTTCCGAACCTCACGGTGCTGGAAAACGTGCGCATCGCGCTGCAAAGGAGCCTCGCCACGAGCTTTCATTTCTGGAAGCGCGAGAAGTCGCTGGAAGTCCTCAACGAGCGCGCGACAGCGCTTCTCGAGCGTGTCGGTCTCGCGGAGTTCGCGCGCATCAGCGCGGGAGAGCTCGCCTACGGGCGCAAGCGCACCCTCGAAATCGCCACCACCCTCGCCATGGAGCCGGAGCTCATGCTCCTCGACGAGCCCACCGCCGGCATGGGCCACGAGGACGTGGACCGGGTGCGCGACCTCATCAAGGAAGTCGCGGTAGGGCGCACGGTGCTCATGGTCGAGCACAACATGAGCGTGGTCTCCGGGATCAGCGACACCATCACGGTGCTCCAGCGCGGCGCGAAGCTCGCCGAGGGGACGTACGCGGAAGTCTCCACCAACGCGCAAGTGATGGAGGCTTACATGGGGACCGCCCATGGCTGACGAGGTCCTGCGCATTGCGAACCTGCAGGCCTGGTACGGCGAGTCGCACGTGCTGCACGGCGTCGACCTCACCGTCCACAAGGGCGAGGTGGTGACGCTCCTGGGCAGGAACGGCGCGGGGCGCACGTCCACCCTCAAGTCGATACTCGGCCTGGTCGGCCGGCGCACGGGCTCGATCCAGGTGAACGGCGTGGAGACGGCCGAGATGCCCACCTACAAGATCGCCCACCTGGGCGTGGGCTACTGCCCCGAGGAGCGCGGCATCTTCTCGAGCCTGTCGGTCGAGGAGAACCTCACGCTGCCCCCGGAGATCGCCAAGGGCGGCATGAGCGTGGACGAGATCTACGAGATGTTCCCCAACCTGCGCGAGCGCCGCCACACCTCGCAGGGCAGCAAGCTTTCGGGCGGCGAGCAGCAGATGCTCGCCATGGCGCGGATCCTGCGCACCGGCGCCAACCTGCTGCTGCTCGACGAGATCACCGAAGGCCTCGCGCCCGTCATCGTGCAGGCCCTGGGCCGCATCATCGTGAAGCTGAAGGAGCGCGGCTTCACCGTGGTGCTGGTCGAGCAGAATTTCCGCTTCGCGGCGCCGCTCGCGGACCGGCATTACGTGATGGAGCACGGCAAGATCGCACAATCGTTTCCGGCCTCGGAGCTCGAGGCGAAGACCGGGATGCTGCACGAGTACCTGGGTGTTTAGTTCACACGAAAACTAGAGGAGCAACGCAATGAAATTCAAGATGAAGGCATTGGCAGCGGCCGCGGCGCTGGCGTTCGCCGCATGCGGCGCGCAAGCCGAGATTTCGGGCAAGGTGGTGAAGATCGGGGTCCTCAACGACATGTCGGGCCTGTACGCCGACCTGGGAGGCATGGGATCGGTCACCGCGGCGAAGATGGCGATCGAGGACTTCAAGGCGAAGGAGAAGGGCCTCAACGTCGAGGTGGTCTTCGCCGACCACCTCAACAAGCCCGACGTCGGCAGCCAGATCGCCCGCAAGTGGTACGACAGCGAGGGCGTGGACGCGATCTTCGACGTTCCGAACTCGGGCGTGGCCCTCGCGGTGAACGAGGTGACGCGCGAGAAGAAGAAGGTGTTCGTGAATTCCGGCGCGGCCTCCTCGGACCTCACCGGCGCGAAGTGCTCGCCCAACACGGTGCACTGGACCTACGACACGTGGATGCTCGCCAACGGCACCGGCAAGGCGATCGTGAAGACGGGCGGGGACACGTGGTTCTTCCTCACATCCGACTATGCCTTCGGCCACGCCCTCGAGCGCGATACAGAGGCGGTGGTGCTGAAGAACGGCGGCAAGGTGGTGGGCAAGGTGCGCCATCCGCTCAATACCCAGGACTTCTCGTCGTTCCTGCTGCAGGCCCAGGCCTCCAAGGCCAAGATCATCGGCCTCGCCAACGCGGGCGGCGACACGATCAACTCGATCAAGCAGGCGAGCGAGTTCGGCATCGTGAAGGGCGGCCAGAACCTCGCGGGCCTGCTGGTGTTCATCACCGACGTGCATGGCCTGGGGCTGGAGAAGGCGCAGGGCTTGATCCTCACCAACACGTTCTACTGGGACCACGACGACAAGACGCGAGCATGGTCCAAGCGCTTCGCGGCGGCCAACGGCGGCAAGTACCCGTCGATGGTGCAGGCGGGCGTCTACGCGGGCGTGCTGCATTATCTGAAGGCGGTCGCGGCGATCAAGAGCGACGACGGCACGGCGGTTGTCGCGGAGATGAAGAAGCTGCCGACCGACGACCCGCTGTTCGGAAAGGGCAGCATTCGCATCGACGGGCGTACGCTTCACAACGCCTACCTGTACGAGGTGAAGAAGCCCTCCGAGTCGAAGGGCCCGTACGACTACTACAAGCTGCGCGCGACCATCCCGGCCGACGAGGCGTTCCGCCCGCTCTCCGAGGGCGGCTGCCCGCTCGTCGCGGCGAAGTAACCGCAACAGGGGCGTAGGACGATGTCGACCCAGGCACTCTTCGGGCAGCTCCTCATCGGGCTGATCAACGGCTCGTTCTACGCCCTCCTTTCGCTGGGGCTCGCGGTGATCTTCGGGCTCCTCAACATCATCAACTTCGCCCACGGCGCGCAGTACATGATGGGTGCGTTCGTGGCCTACTTCCTGCTGAACAAGTGGGGCCTGGGCTACTGGTGGGCCCTCGCGCTCACGCCGCTCGCGGTGGGCGCGACCGGAATGATCATCGAGCGGCTGATGCTCAAGCCGCTCTACAAGCTCGACCACCTCTACGGCCTGCTCCTCACCTTCGGTCTCGCCCTCATCATCGAGGGCGCCTTCCGCAACGAGTTCGGTTCCGCGGGATTGCCGTACTCGATGCCCGAGAGCCTCACCGGCGTCTACAACCTGGGATTCATGTACCTGCCGAAATACCGCGCGTGGGTGATCCTCGCCTCGCTCGCGATCTGCCTGGGCACGTGGTTCCTCATCGAGCGCACCAAGCTTGGCGCTTACCTTCGCGCCGCCACCGAGAACCCCGCGCTGGTGCAGGCCTTCGGCGTGAACGTGCCGCGCATGATCACGCTCACCTACGGCTTCGGCGTGGGACTCGCCGCGCTCGCCGGGGTCTTCGCCGCGCCGATCTACCAGGTGAGCCCGCAGATGGGCTCGTCGCTCATCATCGTGGTCTTCGCCGTGGTGGTGATCGGCGGCATGGGCTCGATCCTCGGCTCCATCGTGACCGGCTTCGGGCTGGGCGTGGTCGAGGGCCTCACCAAGTATTTCTATCCGGAGGCGTCGAACACCGTGATCTTCGTGATCATGGCCGTCGTCCTGCTCATCCGCCCGCAAGGGCTCTTCGGACAGCGCTGAGATGGCCATCGAGAATCCCAGCACGCTGCACGACCCGGCCTTCGAGGCGCGCTACCAGCGCTACGCCTTCCTCGCGATGGCGCTATTCCTTGTCGCCGCGCCGTCGTTCATCTATCCCGTGTTCCTGATGAAGGCGCTGTGCTTCGCGCTCTTCGCGTGCGCGTTCAACCTGCTGCTGGGCTTTGGCGGGCTGCTCTCGTTCGGCCACGCGATGTTCCTCGGCATGGCGGGTTACATGTCGGCGTATTCGGCCAAGGTCTGGGGATTCCCCCCCGAGGCCGCGATCCTCGCCGGCATGGCCACTTCCGCGGTGCTGGGCTTGCTCGCGGGACTCCTCGCCATCCGCCGCCAGGGGATCTATTTCGCGATGATCACGCTCGCGCTCGCGCAGATGGTCTTCTTCTTCTGCCTGCAGGCACCCTTCACCGGAGGCGAGGACGGCATCCAGGCGGTGCCGCGCGGCAAGCTCCTCGGCGTGGTCGACCTGCTGAAGCCGCTCGCGATGTACTACACGGTGCTCGCGATCTTCCTGGGCGGGTTCCTCCTCATCCAGCGCATCGTCCACTCGCCCTTCGGCCAGGTGCTCAAGGCCATCCGCGAGAACGAGTCGCGCGCGATCTCGCTCGGCTACCGCACCGAGCGCTACAAGCTCGCGGCGTTCGTGCTCTCGGCCGCTCTAGCGGGGCTCGCCGGCGCCACCAAGGCGATCGTCTTCCAGCTGGCGTCGCTCACCGACGTGCACTGGACCATGTCGGGAGAAGTCGTGCTGATGACGCTGCTGGGCGGCATGGGCACGCTCTTCGGGCCCGTGGTCGGCGCGTTCGTCATCGCGGCGATGGAAAACTATCTCTCGGAGCTCGGCGCGTGGGTGACCATCGCGCAGGGCATCATCTTCGTGGTCTGCGTGCTCGCCTTCCGGCGCGGGATCATGGGCGAGCTCGAGGCGTGGCTGCGCAACCGCCGCAAGTAGGGCCCGGGCGCAACCGCGCCAATTTCGCGCCCCTCACGCCGCTCGCCTTCCTGCGCCGCAGCGCCGACGTCCATCCCGGCAAGGCGGCGGTGATCCACGGCGAGCGCTCGTACACGTATCGCGAATTCCACGAGCGCTGCCGGCGCTTCGCCTCGCAATTGTCCGCGCGCGGCGTGAAGCGCGGCGACACGGTCGCGGTCATGGCGCCCAACGTCCCCGCGCTCCTAGAGGCCCACTACGCGGTGCCGGGGGTGGGGGCGATCCTGAACGCGCTCAACTACCGCCTCGACGCCGCGGCGATCGCGTTTTGCCTCGAGCACGGGGAGGCGAAGGTCCTCGTTACCGACCGCGAGTATTCGGGGGTGGTGGCGGCGGCGCTCGCGAAGGTGAAGCGCGAGATCTTCGTGGTCGACATCGACGACGCGCTCGGGCCCGGCGGCGAGCGCCTCGGCGCGATCGACTACGAGGCCTGGATCGCGCAGGGCGACCCGGCATTCGAGCTCGAGGATCCCGCGGACGAGTGGGAGTCGATCGCGCTCCTCTACACCTCCGGCACCACCGGCAATCCCAAGGGGGTCCTTTATCACCATCGCGGCGCCTACCTGAACGCGCTCGGCAACGCGCTCACGTTCGGCCTCACGCCGCGCTCGGTCTACCTGTGGACGCTGCCGATGTTCCACTGCAGCGGCTGGACCTATACGTGGGCGGTGACCGCGGCCGGCGGCACGCACGTGTGCCTGCGCAAGGTCGATCCCGCGCTCATCTTTCCGGCCATCGAGGAGCATCGCGTGACGCACCTGTGCGGCGCGCCCATCGTGCTCAACATGCTGGTGCACGCGCCTGCGGCCGTGAAGCGGCGCTTCGCGCACACGGTCGAGGTGGCCACCGGCGGCGCGGCACCGCCCTCGGCCGTCATCGAGGCGATGGAGTCCATGGGATTTCGCGTGACGCACCTCTACGGGCTCACCGAGAGCTACGGCCCGGCGACGCTCTGCGAATGGCGGGAGGAATGGGGCGCGCTCGACCTCAACGCGCGCTCCGTGCTCATGGCGCGCCAGGGCGTGCGTTACGCGACCCTCGACGGCATGCAGGTGGCCGACCCGGGGACGCACGAGCCGGTGCCCCGAGACGGCGCGACCCTGGGCGAGGTGATGCTGCGCGGCAACACCATCATGAAAGGCTACCTCAAGAACGCCGCCGCCACGGACGAGGCCTTCCGCGAGGGCTGGTACCACACGGGCGATCTCGCGGTCTGGCATGCCGACGGCTATATCGAGGTGAAGGACCGCTCCAAGGACATCATCATCTCCGGCGGCGAGAACATCTCGTCCCTCGAGGTGGAGGAGTGCCTCTACCGCCATCCCATGGTGATGGAGGCCGCGGTGGTGGCGAGGCCCGACGAGAAGTGGGGCGAGACCCCGTGCGCCTTCGTGGTCCTCAAGCCCGGCGCGGGACCGGTCGCGGCCGAGGACATCATCGGCTGGTGCCGCGAGCATCTGGCGCGCTTCAAGGTGCCGCGCACGGTGGTCTTCGGCGAGCTTCCCAAGACCTCGACCGGGAAGATCCAGAAATTCGT
This sequence comes from Burkholderiales bacterium, assembly GCA_038244725.1. Taxonomy (GTDB): domain Bacteria; phylum Pseudomonadota; class Gammaproteobacteria; order Burkholderiales; family Usitatibacteraceae; genus Usitatibacter. The sequence continues at coordinate 12,742 of JBBRTF010000002.1, forward strand.
CCTGAGGGGCCGCGCCCGTGAGCTATGAGCATGCCGGGGACGGTTTCGGATGTAGCCCGGGGATGGGCCGTCCTGTGCTGTTTCGCACAGCGTCCGGAGGGCGCTTGGGCGACAGTGTCGGCCATGTATCCGAACATCGCGCCATGCTTGGTGTTGCCCTTCGAGAAGAGCTGCCAACGCGGCAGCGATCGGTATGAGGCACTCGTCTTCGCCCAGCGCGGCGGCGTGGTCCTCTTCGCCGCCGAGCACACGCGCGAATTCGGAGTCGGGATCCTCGACGGCGAAGGACGCATGTGCGCCTCGGACCATTTCCCCACCCTCGACCTGGCGGCGCGGCGTTTCCTCGCCCACGAGAGCGCCGGGGCCTAGGATGCACGAGATCATCCATGTCGCCGAGATCGGAACCACCGGCGTGGCCGCGGCGATCGCGGCCTCGCACATGGGCCTCACCCAGGTCCACCTCCTGATGATCGTGTTCTTCTCGGTGACGCTCGCCGGCCAGTTCCTCTCGGCGTGCCTGGATCGCATGGCGCGCGACAAGGCCATGCGCCTGCCGCACCGGGATTAGGAGCCTCGCGCCGGGTAAAATACCGGCGCGATGAGCACCACCCCGGCAATGACGCTCGAGCGCGGCGCGCTCCACGACGCCGTCTCGCGCGCGTATCGCCGCGACGAGGCGAGTTGCGTGGCGCGACTGGCTTCGGAATTGCAGGACGCGAAAGCCGATCGCGAGCGCATCCACGCCCGTGCCCGCGAGCTCGTCGCCGCGGTGCGCCGCGAGCGCCGGGGCGCGAGCGGCGTCGACCACCTCATGCAGGAGTTCTCGCTCTCCAGCCAGGAGGGCGTGGCGCTCATGTGCCTCGCCGAAGCGCTGCTGCGCATTCCCGACCCGGCCACCGCCGATCGCCTCATCCGCGACAAGATCTCCCGGGGCGACTGGAAGGCGCACCTGGGCGAGAGCTCGTCCGTATTCGTGAACGCGGCGACCTGGGGCCTCATGATCACCGGCAAGCTCGTCGCGACCCACAGCGAGGACGCGTTGGGCGGCGCGGTCACGCGCCTCATCGCGCGCGGCGGGGAGCCCCTCATCCGGCGCGGCGTGGATTTCGCGATGCGCCTCCTCGGCAAGCAGTTCGTGATGGGCGAGACCATCGAGGACGCGCTCGAGCGAAGCCGCGCCAACGAGGCGCGCGGTTACCTGCACTCTTTCGACATGCTGGGCGAGGCCGCCACCACGGCCGGGGACGCCGCGCGCTACCTTGCTTCCTACGAGCACGCGATCCATGCGATCGGCAAGGCGAGCGCGGGGCGCGGCCCGTATCGCGGTCCCGGCATCTCCATCAAGCTCTCGGCGCTGCACCCGCGCTACACGCGCTCCCAGCGCGAGCGCGTGCACGCGGAGCTGCTGCCGCGCGTGAAGGCGCTCTGCGTCCTCGCGCGCGGCTACGACATCGGCCTCAATATCGACGCGGAGGAGGCCGACCGCCTCGAGCTTTCCATCGGGCTCCTCGAAGCGCTCGCTGCCGATCCCGCGCTCGCCGCGTGGGACGGCCTGGGTTTCGTGGTCCAGGCTTACCAGAAGCGCTGTCCCTACGTGATCGACCTGGTCGTGGACCTCGCGCGGCGCAATGCCCGCCGCATCATGGTGCGGCTCGTGAAGGGCGCGTACTGGGACACCGAGATCAAGAGGGCGCAGGTCGAAGGCCACGAGGACTACCCGGTCTTCACGCGCAAGGTCCACACGGACCTGTCGTACCTCGCGTGCGCGCGAAGGCTCCTCGAGGCGCCGGATGCGGTCTATCCGCAATTCGCTACGCACAACGCGCACACGCTCGCGACGGTCTACCAGATGGCGGCCGATCGCGGCGTCGAGGGCTACGAGTTCCAGTGCCTGCACGGCATGGGCGAGGCACTGTACGACAACGTGGTCGGCGCGGACAAGCTCGGCAAGCCCGCGCGCATCTACGCCCCCGTGGGGACGCACGAGACGCTCCTTCCGTATCTCGTGAGGCGTCTCCTCGAGAACGGCGCCAACAGCTCGTTCGTGAACCGCATCGTCGACGAGGCGGTGACCATCGACGAGCTGGTCGAGGATCCGCTCGAGGCCGTCGCGCGCGAGGGGGGCACGCGACACCCGGGCATTCCCCTCCCGCGGCATCTCTATGGCGCGACGCGGACGAATTCCGCCGGCCTCGACCTATCCGACGAGATCGGGCTCGCGAAGCTCGCGGCGAGCCTCGAGGCGCTGCGGCATCGGCGCTGGAGCGCTTCCCCGCTCCTCGCCTCCGGGCCGGCGCGCACACAGCCCGCTTTCGCGCCGGTGAATCCCGCGAACCATGGCGACGTCGTCGGAGACGTCTGCGAGGCGAGCGCCGAAGAGGCGGTCCAGGCGGTGGAGGCCGCGGCCGCGTACGCGCAGGAATGGAATGCGGTGCCGCGCGCCGATCGCGCCGCGATGCTCGATCGCGCGGCCGATCTCTTCGAGGCGCATCGCACCGAGCTCCTCAGCCTCGCCGTGCGCGAAGCGGGAAAGACCTGGCCCAATGCGATCGCGGAAGTGCGCGAGGCCGTGGACTTCTGCCGCTACTACGCGCAGCAGATTCGCATCGCACCCGATGTGGCCGATCCTCCGGGACCCGCGGTGTGCATCAGCCCCTGGAATTTCCCGCTGGCGATCTTCATGGGCGAGGTGACCGCCGCGCTCGCCGCGGGAAGCCCGGTGATCGCCAAGCCCGCGGAGCAGACGCCGCTCATCGCCGCGCGCGCGGTGGAGCTCCTGCACGAGGCCGGGATTCCGAGGCGCGCGCTGCAGTTTCTTCCGGGCCGCGGCGAGATCGTGGGCGCCGCGCTGACCGCGGATGCGCGCGTGCGCGGCGTGGTCTTCACCGGGTCGACGCAAGTCGCGCGTCTCATCGATACGGCGCTGGGCGCGCGCGGCGCGCGCCTCATTGCCGAGACCGGCGGGCAGAACGCCATGATCGTGGACTCCTCCGCGCTCGCCGAGCAGGTCGTGTACGACGTGCTCGCGTCGGGATTCGACAGCGCCGGCCAGCGCTGCTCGGCGCTGCGCGTGCTCTGCCTGCAGGACGAGATCGCCGAGCGCGTGCTCGCGATGCTGAAGGGGGCGATGGCCGAGCTCGCCATCGGCGATCCTGCGAGGCTCGCCACCGACGTGGGCCCGGTGATCGACGAAGAGGCGCGCGCGAGCCTTGAGAAGCACGTCGAGTCGATGCGCGCGCGCGGAAGGAAGGTGTTCCGTTTGCCTGCGCCCGCGGCGGCTTCGCGCGGCACCTTCGTGCCGCCCACCCTGATCGAGATCGATTCCATCGCGCAGCTCGAGGGCGAAGTCTTCGGACCCGTCGTCCATGTGCTGCGCTTCCGGGCCGGCGCGCTCGCCGGCCTGGTGCGCGCCGTCAACGCCACGGGCTTCGGGCTCACGTTCGGCCTGCACACGCGGATCGACGAGACGGTGGATGAGGTGGTTGCGCTCGCCAGGGCGGGCAACGTCTACGTGAACCGCAACATGGTGGGCGCGGTGGTGGGCGTGCAGCCCTTCGGCGGCGAGGGCAAGTCGGGCACGGGGCCGAAAGCGGGCGGGCCGCTCTATCTTCATCGCCTGCGCGACGCCGAGAACGTGGCGCCCGAGTCGATCGGCGCACACCCGGAAGCGAGCGCGGCCGATGCGCTCGCTCCATTGCGCGAGCTCGCGGCGTGGGCGAAGCGCGAAGGGCGCGACGCGCTCGCGCAGGCCTGTGCCGAATACGGGTCGCTGAGTCCGCTTGGCTGTCGCGTCGACTTGCCGGGCCCGACCGGCGAGAAGAACACGCTGCGCTTCGCCCCGCGCGGCAACGTGCTGTGCGTCGCGGACGATGCGGATGCCCTCCTCGAGCAGATCGCCGCGGTGCTGGCTACCGGCAACGTGGCGCTGGTTCGCGGAGGCGGCGAGGCGGGGGCGCTGGTGAGACGCCTGCCCGGGATGATCGCATCGCGCGTGCGCCTTGCGGCCAAGGCGGATGACGTCGCCGCGGCGCTCTTCGAAAGCGACCGCGGCGCGAGCGCGCAGCTGCGCGACGAGCTCGCCCGGCGCCCGGGCGCGTTGATTCCTCTCATCACGCGCGGGAAGACGACCGGGCGTTATCCCCTCTATCGCCTCGATGCGGAGCGCGTGGTGAGCGTGAACACCACCGCCGCGGGCGGCAACACGACGCTCATGACTCTCGGATGATGCCTGCACCCGCGAAAGTCGACGTGGCGATCGTGGGTGGCGGCATCGTCGGCCTCGCCATCGCCTACTTCCTGAAGACGCTCGCACCGTCGATCGAGGTGAGCGTCGTCGAGCGAGAGGCCGATCACGAGCATTGCTCCACCCTGCGCGCCTCGGGCGGCTGCCGCGTGCAGTTCTCGTGTCCCGAAAACATCGAGATGTCGCTCTTCTCCATCGACTTCATCCGGCGCTTTCCGGGGACCATGGCGACGGCGCAACGCGACGCTCCGGTGGACTGGGTTGAGGGCGGCTATCTCTTCATCGTGCCGCCCGAATACGAGGAGATGCTGCGCGCGAACTACGAGGTCCAGCGTGCGCACGGTTGCAACGTTGAGCTGCTGGATGCGGCGGCGCTCGCCTCGCGGTGGCCCTCCATGCGCGTGGTCGACCTCGCCGCCGGCGTCCACTCGCCCGACGACGGCTGGTGCGATCCCTTCCAGCTCCTGCAGGGCTTCAAGAGAAAGGCGATCGATCTCGGGGTGCGGTACCGGGTCGACGAGGTGATCGGGCTCGACGTCGCCGGCAGGGCCGTGCGGGCGGCGCGCCTCGCATCGGGATCGACGATCGCGGCGGACCATTTCGTGAATGCGGCGGGCGCCTGGTCTGCGGCCATCGGCGAGATGGCGGGAATGCCGCTTCCCATCGCGCCGCTGCGCCGCTTCGAGCATTACTTCACCTGCGGCAATCCCATGGAAACGCTGCCGTATGTGAAGGACGTGCAGCGGCTCGCGTTGCGCTCCGAGGGCAAGGGCTTCTCCGGCGGAGTCGTGGATTCGAACGAGGCGCGCGGCTTCAACTTCGACGTGGACCACGATTACTTCGAGCGCGTGGTGTGGCCCGCGGCCGCGCACCGCTTTGCGCCGCTGGAATCGGCGAAGTGCCATCGCACCTGGGCCGGGCTCTACGAGCAGTGCGAGCTGGACGGCAATCCGATCATCGGCAACTGGCCCGGCAAGCTCGACAACTTTCACGTATGCGCGGGCTTCTCGGGCCACGGCATGATGCACGCGCCCGCTGCGGGGCGTGCCATCGCGGAGCGCATCGTTCTGGGCGCCGATCGCTCCATCGACCTCTCGCGCCTGGGATACGCACGCGTGCGCGAAGGCCGGCCCTACGCGGAGCGCGGCATCGTGTGACGGCGGGAGGCGGTATAATTTCAAACACTCGTTTGAATCACTCTCCGCCATGAAAATACTGGTTCCCGTAAAGCGCGTGGTCGACTTCAACGTGAAGGTGCGCGTGAAGGCCGACCAGTCCGGCGTCGAGCTCGCCAACGTGAAGATGTCGATGAATCCCTTCGATGAGATCTCCGTCGAGGAGGCCCTCAAGCTGAAGGAGGCGGGCAAGGCGACCGAGGTGATCGTCGTCTCCGCGGGCGTGACCGCTTGCCAGGAGACGCTGCGCACCGCGCTCGCCATGGGCGCGGACCGAGCGATCCTGGTGGAGACCGATGTGGAGCTGCAGCCGCTCGCGGTGGCAAAGCTCCTGAAGGCGGTCGCGACGAAGGAGGGCGCGGGCCTCGTGATCCTCGGCAAGCAGGCGATCGACGACGACGCCAACCAGACGGGCCAGATGCTGGCCGCGCTCCTCGACTGGCCGCAGGCGACCTTCGCGAGCAAGGTCGAGATCGCGGAAGGCTCCGCTAAGGTCACGCGCGAGATCGACGGCGGCCTGGAGACGGTGGAAGTGAAGCTGCCCGCCGTGATCACGACCGACCTTCGCCTCAACACGCCGCGCTACGCGACGCTGCCCAACATCATGAAGGCGAAGAAGAAGCCGCTCGAGACAATCAAGCCCGACGCGCTCGGCGTGGACGTGGCGCCGCGCCTGAAGACGCTCAAGGTCGCCGAGCCCGGCAAGCGCAAGGCGGGTGTCATGGTGAAGGACGTCTCCGAGCTCGTCGACAAGCTGAAGAACGAAGCGAAGGTGATTTGACGTGAATACAACCCAGGCAAATCATCCCCGAGCCGTCGGGGATCCCCGATCATGACCGCCCTCGTCATCGCCGAGCACGACAAGTCCCACCTGCGCGGCGGCACCGCCAATGCGATCACCGCCGCAGCGAAGATGGGCGGCGAGGTGCACGTCCTCGTGGCGGGCTCCGGCTCGAAGGCCGCGGCCGACGATGCCGCGAAGCACGCGGGCGTCGCGAAAGTGCTGCACGTCGATTCGGCCGTATACGATGCGGGCGGCGCGGAGAATTTCGCCGCGCTCGTGGTGCCGATGGCGAAGGGTTACTCGCACATCGTCGCGAGCGCCACGGCCTTCGGCAAGAACGTGATGCCACGGGTCGCGGCGCTCCTCGACGTCGCGCAGGTCTCCGAAATTTCCGCGGTGGTGTCCGCCGACACGTTCGTGCGCCCGATCTACGCCGGCAATGCCTTCGCCACCGTGCAATCGTCCGATGCGATCAAGGTCGTCACCGTGCGCGCGACCGGCTTCGATGCGGCCGTCGCCGGCGGGTCGGCGTCGATCGAATCGATGCCTGCTGCGCCGGACAAGGGCCAGTCGAAGGTGCTCTCGCAGGAGCTCACCCGGAGCACGCGCCCGGAGCTCGCAGGCGCGCGGCGCATCGTCTCCGGGGGCCGCGGGCTTGCGAGCGGCGAGAACTTCAAGATGCTCGACGCGCTCGCCGACAAGCTGGGTGCGGCGATCGGAGCCTCGCGCGCCGCCGTCGACTCGGGCTACTGTCCCAACGACTACCAGGTGGGGCAGACCGGCAAGATCGTCGCCCCCGAGCTCTACGTCGCCATCGGCATCTCGGGTGCGATCCAGCACCTCGCCGGCATGAAGGACAGCAAGGTGATCGTCGCGATCAACAAGGATCCGGAGGCGCCGATCTTCCAGGTGGCGGATTACGGCCTGGTGGGCGATCTGTTCCAGATCGTCCCCGAGCTCACGCAGCAACTGTGAGGCACGAGGCACGAGGCGCGAGAAAATTCGCTTTTCCTCGTGCCTCGTGCCTCGTGCCTCGCGCCTTTGGGAGTGACCATGCCTGAATACGTCGCGCCGCTGAAGGAGATGCAGTTCGTGCTGAAGCACGTGGTCGGACTCGACCAGGTGAACAAGCTGCCGGGATGGGAAGAGGTCACCGAGGACGTGGTGGACGCGGTCCTCGAGGAGGCCGGCAAGCTCGCCTCCGAAGTGCTCTCGCCGCTCAACAGCACGGGCGACCGCACCGGCGCGAAGTGGAAGGACGGCGTTGTCACCACGCCGCCCGGATTCAAGGACGCCTACTGGCAGTACGTGAACGCCGGCTGGGGCAACATCCTGTCGCCGACGAGATTCGGCGGCCAGGGCCTGCCGCACCTGCTGGCGACGCCGATCGAGGAGATGTGGGGCGCGGCGAACCTCGCGTTCAAGCTCTGCCCGATGCTCACCCAGGGCGCGATCGAGGCGATCGAGCACGTCGGCCCCGATTCGCTGCGCGAGAAATTCCTGCCGAACATGGTCTCGGGCAAGTGGACCGGCACGATGAACCTCACCGAACCGCAGGCGGGCAGCGATCTGTCGCTGGTGCGCACCAAGGCCACGCCGCAATCCGACGGCACCTACAGGCTGAAGGGCCAGAAGATCTTCATCACCTACGGGGAGCACGACTACACCGAGAATATCGTGCACCTCGTGCTCGCGCGCATCGACGGCGCCCCCGAGGGCGTGAAGGGCATCTCGCTCTTCGCGGTGCCGAAGTTCATGGTGAAGGCCGATGGCGGCGTGGGCGAGAGGAACGACGTGAAGTGCGTGTCGATCGAGCACAAGCTGGGCATCCATGCGAGCCCGACCGCGGTGATGTCCTACGGCGAGAAGGATGGCGCGGTGGGCTACATCGTGGGCGAGCCCCATCGCGGACTCGAGTACATGTTCATCATGATGAACGCCGCGCGACTTTCGGTGGGCCTCGAAGGTGTCGCGATCGGCGATCGCGCCTACCAGCGCGCTCTCGCGTGGTCGCGCGAGCGCATGCAGGGCAAGCCCGTGGGCGTGCAGGGCGCGAAGTCTTCCCCCATCATCCGGCACCCCGACGTGAAGCGCATGCTGCTCACGATGAAGTCGACGACGGAGGCGATGCGCGCCCTCGCGTACTGGACCTCCGCGCTCCTCGACATCGCGCGCAAGCACCCCGAGGAGAGCGAGCGGCGCCGCGCCCAGGCGATGGTGGACCTCCTCATCCCGGTGGTGAAGGGCTGGTCCACGGAGATGGGGATCGAGGTCGCCACGCTCGGCATCCAGGTGCACGGCGGCATGGGCTTCATCGAGGAGACGGGCGCCGCGCAGCACCTGCGCGACGCGCGCATCACGACCATCTACGAAGGCACCACGGGCATCCAGGCCAACGACCTCGTGGGGCGCAAGATGGGACGCGAGGAGGGCCGCACCGCGCTCGCGCTCATCGCCGAGATCGAGAAGCTCACGCCGCTCCTCGCCGCCTCCGAGGACGCGAACCTCAAGTCCATCGGCGAAGCGCTCGGCACCGCGGTCACGCGCCTGCGCGAGGTCGTGCAGTGGGTCTCGAAGACGTTCGCCGCGAATCCCGCGGCGGTGGCGGCCGGCTCGGTCTACGTGCTGAAGCTGATGGGGATCACGCTGGGCGGCTGGATGCTCGCGCGCTCCGCCGAGATCGCCTCGCGCCAGCTCGCCGCGGGCGAGGGCGACGCCGCATTCCTCAAGTCGAAGATCCTCACGGCGCGCTTCTTCGCCGACCACGGGATGTCGCAGGCGGGCTCGCTCGCCGCGGCCATCACCCGCGGCTCCGAGAGCGTGCTCGCCGTCGAAGACGCGATGCTCTGATTTGGTCACGCTTCCCGCGCTGGCGTTCGCGGTGGCCATGGACGCCGTCGCGGTCTCGATCTCCAGCGGCATGGCGCGCGGCCGCGCCTCCTGGCGCGAGGCGCTCGCGATGGCCTCGACCTTCGGCGCCTTCCAGGCCCTCATGCCCGCGCTGGGCTACGCGGGCGGCGCGTGGTTCCACGACGCGATCGAGGCCTACGACCACTGGATCGCCTTCGCTCTCCTTGCGCTCGTGGGCGGTCACATGATCGTGGAGTCGCGTTCGCGCGAGGAAGACACGCGCGAACCCGGCGATCCCTTCGCGCTGCGTCGCCTCGCGATCCTCGGGGTGGCCACGAGCGTCGACGCGCTGGCGGTAGGACTGTCGCTATCGATCATGGAAGCGCCGCCCGCGGCGGCCATCGCGGTCATCGGGCTCACGACCTTCGTCCTGTGCGTTCCGGCCGTGCTGCTCGGCGCGCGGCTGGGGGTGCGCTTCGCGCATCGCGCGGAATTCTTGGGTGGGGCGATCCTCGTCGCGCTCGGCGCGAAGATCCTTGCCGGGCACCTGAGCGTCGCGGCCTGACCTAGGCGGGCGCGGCGGTGTGGGGATGCTTCTCGATGCCGAGCTCGTTCCTGTAGCAGACGTGCGAGCCGCCGTCCGCGTGCGCGAGCACCTTGGCGGCGTACATCGCCTTGTCGGCGTCGGCGAGGAGCCCCGGGGGGCCATCACCGAAGCGGTAGTCGGCCACGCCGCAGCTCACGGTGACCTGGGTCTCCACGCCGGGCGCGATCTCGCAGGGCGTGGATTCGATCGCCTTGATGATGCGCTCCATCACCATCTTGAGGGCGCGGTTGCGATGCAAGCCCACGATGAACTCGTCGCCCCCCCAGCGCGCCACCCAATCGCCGCGGCGCGTGTTCAGCTGCAGCAGCGCCGCGACGTGCGAGATGCACGCGTCGCCCGCGCTGTGGCCGTGCCGGTCGTTGATTTCCTTGAACGTGTTGATGTCGAAGAACGCGAGCTGGAAGGACTGCAGGTCGCGTTCGGCGCGCGCCACTTCCTCGGCGAGGCGCTTTTCCCCGGCGCGCCGGTTGTAGATCCCGGTGAGGTCGTCGGTGTCGGAGACGCGCTCGAGGCGGTTGATGGTCTCGTGCAGCTGCGTGAGGGTGTACTGCGTGCCTTCCATGAGGCGCCCGGCGCGGTCGGGAAAATTCACGGGAAGGTCGGGAAGCTTGCGGCTGTCGATGTAGGCGCGCAGCGTCTCGGCGGTGAGGTCGATGGGCACGAGCAGCTCGCGGAGCACCCACATCGTGCCGAGGAAGCCCGTGAAGCACGCGAGCACGAGCGCGGCGATCGCCGGATACATCGCGTTCCAGTCCGCGCGCGAGACCAGCAGGTAGACGATGAAGATCGCGAGGGGAACGAGCACGCCCACGAAGGCGGCGAGCGCGAACTTGCCGGCGTAGCTCGCGCGGAGCGCCGGAATATCCGCGAGCATGCGGTACATGGGCATGCGCTCGAGCGCGGCGCGCCCCGGCTGGACCTTGGTCACCATGGTGGCGATCTCCCTCTGGGGCCCATTCTAGCCGCCGCGCGCCGGGGCCATCAACCGATGGGGTTCCTCATGACGCCGATGCCCTCGATTTCGGTCTCCAGGAGGTCGCCGGGCTTCATGAATTCGGCGGGCGTGCGCGCGAAGCCCACGCCTTCGGGGGTTCCCGTCGAGATGATGTCGCCCGCCTCGAGAGTGGTCCCCGCGGAGAGGTCGGCAACCAGCCGCGGCACCTTGAAGTACATGTGCTCCGTGCTCGATTCCTGCTTGGTCACGCCGTTCACGCGGCAGGACACCGCGAGGTGGGTGTGGTCGATGGAGTCGGCGGTGACGATCCACGGGCCCATGGGACAGCTGCCGTCGAGGCTCTTGCCCTTGTGCCACTGGCCGCCGTGGCGCCTTTGCAGGTCGCGCCACGAGACGTCGTTCACCACCGTGTAGCCCCACACGTGGCGCATGGCGTCTTCCTGTGTGATGTCGATTCCACCGGGGCCGATGATCACCCCGAGCTCCACTTCCCAGTCGCACTGCGTGGAGACGTGCGAGTGGAAGGGCACGGTGTCGTAGGGGCCGATCACCGCGGTCGGCGCCTTGCTGAAGAACACCGGCCACTCGGGAAGCTTCCTGTCCTCCTGCAGCTTCTTCGCGCTCTCCTCGAAGTGCGGAAGATAGTTCCATCCCACGCAGAAGACGTTCTTCGCGGGGCGCGGGATCGGCGCGTGCAGCTTCACGTCGGCGAGCGCGAGCGCGGCGACGGGGGGCCTCGCGGCGAGCGCGCGCAGGCGCTCCATGAGCGGCGCGCCGGCGCGGATGATGCCGAGCATCGTGGTGGTGTCGTCGTCGGGTCCCAACGCCGCGGGAATGTCGACGATGCGCTTGTCGTCGAGCACGATGCCGGGACGCGGATTGCCGGAGGGCAGGGGAGAGAACGTCGCGAGCTTCATGTTTTCCTCTATCGCAGGGATGCGAGCGGATGTTGGGCCGGCTGCCAGCGCGGCCGGAAGAAGGCTTCGACCGCGGGCCGCTCGACTTCCTCCAGCCGTGCGGGGCGCCAGCGCGGCGAGTTGTCCTTCTCGACGATGAGGGCGCGGATTCCCTCCATGAAGTCGCCCTGCTCGAAGCAGCCGTGGATGAGGTTCAACTCCATGCGGAAGCACTCGGCGAGCGAGAGCCGCGCGCCGCGGGTGAGCTGCTCGAGGGTCACCTCGAGCATCGTCGGCGAACGGGTGGCGAGCGTCTCCAGCGTGGCGCGCGCCCAATCGCGGTACTCGGGGCGATTCTCGGCGCGCAGCGATTCGAGCATGCGCGCGACGCTGGGCTGCGAGAAGTGAAGGTCGATGACGGGGCGCAGCGCCTCGAGCTGCGGCGCGGGGAGCGGCGCCGTGCCCACGTAGACGTCGGCAAGGGCGCAGTAGATCGCGTCGGCGGCGCGAAGCGTCGGCCCGACGAGGCCCAGGTAGAGACCGAGCTTGCCCGGCGCGCGCGAGAGGAAGTAGCTGCCGCCCACGTCCGGGAAGAGGCCGATGCCGGTTTCGGGCATCGCCATCTTCGTGCGATCGCCGACGATGCGCACGCGCGCGCCCTGCGAGATACCCATGCCGCCGCCCATGACGATGCCGTCCATGACCGCCACGATCGTCTTGGGATAGGTGTGGATGCGGTAGTCGAGCGCGTACTCCACCTCGAAAAAATCGCGATGGCCGGCGGTGCCCGCCTTGAAGCTCGCGTGCAGCGCGCGGATGTCGCCTCCCGCGCAGAAGGCCTTCTCGCCCGCGCCGCGAAGCACGATGGTGCGAATGCTCGCGTCGGCTTCCCACGCGTCCAGCCATTGCGCGAGCCCCTGCAGCATCGCGTAAGAAAGGGCGTTCAACGCGCCGGGGCGATTGAGGGTCACCGTGGCGACCCCGTTGCGCACCTCGGCGAGGAGATCCTCGCCGGCCGCGCTCAGCTGTTCTTCCATTCGGGCTTGCGCTTGTCGAGGAACGCGTTCACGCCCTCGGCGGTGTCGCCGTGGTCGAAGAGGTCCATGAAGCGCTCGCGCTCGAGCGCGAGGCCGGCGCGCCGCGGAATGCCGTTGCGCGCGTTGTGGATGAGGGACTTGCAGTATTCCACCGCGCGCGGCGAGAGCGTGGCGACGCGCTCGGCCATCGCGGTGGCGGCCTCCAGCCCCTTGCCCTTCTCGACCACTTCCTGCACGAGCCCGATGCGCAGCGCCGTGGCGGCGTCGACGCGCTCGTTGGTGAGGATCATGCGCTTGGCCCAGCCCTCGCCCACGAGCCACGGCAGCATCTGCGTGCCGCTGCCCGCGGGCAGAAGGCCCACGGCGGGCTCGGGAAGCGCCATCTGCGCGTGCGCCTCGGCGATGCGGATGTCGCAGGCGAGGGTGCACTCGAGGCCGCCGCCCATGGCGTAGCCGTTGATCGCGGCGATGGTCACGAAGCGCGAGTTCATCAGCGCCTCGAACGTGGCGCCGAAGCGCGCGATGAAGTGGCGGGCGAGCACCTTGTCGCCGGCGAAGCTCTTCAGGTCGGCGCCCGCCGAAAAGAACTTGCCGCCTGCACCGGTGATGACCGCGGCGTAGACGCTTCGATCCTCGTTCAGCTTCGCGATGAGAGATTCCACCTCGCGCAGCGATTCCGGCGTCCACGTGTTGGCCGGCGGGTTGTCGATGGTGATGAAGGCCGTGTGGCCGCGAATCTCATGCCTCATGCCTCGTGCCTCGTGCCTCGTGCCTCGTGCCTCATGCCTCGTGCCTCATGCCTCATGCCTCGTGCCTCATGCCTGTATTTTCATGTACTGCATGATCACGCTGGAGAAATCCTTCTCGCCGTGACCGTCGACCGAGTGCTTCTGGTAGATCTGCTGGGCGAGGGCGCCGAGCATCACCGGGTGCTTCGCGACCTTCGCCGCGTCGGTGACGAGGGTGAGGTCCTTCAGCATGAGGTCGGAGCCGAATCCGCCCGAATAGGCGCGCGACGCGGGGACGTTCTCGAGGACGCCCGGGTACGGATTGTAGGTGTCGGAGCTCCAGCACCGCCCGCTCGACGTGTTGACGATCGCCGCGAAGACCTTCGGATCCATGCCGAGCTTGGCGGCCAGGGTCATGCCTTCGGAGGTCGCGATCATCTCGATGGCGAGCATCATGTTGTTGCAGATCTTCGCGACCTGACCGTTGCCGATGCCGCCGCAGTGCACGATGTTCTTGCCCATTGCCTGGAGGATCGGCTTCGCGGTCTCGAAGTCGCGTGCCTCACCCCCCACCATGAAGGTGAGCGTGCCGGCCTCGGCGCCGCCCACGCCGCCGGAGACGGGCGCGTCGACCATGGAGCAGCCCTTCGCCTTGGCGTCCATCGCCACCTCGCGCGAGGTGAGGGGATCGATGGTGGACGAGTCGATGAGCGGCGTTCCCGAGGCGGCCCCCTTGAGGACACCGTATTCGCTCAGGTACACGGAGCGCACATGCGGCGAGGAGGGCAGCATCGTGATGACGACTTCCACGCCCTTCGCGCAGTCCGCGGCCGAGGTCGCCACCTCGCAGCCCTCGGTGGCGAGCTTCCTCACCAGGTCGGGAACCACGTCGTAGATCTTGAGCGCGTGCCCGTGCTTGAGGAGATTGCGGGCCATCGGGTTTCCCATATGGCCCAGCCCAATGAATCCGATTTTCATGTTGTTCTCATGCCTCGTGCCTCGCGCCTATTTCAGGGAGATCGTGGTGTGGATGCCCGGCGACGTCGTCTCGTCGTCGAACCACCGCGAGGTCACCGTCTTCACCTGCGTGTAGAACTGGATCACCTGCTTGCCGTAGGGCCCCAGGTCGCCCAGCTTCGAGCCGCGCGAGCCGGTGAAGCTGAAGTAGGGAACCGGCACCGGGATGGGCACGTTGATGCCCACCTGGCCCACGTCGATCTCGTTCTGGAACTTGCGCGCCGCGGCGCCCGACTGCGTGAAGATGCCGGTGCCGTTGCCGTAGGGATTGTCGTTCACGAGCTTGATCGCTTCGTCGAGCGTGTCCACGCTCACCAGCACCAGCACCGGCCCGAAGATCTCCTCGGTGTAGACCTTGTGGCCCGGCTTCACGCCCGAGAACACGGTCGGCGCGATGAAGTTGCCGTTCTCGTAGCCCGGCACCTTCGGGTTGCGCCCGTCGAGCTCGAGCTTCGCGCCTTCCTTCACGCCCTGCTCGATCAGGCCCTCGATGCGGCCCTTCGCCTGCTTCGAGATGACGGGCCCGAGGTCCGCGCCCTTCTCGGTGCCGACGTTGAGCTTCAACGTCTTCGCCTTGTCGACGATGTCGGGGATCCACCGGTTGGCCTCGCCCACCAGCACGACGACGGAAGTCGCCATGCAGCGCTGGCCGGCGGCGCCGAAGCCCGCGCCCACCAGGGCGTCGAGGGACTTCTCCTTGTTCGCGTCGGGCATCACCACCGCGTGGTTCTTCGCGCCCATCATGCATTGCGCGCGCTTGCCGTGCTCCGAGGAGAGCTTGTAGACGTGCTCGCCCACGTGGCAGGAGCCCACGAAGGAGACCGCCTTCACGTCTGGATGCGTGCAGAGCGCGTCCACTGCCTCCTTGCCGCCGTGCACGACGTTGAGGACGCCCGCGGGCACGCCGGCCTCGAGGGCGAGCTCGGCGAGGAGCATCGGCGTCATCGGGTCCTGCTCGGAAGGCTTGAGGACGAACGTGTTGCCGCAGACGATCGCCATGGGGAACATCCAGAGCGGAATCATCGCGGGGAAGTTGAACGGGGTGATGCCGGCGCACACGCCGATGGGCTGGCGGATGAAGTAGGTGTCGACGCCGCCCGCGACGTTCTCGGCGAATTCCCCCAGCGAGAGCGTGCCGATGGAGCACGCGTGCTCGACCACCTCGAGGCCGCGGAAGACGTCGCCCTCGGAGTCCGGCAGCGTCTTGCCCTGCTCCGCGGTGAGCACGGCGGCGAGCTTCTTCATGTCTCGGCGGATGAATTCCTGGAGCTTCAGCATGATCCGCGCGCGCTGCCCGAGCGGGACGTTCCTCCACGTCTTGAACGCTTCCGCGGCGGCCTTCACCGCCTCGCCGACTTCCGCGGCGTCGCACATCGGCACGCGCGCGAGGACTTCCTGCGTGGCGGGGTTCACGACGTCGCGCCACGCCTTGGCCTTCGACTCGACGAACTTTCCGTTGATGAGCAGCTTCACGGTCGGAATGGATTGGGGCCTGGCTTGGGGATTGGCGGCCATGGGGTTCTCCTCGTACTGGGGTTATGCATCGAGCGGCAGGAGCAAATTATAATCGGTAGTTGCAATCCCCACAGAAGGCGGACATGGCACGCAATACCCGCGTCAAGGCCGACACCAACGCGCCTCCCATCACGCAGATCCTGGCGAAGTTCGTCTCCACCCACCCGTCGCGCGGCTGGAGCGACGCCGTGGACCACGAGGCCCACCGCACATTCCTCAACTGGGTGGGCTGCGCGGTAGGCGCGGCGCGGCACGAGTCGGCGCAGGCGGCGCTCGCTGCGGTGAAGATGCTGGAGCCCGCGCCGCAGTCGAGCGTGCTGGGCCGCGCGCAGAAGGTGGACATGGCGAGCGCCGCGCTGGTGAACGGCATCACCTCGCACATCTTCGATTTCGACGATACGCATCTGAAGACCATCATCCATCCCGCGGGTCCCGTGGCCTCCGCGGCGCTCGCGCTCGCGCAGGTGCGCGGCTCCACGGGGCGCGAGCTCCTCGACGCGATGGTGCTCGGCATCGACGTCTCGTGCAGGGTGGGCAACGCCATCTACCCAGACCACTACGACCGCGGCTGGCACATCACCGGCACCACCGGCATGCTGGGCGCCGCCGCGGCTTGCGCGCGCCTCCTCGATCTCGACCCCGAGCGCACCGCCTGGGCGCTCGGCATCGCCGCTTCCCAGCCGATCGGCCTTCGCGAGCAGTTCGGCACCATGACCAAGCCCTTCCATCCGGGCGCCGCCGCGCGGGCGGGGCTCACCTCGGCCCTTTTCGCGATGAACGGCTTCACGGCGAGCGCGCGCGCCATCGAGGCGCCGCGCGGCTTCGCGCAGGTGATCTCCGACAAGCACGACTGGAGCGAGATCACGGGGGAGTTGGGCGAGCGCTTCGAGATCTCGTTCAACACCTACAAGCCGTTCGCCTGCGGCATCGTGATCCACCCCACCATCGACGCCGCGGTGCAGCTGCGCGCCCAGGGCGTGAAGGCCGAGGAGGTCGAGCGCGTCGAGCTGAAGGTCCACTCGCTGGTGCTCGAGCTCACCGGCAAGAAGGAGCCGCAGGACGGCCTGCAGGGCAAGTTCAGCGTCTACCACGGCTTCGCCGCGGGCCTCATCTTCGGGCGCGCGAGCGAGCCCGAGTACGAGGACGCGATCGTGCGCCGCGAGGACGTGGCGGCGCTGCGCCGCAAGGTGGCCGCGACCGTCGACGATTCCATCGACGAGGCGTCCGCGGACGTGACCGCCGTCATGAAGGATGGCCGCAGGGTGCATGTGTTCGTCGAGCACGCCATCGGATCCCTCGAGCGGCCCATGACGGACGCGGACCTCGAGGCCAAGTTCCGCTCCATGGCCGACGAGGTGATCGGGAGCGCCAACACGAGCGCGTTGATCTCGGCCTGCTGGCACCTGGGCGCCGCGCCGGACGTGCGCGCGCTCGTCGAAAGGGCGAAGCCATGAGAGCGCGGATCGTGGTGCTGGACGATTACGAGCAGTCGATCCGCAAGACCGCCGACTGGAGCGCGGTGGAGGCGAAGGCCGACGTCACCGTGCATTCCGAGCGCCTGCGTGGTGAGGCGCTCCTCGCCGCGGTGAAGGACGCCGATGCGATCGTGGTCGTCCGCGACCGCACGCCCTTCAAGGCCGACCTCCTCGCCCGGCTGCCGAAGCTCAAGGTCTTCATCTTCACCGGATCGCGCAACACGCAGCTCGACACGGCGGCATTGGCCGCGCGCGGCATTCCGGTCGGCCACACCGAGATGGGCGAATCGAAGGCGAGCACCACCGAGATCACGTGGACGCTCATCCTCGCGGCGGCCAAGCGTCTGGAGGCCTACATGGGCCTCGTCCGCGCGGGCCGCTGGCGCGACGATGGGGCGCTCCCCGCGGTGCTCTCGGGCGAGCGCCTCGGCGTGATCGGCTACGGCGGCATCGGCGCGCGCGTGGGCAAGGTCGGCGCGGCCTTCGGCATGGAGGTCGTGACGTGGAGCCCGAACATGACGGCGGAACGCGCGGCGGCGGGCGGTACGAAATCGGTGCCGCTCGAGGAGCTCCTCTCGACCTCGAAGGTGGTGACGCTGCATCTGGTGCCGGCGGAAGCGACGCGCAAGCTCATCAATGCGGCGCGCATGGCGACGATGCGTCCCGATTCGATCCTCGTGAACACCGCGCGATCGGCGTTGATCGACATGGCGGCGCTGCCGGCCGCGCTCGACGCGGGACGCCCGGCCATCGCCGCGCTCGACGTCTACGACGACGAGCCGCTGCCGAAGGATATCGTGCTCGCGAAACGCGAGGACGTCGTCCTCACGCCGCACCTGGGATTCGTGAACGATCCCGTGTTCGGCAAGTTCGGGCCGGGCGTGGTGGCGAACCTGCTGGCGTGGCTCGATGGAAAGCCGCTTCCCCACGCGCTCAAGGCCGAAACGAAAGGTTGACCCGATGCAAGCCAAGCCCGCCAGCCGCTTCCCGGTGCCGCGCCTCGAGGACCTTCCCGCCGACATCCGCGAGCGCATCCGCGCCGTGCAGGAGAAGGCGGGCTTCGTGCCGAACGTGTTCCTCGTTCTCGCGCACCGGCCCGAGGAGTTCCGCGCGTTCTTCGCCTACCACGACGCGTTGATGGACAAGGAAGGCGCAATCACCAAGGCCGAGCGCGAGATGATCGTGGTGGCGACCTCGAGCGCGAACCAGTGCCAGTACTGCGTCGTCGCCCATGGCGCGATCCTGCGCATCCGCGCGAAGAACCCGCTCATCGCCGACCAGGTGGCCGCCAACTATCGCAAGGCCGACATCACCGCGCGGCAGAAGGCGATGCTGGATTTCGCGCTCAAGGTGTCGCGCCGGGCGCACGAGGTGGAGGAGGCCGATTTCGACGCCTTGAAGCGGCACGGCTTCACGGACGAGGACATCTGGGACATCGGCGCCATCGCGGCGCTCTTCGCGCTCTCCAACCGCATGGCGAACCTCACGGCGATGCGCCCGAACGACGAGTTCTACGCGATGGGGCGCGCGACCTAGGCCGTCTCGCGGAACGCGACCAGCACCGCGTCGGCGGGGACGAGCTCGTTCTCGCGGAAGGCGACGCGCTCGACCACGCCGTCGCGCGGGCTCACGATGGTGTGCTCCATCTTCATCGCTTCCAGGATCATGAGCGCCTGGCCCTTCTTCACCGTGTCGCCCGGCGCCGCCATCACCTTCACGACGCGCCCGGGCATGAGCGCGGTGAGGCGCGCATCGGGCAGGGTGTCGGCGGGCTCGTAGTGGAACGGATCCACCAGCTCCAGTTCGTGGCGGCCCTGCGGCGTCGTGGCCGAGAGCGAATCGCCCAGGCGCGCCACGCGCGCGAAGTAGGTCTCCGCGTCGAGTGCGATCTGCAGGCGGTCGGCGTCGCGCGGCCCGAGGCTCACGCGATGCTCCGCGCCGCCGATCGCGATGCGTGCGAGGCCCGGGCGCATCTCGGCTTCGAGGAGGAAGACCTCTCCCTCAGCCGTCGCCGACTTGAGCTCCATGCGCCGTATCGCGGGCTGGTTCAAGCGCCAGCCGCGCGTGTCGTTCCAGGGCGACGGCGGTGCGGATGCGATCGCTTCCTGCTCGTCGAGGAACACGCGCGCGGCCGCGGCCACCAGCGCTTCCACCGGGACCGCGGCCTTCTCGGGAAGCAGGTCCGCGCGATGGCGCTCGATGAACGCGGTGTCGGTGTCGCCCGCGAGAAACGCGGGATGCTTCACCACGCGCTCGAGGAAGGCGAGGTTGGTCTTCACGCCGAGGATCGCGGTCTCGGCGAGCGCCGATTGCATCCGCCGTGCGGCCTCGGCGCGGTCGTCGCCCCACACGACGAGCTTGGCGATCATCGGGTCGTAGAAGACGCTCACCTCGTCGCCTTCGCGCACGCCGGTGTCCAGGCGCACCACCTCGTCGATCTCCACGGGCGCGCGCAGCACGCCGATGCGCCCGGTCTCGGGCAGGAAATTGTTGGCGGGGTTCTCCGCGCAGAGGCGCACCTCGATGGCATGCCCGCCGGAGGCGATCTCCGATTGCTTGAGCGGAAGCGCCTCGCCCGCGGCGACGCGCAGCTGCCACTCCACCAGGTCCTCGCCGGTGGTCATCTCGGTCACGGGATGCTCGACCTGCAGGCGCGTGTTCATCTCCATGAAGAAGAACTTGCGGTCGGCTCCGGCGATGAACTCTATGGTGCCGGCACCGCGGTAAGCGATGGCGCGCGCGGCAGCGACCGCCGCTTCGCCCATGCGAGAACGCATGTCGTCGTCGAGGAAGGGCGAGGGCGTCTCCTCCAGGACCTTCTGATGGCGGCGCTGGATCGAGCACTCGCGCTCGAAGAGGTGCACGTAGTTGCCGTGCGTGTCGCCGAACACCTGGAACTCGATGTGGTGCGGGCCCTGCACGAAGCGCTCGAGGAGCACGCGGTCGTCGCCGAAGGCATTCTTCGCCTCGCGGCGTGCCGCGGCGAGCTGCTCGTCGAACTCCCCGTCCTTCGTGACCCGCCGCATCCCCTTGCCGCCGCCACCCGCCACCGCCTTGATGAGGAGCGGGAGCCCCACCTTCTTCGCCTCGGCGCTCAGGAACTTCACGTCCTGGTTCTCGCCGTGGTATCCGGGCACCACGGGCACGCCCGCCTTCTCCATGATCGTCTTGGCGCGGTCCTTGAGGCCCATCTTCTCGATGGCTTCCGGGGTGGGGCCGATGAAGACGAGGCCCGCGGCTTCCACCGCGCGCGCGAAATCCTCGTTCTCCGAGAGGAACCCGTAGCCGGGGTGGATCGCCTGCGCGCCGCAGGCCTTCGCGACCTCGATGATCTTCTTGCCGCGCAGGTAGGAATCGGCCGGACGCGGGCCGCCGATGAGATACGCCTCGTCGGCCTGCTCCACATGCAGCGCGTGCGCGTCGATGGACGAGTGCACGGCGACCGTGCGGATCGAGAGCCTCCGGCACGTGCGCATCACGCGGCAGGCGATCTCGCCGCGGTTGGCGATGAGGATCTTGTCGAACATGGCGTTGCGAAACGAAGGCACGCTACTCTCCCGAGGGGAGCTCGGGGGGCACCTCGGGCTCCGGACCGGGGCGAATCCACGAGGCGCGCCGTTTCTCGAGGAAGGCGGCCACGCCCTCGCGTCCCTCGGGCGACGAACGTATTCTGGCGATGCGCTCCGCCGTGTCCTGCACCACCTCGCTCGTGAGCGCGCGATTCGCCACCGCGCGAACGAGATCCTTGGCTTCCTTCTGGGCGGCCGGGCTCGCGGCGAGCATCGCATCGACGATGGCGCCGATGGCCTCGTCCATCTCGGCTTCGGTCGCGCGCACCTCGTGCACGAGCCCCAGGCGCCACGCCTCGGTCGCGGTGAAGCGCTCGCCGGTGAGGAAGTAGCGGCGCGCCGCGCGCTCGCCGATCGCCGCGACCACGTAGGGCGAGATCACCGCGGGGATGAGACCGAGCTTCACCTCCGAGAGCGCGAAGCTCGCGTTCTGCGTGGCGACCGCGATGTCGCAGCAGGCGACGAGTCCAACGCCGCCGCCCATCGCCGCGCCCTGCACGCGCGCGATGGTGGGCTTGCGAAGGTGCGCGATGGTGCGCATGAGCGCGGCGAGGCCCATGGCGTCGCGGCGGTTCTCCTCCATCGAGAAGCCCGCCATGCGCTTCATCCAGTTCAGGTCCGCTCCGGCGCAGAACGACTTGCCCGCGCCCGAGAGCATGACGATGCGAATGCCGTCCTCGGCCTCCATCGAGCGAAACGCCTCGGTGAGCTCCGCGATAAGGGCGTCGTCGAACGCGTTGTGGCGCTCGGGGCGGTTCATCCTCACCAGGCCCACCGGGCCCTGCCGCTCGATTGCGAGTGCTTCGCTCACTTTCCCCCCCTACATCCGGAAGACGCCGAAACGCGTCTCCTCGGGTGGCGCGTTGGCCGTTGCGGCGAGGGCGAGCCCGAGCACCCGGCGCGTGTCGGCCGGATCGATCACGCCGTCGTCCCAGAGGCGCGCGCTGGCGTAGTAGGGGTGCCCCTGCTTCTCGTACTGCTCGCGGATCGGGTCCTTGAAGGCCTCTTCCTCGGCCTTCGACCAGCTCTTGCCCTTCGCCTCGATGCCGTCGCGCTTCACCGTCGCGAGCACGGAGGCGGCCTGCTCGCCGCCCATCACGGAGATGCGGGCGTTGGGCCAAGTCCAGAGGAAGCGCGGGTTGAACGCGCGCCCGCACATGCCGTAATTTCCGGCGCCGAACGAGCCGCCGAGGATGACCGTGAGCTTCGGCACCTTCGCGCACGACACCGCGGTCACCATCTTCGCGCCGTCCTTGGCGATGCCGCCACTCTCATACTTCTTGCCTACCATGAAGCCGGTGATGTTCTGCAGGAAGAGGAGCGGGATGCCGCGCTGGCAGCAAAGCTCGATGAAGTGCGCGCCTTTCAGGGCGGATTCGGAAAAGAGGATGCCGTTGTTGGCGAGGATGCCGACGGGGTGGCCATGCAGGTGCGCGAAGCCCGTGACGAGCGTCGTGCCGTAGAGCGCCTTGAACTCGTGCAGCTCCGAGCCGTCGACGATGCGGGCGATGATCTCGCGAACGTCGAAGGGGATCCTGGGGTCGGCGGGGATGATGCCGTACAGCTCCTCGGTGGGATAGAGGGGTTCGAGGCATGAGGCATGAGGCATGAGAAGCGAATTTCCTCGTGCCTCATGCCTCACGCCTGTATTTCGAATGATCTCGCGCGCGACCGACAGAGCATGGCGATCGTCGTCCGCCAGGTGATCCGTCACGCCGGACGTTCGAGAGTGCACGTCGCCACCGCCCAAGTCCTCGGCGGTCACGACTTCCCCGGTCGCCGCCTTCACCAGCGGCGGGCCGCCGAGGAAGATCGTCCCCTGGTTCTTCACGATGATCGACTCGTCGCACATCGCCGGGACGTAGGCGCCGCCCGCGGTGCACGACCCCATCACCACCGCCACCTGCGGCACGCCGAGCGCCGAGAGGTTGGCCTGGTTGTAGAAGATGCGCCCGAAATGCTCCTTGTCCGGGAAGACCTCGTCCTGCAGCGGCAGGAAGGCGCCGCCGGAATCGACGAGGTAGACGCACGGCAGGCGGTTCTGCAGCGCGATCTCCTGCGCGCGCAGGTGCTTCTTCACCGTCATCGGGTAGTAGGTCCCGCCTTTCACGGTCGCGTCGTTGGCGACGATCACCACCTCGCGGCCCTCGACTCGCCCGAGGCCCGTGATGAGCCCCGCGCAAGGCGCATCGTCGCCGTACATGCCGAACGCCGCGAGCTGCGAGAGCTCGAGGAAGGGCGAACCGGGATCGAGGAGGGCGCGCACGCGCTCCCTCGGAAGGAGCTTGCCGCGCGCGGTGTGCTTCTTCTGCGCGTCCGCGCCGCCGCCCTCGGCGATCTGGGCCACGCGCGCGCGCAGGTCCGCGGCGAGCGCGCGATGATGCCCGGCATTCGCCTGGAACTCGGGGCTGGCGGGATCGAGTCGCGACTTGATGCGCGGCATCAGCGCGCCGAAGCGGTGAAGGGACGGTAGGAGAGGCGCAGCGCCACGCTCACCGCGGCGGCGCCCACGAACCAGCGCGTCTCGCCGCCCGCCAGGAGGTAGATCACGCCGAGGGCGAGCGGCAGCTCGCAGAGCGCCCCGCCCACGGAAAGCTTGCGAAGGAGATCCTTGCGCAGCGCGGGGTCGGGGACGCCGTTCCTGCGGTTGGCGGCGGCGATGTCGGCGTTCAGCGCGCGCTTGAAGCGGCGCACGTACCCGATCGCGGGAAGGCCGGCGGCGAGGATCCCGTAGAGGCCGAAGCGCATCCACTCGGGATCGACGAACGCGAAGACGGGTGCGCCCTTGCCGAAGAAAAGATAGATCGCGATCGCGATCGCCACGGTGCCCGCGAGCTGCGTTCCCCAGACGAGGACCGGCTGGGGCATGGGGAGGGTGGGATTCGCCAGGATCCTACTCGGCGAGGTCGCGTGCGATGAGCATGCGTTGGATCTCGCTCGTGCCCTCGTAGATCTGAGTGATGCGCGCGTCGCGATAATGGCGCTCGACCGGATAGTCGTGCAGGTAGCCGTAGCCGCCGTGGATCTGGATCGCCTTGGAGCACACCCATTCTGCGAGCTCGGAAGCGTAGAGCTTGGCCTGCGAGGCTTCCGAGAGGCACGGGATGCCTTCGCTGCGCATGCGCGCCGCGTGCAGGATGAGCAGCCGCGCCGCGTTGATGCGCGTGTGCATGTCGGCGAGGTAGTTGGCGATGGCCGCGTGCCCGGTGAGCTTCTTGCCGAATTGCGTGCGGTCCTTGGCGTAGGCGAGCGCCGCCTCGAAGGCCGCGCGGGCGATGCCCAACGCCTGCGCGGCGATGCCGATGCGCCCGCCCTCGAGGTTGGAGAGCGCGATGGCGAGTCCCTTGCCGCGTGGGCCCAGCAGGTTTTCCTCGGGAATGGAGCAATCCTCGAGGATGATCGCCGTGGTGTCGGAAGCCCTGATGCCGAGCTTTTCCTCGAGCTTCTGCGGCGTGAAGCCGCGCGTGTCGGTGGGCACGATGAACGCCGAGAGGCCTTTCTTGCCGAGGTCGGGGTCGGTCACCGCGAACACGATCGCCACCGCAGCGCGCTTGCCGTTGGTGACGAACTGCTTGTTGCCGTTCAGCACCCAGCGCCCGTCCTTCAGCACGGCGCGGGTCTTGAGATTGTTGGCTTCGCTGCCGGCCTGCGGTTCCGTGAGGCAGAAGCATCCGATCTTGCGCCCGGCCGCCATGTCGGGAAGCCACGCGTTCTTTTGCGCCTCGCTTCCCCAGGCGAGGATCGGACCGCAGCCCACCGAGTTGTGCACACTCATGAGGGTGGCGGTCGAGGCGCACCCCGCGGCGATCTCCTCCATCGCGAGGGCGTACGCGACGTAGTCGGAGAAGGACCCGCCGAATTCCTCCGGCACCACCATGCCGAGGAGCCCGAGCTCGCCCAGCTTGGCGACCACCGCGTCGGGGATCCAGCCTTCCTCTTCCCATTGCCCGGCGTGCGGCGCGAGCTCGGAGCGGGAGAACTCGCGCGCCATGTCGCGGATCATCCGCTGCTCCTCGGAGAGGAAGTCGGTGTGCGCGCGCGTGAGCATTGCGTCTACCTGGCGTCTTTTTCGATCTTGTCCACGGACTCGGCCGCCTTCTGGTTCACGTCGGCCTCGATACCCTTGGCGGTCTCGAGCGCGTTCACCTGCGTGCCGAACGCAGCCTTCCTGGAGCGCTCGAGGGCCGCGGCACGCTCCGCCGCGGCGTCGACCTTCGGTGTCTTTTCCTTGTTGCACGCGCCGACGACGAGCGCCGCGGCGATGATTGCCGCGAGCGCCGCGCCGCGCGTGATGCCCATCGCCGCTAGGCCCGGACGGCCTTCACCCGGTGACGGATGTCGGCGCGCACCTTGGGTGGGAGGTGGTTCCAGCGCACGCCCGCCACCGCGCCCGCGAGGGCGAGGCAGGCAGGAACGCTGTTGCGCTCGGGATTGGCGCGGCGAAGCTGCAGCCACGCGTCCCAGAAGCCGACGCGCATGAGCGCCTCGAGGGAGTCGATGCCCACGGAGCGAAGCTCCGCGGCGAGTGTCTGGCCGATGTTGGGCGTGCGTTCGATCGGAGTTGCGGATGCGGGTGCCGTTGCGGTTGCCGTCGTCATGCTTACAAGACCTCCAGTGCTAGAGCCGTTCCTTCGCCACCGCCGATGCATAGTGCGGCGACCCCCTTTTTCAAGCCGCGCTTCTTGAGCGCATAGATGAGCGTCGTGATGATTCGCGCACCGGTGGCACCGATCGGGTGACCCAGCGCGCACGCCCCCCCGTTCACATTCACCTTGTCGTGGGGAATACCCACGTCCTTCATCGCGGCCATCGCCACCACGGCGAAGGCCTCGTTCACTTCGAAGAGGTCGACGTCGGCCGCTTTCCAGCCGGCCTTGTCGAGCACTTTCTTGATGGCGCCCACCGGGGCGGTCGTGAACCACTCGGGCTCGTGGGCGTTGGAGGCATAGGCCACGATCCGCGCGAGCGGCTTGGCGCCGCGCTTCTTCGCTTCCGATTCCGTCATCATCACCAGCGCCGCGGCGCCGTCGGAGATCGACGACGAGGTGGCCGCCGTGACGGTACCGTCCTTGTTGAAGGCCGGGCGAAGCGTCGGGATCTTCTCGACATTTACGTTGAAGGGCGTCTCGTCGTCCTTCACCACCTCGTCGCCCTTGCGGCCCTTCACCGTGACCGCGGCGATCTCGTCGGCGAAGGCGCCGGACTTGGAGGCGCCCACGGCGCGCTCCGTGGATGTCTTCGCGTAGGCATCCATCTGCTCGCGCGTGAAGCCGTACTTCTCCGCGGTCTTGTCCGCGAAGTGGCCCATGGGCTTGCCGTCGTAGGCGTTCTCGAGGCCGTCGAAGGCCATGTGGTCGAGCACCTGCCCGTGGCCGTAGCGAATGCCGCCGCGGCCTTTCGGCAGCAGGTGCGGTGCGTTGGTCATGGATTCCATGCCGCCGGCGACCACGATGGTCGCCTGCCCCGACGAGAGCTCGTCGGCGGCCATCATCGCCGCCTTCATGCCCGAGCCGCACATCTTGTTGATGGTGGTGGCCGGCGTCGCCTTGTCGAGGCCGGCGCCGAGCGCGGCCTGGCGGGCGGGGGCCTGACCCTGGCCTGCCCCGAGGACGTTGCCGAAGATCAAGTCGTCCACCTCGTTGGGCTTCACGCCCGCCTGCTCGATGGCCGCCTTGATCGCGGCCGAGCCCAGCTGCGACGCGGTCACGGAACCGAACTTGCCCTGCATGGAGCCGATGGGGGTGCGCTTGGCTCCGACGATGACGATGGATTCAGCCATTTTCTTTCTCCTCTTGCGTTCCTAGACCGATTCTTCGAACAACTCGCGCCCGATCAGCATGCGGCGAATCTCGTTGGTGCCGGCGCCGATGTCGTAGAGCTTCGCGTCGCGGAGCAATCGCCCCGCGGGGAATTCGTTGATGTAGCCGTTGCCGCCGAGGGCCTGGATCGCCTCCAGCGCCACCTGCACCGCGTTCTCCGACGAGAAGAGCAGGCACGCGGCGGCATCCTTGCGCGCGGCGCGGCCGCGTCCGGCGTCCAGCGCCTGCGCGGTGCGGTAGCTGAAGGCACGCGAGGCCTGCAGCTTCGTGTACATGTCGGCGACCTTGCCCTGCATGAGCTCGAAGGTGCCGATGGGCTGGCCGAACTGTTTGCGCTCATGGATGTACGGGAGCACGAGGTCCATGGCGGCCTGCATGATGCCGAGCGGGCCGCCGGAGAGCACGGTGCGCTCCGTGTCGAGGCCGCGCATCAGCACGCGCGATCCGCCGTTCACCTCGCCCAGCACGTTCTCCGCGGGGATCTCGCAATCCTGGAATACGAGCTCGCAGGTATTGGAGCCGCGCATGCCGAGCTTGTCGAGCTTCTGCGCGGTGGTGAATCCCTTCATCCCCTTCTCGACCAGGAAGGCGGTCATCGCCTTGGAGCCCTGCTCCTTCGGCGCGGTGCGCATGTAGACGATCGCGACGTCGGCATCGGGGCCGTTGGTGATCCACATCTTGCTGCCGTTGGCGACCCAGCGATCGGCCTTCTTCTCGGCCCTGCAGAGCATCGAGCCCACCACGTCGGAGCCCGCGCCGGGCTCGCTCATGGCGAGCGCGCCCACGAATTCGCCGGAGCAGAGCTTCGGCAGGTACTTGCGGCGCTGCGCCTCCGAGCCGTTGAGGTAGAGGTTGTTCACGCAGAGGTTGGAATGCGCGCCGTAGGAAAGCCCGACCGAGGCCGAGGCCCGCGACACTTCTTCCATGGCCACCACGTGCGCGAGGTAACCCAAGCCCGTACCGCCGTACGGCTCCGGCACCGTCATTCCGAGGAGCCCGAGCTCTCCCAGCTTCTGCCACATGTCCGCGGGGAACTCGTTGGACGCATCGATCGCCGCGGCGCGGGGCGCGAGCTCCGCGCCGCACATGCGCTTCACCGTATCGCGAAGCGCGTCGAATTCCTCGGTAAGGTGGGTATCGAATAGCAAAGGCGATCTTTACCGGCGACGAGAGTGTAATTATCGCATTTTTCGAGCGAAACCGCGAGGCGCGCGTGCTTGCGTGCTTGACAAGCGCGTCTCGATCAGGTCGCGCTGCGAACGCGCGCCTCGTTCATTTCGCGCTCATGCGGATGGCGCCGTCGAGGCGGATCACCTCGCCGTTCAGCACCTGGTTCTCGATGATGTGCCTCACCAGCGCCGCGTATTCGCGGGGTTCGCCGAGGCGCGAAGGGAAGGGGACCTGCGCGCCGAGGGAAGCGCGGATCTCCTCGCTCATGCCCTGCAGCATGGGCGTATCGAAGATGCCGGGGGCGATGGTCATCACGCGGATGCCGAACTTGGCGAGCTCGCGCGCGATGGGGAGCGTCATGCCGTTCACTCCCGCCTTCGAAGCCGCATAGGCCGCCTGTCCGATCTGGCCGTCCATGGACGCGACCGACGACGTGTTCACGATCACGCCGCGCTCTCCGCTCGCCTCCGCGGGCTGCGTGCTCATCTTCGCCGCCGCGAGGCGTATCGCGTTGAACGTGCCGACGAGGTTGATCCTCACGGCACGCTCGAAGCTCGACAATCCATGAGGCCCGTTGCGCCCGACGACGCGCTCGCCGGGAGCCACGCCCGCGCAGTTCACCAGGCCGTGGATCGCGCCGAACGCCGATACGCACAGGTCCACCGCCGCCTGCGTCGACGCCTCGTCGGTGACGTCGGCCTTGATGAAACGCACGGCCTCCGCGGGGAGGGCGGCGAGGCTCTTGCCTGCCGGCTCGTTCAGGTCCGCGATCACGACCTTGCCGCCATTGGATGCGAGCATCGCCGCGGTGGCCGCGCCCAGGCCCGAGCCGCCGCCCGTCACGAGGAATGCGTGGTTCTGGATCTGCATCAGGAGCTCTCTTTCATGCGTACCGCGACGATCGGCAGGTCGTGCCCGCGCGCCCACGCCTCCCAGTAATCGGCGTCGTGCGCGGCGAAGAGATCGGCGAGCGCGTCGACGCTGATCTCTTCCAGCGCGAAGCGTTGCGCGAGGCGCTGCGCGAAGCGCGGCTCCAGCGCCGCCACCGCCACCCAACCTTCTCGCGCGGCGTAGAGATTATAGCCAGCGAACCCGCCGCCCAGGAGCGCCCCCTTGCGCGTGAGGCCCTCGTGCAACGGCTGGGCGAGCATCGCGGCGGCATCCGAGAGCGCCACCGCTTGATGCGCGCCCTGCCCGGATCGCTCCCGCGCGATCACGAGCGCGAGCGCGGTGGACACGGCGCGCTCCGCGCCCGCCATGTCGGCGAAGAGGGTCGCCGGCATTTGCGGCGGCGAGACGAGGCCCTGCTCGGCGAGATAAGTGAGGTCGTGGCCGGGGAGCTCGTCGTCCGGGGGCGCGTGGCCGGTGATGGCGACGTGACACAGGCGCGGATACGCCGCGGCAAGGTGCACGGGGCCGAGCCCGAGACGCTCGAGCGCCGAGGCGCGCTGCGCGGTGACGAGGAGGTCCGCGGCGGCGAGGAGCTTCGCCATCGCGCGCCGGCCCGTCTCGGATTTCAGGTCGATGCGGCCGACCTCGACGCCCTCGTGCAGGCGGCGGTACCAGGCGGGGCAGAACTCCTCGAAGGGGTCACCCGCGGGCGGTTCGATCTTGGCCACGCTCGCGCCGAGACCTCGCAGCCGCGCGCATGCCGCGGGGCCCGGCAGGTTGAGCGCAGTGCTAACGACGCGTAGGCCGTGCAGCAGGTTCATGCTTAAATTCTATATGGCTCCCTCGCTTCCTCCTTCGCTTCGCGTGATCGTGCGCGGCTGGTTGAACTGCAATCAGGTGGTGATGCTCAGCGCCGGCGACAACGTGCTCGTCGATTCGGCCTACTGCACGCATCGCGAGCAGACCCTCGAGCGCCTTGCCGGGCCCGAGGGCCTGGACGGCGAGCCGCTCGAGCGCCTCATCAACACGCACTGCCACTCGGACCACATGGGCGGCAACGCCGCGGTGGCGAGCGCGCACGGCTGCACCATCACCATCCCCGCGGGCGAAGCGAGGCACGTCGATCCCTGGACGCCGCAGACCGCCTGGATGGAAGAGTTCGACCAGCGCGCCGATCCCTTCCACTTCGACGCCACCATCGCCGCGGGCGACACGTTCGAGGGCGGCGGCTTCCAATGGCAGGCGCACGCCGCGCCGGGCCACGACATGGACGCGCTCATGTTCTTCGAGCCCACGCGGCGCATCCTCATCTCGGGTGACGCGCTCTGGGAGAACGGCATGGGCTTCGTGTGGCCCGAGGAGGGCGCCAATCCCTTCATCGACGCGGCACAAGCGACGCTCGACGCCATCGAAAAGCTCGATCCGCTCATCGTGATCCCGGGCCACGGCGTGCCCTTCATCGACGCGGCGGGCGCGATCGCCAACGTGCGCTCGCGCCTCCATGCCTTCGGGCGCGACCCCGCGAAGAACGCGCGCCACGTGGTGAAGGTGATGTTCGTCTTCGCGCTGCTGGACCGAGGCCGCCTCGCGATCGCCGACATCCCAGGCTATCTCGGCCGCATCGCCTGCTACCGGCGCTTGTCCGAGCGCTTCCTCGGGAGGGCGCCCGAAGCGCTCGCGGACTGGCTCGTGGACGACTTGCGGCGCGCGGGCGCGATCGTCGTGAAGGACGGTGCGGCGGTGCCTGCGCTCGCCGCCTGACGGGTGGAATCCGCCGCGCAAGAT
Source organism: Burkholderiales bacterium (assembly GCA_038244725.1). Classification (GTDB taxonomy): domain Bacteria; phylum Pseudomonadota; class Gammaproteobacteria; order Burkholderiales; family Usitatibacteraceae; genus Usitatibacter. The sequence continues at coordinate 43,258 of JBBRTF010000002.1, forward strand.
ACGACGACGTCCACCGAAGGCGAGCCTAGCCCCGGAAGCTCCTCAGGCCGTCGAGGTCGAGGATGTGGATGCGCCCGTAGTCGACCTTCAGCAGCCCCGCCTTCTCCAGCACCTGCAGGGCCTGGTTCACCCGCTGGCGCGACACGCCCGAAAGATAGCCGAGCTCCTCCTGCGAGAGCTGCACGTCGGACGCCTGGTCCGGGTAGAGCACGGGATTGAAGAGCGCCGCCAGCGACCGCGCGACGCGCGCGTCGGGCTCGAGGAGGCGCTCGTGCTCGACCATGGCGATGAACTGCCCGAGGCGCTCGTTCAGCTGCATGAGCAGGAAGCGGTTGAAGCCGATGTCGCTGTCCAGCAGCCACTCGAAGGTCGCGCGCGGCATGTAGGCGACCCGGCTCTCGCGCAGCGTGACGACGTCGTACTTGCGCAGCTTGTCCTTGAGGAGCGAGCCCTCGCCGAACCACCCGCCGCTGGTCACGCCGAGGAAGGTGGTGGTCTTGCCTTCGGGGGTCTGGCTCGTCATCTTCACCAGCCCGTCGATCAGGCCGATCCAGTGCTCCACGGCTTCGCCCTTGCGGCATACCGGCACGCCGACCGGGAGCGAGCGCACCAGGGTCTCGGCCTCGACGCGCGCGAGCTGCGCGGGCGAAAGCGAGCGCGTCCACAGGGAGGAGCGCAGGAGCTCGGCCAGGGTTTCCATCGGCGAATTGTCAACCAAAAGACATCCTGGGGTGGAGCCTGCGGCTACACTAGGCGCAAATCGCAGGAGACCGATCCCATGCCGCAAGAAAGCGGGACGCCCGACACGTTCCCGAAGCTTCTGCTGCAGCACGCGCGCGACCGGGCACCTCAGCCGGCGATCCGCGAGAAGGCGCTGGGCATCTGGCAGAGCTGGACGTGGGGCGAGATGCGCGACGAGATCGAGGCGCTCGCGTGCGGGCTCGCGGCCGCGGGGCTCGCGCCCGGCGCGCACATCGCCGTGATCGGCGCCAATCGCCCGCGCCTCTACTGGACCCTCGCAGCCGCACAGGCGCTCGGCGCCATTCCCGTGCCGTTCTACGAAGACGCGGTGGCCGGCGAGATGGTCTACGTTTTCCAGGACGCGGAGATCGAGTTCGCCGTGGTCGAGGACCAGGAGCAGGCCGACAAGCTCTTCGAGATCATGGCGCAGTGCCCGCGCTTGAAGCGCGTCTGGTACGACGACCCGCGCGGCCTGCGCCACTACGCGCAGCCCGAGCTCGCGAGCTACGAGAGCCTGCGCGATGACGGGCGCGAGCGCGCGAAGCGCGCGCCATCGGCCTTCACCGAGGCGATCGCGCGCGGCAAGGGCGAAGACACCGCGATCATGCTGTACACCTCGGGGACCACCGGCCACCCGAAGGGCGTGGTGCTCTCGCACGACAACCTCATCCACGCGAGCCGGGCCTACGCCGAGCTCGAGGGCCTGCGTGACGACGAGGAGGTGCTCGCCTACCTGCCCATGGCCTGGATCGGGCAGAACCTATTTTCCTACGCGCAATGGATGGTGGTGGGCTTCCGCATCAACTGCATCGAGTCGGCCGAGACCGTGACCACCGACATGCGCGAGATCGGGCCCACCTACTATTTCGCGCCGCCGCGCGTGCTCGAGGCGCTGCTCACGCAGGTCACGATCCGCATGGAAGACGCGAGCTGGGTGAAGCGGCGCGGGTTCCACTACTTCATGGACCTCGCGCGGCGCGTGGGCGCGAGGCTCCTCGACGGGCGCCCGGTGGGCGCCTGGGATCGCTTGAGCTACGCGCTCGGCAACCTCCTCGTCTACGCGCCTTTGAAGAATTCCCTGGGCATGTCGCGCGTGCGGGTCGCCTACACGGCGGGGGAGGCGATCGGCCCCGACCTCTTCGTCTTCTACCGCTCGCTCGGCATCAATCTCAAGCAGCTCTACGGCTCGACGGAAACGTCCGTGATGGTGTGCGTGCAGCCCAACGGCGAGGTGAAGCCGGACACGGTGGGCCCGCCGATGAAAGGCGTCGAGGTGCGCGTGCTCGCGAGCGGCGAGATCGTGCTGCGCTGCCCGGGCCTGTTCCGCGCCTACTACAAGAACGAAGCCGCGACTCGCGAGGCCAAGGACGCCGAGGGCTGGTTCCACACCGGCGACGCGGGCTTCTTCGATGCCACCGGGCACCTGAAGATCATCGATCGCGCGAAGGACGTGGGCAAGCTTTCCGACGGCACGCTCTTCGCTCCCAAGTACCTCGAGAACAAGTTGAAGTTCTTCCCGCACATCAAGGAAGCGGTCGCCTTCGGCGACGGCCGGGGGGAGGCCACCGCCCTGGTGAACATCGACGTGCAGGCCGTTGGCGACTGGGCAGAGCGCCGCGGCATCCCGTATTCGGGCTACACGGACCTCGCCGCCAAGGCGCAGGTGATCGAGCTGGTGCGCGAGTGCGTCGAGAAGGTGAACGCCGACCTCGCGCGCGACCCCGCGCTTTGCGCGAGCCAGATCCACCGCTTCGTGATCCTGCACAAGGAGCTCGACGCCGACGACGGCGAGCTCACGCGCACGCGCAAGGTGCGCCGCGGTTTCATCGGCGAGAAATACGCGGCCATCGTCGAGGCGCTCTACTCCGGGCAGGAGCGCTGCGTGGTGGACGCGCAGGTGCGCTTCGAGGACGGACGCACGGGCCGGATCCGCGCGGAGCTGCCGGTGAGCTCGGCGCGCACTTTCGCGCCCGAGAGCGCGCGGGAGGCCGCTTGAACCTGCGCGACGCCGAGCCGCAAGTGGCCGCGCGCAAGGTGGGCGAGCCGATCCTCGCGGTGGAGAACGTCTCGCTCGCCTTCGGCGGCGTGAAGGCGCTCTCGGAGGTGAGCTTCGAGGTGCGCGAGCACGAGGTGCGCGCCATCATCGGCCCCAACGGCGCCGGCAAGAGCTCGATGCTGAACGTGATCAACGGCGTCTATCGCCCGCAGCATGGCCGCATCACCTTCCGCGGCGAGACGCGCGGCCACATGGACCCGCGTCACAGCGCCGAGCGCGGCATCGCGCGCACTTTCCAGAGTCTCGCGCTCTTCAAGGGCATGTCGGTGCTGGACAACATCCTCGCCGGGCGCAGTCTCCTCATGAAATCGAACATCTTCCTGCAGGCGCTGCGGGTCGGACCCGCGTTGCGCGAGGAGATCGAGCACAGGAAGCGCGTCGAGGAGATCATCGATTTCCTCGAGATCCCGCACGCGAGGAAGACGCCGGTGGGCCGGCTTCCCTACGGATTGCAGAAGCGCGTGGACCTCGGGCGCGCGCTCGCCGCCGAGCCCAGGGTGCTCCTCCTCGACGAGCCGATGGCCGGCATGAACGTCGAGGAGAAGCAGGACATGAGCCGCTTCATCCTCGACGTGAACGACGAGTTCGGCACCACCATCGTGCTGATCGAGCACGACATGGGCGTCGTCATGGACCTCTCCGACCGCGTGGTAGTGCTCGACTACGGGCGCAAGATCGCCGACGGCACTCCCGCGGAGGTGCGCGCGAGCCAGGCCGTTATCGACGCGTATCTCGGGGTAAAACATGAGGCATGAGGCATGAGGCACGACAATGACGGCAACGGCGCGTAACCTCACGTTCGCGTTCTTCGCGTTGCTCGTGGCGGGCGCGGTCTCGCCGATGGTGATCGGCTCGGCGAGGTTCCCGCAATGGCTCGAGGTGGCGCTGGGGGGACTCCTCACCGGCGTGCTCTATTCGCTGGTGGCTCTCGGCCTGGTGCTCATCTTCAAGGCCTCCGGCGTCTTCAACTTCGCCCAGGGCGCGATGGTGCTCTTCGCCGCGCTCACGCTCGTGCGCCTCATGGAGAAGATGCCGCTCGCGGTGGCGCTCGCCGCGACGCTCGCCATCATGTTCGCGCTCGCGTGGCTGATCGAGCGCCTGGTGCTGCGCCCGCTCGTGAACCAGGAGGGCATCGTGCTCTTCATGGCCACACTCGGCGTCGCCAATTTCCTCGACGGCTTCGGCCAGGCGGTCTGGGGAAGCCAGATCTATACGCTCAACGTCGGCATGCCCAAGGAGCCGAAGATCATCCTGCAGGGCACGTTCGAAGGCGGCGTCCTCGTCGACATGGAGGACCTCGTCGCCGCCGGCATCGCCGCGGCGCTGGTGGCGGCACTCATGCTCTTCTTCCAGAAGACCGCGACCGGCCGGGCGCTGCGCGCGGTGGCCGACGACCACCAGGCGGCACAATCGGTCGGCATCCCGCTCAACCGCATGTGGGTGATCGTCTGGAGCGTGGCCGGCCTGGTGGCGCTCGTCGCGGGCGTGGTGTGGGGCTCGAAGCTCGGCGTGCAGTTCTCGCTCTCGCAGGTGGCGCTGAAGGCGCTTCCGGTGGTGATGCTCGGCGGCTTCACCTCGATTCCCGGCGCCATCGTGGGCGGCCTCATCATCGGGCTCGGGGAGAAAATCTCCGAGGTCTACCTGGGACCGGCCTTCGGCGGCGGGATCGAGAACTGGTTCGCCTACGTCCTCGCGCTGGTGTTCCTCCTCTTCCGGCCCGAAGGCCTCTTCGGCGAGAAGATCATCGACCGCGTATGAAAATCCCCCACCTCACGCGCCTTGCGCCGGCAGCCCCATGATCTATCGCGAAACCGGCCAGTTCAAGACCACCTACGCCTCGGACCAGCAGCTTTTCCCGATCCTGCAGGATCGCGTGTTCGTGATCGCCTTCCTCGTCTTCGCATTCGGGGTGATGCCGTTCATCGCGAGCGAGTACATGTTCCGCGCGATCCTCGTGCCCTTCCTCATCCTGTCGCTCGCCGCGCTCGGCCTGAACATCCTCGTGGGCTACTGCGGGCAGGTCTCGCTGGGCACGGGCGGCTTCATGGCGGTGGGCGCCTACGCGGCCTACAACTTCGCGGTGCGCGTCCCCGACCTGAACCTCCTCGTGGTCTTCATCCTCGCCGGCGCATGCGCGACGCTGGTCGGGGTGCTTTTCGGCGTCCCGAGCCTGCGCATCAAGGGCTTCTACCTCGCCGTGGCGACCCTCGCCGCGCAGTTCTTCATCGACTGGCTCTTCGCCCGCGTGAAATGGTTCACCAACGACTCCTCGTCGGGCTCGGTGAGCGCGCCGCCGCTCGCCATGTTCGGCCACCCGATCGAGTCCCCGGCGCAGAAGTACCTCTTCGTGCTCGCCATCGTCGTGGTGTTCGCCCTCATCGCGCGCAACTTGACGCGCGGGGCGGTGGGCCGCGCCTGGATGGCGACGCGCGACATGGACGTGGCCGCGGAGGTGATCGGCATCCGCCCGCTCACGGCGAAGCTATCGGCGTTCGCGGTGAGCTCGTTTTTCGTCGGCGTCTCGGGCGCGCTGTGGGCGTTCGTGTACCTGGGCTCGTGGGAGCCGCTCGCTTTCGACGTGAACCGCTCGTTCCAGCTGCTCTTCATGGTGATCATCGGCGGGCTGGGCTCGATCCTGGGCTCCTTCCTGGGGGCGGCGTTCATCGTGATCCTGCCGCTCGCGCTGAACCAGCTGCCGACCAAGCTCGGCATTGGTCTTTCCACGGCGATGATCTCGCACATCGAATTGATGGTGTTCGGCTCGCTCATCGTCTTTTTCCTGATCGTCGAGCCGCGTGGCCTCGCCCGCCTGTGGGCGATCGCCAAGGAGAAGCTGCGCCTTTGGCCGTTTCCGCATTGAGTGAATCACCTGTGTGCACAACAAGGAGGAGGAGCGACATGAAACATGCAACTCGGATGAAAGCGGCGGCGTTCGCGCTCGCCGCGGCGGGCCTCTTGGGCGCCGCGATGGATGCGGCCGCGCAAGCCAAGGAGATCTTCGTGCCCGTGCTGGTCTATCGCACCGGAGCCTACGCGCCCAACGGCGTGCCATGGGCCGACGGCTTCGTGGATTACCTGAAGCTCGTGAACGCGCGCGACGGGGGGGTGAATGGCATCAAGATCGCCTACGAGGAGTGCGAGACCGGCTACGCCACCGATCGCGGCGTCGAATGCTACGAGCGCCTGAAGAGCAAGAAGCCGGTGGTGTTCAACCCGTTGTCGACGGGCATCTCCTACGCGCTCATCGACAAGGTTCCCCACGACCACATCGTGCTCATCACCGCGGGCTACGGGCGCGCGGATTCCGTCGACGGAGCGGATTTCAAGTATGTCTTCCCCATGCTCGGAACCTACTGGGACGCTGCCGACATGCTGGTGCAGCACGTGAAGAAGAAGGGCAGCCTCAAGGGCAAGAAGATCGCGCTCGTCTACCACGACTCGCCCTACGGCAAGGAGCCGATCCCGGTCCTCGAGGCGCTGGCGAAGAGCGAGGGCTTCGAGCTCCTCAAGCTTCCGGTGACCCACCCGGGCGTCGAGCAGAAGGCGACCTGGCTGCAGATCCGCCAGCAGCGCCCGGACTACGTGTTCCTCTGGGGCTGGGGCGTGATGAACTCCACCGCGATCAAGGAGGCGATCGCCGTCTCCTATCCGCGCCTGCAGATATACGGCGTCTGGTGGTCGGCGGCCGAACCGGATGTCCTCCCGGCGGAGATGGCGGCGAAGGGCTACAACGGCCTTGCGCTCGGCCATTCCGCCGAGAAGGACAACCCGATCCACAAGGACATGATCAAGTACCTGTACGACAAGGGGCAGGGCACGGCGGCGAAGAAGGAGGAGGTCGGCAGCGTGCTCTATAACCGCGGCATGCTCTCGGCGATGCTCACCATCGAGTCGATCCGCGCGGCGCAGGGAAAGTACGGCAAGCGCGTCGTGACGGGCGAGGAAGTGCAGTGGGGCGCCGAGCACCTGAACCTCGATGCGGCGCGGCTGAAGGCGCTGGGCGTCGAGGGGATGATGCAACCGGTGAAGACTTCGTGCATGGACCACGCCGGAGTGCACAAGGCGCGCATCCACACGTGGGACGGAAGCCAGTGGAGCTACACCTCCGACTGGTACGAGTCGAACTCGAAGCTCCTGCGCCCGATGATCAAGGCGTCGGCCGACAAGTACGCCGCCGAGAAGAAGTTCGAGGCGCGCGACTGCTCGAAGGCGATGTAGGGACGCCGGCGATGCAGGCGAAGGCGCTGCTGCAGGTGAACGGCATCGAGGTGATCTACAACCACGTGATCCTCGTGCTGAAGGGCGTCTCGCTCGCGGTTCCCGAGGGGGGCGTCGTCGCCCTCCTCGGGGCCAACGGCGCCGGCAAGACCACGACCCTGAAGGCGGTATCGAACCTGCTGCGCGCCGAGCGCGGGGACGTGACCAAGGGCTCGATCGATTTCGACGGCGCGCGCGTCGACAAGCTGAACGCCTCGGATCTCGTGAAGCGCGGCGTGATCCAGGTGATGGAAGGCCGCCACTGCTTCGCGCACCTCACCGTCGAGGAAAACCTCCTCACCGGCGCGTACACGCGCAGAGCCTCGCGTTCCGAGATCAAGGTGGACCTGGAGCGCGTCTACGGCTTCTTCCCGCGCCTTAAGCAGCGGCGCGCGTCCCTCGCCGGATACACCTCGGGCGGCGAGCAGCAGATGACCGCGATCGGTCGCGCGCTGATGGCGCGCCCGCGCATGGTCCTCCTCGACGAGCCGAGCATGGGCCTGGCTCCGCAGATCGTGGAGGAGATCTTCGAGATCGTGCAGAACCTCAACGAGGCCGAGCGCGTGACCTTCCTCCTCGCCGAGCAGAACACCATGGTGGCGCTGCGCTTCGCGGACTTCGGCTACATCCTCGAGAACGGCCGCGTGGTCCTCGAAGGCGACGCCGCGGCGCTCTCGGATAACGAGGACGTGAAGGAGTTCTACCTCGGCATCTCCAGCGGCGCCCGCGCGAGCTTCCGCGAGACCAAGCACTACCGCCGGCGCAAACGCTGGCTCGCCTGATGGGGCGGCACCACGACGCGCTCGAGACGCGCTTGCCGGGGGAGCGCGAGGTAGACCTCCTCGCGCGGCTGCCCGCGCAGATCGCCCTCGCCAAGGCGCATGCGCCTTTCTACGGCGAGGCGTTGGCGCGATTCGATCCCGCGTCCGTGACGAGCCGCGAGGCGCTCGCGCGCCTGCCCGTCACCCGCAAGGCCGACCTCCTCGCGCGGCAAAAGGCGTTGAAGCCCTTCGGTGGCCTCAACGCGACGCCGGTTTCAGGCCTCGCGCGCGTCTTCGTCTCGCCGGGGCCGATCTACGATCCCGAGGGCCGGGGCGCGGACTACTGGCACGCGGCGCGCCCGCTCTTTGCCGCCGGCTTTCGCCGCGGAGACCTCGCTCTCAACTGCTTCTCCTACCACCTCACCCCCGCGGGCAGCATGTTCGAGACCGGCCTGCACCACCTGGGATGCGCGGTGATTCCGGGCGGAGTGGGGCAGACCGAGATGCAGGCGCGCGCGGTCGCCGACCTCGGGCCCTCGGGCTACGTGGGCACGCCGTCGTTCCTCAAGCTCATCCTCGAGAAGTGCGACGAGCTGGATCTTGCGTCGGCGTCGTTGAAGCGCGCGCTCGTGTCGGGGGAGGCGTTCCTCGCGCCCGTGCGCGCCTTTCTCGCCGGGCGCGGAATCGACGCCTACCAGGCCTACGGCACGGCCGACCTGGGCGTCGTCGCCTACGAGACCGAGGCGCGCGAGGGCCTGGTGGTGAGCGAGGAGGCGATCGTCGAGATCGTGCGTCCCGGGACGGGCGAGCCGGTCGCCGACGGCGAGGTCGGCGAGGTTGTAGTTACAACATTCAATACCGATTATCCCTTGGTGCGCTTCGCGACGGGGGACCTCTCCGCGGTCATGCCGGGCACGAGCCCGTGCGGGCGCACCAACGTGCGCATCCGCGGCTGGATGGGGCGCGCCGACCAGGCGACCAAGGTGCGCGGCATGTTCGTCCATCCCCACCAGGTGGCGGAAGTCCTTCGGCGTCATGGGCTTGCGCGCGCCCGCCTGGTGGTGGCGAACGATGCGGGCGAGGACCGGATGAGGCTCGACGTGGAGCCGGCGGGGCCGCCCGCGGCGGGCCTCGCGCAGGCGATCGAGGTGACGCTGCGCGACGTCGTGAAGGTGCGCGGAGAGGTCGTGTTCGTCGCGGCGGGGAGCCTGCCGAACGACGGAAAGGTGATCGACGACATACGAAATTATTCGTAAAACGATTATGATGGCCGCCTCATTTTCAACTTCGCGAAGGCGCCGTATCCCATGACGAAACCGATCCTTGCCCTCATCGCCGCTTCGTTCCTCGTCGCCGCATGCGCGGTGGATCCGTCCGATTCCTCGACCGAGCCGCGCGCCGAGCGCCAATACCGCACCGGCAGCAACATCGCTGTGCACCGGGGTGAAGGCCCCGCCGACGGCCCTACGGTGGTGAGCCGCGAAGAGATCGAGCGCGCACGCTCCGGCCAGCTTCCCGCCAGCTCCATGCCCAAAGGCAACTGAGCGTCCCTCCCACACGGGCGGCCCCCTCCCGAGGGGGCCGCTCATTTTCGGCCCCCGGAATGCGATCGCTCGCGCCGCTCGTCTCTGCCCTCGGCATCGCGCAGATCGTCTCGTGGGGCAGCCTCTTCTACGCGATCGGCGTCCTCGGCCCGGCCATGCGCCGCGACCTCGGCGTGAGCGAGCTGTTCCTCTTCGGCGCTTTCACCGCGGGCCTTCTCGTCTCGGGGACGCTTGCCCCGGTGGCGGGTCGCGCCATCGACCGGCGCGGGGGACGCCTCGTCCTCACGATCGGCACGCTGCTGGGCGCGGCGTCGATGGCGATCCTCGCGGCCTCGCCCAATGCGCCCGTGATGGTCGCGGGGTGGCTCGTCGCGGGCGCGGCGATGGCCGCATGCCTTTACGATCCCGCCTTCGCCACGCTCTCGCAGCACGCCGGATCGCGCTACCGGCGGGCCGTAACTGCGCTCACCCTCTTCGGCGGGTTCGCGAGCACCGTGTTCTGGCCGCTCTCGCAGCTCCTCCTCGAGGCCTGGGGATGGAGGATCACCTTCGGGATCTACGCGGGCATGCACCTTTTCATCTGCCTGCCGATCCACCTGCTTTTCGTGCCCCGCCACTCGCGCATCACGCTCGATGAGGCGGCGAGCGTCCCGGCATCCACGCCCTACCCGGCGGATGCTCGCCTGAAGTGGCTTACGGCGAGCTTCGCCATCGCGACCTTCGTCTTCGGCGTGATCGCGGTGCACCTGGTGAGCCTGCTCACGAGCGCCGGCCTCACGGCCACGCAGGCGGTGACCGTATCGATGCTGGTGGGTCCGATGCAGGTCGCCGGGCGTGTGATCGAGCTCGGCTTCTCGGGGCGCGTGCGCGCGGCCACGGTCGGCATCGTCGCCTTCGCGCTGATGCTGCTCGCTTTGCTCGCGCTCATCACGGTCCAGGGTTTCGGCATCGCGGCGATCGTATTCGTTGTGGCCTATGGCTGCGGCAATGGCGTTCTCACGATCGTGAAGGGCACCGCGCCCGCCGAGCTCTTCGGCCGCGAGGGGCTGGGCGCGCTGCTCGGCCACCTTTCGCGCGCCGGGCTCTACGCGAAGGCCGTGGCGCCGGCATCCTTCTCCGCGCTCCTCGCCTTCGGCCTCACCCGCAACGCGGCGCTCGCGGCGCTCATGGGGATATCCGTGGCGGGGATGGGTAGCTTCGCGCTCGCGACGCGCCGGGTGGCCCGGGCCCAGGTCCGGCAGGCGCGCTAAACAGCACCGGGTGCGGCCCATTTCCGGGGGGCGCTTTGGCTGCGCGAACGGCGACGGAAAAGCGCGTTTAATCAAATAGATGGACGATGTCTGGGGGCGGTCCGAGGAATGTTCGCGGCAGGGGGGTGTCCATCGTTTGATAAGACCCACCCGGTGGGCTACACTTACCGGCTTTTGATGGGCGCCGCCGGGTACCTTTCCCGCCGCCCCCAAAGCCCCCGCAGCGAGGATCAATGGCAAGCAAATCGAAGGCCCTGACCGAGGCCGAGCTCATCAAGATGCCGAAGTCGGACTACATGAACGCCGCGCAGCTCAAGTTTTTCCGGGAGCGCCTGATGGAGCTGCAGAAGCAGCTGCGCGAGAACGCGGGCGCCACCACCGAGCACTTGCGCGAGCTCTCGTTCGCGCCCGATCCCGCCGACCGCGCCACCCTCGAGGAGGAGCACGCGCTCGAGCTTCGCACCCGCGATCGCGAGAGGAAGCTGCTGAAGAAGATCGACCAGGCCCTCGCGCGCATCGACGACGGCAGCTATGGCTACTGCGAGGAGACCGGGGAGCCGATCGGCATCCAGCGCCTTCTGGCGCGGCCCACGGCGACCCTCACCATCGAGGCGCAGGAGCGCCGCGAGATCAAGCAGAAGCTCTACGGGGAGTGAGGCGGCGCGGCATGCGACGGGAAAGGCGCCTGAATGGCGCCTTTTTCGTTTGGGGATTTCGCCGCCCTATAATGGTCTTCGCCCGCCGATAATCCCCTCGAGGAGATTCGCCTTCGATGAAGGAGCACGTGAGCGAGATCCGGCAGGATGTCTCGCAACAGCTGCGAAGGGTGCTCGCCGAGCGCGCCGTCACCATCGTCTTCCAGCCGATCTTCGGCTTTCGGGAGGGAGCGATCCTCGGCTACGAGGCCCTGGTGCGCGGCCCTCGGGGCTCGCTCATCCAGACGCCGGGCGAGCTCTTCGCGGCGGCCAGCCAGGAAGGCGTGAGCGCCGAGCTCAACATGCTCTGCATCCGGGAGATCCTGCGCGCGTTTTCCGAGCGCAGGATCCCGGGAAGCCTCTTCCTCAACGTCTCGCCCGCCATCATCATGCAGGGCGGCTTCAGCCAGGAGCGCGCGGCGCGCTTCCTCGAAAGCCTGGCGATCGAGCCGGCGCGCGTCGTGATCGAGCTCACCGAGGATTATCCAGCGCTCGATTTCCAGGGGGTGCATGAGGCCCTGATGCTCTACCGGTCGATGGGTTTTCGCATCGCCATCGACGACCTGGGCGAGGGCTTCTCGAGCCTGCGCCTGTGGTCGGAGCTCAAGCCCGAATACGTGAAGGCCGACAAGCATTTCGTCACCGGCATCGCCGAGGATCCGGTGAAGATGCAGTTCCTTCGCGCGATCCAGCACATCGCGGAGAGCAGCGCCTCGCTGGTGATCGCCGAGGGCATCGAGAACGCCGCCGACTTCAAGGTGGTGAAGGACATCGGCATCGCTTGCGGGCAGGGCTGGTTCATCGGGCTGCCGGCGGAGAATCCCGACGGCAAGCTGCCCGCCGACGCGCAGCGCGCGCAGGCCGACGCCCGCGTTCCCGTGGTGCCCGCGCCGCGCCTTCGCGCCGGCACCGAGCCGCGCGCGCACGACTTCGTGCGCGCCGTGGACGCGGCGACCCCGCAAGCGAGCCTCGCGTCCGTGCTCGACCGGTTCGCGTCCTCCCCATCCCTTGCCGCCATTCCGGTGATCGGCGTTTCCGGAATCGAGGGCGTGGTGTCGCGCGCATGGCTGGAGCTCGCGCGCGAGAGTCCCGATTCGCAGCGGCTGCGCGCGCGCCCTTGCGTGGAGCTCGCGGACCGCGCGCCGATCAAGGTGGAGTCCGACCTCGACCTTGCCTCGCTCACGGCGATCCTGGTGGAATCCGACGCGCGCCGGATCGCCGACGGCTTCGTGATCGTGTCGAAGGGCCGCTACCTCGGCATGGGCACGAGCGGCGACGTGATGCGCTCGCTGCAGAGCTCGCGCGTGCTCGCCGCGCGCTACACCCATCCCCTCACGCTTCTTCCCGGCCAGGTGCCGATCAACGAGCACCTCGATCGCCTCCTCGCCGGGGAGGTGGCGTTCACCGCCTGGTTCATCGAGATCGACCAGATGCGCGGCCTGAACGACTCGCAGGGCTTCTCGGCGGGCGACGCGCTCATCCACGCGGCCGCGCGCGTGGTGGAGTCGGCCTGCGAGCACGGCGTCGACTTCGCGGGACACGTGACCGGAAGCCGATTCGTGCTGCTCGCGCAAAGCGGCGACTGGAAGGCGCGCGCCGAGCGCCTGCTGGCGGATTTTCCCGCGGTGATGGAGGCACACGTGCCCGCAAGGGAGCTGGAGCGCGGCTATTTCGCCGTGAAGCGCCGCGATGGGCGCGAGTACGTGCGTCCCCTGCCCAAGCTCGCCATCGGCATCCTGCCGGTACTGCCGGGGGTCTTCGAATCGCGCCACGAGGTGGTGGCCGTGGCCAAGCGCGCCGCCGAGCGCGCGCGCGCGCAGGCGGGCAACTCGATCTATGTGGACCAGCAGCACGGCAACGCCTACCCCCAGTCGCTCCTCTTCGGCGACGACGCCTGACGCCGCCACGCCTGCCATCGTTCCTTGCCCGCGAAGACCGGGATCGAGTCGGGGACCGGTTCGTCGGCGATGCGCTCGAAAGCCGGCTCGAGGAGCGCGTCGAGCTCGCCCTGCGAGGCGAGCGGGAAGGGCGGACCGCGCTCGCCTTGCGCGAAGAAGAAGAATCCCGCGACAAGGCCCCCGGGCGACACCAATTCGCCCATGCGCCGCCCCCATTCTCTCCACATGCGCCGCGGCAACGCGCAGAGGAAGGCGCGCTCGTAGGCGATGTCGAAGGGCTCTCCCGCGACGGGCGCGAAGAAATCCGCGAGGCGCACGCGGCCCGCGAAAGGGCCCAGGATCCCGCGCGCCGCGCCGAGCGCGGCCTCGCTGAAATCGATGCCGAGCACGTCCCAGCCGCTCTCGGCAAGGAAGCGCACGTCCCAGGCGCTGCCGCAGCCCGGCACGAGCACGCGGCGCGGCCTGACGCTGCGCCCGACGAGCTCGCGCAATTGCGCCGGAATCCTTCCCGCGTCCCATGGCGCGAAGCCGGCGCCGTAGCGAAGGTCCCAGAATTGCGGGTCCGCGGGATCGCGCTTCGGAAAAGTCGGGTCGGGCACGAGTGAGATGTTAGCGCCGAACCGCTATACTTCCGCGCACCCCGTGCCACATTCCATGAAGCTCCTCGCCGCTGCCGCCGCCGCGTTCCTCGCGGCAGCCTGCGCTCCCGGTCCCCAGGCCCCGCAATCCGCGATCGTGCTCGATACGTGCCGCCTGCCGGGCGTGGAGCTCGCCGCGCGATGCGGCAGCTACAAGGTCTGGGAAGACCGCGAGGCGAAGTCGGGAAGGCAGATCTCGATCGACCTCGCCGTGATACCGGCGCGCGCGCGCGCGCGCGACGAGGACCCGATCCTCGTGTTCGCGGGCGGGCCGGGGCAGGGCGCCGTGTCGCTCGCGAGCGAGGTGATGCCGCTCTTCAACCGGCTGAACGACACGCGCGACGTCGTGCTCATCGACCAGCGCGGCACCGGCAACTCCAACCCGCTTGACTGCGACGAGGGCGAGGCTCAACCGCTGCAGTCGCTCTTCGAGGACGCGCTTCCCGAAAAGCTGGTGAAGCGCTGCCTCGCCAGGCTCGACGCCGATCCGCGTCTCTACGTGACCTCGATCGCGGTGGAGGACATCGACGAGGTCCGCGCGGCGCTCGGCTACGACAAGGTGAACATCTGGGGCGGCTCGTACGGCACGCGCGCGGGCCTCGAGTACCTGCGCCGGCATGGCGGCCACGTGCGCACCATCGTCCTGGACGGCGTGGCGCCGGCCACGATGAAGCTGCCGCTCTCGTTCGTGAAGGACGGCGATGCCGCGTTGCAAAGGCTCGTCGAAGCCTGCGAGGGCGAGGAGCGCTGCCGCCGCGTCTACCCGGGACTGCGCGCCACCATCGCCGCGGTGCGCGGCCGGCTTGCGCTGCGCCCCGTGCGCGCCGCGATCCAGGACCCCCGCACCGGCGAGCGCGAGACCATCAGCGTGAACGAGAACGTCTTCCTCTCGGGGCTCTTCCGCCCGCTCTACGTGGCCGAGCTCGCGAGCCTGCTGCCGCTCGGCATCACCGCGGCCGCCGGGGGCGACTTTAACCCGCTCCTCGCGCAGAACCTCGAGTTCGCCGACGACGTCTCCGAGAACCTTTCGATCGGCATGCACCTTTCGGTGATCTGCGCGGAAGACCTTCCACTCATCACGCCCGCGGACCTCGCCGGGCTCGGCACGTCGTTTTTCGGGCGCGCGCTGGTGGACGACTTCATTCGCGCCTGCAAGGTCTGGCCCAGAGGCAAGGTGCCCGCCGACTACTACGACCCGGTGCGCTCGGACGCGCCCGCGCTCATCCTCTCCGGCGGCATCGATCCCGCAACGCCGCCGCGCCACGGCGACGAGGTCGCGAAGACGCTGCCCAACGCGCGGCACTTCGTCGCCCCGCAGCTGGGGCACGGCGTGAGCCTGCACGGATGCGCGCCCCGGCTGATCGAATCGTTCATCCGCGCCGGCAATGCGCGCTCGCTCGACGGGCGCTGCCTCGAGCGGATCCCCCGGCCGCTTTTCGTCCTGCCGGTGGGAGTCCAGCTTGATTGAGACGCAGGACCTCGCCAAGGACTTCGGTGCGGTCCAGGCCGTGCGCCACGTGACTTTCACGGCGCCGGACGGATCCGTCACCGGCCTTCTCGGGCCCAACGGGGCGGGCAAGACCACGACGCTCCGCATGATCTCCACGCTGGTCCTGCCTACGCGCGGACGCGCGTTGGTCGACGGCATCGACTGCGCGGCGGATCCGCTCGCGGTGCGCGCGCGGCTGGGGGTGTTGTCGGATGCGCGCGGCATCTACGCGCGCCTCACCGCGCGGGAGAACATCGCGTACTACGCGGCCCTGCGCGGCATGGCTCCCGCGGCGGTGAAGTCGGCCATCGAGCGCGTGGCGCAGCTCCTCGACCTCACCGCACTCCTGGACCGGCGCACCGACGGCTTCTCTCAGGGCGAGCGCATGAAGGTCGCGATCGCGCGCACCATCGTCCACGATCCGCCCAACGTGATGCTCGACGAGCCCACCAACGGCCTGGACGTGATGACCACCCGCAATCTTCGGGACGTGATCCGGGCGCTGCGCGATGCCGGCAAGTGCGTGCTCTTCTCGAGCCACGTGATGCAGGAAGTCTCGGCTCTCTGCGACGAGATCGTGATCGTCGCGCGCGGGTCGGTGGTCGCCCATGGATCGGCCGCGAGCCTGCTCCTGGCGAGCGGCTGCGACAACCTCGAGGACGCGTTCGTGAAGCTTTCCGGGGTGGAGGTTGCCGCGTGAGGGCCGCTTTCGCCACCGTGTACCTGAAGGAGCTTCGCGACGCGCTGCGCGACCGGCGCACCGCGATCATGATCCTCGTGGCCTCGATCATCACCGGGCCGCTCACGCTGGTTCTCGTCGCCCAATTCATCTCCGGCCTCGAGGAGAAGGCGGCGATCCTCAAGGTGAGGATGGCCGGGCAGAAGAACGCGCCGGCGCTGGTGAATTTCCTGCGCCGCAACGACGTCGAGATCGAGACCGCGCCTTCCGACTACGAGGCGCGCATCCGCGAAGGAAGGCTCGATGCGGTGATCGTGGTGCCGGACGACTTCGACGAGCGCCTCCTCGCGGGCGACAAGGCGAGCGTGGAGATCGTCTACGACGACTCGCGCGCGGACTCGGGGCCGGCGATCCGCCAGGCGGAGCGGTTCCTGCGCGCGTTCAACCGCGAGACCGGCACGCTGCGCCTGGTGGCGCGCGGCATGAGCCCGGATCTCATGGAGCCGGTGAAGGTCGACCACGTGAACACGGCGACGCCGCGGCAGAAGGGCGCCTTCATCCTCTTCCTCATCCCGATGTTCGCGATCCTCTCGCCGCTCCTGGGCGGCATGACGGTGGCGATCGATTCGACCGCGGGCGAGCGCGAGCGCGGCTCGCTGGAGCCGCTGCTCGCCAATCCGGTGCCGACCGCGCAAATCGTGATCGGCAAATGGCTCGCCGCGTGGAGCTTCGCCGCCGGCGTAGCCGTGCTTACGCTTTCCGGGTTCGTCCTCGCGGCGCTGCTCTACGCGCAGAGGAAGCTCGCGACGCTGATGGCGTTCGGCACGCCGGAGCTCGCGCAATTCGTGCTGCTGGTGGTGCCTTTCGCGGCGATGACCTCCGCCCTGCAGATGCTGATCTGCACCTACGGGCGCTCGTATCGCGAGGCGCAGACCTACGTGAGCTACCTCGCCACCGTGGCCTCGTTCGTGCCGGTGATCGTGATGCTCACGGGGCTCAAGGATTCGCCGTGGCAGCTCGCGGTGCCGGTCCTGGGCCAGCAGATGGCGCTCTCGCGGGTGGTGCGCGGCGACGTGCTCTCGATGGTGGACTACGTCCTGCCTTCGGCCGTGGCGTTCACGATCGCCGCGGCGTGCGTGGCGCTGGTATCGCGCCTGCTTCGCGAGGAGCGGATCATCTTCGGGCGTTCCTGACCGGGTCAGCCGGCAGGAGATCCCATCCGTTGAACTCAGTGTCCATGAATCGCCGCTCGCGCCCGGGGCGCCTTACGCAATGACCGTCGTCGAAAAGAAAATCGCGATCGAGCCGATCTTCGCTCCCGGCGGGCCGCTGGCGCGGGCCGTGAAGGGCTTTCGCCACCGCGCGCAGCAGGTGGAGTTCGCGCAGGCGGTGCTGGAAGCCATCGAAACGGGCGGCGTCCTCATCGCCGAGGCGGGCACCGGCACGGGAAAGACCTTCGCCTACCTCGTGCCGGCGTTGCTGGCGGGCGGACGCGTGATCGTGTCGACGGGCACGAAGACGCTCCAGGACCAGCTCTTCCATCGCGACCTTCCACGCGTGCGCCAGGTCCTCGGCGTCGCGGTCGACGTGGCCCTGCTCAAGGGGCGCTCCAACTACGTCTGCCTGCATCACCTCGAGCTCGCCGCATCGCAGGGCACCTTCGCCGCGCGCGAGGACGTCCATCACCTGCAGAAGATCTGCAGCTTCGCCGCCACCACCATGAGCGGCGACAAGAGCGACTGCGCCGACGTCCCGGAATCGTCGCCGGCGTGGTCGCAGGCGACCTCGACCCGCGAGAATTGCCTCGGATCGGGCTGCAAGCATTACCAGGATTGCTTCGTGATGAAAGCGAGGAAGCGCGCCTCCGAGGCGGACGTGATCGTCGTGAACCATCACCTCTTCTTCGCCGACGTGGTGTTGCGCGACGAAGGTGCGGCCGACCTTCTGCCGGCGGCCAACACGGTGATCTTCGACGAGGCGCACCACCTTCCCGACCTGGCGCGGCTCTTCTTCGGCCAGTCGCTGTCGACTACTCAGCTCATCGAGCTCGCCCGCGACGTGCGCCTCGCCGAGGCGCAGCACGCCCGCGAGAGCACCGAGATGGGCGATGCCGCCCTCGATGTCGAGCGCGGGGCGCGGGACCTGCGAATCGCCATCGGGCCTGCGAGCGGGCGCACCGCGCTCGCCGCGATCAAGGCGCGAGCGGCCTTCGACGCCGCGCTCGACGCGCTCGCCGGCAAGCTCGGTGCGCTCGTGGAGCGGCTGCGCGCCCAGGAAGAACGCGCGGAGGAGATCCGCAATTGCCGCGCGCGCGCCGACGAATGCATGGCGCGCATCGCCCAGTGGCGCGAGGCCGACGAGCGGCCTCGCGAGGACGCGTATGGCGAGGCGAAGGGCGCCGACGTGGTGCGCTGGATCGAGGCCT
Organism: Burkholderiales bacterium; assembly: GCA_038244725.1. Classification (GTDB taxonomy): domain Bacteria; phylum Pseudomonadota; class Gammaproteobacteria; order Burkholderiales; family Usitatibacteraceae; genus Usitatibacter. The sequence continues at coordinate 61,691 of JBBRTF010000002.1, forward strand.
ATCCGCAATCGGCGGCGCTCTACGTGACGCCGCTCGACGTGGGCACGATCTTCCGCGGCCAGATGGAAGGCGGCAAGCGCGCATGGATCTTCACCTCGGCCACGCTCTCCGTGAACGGCGATTTCGGCCATTACCAGGGCGAGATGGGCCTCGCGGACGCCGAGACGCGCAGCTGGGCGAGCCCCTACGACTTCGCCAACCAGGCGCTCCTCTACGTTCCCGAGGGACTGCCGGACCCGAACTCGGAAGGCTACGTGGGAGCGGTGATCGACAGCGCCTGGCCCGTGGTCCGCGCGAGCGGCGGCCACGCCTTCCTCCTCTTCACGAGCCTGCGCGCGATGGAACGCGGCCATGATCTCCTCGCCGCGAAGCTGCGCTCCGAAGGGCTCGACTGGCCGCTCCTGCTGCAGGGCAGCGGCTCAAAGAACGAGCTCCTCGAGCGCTTCAGGCGCTCGCCCAACGCGATCCTCGTGGCCTCGCAGTCGTTCTGGGAAGGCGTGGACGTGAAGGGGGAGCAGCTATCGGTGGTGGTGATCGATCGCTTGCCCTTCAACCCGCCGGACGATCCGGTGCTCGCGGCGTGCATCGAGCGCATCAACCGCGCGGGAGGCAACGCGTTCATGGACTACCAGCTGCCGCGCGCGGTGATCGCGCTCAAGCAGGGCGCCGGGCGCCTCATCCGGGACGAGGCGGACCGCGGGGCGCTGATGATCTGCGACCCGCGTCTCGTGGACAAGCCCTACGGCAAGAGAATATGGCGCGCGCTGCCGCCATTCCGCCGCACGCGCAGCCTCGCGGACGTCGAGGCGTTCTTCGGGGCCAAGCCGTCCGCGAAGCCCGCGGTCAGCGCGAAGGAACGAACTTCCATCCCTCGGGGCACGTCCTGACCTTCGGGTAGTAGGCCTTGGCCGACTCGCAGAAATTCATATAGGTCGGGCCCTGCGTGGGCGCGCCCGCCGCGGGAGCGGGAAGCTCGGTCGTCGGCGCGGACTCGATCGTGCCCTCGGGGTACGCCGGGTCGCGCTCGATCACGCGATCGACGATCACCGTGCGCGGATAGTAATAGTCGTACGGATAGCCCCAATACCACGAGCCGAAGAGGAGCGGGGCGCCGAGGTAGAGGCCCACCCGCGGGCCGCCGCCCCAGGAACGGTGGCCGCCGCTCCAGTGACCGCCACCGGAGCCATGGCCGCCGCTCCAGTGGCCGCCGCCGGCGCGACCGCCGGCCGCCTGGGCCTCGATCGAGGCCAAACCCACGGCGGACAACGCCGCCGCCAATACCAGCGATTTCATCGCTTTCATTTCGAGGCTCCTTCGATTCGAACCTTCATGTTCCAGAATAGCGCCATTGCCCGGCGGCGGGAAACCCGCGGAAAATCGTGCCTGGCAGCAGAGCAACGCGTGTACCGGCAAGTTGGATGACAGCCGGCGCGAAAAGTTACGCCACACGGGCCAGCCGGTAGCGCGCGAGCTCGGCCTTCAGCCACGTGCCGCTGGGCTGGCTCGCAGCTCCCGGGCACTGCACCAGGTAGTCCTTGCCGCTGAAGCTGCTTCGCGACGCGGCGTTGTCGATGAACGACTCGGTGCTGTCGATCTTGCCGTGACTCTTCAGGTACTCGTATTTCATGTTCACGTGGTCCCGGGCCACCTGCATGTCGTGCCAGCTGCCGTTGCGATTGAACTGGCAGTCCGAATGGGCGATGTAGTCGAACAAATGATCGATCTCGGCTTGCGTGCGCGGCGCCACGGGCTCGCCGAGGGCGGCGACGGGAAGGGCAAGGAGAAGGCCGGCGGCGAGTTTTTTCATCGAGCGTGGATTCCGTGGATGAGTACGAGTCAATTTGGACTCGGCGCGCGCGATTTCAATCTCGCGCCGCGATTTCGGGTGTAGCCGCTAGAACCCGGATTTCGAGCCTCTTCGCGCAAAGCGTTGCCGCTGTAATCAGGCGGCCGTGGGGAGCGCCACGCACGCCTCGAGTCCGCCGCCCTCGCGCTCGATGAGCTCGAGGCGCCCGCCATGGATCGCGGCCACGCGATTGGCGATCGCCAGCCCCAGACCCGCGCCCGACGAGCCGCTCCTCGCCGCGTCGCGCCGCGTGAAGGGCTCCTTCAAGTGCTCGACCATTCCCGCCGGGATGCCGGGCCCGCGATCGAGGACGCAAAGGCGCGCCTCGTTGCCCGCGGCTGCGGTGCGCACCAGGATCGCGCCGCCCGCGTGGCGCACGGCGTTGGCGATCAGGTTGTCCGCGAGGCGCCGCATGGCGAGCGGGCGCAGCATGAGGACCGGCACGGGGTCGAGCTCGCAGCGGATATCGACGCCGCTGCGCGCCGCGCGCTCGGCGCAGCTCCTGGCGAGCTCCGCGAGGTCCACCGGCGAGAGCGGCTCGGAAGCCTCGCTGCGCATGAAGTCGATGAACTGGTCGATGATCGCGTTCATCTGCGTGATGTCGTCGATCATCGCCTCGCGCGTCGCGGGCTCGACCTTGTTCTCGAGCATCTCCACTTCCAGTCGCAGGCGCGAGAGAGGGGTGCGCAGGTCGTGCGAGACCCCGGCGAGGAACGTCGCGCGGTCGCGCTGGCTCTTCTTCAGCCCCTCCTTCATCTCGTTGAAGGCGCGCGCGACGCCGCGCACCTCGGTGGGCCCCGTCTCCTCCAGGGGGGGAGGGTCGCCGCCCCTGCCGAGGCGGTCGGCGGCACGCGCGAGCTCCGCGAGCGGGCGCGTGAGCTTCCAGACGATGAAGAAGCTCGCGAGGATCGCGATGACGAGCCCGGCCACGCTCCACGCGACGAGGGCCGAGGCGGGATCGCGGTCGATTCGCCCGCGTGGGAACGCGACCCAGAAGTCGCGCTCGCCCGCCGGCAGCCTCACCCACAGGACCTCGGGGCGATGCTCGCCGCTCGCGTTGAGGTCGCCGCCGCGCACGTAGACGTCGGCCTGCGCCCCGAAGAGCTCGCGGATTCGGTCGCGAAAGAGCTGGATCGACTTCACGTCGGCGGCCGGGCGCATGCGCTCGGTGCCGCGCACCGGCAGGATGCGGATGCCTTCCTTCTCGGCGATGCGCCCGATGAATTCCTGCTGCTGCGGCGCGGTCATGGTCTGGAGCGCCGCGCTGATGGTCTTCAGGTGGCTCACGAACTGGCCGATGGCGAGCGCCATCCGCGGCAGGGTCACGTGCTCGTGCAGGAGCCAGAGCGAGGCGGCCTGCGACAGCCCGAGCGCCGCCACGATCACGGCGAGCGTGCGCGACAGGAGCGAGGACGGGAAGAGCCTCACTTCTGCGGGAGTCCGTCGGGAATGAACACGTAGCCGAAGCCCCAGACCGTCTGGATGAAGCGGGGCTGCTGAGGATCCTCCCCGAGGAGCTTCCTCAGGCGCGAGACCTGCACGTCGATCGAGCGGTCGTAGCTCTCGTGCTCGCGGCCGCGCGCGAGGTCCATCAGCTTGTCGCGCGACATCGGCTCGCGCGGATGCATGGCGAGGACCTTGAGCAGCGAGAATTCTCCCGTGGTGAGCGCGATGGGCTCGCCATCCCGGACGAGCGCGCGGCTTGCGAGGTGCAGCGCGAAGGGGCCGAACTCGACCACCTTCGGCTCCGTGGCCGGAGCGCCCGGGGTCTGCGCGGGCGCCTGGCGGCGCAGCACCGCGTGGATGCGCGCCACCAGCTCGCGCGGGTTGAAGGGCTTCGCCAGGTAGTCGTCGGCGCCCATCTCGAGCCCCACGATGCGGTCCACGTCGTCGCCCTTGGCGGTGAGCATGATGATCGCGATCGCGTTCTCGCCCGAGCGCAGCCTCCTGCAGATGGCGAGCCCGTCCTCGCCCGGCAGCATGAGGTCGAGGACCAGCAGGTCGTAGCGCACGCGCTGGAGCTGGCGATCCATGCCCGGGGCGTCCGCGACCGTGTCCACTGCGAAGCCCTGCTCGGAGAGATAGCGCTTCAGCAGGTCGCGCAGCCGCAGGTCGTCGTCGACGACGAGGATTTTCTGGCGCTGTGTGGTTTGCATGGCCTTGCGATGTTAGCAGCGCCGCCCGCGTGCGCGCTCGTCTTACAACTTGTTACCACTGGGGGTCGGCGCGAAAGGACTTGCCCCGTTAATCCCCATACGCTCCAGCGAACGGCTCGAGCGCCAACGATCAGAACGAAAGGAAGATCATGAAATACTTTGCAACCCTCGCCGCGCTTGGCATCGCCTCGGCGGCAGTCCTCGCGGTCGCCGCCCCCGAAGGGCGCGAAGGCCGCGGTCATGGCATGGAGCGCATCAAGCAGGCCGACACCAACGGTGACGGCATGATCAGCCGCGAAGAGGCCAAGGCGCTGCCGCGCATCCTCGAGCACTTCTCCGAGATCGACGCCAACGGCGACGGCCAGATCACGGCCGACGAGCTGCGCGCCTTCCACGCGAAGCGCATGGAGAAGGTGCGCGCCGAGCATTGGAAGAAGCTCGACACCAACGGCGACGGCCGCGTGAGCCTCGAGGAGGCCAAGGCCAACGCGCCGCGCCTCGCTAAGCACTTCGCCGAGATCGACGCCAACGGCGACGGGTTCATCACGCCCGACGAGATGCAGGCGGTTCACGCGAGGCACGCCCGAAAGTAACGTTTGTAACCCGCGCCGCCGCCCCCGGCGGCGCGGAAACCCCACGCGTTCGCGTATTCTTTCCCGGCCCATGCGAATCGTCGTCGCGCTCGCGTCCTGTCTCGCCGCCTGTGCCGCATATGCGGCGCCGATTGGCTACGAAGGCGCGCGCCATCTGCTGAATCGCACTGGCTTCGGGGCCACCGACGCGCAAGCACGCGAGTACGCGGCGCTCGAGCGCGAGGCCGCCGTCGAGCGTCTCCTCGCCGCGACGCGCCGCGAGGCGTCGATCCCGCCGCCCGCGTTCGTCGACGCGCCATTCGAGCCTTACTACCGGCTGAAGCAGCTGGGGGCGGACGATCGAAAAGCGGCGCTGCGCCGCCTGCTGGAGCAGGGCTTCGAGCTGCGGGGATGGTGGCTGCGCGAGATGATCGCGACACCGAGTCCGCTCACCGAGCGCATGACGCTCTTCTGGCACAACCATTTCGCCACCAGCCAGCAGAAGGTGCGGGCGAGCCGCTTGATGTACCGGCAGAACGCGCTCCTCAGGCGCGAGTCGACCGGCAACTTCGCCACGCTCCTGCACGCGATCGCCAAGGATCCCGCGATGCTGGTGTACCTCGACAACGCGGGCAACCGCAAGCAGGCGCCCAACGAGAACTTCGCGCGCGAGGTGATGGAGCTCTTCACGCTCGGCGAAGGCCGCTACGGCGAGCAGGACGTGAAGGAGGCCGCGCGCGCCTTCACCGGCTGGAGCCTCGACCGCGACACGGGCGAGTTCACCTTCCGCCGCATGTGGCACGACTTCGGAGACAAATCGGTGCTGGGCAAGAGCGGGCACCTGGATGGCGACGACGTGCTCGATGTCCTCCTCGGGCGGCCGGAGACTGCGCAATTCATCGCCGGCAAGCTCTGGCGCGAGTTCGTCTCGCCGAAGCCCGATGCTCGCGAAGTCGCACGCTGGGCGGCGTTGTTTCGCGGCTCCGGCTACGAGGTGAAGCCGCTCCTGCGCGTGATATTCACCTCGGATGCCTTCTGGGCGCCCGGCAATCGCGGGTCTCTCATCAAGTCGCCCGTGGACCTCGTGGTGGGGACGCTGCGCACTTTCGAGATCCGGCCCTTCGACCTGCGCCCGGCCGTGTTCGCCGTCGCCTCGCTCGGGCAGAACCCGTTCTCCCCGCCGAACGTGAAGGGTTGGCCGGGCGGCGAGGCGTGGATCAACTCCTCGACGCTCCTCGGGCGCAAGCAATGGCTCGATCGTGTCTTTCGCGGATCGGATCCGGCGGTTCGCGCGCCGCAGGAACCCGATCGCGATGATGGGGCCGCCACCGGACCCAAAGCCCCCGGCGAGCGCTTTCGCGCGATGATGGAGCGCGCGATGGCCGATTACACCTTCGACGGCGAGCGCTTCATCCGCTCGCTGCCGGTCTCCTCCGATGGCGCGGCACGGGTCGACAAGCTCGTGCTGGCCGCCCCGCCCGTGAATCCCCCGCCGGAGGACGCCGATGCCGCCGAACGCGTCCGCATCCTTGTGGCCGATCCCGCCTACCAGCTCAAATGACCCCCGGTCGCCGCGCATTCCTCAGGCTCGCATCGCTCGCGCCCTTCGCCGGCGCGGGCGGCCTCGCGCGCGCGCTCGCCCTGCCGCAATCGCGCAAGCTCCTCGTGCTCGTGGAGCTGAAGGGAGGCAACGACGGCCTCAACATGGTCGTGCCTTATGCCGATCCGCGATACGCGGCGCTTCGCCCGCGGCTCGCCATCGCGCGCGACCAGGTGGTGAAGCTCACCGATGCGGCGGGACTGCACCCGTCGCTCGCGCCGCTCGGCCCGATCTGGGGCGCACGCCAGCTCGCCGTCGTGCAGGGAGTCGGGTATCCGCAGCCGAACCTGTCGCATTTCCGCTCGATCGAGATCTGGGACACGGCCTCGAAGAGCGACCAGTACCTCGAGGCCGGCTGGCTCGCGCGCGCCTTCGCGCTGTCGCCGTCGCCGGCGAGCTTCACCGCCGACGGCGTCGTCGTCGGGCCCAACGCCATGGGGCCGCTCGCGGGCCCTGGCGCGCGCGCCATCGCGCTCTCCAACCCGGAGCGGTTCCTGCGCAACGCCCGCCTCGCTCACGCCGAGGGTCCCTCGCGCAACGCCGCGCTGGATCACATCCTGCGCGTCGAGCGCGACGTGATCGTCTCCGCCCAGCGCCTCCAGGCGGGGCGAGCGTTCGCGGCGCAATTTCCCCGGGGTCCCTTCGGCAACGCGGCGGTCACGGCGGCGCAGCTCGCCGCCAACGAGGCGGGCATCGCCGTGGTGCGACTGTCGCTCGCGAGTTTCGACACGCACGCGAACCAGCTGGGCACCCACGCCGCCCTCCTCAAACAATTGGGCGAGGGACTCGCGGCGCTTCGCGAGGCGTTGGTCGAGATCGGGCGTTGGGACTCGACCCTCATCGCCACCTACGCGGAGTTCGGGCGACGCCCGCGCGAGAACGAGAGCGGCGGCACCGACCATGGCACCTCCAGCGCGCACCTCGTCCTGGGAGGCGCCGTGAAAGGCGGCCTCTACGGGGCCCCGCCCGCCCTCGACCGGCTCGACGGCAACGGCAACCTGCCTTTCGCGGTGGATTTCCGCAGCTACTACTCGACCTTCCTCGCGCGCTGGTGGGGAATGGATGCGGCCGCGGTAGTCGGCACTGGATTCCGGTCCCTCGATTTCATATAAACAACATTAATAATATACCGTAAATGATTAATATAAAACAATAAAGGATAGACTGTCTGTCTGCAGCCATCGGTTATAATCCGGGTTTGTCCTCACCGGGCTCCCCGCCTTGAACCTCCTCGCCGTCGAGACTTCCACGGAGCTGTGCTCGGTCGCGCTGTTGCGCGACGGCGAGCTGCTGGTGGAGGAGGTCCTCGCCGAGAATCACCACTCCGAGATGCTGGCGCCAATGATCCGCAGGCTCCTCGAGCGCACGCACCTTTCGGCGCGCCAAATGGATGCATTCGCCTTCGGCCAGGGACCGGGCTCGTTCACCGGCATTCGCATCGCCTGTGGTGTGGTGCAGGGGCTTGCGTTCGCTGCGAACCGGCCCGTGGTGCCGGTCCCCTCGCTCCTTGCGCTCGCCGAGCAATCCAACGAAGACCGTGTGATCGCGGCGGTCGACGCGCGCATGGGCGAGGCCTATCTCGCCGCGTATGCGCGCAGCGGCGCCGATTGGGACGAAGTGATCGCGCCCCGCCTGGCCGATGCCGCCACGCTGCCCGCGCTCCCGGGGCGCAGCTGGGTCGCGACCGGCAGCGGTTTCGATCGCCACGCGTGGCTTCGCGAGGCGTATCGCGAGACGGTGGAGATGCGCTTCGAGCAGGATTTGCCGCGCGCGGGCGCGGTAGCGCGCATCGCCGCACTTCGCTTCGCGCGCGGCGCCGGCATCCCCGCGGCGAACGCGGCGCCCCTATACTTGCGCGACAAGGTGGCCCTCACCACCGAGGAAAGGCAGAAGGCGAAGCGGTGAGCGCGGTCCCGATTCCCCAGATTCACTACCGGCGCATGCGCGCGGCCGACCTGGCCGAAGTCGCGCACCTGGAGAAGTCGCTCTATGCCTTCCCGTGGAGCATCGGCAACTTCCGCGACTCGGTGAATGCGGGCTATGACTGCTGGACCGTCACCCACGGGGAGGCGGTGATCGGATACGCGATCCTCATGATCGCGCTCGACGAGGCGCACCTGCTAAACGTCGCGGTGGCCTCCGAGTGGCAGAACCAGGGCGTGGGGCGCGCCTTCCTCAAGCACATGATCGAGGTGGCGAGTGGTGCGGCCTGCCAGATCGTGTACCTCGAGGTGCGCCCGTCGAATCTCGCCGCCCGGCACCTCTATCGCGCGCTGGGCTTCCAGCAGATCGCGATCCGGCCCGAGTACTACCCCGCCGTCACCGGCCGCGAGGATGCTCTCTTCCTCGGCCTCGCGCTGTGATGGATCCGCGGATGCTGGAGGAGCTCGAGCTCGCGAACGTCGGGAGCTTGTACGAGGCACGAGGCATGAGGCACGAGGCACGGGAAGTCGCCTCAAACGAGCAAACGAGTGCTCTCGCGCCTCATGCCTCACGCCTCGTGCCTTCGATGGATTGGAGTGAACTGAAGGAGGCGGCGCGGACCTGCACGGCCTGCGCCCTTTGCAAGCAACGCAAGCAAGCGGTATTCGGAGTGGGCAACGAATCCGCGCCCTGGCTCTTCGTGGGCGAAGGGCCCGGCGCCGAGGAAGACGAGCAGGGCGAGCCCTTCGTGGGGCAGTCGGGCAAGCTCCTCGACAACATGCTCGCGGCGATCGGCATCGCGCGCGGCCGCGAGGCCTACATCGCCAACGTGGTGAAGTGCCGCCCGCCCGGCAATCGCACGCCGAGCGCCGACGAGGCGCTCGCATGCGCCGCCTACCTCGACCGCCAGATCGAGCTCATCGGCCCGCGCCTCATCGTGGCGCTCGGCAAGACCGCGGCGACGAGGCTCCTCGGCACCGAGGCGAGCCTCGCCAGCCTGCGCGGCAAGGTGCACGACTACAAGGGCACGCCGCTCGTCGTGACCTACCACCCGTCCTACCTCCTGCGCACCCTTCCCGAGAAGGCCAAGGCGTGGGAGGACCTCGCGTTCGCGCGCAGGACTCTCGCCGGCGCACCTTGAAATCGCGGGTCGCCGCCCGCATCATTCGCGTGGCTCGATCACGGGCTTTCGAGGAGAACGAACAATGCGCAAGATCCTGTGGGCGGCCTCGCTTTTCGCGGCGCTCGCGCTTTCCGGGTGCGGATACAACGAGTTCCAGAGCAAGGACGAGCAGGTGAAGGCCGCGTGGTCCGAGGTGCTGAACCAGTACCAGCGCCGTGCCGACCTCATCCCCAACCTCGTCGCCACCGTGCAGGGTTATGCCGCGCAGGAAAAAGACGTGCTCATTGGGGTCACCAACGCTCGTGCGCGCGCGACCTCGGTGAACGTCTCGCCCGAGACGCTCAACGATCCCGCCGCGATGCAGAAATTCCAGCAGGCGCAGGGCGCTCTCACCGGTGCGCTGGGCAGGCTCCTGGTGGTGGCCGAGGCCTATCCGCAGCTCAAGAGCGACGCCAACTTCCGCGACCTCCAGGCGCAGCTGGAGGGCACCGAGAATCGCATCACGACTGCCCGCAACCGCTTCATCCAGGCGGTCCAGGGCTACAACATCCTCACGCGCCAGTTCCCGACCAACCTTACCGCGATGATGTTCGGCTACAAGGAGAAGCCCTCCTTCACCGTCGAGGACGAGAAGGCGATGGCGCGACCGCCGAAGGTCGACTTCGGGCCGAGGCCCCCAGGTTCACCGGCACCGGCGCCCGCACCGGCGACCCCCGCACCGGCGACTCCGGCACCGTCGAAATAACCCCGCCGTCATGAAGACGATCGCGGGCCGTCTCGCCCTCGGAGCGGCCGCGCTTCTCGCTTCGGCATCGCTCGCGCTCGGCGCCGCGCCCGGCGATCCGATCGCCGTCCCCAAGCTCGGCGCGCGCGTGACGGACCTCACGGCCACGCTCGATTCCGCGCAGCGCTCCGCGCTCGAGGCGAAGCTGCGGGACTTCGAGACCGCCCGGGGCTCCCAGGTCGCGGTCGTCCTCGTGCCCACGATCGGGTCCGAGACCATCGAGGAATTCGCCGGCCGCGTCACCGACGAATGGAAGCTCGGCAGGAAGGGGATCGACGACGGCGCGCTCTTCGTCGTCGCCAAGGACGACCACAAGATGCGCATCCAGACGGGGCGCGGAGTCCAGGGCACGCTCACCGACGCGCTGTCCAAGCGCATCGTCGCCGACATCGTCGCGCCGCACTTCCGCAAGGGGGACTTCGCGGGCGGAATCGAAGCGGGGGTCGACGCCATCATGAAGGCGATCGAGGGCGAGGCGCTGGCGTTGCCGGCGCCGCAAGGGCGGCGCAAGGCCCACGGGGGTTCGTCGCCCACCGACCTCGTATGGATGGCCTTCCTGGCGGTGCCGGTGCTCGCCATGGTCCTGCGCGGCATGTTCGGGCGGTTCCTCGGGGCGACCGCGACCTCCGGGATCGCCGGATTCGGTGCGTGGATGATTCTCGGCAGCCTCGGCATCGGCATCGTCGCGGCCCTCATCGCATTCGTCTTCACGCTTTTCACGGGCAGCGGCCTTGCCCGCGGCGTCTCCCGGGGCGGCTGGGGCGGTTACGTCCCGGGCGGCTTCGGTGGAGGGGGCGGGGGCGGCGGAGGTTTCAGTGGCGGGGGCGGCGGCTTCGACGGCGGCGGCGCCTCGGGAGGCTGGTGATGGACCTCAAGCGCTTCTGGCGCCACGTGGTGATGAGTCCCGGCGGCGCGCTGCGAGCCTTTCCCTCGACAACCCTCGACGCGATCCAGCGGGAGGTCGCCTCGCAGGAGGCGCGCCACCGCGGGGAGATCGCGGTGGTGGTGGAAGCGGAGCTCACTTCCGGCCAGCTGTGGCGCGATCTCCCCGCGCGCGATCGTGCGCGGGAGGTGTTCGCGCAGCGCGGGGTGTGGAATACCGAGGAGAACAATGGCGTCCTCATCTACGTGCTCCTCGCGGACCGATCGGTGGAGATCGTCGCCGATCGCGGCATCGACAAGCGCGTGAAGCCGGAGGAATGGAGCGCGATCTGCCGGGCCATCGAGTCGGAGTTCGCGCGGGGGCGCTTCGAGCACGGCGCGATCGCCGGCGTGCGCTCGGTTTCCGACCTCATCGCGCGCGACTTCCCCGCGACCGACGACAGGCGCAACGAGCTGGACGACCGACCCGCGATGATCTAGGGAAGGTCTGAACCAGTACCGGGGATCTGCCGCAACCCGAGAGCACCGTGCATCAATGACTTGGCGCGTCGAAGGGACGGGCGATTTCGACCCGTCGCAGACCCCGGGGCCTGGTTCAGACCTTCCCTAGCGCCAAGCGCGAAAAGCGCGGCGGTGATACGATTTCCAGAACCTCATGTCGGTGGGTGAAAGGCCAATGGAACAGACGGTCCAAAAGGCGTTGAACCTGCTCGAAGCCCTGGTCCGCTCGGACCGGCCGCGTCGCCTCACGGAGCTTTCGCGCGAGCTCGGCCTCACCAAGCCGAACGTCTATCGCCTGCTCTCCACGCTCTCGATCCTGGGCTACGTGAAGAAGGATCCCGCCACGAGCCTGTACTCGCCCACCCTCAAGCTTTGGGAGATGGGATCGATGCTGGTGCGCGACGTCGACCTGCAATCGGTCGCCGGGCCGCGGCTGCGCCGCCTGGCCGAAGATGCGCGCGAGTCCGTCCAGCTCGCGGTGTGGGATGCGGGATATGTGGTGTACGTGGACAAGGTCGACAGCGCACAGCCGCTGAAGGCGATCACGAGCATCGGCTCGCGCGTGCCCGCCACGGTCGTTTCCACGGGCAAGGCCATGCTCGCCTGGATGCCGGGCGAGTCACTCGACCGGGCCTTCGCGCACGTGAAGCGCTACACGCCGCTCACCATGACGCGGCGCAAGGACATCGAACGCGACCTCGAAGAGTCGCGCGAGCGCGGCTATGCGGTGAACCGCGGCGAGTTTCGCGTCGGCGTGTGCGGGGTCGCGGCCCCGGTGCGCGACCGCGGCGGCAACGTGGTCGCGGCGATCGGCGTGTGGGGCGCCGAAAAGAGCATCCTCGGCTCGCGCCGCGAGGAGCTCGCGCACCTCACGGTCGCGGCGGCGCGCGACATCTCGCGCGAGATGGGTTTCGTCGAGATCTCCGCGGGCGCGCACCGCGCGCTCGCGACCGAGCCCGTCTGAGGCGTCATTCGAGAAGCCGGGCCACTTCCTCCCGCGAGGGCGCGGACGGATCGGCATCGCGCGCGTCGCGCTTCGCGCGCCGGCGCGTGATCACCACGACAACCCCGATACCGAGCGCGAGGAGCGCGAAGGGTCCGACCCACAGGAGGGCGGTCGTCGCCTTGAAGGCGGGCCGGTAAAGCACGAAGTCGCCGTAGCGCTCGACCATGTAGGCGCGGATCTCGTCGTCGCTGCGGCCGGCGGCGACCTGCGCGCGGATCTGGTTGCGAAGGTCCAGCGCGAGCGGCGCGTTGGAGTCCGCGATCGTCTGGTTCTGGCACACGAGGCAACGCAACTCCTCGGCGAGATCCTTCAGGCGCTGCTCGACCCTGGCGTCGGGATGCGCCACTTCGCTCGACTGGGCGAATGCCGCCGCGCAGAAGAGCGAGAGAAGAAGCGCTGCGGCGAGCCTCATGCGTTCAGCTTCTTCAGCAAAGGCAGGATCTTCCCCTCGAGGGCCTCGGGCGTGATCGGCCCGATCTGCTTGTAGCGGATGACCCCCGCCTTGTCGATCACGAAAGTCTCGGGCACGCCGTAGACGCCATAGTCGATGCCGACCTTGCCTTCGTCGTCGTAGGCCGAGAGCGCATAGGGGTTGCCGAGCTTCGCGAGCCACGCGATGCCCTCGTCGCGGTTGTCCTTGTAGTTGAGCCCGACGATGGGCACCACCTTGCGGCGCGACATCTCCACCAGCAGCGGATGCTCCACGCGACAGGAGACGCACCACGAAGCCCACACGTTCAGCATCCACACCTTGCCCTTCATCTCTTCGGGCGTGAAGGCGAGCTTCTCGTCATGCAACTGTGCGAGCTTGAACGCCGGCGCGGCCTTGCCGATGAAAGGGGAAGGCACCTCGTGCGGGTCGCGGGTGAGCCCCACCGCGAGGAACGCCGCGAGCGCCACGAATACCGCGAGGGGAATGATGTATTTGAGCGCCTTCATGTGCGGAAAAGTCGTGTCATGCACGACAATGAAAAGAGTGTCAGGTACGGCTTTGCGCGGCGCCGGCGACGAAACCCGTCTCCGACACCGGCCTGCGCGCGCGGTAGCGGCGGTCGGAGAGCGCGAGAAGGCCGCCCAGGGCCATCAGGAAGGCGCCGCCCCAGATCCAGTCGACGAAGGGCTTGTGATACACGCGCACGCCCCAGGCGCCGTCGCCCACCGGCTCGCCGAGCGAGACGTAGAGGTCGCGGGTGAAGCCGGTATCGATGTCGGCCTCGGTCATGGTCGAGCCCGCCACCGGGTACATTCGCTTCTGCGGGTGCAGGGTGCGAAGGACGCTCGCCGAGCCGGCGGAGCGCACCTCGAACTCTCCCTGGATCGCGGTGTAGTTCGGCCCCGGAATCTGCCTCGTGCCCTTGAAGGTGAACTCGTAGCCGCCGAGCGCAACCTTGTCGCCGACCGCCATGCGCAAGTCGCGCTCGGTTTCGTATCCGCGCACGAGCGTCACGCCGAAGACGAAGACCGCGATGCCCAGGTGCGCGAGCGTCATGCCATACCACGAGAGCGACTGCGCGGCGAGGCGCGCGCGCAGCGTGGGTTGCGGCGCGGCGCGCAGGCGTTGCGCCACTTGCGCGACCGAAGCCGCCACGATCCAGAGCCCGAGCCACAGGCCGAACGTGATCATGAGCGACCATTTGCCGAGAAGGAATGGCAGCACGAGCGCCGCGGCCACCGATATCGCGAGCGCCCAGCGTAGCCGCGTCCACAGGTCGGGCAGGGCGGCGCGTTTCCAGCTCGTCACCGGGCCCACCGCCATGAGGAAGAGCGCCGGCGCCATGAGCGGGAAGAAGACACTGTCGAAATAGGGCGGACCCACGGAGATCTTGCCCATGTCGAGCGCATCGAGGAAGAGCGGGTAGAGCGTGCCGAGGAGCACCGAGGCCATCGCAACGGTGAGGAGCACGTTGTTGGCGAGCAGCATCGACTCGCGCGACACCGGTTCGAAGCCGCCGCCCAGGCCCACGCGCGGCGCGCGCCATGCGAACAGCGCGAGCGAGCCGCCCACCACCGCCACGAGGAAGACGAGGATGAAGACGCCGCGCTTCGGATCGGTCGCGAAGGCGTGCACCGAGGTGAGCACGCCCGAGCGGACCAGGAACGTTCCCACCAGCGACAGCGAGAACGCGATGATGGCGAGAAGCACCGTCCAGCTGCGGAAGGTGCCGCGCTTCTCGGTGACCGCGAGCGAATGGATGAGCGCGGTGCCCGCGAGCCACGGCATGAAGGATGCGTTCTCCACCGGGTCCCAGAACCACCAGCCGCCCCAGCCGAGCTCGTAATACGCCCAGGCGCTGCCGAGCGCGATGCCGACGGTGAGGAAGCACCACGCCGCCGTGGTCCATGGGCGCGACCATCGCGCCCACGCGGCGTCCAGGCGCCCCTCGAGGAGCGCCGCGATCGCGAACGCGAACGCCACCGAGAAGCCCACGTATCCCATGTAGAGCATCGGCGGATGGATCACCATCCCCGGGTCCTGCAGCAGCGGATTCAGGTCCCGGCCTTCCTCGGCCGCGGGAATGAGGCGCTCGAACGGATTCGACGTGAGCAGGATGAAGAGGAGGAAACCCACGCTCACGAGCCCCATCACGGCGAGGACGCGCGCGACAAAGCGATCGGGAAGGCGCCGGCTGAAGACCGCGACCGCGAAGGTCCACGCGGCGAGCATCAGCGACCAGAGCAGGATCGAGCCCTCGTGCGAGCCCCATGTCGCGGCGAAGCGGTAGTGCGCGGGCAGCTTCGAGTTGGAATGGCTCGCGACGTTGAGGACGGAGAAATCGTTCGACACGAAGGACCACGCGAGCGCCGCGAACGCCCCCGCCACGAACACGAACTGCCCCACCGCGATGGGACGCGCGGTGGCGAGGAGCGATGCGCGCCCGGTGCGCGCGCCCGCGAACGACAGGACCACCTGCGCGCACGCGAGCATGAGGGCGATCACGAGGGCGAAGTGCCCGAGCTCTGGCGTCATGGTTTCCCCTGTCCGGCAAATGCGCTGCGATCGATCGGATGTCCCGCCTTCTTCAGCGCCTCCGCGGCTTCCGGAGGCATGTAGTTCTCGTCGTGCTTGGCGAGCACCTCGCTCGCGCGAAACGTGCCGTCGGATCCGAGCTTGCCCTGGGCGACCACGCCCTTGCCCTCGCGAAAGAGGTCGGGAAGGATGCCGCTGAAGACCACGGGGATCGTCTGCGCGGTGTCGGTCACGCGAAAGCGGACGGTGAGCGCGTCCGCTTCGCGCACCACGCTGCCGGCCACGACCAGCCCGCCGATGCGGAACGCGCGATTCTGCGGCGCCTCGTGGGCCGCAACCTGGCTCGGCGTGAAGAAGAAGACAAGGTTCGACTGGAACGCGTTCAGAACGAGCGTCGCGGCGACGGCGAGCCCCGCCAGCCCTGCCGCGATCCACAGCGCTCGTCTAGTCCTGGGCTTCAAGATCGCGCTCCTCCTCGATGTGCCGGCGCGCCCGCGCGCGTCCGATGCGAAGCCACGCGATCTCGAAAGCGATCGCCGCGGCGGTCATGCCGTAGGACATCCAGATGTAGAACGCGTGGTTCATAGCGAGCGCACCCACTGGGTCCGGCGCTCCCGCTCGAGGATGATGCTGCGCACGCGCGTGAGGGCGGCGCCGATCGAGTACGCCCAGAAAGAAAAGGTCATCAGCAACATCCCGGTCAGCATCGAGATGTGCATCGTCGTCCCCTTGAAGCTTACGCTCGAACCCTGGTGCAGCGTATTCCACCACAGCACCGAGAAGTAGATGATCGGCAGGTTCGCGAGGCCGATCAGCGCGAGGAGCGCCGCGGCGCGGTCCCCGCGGCGCGGATCCTCGAACGCGTTGGCGAGCGCGATGAAGCCGAAGTAGAGGAAGAGCAGCACCAGCTCCGAGGTGAGGCGCGCGTCCCACACCCAGTATGCGCCCCACGTGGGTCGGCCCCAGAAGGCGCCCGTCCACAGCGCGACGAAGGTGAACATGGCGCCCGTGGGCGCGAGCGCGCGCGCCATCATCGCCGCGAGACGCGTGTTGAAGGTGAGGGACGCGGCGCCGTAGCAGGCCATCACGAAGTACAGGAACATCGACATCCAGGCGGCGGGAACGTGGATGAAGATCACGCGGTAGACCTCGCCCTGCTGCGCATCGGTGGGCGCCAGCACCAGGCCCACGTACAGGCCCGCGGCGCCAAGGAGCGCCGCGACCGCGTAGCTCCACGGCGCGATCCGGCCCGCGAGGCGGTAGAAGGTCGAAGGCGAGGCGAAGTAAAACCAGTTCATGGTCAATCCAGCGCGATACGGATCGCGACGCAGACCGCGCCGGGAAGCGCCATCGCGGCGACGATGAGCGCCGCGCCCAGCAGCGACAGGTGCGGGGCGGGAGACAGCCCCGAGGCCTGGGCTTCGGCGGCTCCGGCGCCGAAGATGAGGAGCGGCACGAAGAGGGGAAGCGCGAGGAGGGCGAGCAGCATTCCGCCGCCTCGCGCGCCGAGGGTGAGCGCGGTGCACGCCGCCCCGAGGAGCGAGAGCACCGGGGTGCCCAAGAAAAGCGCGAAGGCCATCACCGCGAGCGTGTCGGCCTTGAGGCCATACTGCAGCCCGAGGAGCGGGGAGAGCAGCGTGAGCGGCAGCCCCGTGCTCATCCAGTGCGCGGCGATCTTGCCCGCGACCCAGCCGGGCATCGGATGCGGCGAGAGCGCCATCTGCTCGAGCGAGCCGTCGGCGTAATCGCCGGCGAACATGCCTGGAAGGGAAAGAAACGCCGCGAGGAGCGCGCACACCCAGATCACGCCCGGCCCGACCCGCTCGAGGAGCTGCGGCTCCGCGCCCACGCCGAGCGGGAAGAGCGAGGCGACGAGCACGAAAAATGCGATCACCAGGAGCGTCTCGCCGGGATGGCGCCACGCGATCCGCAAGTCGCGTCCGAGCGCCCATGAAAATCCGGTGGGGAAGGAGCCGGCGATCGCCGCGGCGCTCACGATCCGAGCCTCAGCTCGCGCGCCGGCGCCGGAGACACGTCATGGTGAGTCGCGACGAGCGCGAGGCCGCCGCGGTCCAGGTGTCGCCGCAAAAGGCCGGTGAAGATGCGCTGCCCCTCGTCGTCCAGGGCGGTGAGCGGCTCGTCGAGGAGCCAGAGGCTGGCGGGGTCGAGCGCGAGGCGCGCAAGGCCGATGCGCCGCTTCTGCCCTGCGGAAAGGCGGCGTGCGGGAAGGTGGCGGCGCTTCTCCAGGCCCACATGGGCGAGGGCGTCGTTCAGGGCCTCCTCCGTGGCGGGCGCCGCGCGCAGGGCGAGCGCGTCGCGCAGGTTCTGCGCCGCGCTCAAATCGTCCTTCACTCCCGCGCTGTGCCCCGAGTAGAGGAGCCGCGCACGGAATTCGCCGGCCGCCTCGCGCGTAGCGACCCCGTCCCAGAGGACTTCGCCCGCGTCCAGGCGCGTGAGTCCCGCGACACAGCGAAGCAGCGTCGTCTTGCCGCTGCCGTTGGCCCCGCGTAGCGCGAGCCACTCGCCGGAAGCGACGCCAAACGCGACATGGCGAAAGAGGGGCGCGAGCCCGCGGGAGCACGCGAGGTCGCGTGCTTCGATCGCACTCACGGCAGCACCCGGTCGATCACGATCGCCACGTCGCGCGCGCCGGGCTTCACGACGCCGCTCGATCCCACCAGGTCGCCCGGTTGCGGTGCCGCCGTGCCGGAGCGCGAGACGCGCGCCTCGATGCGAAGCGCCTTCGCGCCCGACAGCTTCGCGGTGGGCGCCATCGCCATGCTGTCGTCGAGCGTGAACTTCCTCGGCAGCTCGTGCGCTGCGGCGCGCACCACCGCGAGCGGCATGCGGCTCCCGCTCTCGGCGCGCGCGAAGATGAAGAGCGTCTCTGCGCCCGCGACCTTCCCGGCAAGCGCCGGCGCGAGGCTCACCTCGCCCGTTACCGATTGCGAGGCGGGAGCGGTGACGGGAGCCTGCGCTTGCGCCTGCTGCGCCGGAAGGGGCTTGCCGGAGGCGCCGGCCTTCGACCGCAGCTCGGCCAGGATGGCGTGCACCTCCCGCTCGTCGTCGCTTCCCGCGGGAAGCTCGGCGGCGAGAGTCTCCCAGTAGCCGAGCGCCGCGCCGTAGTCGCGCGCGTCCATCGACGCCGTTCCCGCAAGCGCGAGCGCCTTCTTGTGCTTCGGATCGATGGCGAGCGCCGCCTTGGCGAGATCGAAGGGCTTGCCCGCCAAGGTGCGACCCTGCGCCATGCCGAGCGAATCGGCGTAATCGGCGAGCACCTGCGCATCGTTCGGCACCAGGGTCGACAGATGCTCGTAGGCGTCGGCCGAATCCTTGAAGCGGCCGAGCGCGGCCATGGAGCGGGCGAGGAGCGCCCAGCCCTGCGCGTCGTCGGGGTGATCGCGAACCTTGCGCGCGAGGCTCTCCACCATCGCGACGATCTGCTTGTCGTCGGGATGCCCGGCTTCGCGGCCGGGGGCGGGCAGCTCGACGGCGCCGGGTGCGCCCAGGGCGAGATAGGTCCCGAAGGCGAGCGCCGGAAGCGCCACGGAAACGATCGCGGCCGCGGCCCACGGCTTCTTCGCCGCGCGGGGCGCCGCCTCGATTGGCGCGGCGAGGTCATCGCGCGCGCGATCGACGAGCTCCGCCAGGGCTTCCTCGCGGGCGCTTGCCGGCAATATGCCGTTGGCGACGTCGGCCTCGATCTCGCGGCGTTGCCCGCGCAGCACTTCGAGGTTTGCGTCATGCGCGCTCGTGCCGCGCGCCGTGCGCGCGAGCAGAAGGGGGACGAGCACGAACGCCAGCGCCAGCGCCGTCATCAGCGTGGCCAGGAGCCAGAACAACGCCATCGGGGGTTAACTCTTGGAAAGAACATGGAAATTATAAATAAAAAAAACCCGGATTCCCGGGGCTTCGAAGGATTTCTTGCGTTTCGTCAATCATCCGCTTCTCTGTCTTTCCAGGCCATGGACGCCTCCTTGGCTGGAAGAGTCGCCGTTCTTGTGGTCTTCTGTGGCCGAACCTGGGCGCGTGCGCAATCAATGTCGATGACCGAAATAGGATTTTCTCTCTCCGATACAATGAGATTTCCCAAGAAGAACTCGGCTCGCCGGTGAGGCACTACTCGATTCTCGAGTACGCGCGGTTTCGCTGGCTCAAGGCCGCGCTGGCGCTTTGTGCGACGGCGACGTTCGCCTATCTGTGGCACGAGCCGCCCCACAAGCCGTACGGCGGCACCTGGCTCGGTTACACGCTCGGCACGCTCGGCGCGTTGCTCATCGTCTGGCTGCTCTGGTATGGCGTGAGGAAGCGAACCTACAGCGCTACCGGGAACGTGCAGGGGTGGCTATCGGCGCATGTCTACCTCGGGACCGCGCTGGTGGTGATGGTCACGCTGCATACCGGCTTCGAGCTCGGCTGGAACGTGCACACGCTGGCCTACGTCCTCATGCTGCTGGTGGTGGCGAGCGGCTTCTACGGCGTATTCATCTACATGCGCGTGCCGCGCGCCATGACCGAGAACCTCGGCGAGGAAACGCTGGAGGCGATCGTGCTTCGCGTGAGCGACATCGACCGCGAGATGCGCGAGAAGGCCCTGTCGCTCCCAGACGTTCTCTTCGCGCTGGTCGATCGCTCGGTGTCGGGCACGCGGCTGGGCGGGGGCCTGCTGCGGCTCGTCTCCGGGCGCGACCCGCAATGCCCGACGGCCGCGGCGGTGAATGAATGGGCGCGGCACGCGAAGGTCCTCACCGGGGAGAGCGCGCGCCTGGACAAGGAGGTGTACGCGCTCCTCCTGCAGAAGAACCAGTTCCTCGACCGCGCGCGCCGCGAGCTGCGTTACAAGGCGATCCTCGACCTGTGGCTCTACTTCCACGTCCCGCTCGCCTTCATGCTGCTCGCCGCGCTGGTCGTGCACGTCGTGTCGGTCTTCATCTACTGGTGAGGCGCGCCCCGTGAAGCTCCTCATCGTCAGCCGCTCGCCGGGCCGCGGCCCCCGCGGCACGCAAACGAAGAAGACGGTGGTCGCGGACTGGGTGCGCATCGGGCGCAACGCGAGCTGCGAGATCCACCTGCCGGACTCCCGCATCCCGCTCGAGCAGGGAATGATCGTGAATCGCGACGGCCCGGTGTACATCGAGGGCGAGGGGGGAAGCCACGACATCACGCGCAAGAGCGTGCGCTCGTTGCGCCTGAGGCCCGGCACCGTGCTCGACATCGGCCCTTACCGGCTGGAGGCCCTCGAGGCGCCCCCGGGATACGACGGCGCGGTGTCGGTGGAGCTCGCGCGGCCGCTGGAGGCCGCGCCGGACCTGAAGAGCCGCGCCGCACGCATGTCGCTCGCCTCGTTCGGCGTCTCGAAGCGCGCCCTCGCGTGGGCCACCGCGCTCGTCATCCTCGTCGCCTTCCTCGCGATCCCGGCCGCGCGCGTGCTGCACCTTCCGTGGCGCGACTCCATCGCCGGCGCGGCGATCGACGATCGGCTCTGGAATCCGGGTCCGGTGATCCTCGCGCACCAGCCCATCGAGAACAAATGCGCCGCTTGCCACGAGGTCGCCTTCCGGCACGTGAGCGACGGCGCGTGCCTCGAGTGCCATGGCAAGGTGGGCCACCACGTGGCGCCGGCTCTGCGAGCGCTCTTCGATGGCGCGCGCTGCGCAGGCTGCCACACGGAGCACAAGGGCACCAAGACCACGCATCGGGACAACGACCGGTTCTGCTCGGATTGCCACCGCGACATCCGCTCGAAGGTACAGGGCACGGCGCTCATGAACGTGGCCGATTTCGCGACGGCCCATCCGGCATTTCGCCTCTCCGTTCCGGAAGGCAAGGACGTGAGGCGCGTGCGACAGGACACGAAGGCGCCGATCACCGAGAAGACCGGCCTCGCCTTCCCCCACGCGACCCACCTCGACCCGGCCGGCGTGAAGTCGCCCGACAAGGGGCGCGTAAAGCTCGAGTGCTCGAGCTGCCACGTCCCGGACGCCTCGAAGCGCATGTTCGAGCCGGTGTCGATGGCGAAGGACTGCCAGGCGTGCCACAGGCTCGCGATCGAGCCCGCGGTGACGACGCGCGAAGTGCCGCACGGCAAGCCCGCCGACGCGGTTGCGATGATCGATGAGTTCTACGCTTCGCTCGCGCTGCGTGGCGTTCGCGACAGCTTTCAGAAGGCGTTCGGGGTTCCCGGTGAGGGTCTGCTGCGCCGCGTGGGCGAGCCTTCGGGCGGTGAGCGCGAGAACGCGCTGCGCCTCGCCACGAGCAAGGCGCAGAAGGTCGCCGCCGATCTCTTCGAAGTGCGGGTTTGCAAGACATGCCACGAGGTGACGCGCACGCAGCCGATGCACTGGGACATCGCGCCCGTGCGCACCTCCAATCGCTGGATGCCCAACGCGCATTTCGACCACAACGCCCACAAGCAGTCGAAGTGCGCCAATTGCCACGACGTGGCGCGCTCGAAGAGCTCGAGCGATGTCGCGATGCCGAAGATCGAGGTGTGCCGCAAGTGCCATGGCGGCTCGCGTCCCGAAAGCGGCAAGGTCACGTCCAACTGCCTGCTGTGCCACGATTTCCACCAGGCACGGCATCCCTGGAGGCTTGTCGATGCGCATTGACGCAGCGCGCGCCCTCGCGGCCTCGCTCGTCGCCGTCGCCGCGGGGTGCGGCGGTGGGGGATCGCCCGGAGGCAGCGCGGGCGGCGCGTGCACGGGTTCCTGCGTGCCCGGTGCGCAGGACTTCCTCGGCGAGGCGGACGTCCAGCGCGTGATCGCGCAGGCGGTGGGCGAGGCGCAGGCGCGCGGCGTGCGCGCGCACATCGCCGTGGTGGACCGCGTCGGCAACGTGCTCGCGGTATTCCGCATGACGGGCGCGCCGGCGACGGTCGCGATCTCGAGCGGCCTCGGCGTCGCGGGCGGCCTCGACGGGATCGCGGCGGGCACCATCCCCGCCGAGCAGGCCGCCATCACGAAGGCCGTCACCGGCGCCTATCTCTCCTCGGCGGGGAACGCCTTCTCGACACGTACCGCGGGCCAGATCGTGCAGGATCATTTCAATCCAGGCGAAGCGCACCAGCCCTCAGGGCCGCTCTATGGCGTGCAGTTCTCCCAGCTCTCGTGCTCGGACGTGAACCGCAACGCGAGCCACGGCAGCATCGGGCCGAAGCGCTCTCCCCTCGGGCTCGCCGCCGATCCCGGTGGGCTCCCGCTCTACAAGAACGGCCTCCTCGTGGGCGGCGTCGGCATCGAGTCCGACGGCCTCTACGGAATCGATCGCGACATCTTCGACATCGATGAAAGCGCCGAGGAGATCGTCGCGGTCGCGGCGGCGAGCGGCTTCGCGGCGCCGGCCGACATTCGCGGCGATCGCATCACCGCGGACGGCCGCACGTTCCGGTATGTCGACTCGGAGGCGACTCTCGCGGACCCGGCGCGCGCGCCGGCATTCGCTTCGCTGCCCGGAGCGCTTCTCGCGGTGTCCGGCTACGTGGATGCCGCGATCCACGCGGGCACGGCATTCGGCAGCGCCGCATCGGGCGTGCGCGCCGACACGGGCGCCCTCGCTTCGTCGGGCGGATGGATCCTCGTGGACGCGGCGAACAACAATCGCTACCCGCCACGCGACGCCGCCGACGGCGCAATCCGTGCGAGGGAGGCGCAGGCGATGTTGGCCGCGGCGATCGCCGTCGCGCGGCGCGCGCGCGGGCAGATCCGCCGGCCCCTGGGCTCGATCGCCGAGGTGAGCATCGCGATCGTCGACACGCAGGGCGACATCCTGGGATTCGTCCGCACGGCCGATGCGCCCATGTTCGGCATCGACGTCGCGGTGCAGAAGGCGCGCACCGTGCTGTTCTTCTCCGGAGCGTCGGCCGAGGCAGAGCTTGCCGCGGCGCCGCCGGCGCGCTATCTCCCGGGACCGGCCGATGCGTCGATCGCGCGCTATGCCGGCGCGATGCGCGACTTCCTCGGCGACCCGTCGGCGCTCCCGGGCGCGATCGCGTGGAGCGCGCGCGCGATCGGCAACCTGCACCGCCCGACGTATCCCGACGGCATCGAGGGCTCGCCCGCGGGGCCGATGTCCACGCTCATGGGCCAATGGAGCCCCTTCAACGTGGGCTTCCAGCTCGACCTCGTCTACAACCAGCTGGTGAAGGGCGTGCTGGGCGACACGAGCGAAGGATGCGCGGGACGCCTCCCCGCGGGCGCGACGCCGGTCGGGGCCGACACCGGCATCCGCAAGCTGCGCAACGGCGCGCAGATCTTCCCCGGCGCCGTGCCGATCTACCGCGGCGCGCGCATGGTCGGGGCGATCGGCGTCTCGGGAGACGGCGTGGACGAGGACGACATGATCTCCTCCCTGGGGCTCGCCAACGGCGCCGCGGCGCTCGCGAGCGGCCTCGGCCACGCGCCCGCGGCGATGCGCGCCGACACGATCACGACGCACGGCGTGCGGCTTCGCTACGTGCAATGCCCGCAGGCGCCGTTCAACGATTCGAGCGAGCAGAATGCCTGCGCGGGCATTTAGCGCCGTGTTGCTGTGCGCGCTCCCCGTCCTCGCGCAGGAGGCGCCCTTTCCGCCGGAGCGAAAGCCCGACTCCGAGATCGCCCCGCGGTGGCCTGGTCCGAGCGTGCCGGAGCATTACTTCCCGCCGCCGGTGGATCCGAAGCAGGTTCCCGCGCCGGCGAGCGGCGCGAGGCGCGAGACGCTCGCCGTGCCCGACCGCTGGCGCATCATGCGCGCCCTCGGCTTCAAGGCGCCCTGGTTCGACCCCTACGGCCAGAACGTGCTGAAGGGCGACCTGCCGGTCGCGAGCGAGCCGTGGTTTCGCGAGCGCTTTGCGGACCTCGCGAAGAGACTCGAGCCCGATTGGTTCGTGAGCCTCGGCGCCACGTCCGACACCCTGGTGGAAGCACGCCGCCTGCCCACGCCGGTCGGGCCCCAGGCGACCCAGCGGCCCGGAAGCGTCGACGTCTTCGGATACGGCAAACAATCCACCGTCTCGGAGACGCTCATCGTGACGATGGCGCTCATCAAGGGCGACACCACGTTCAAGCCGCCGGACTACGAGTTTCGCTTCGTCCCCGCGTTCAACGTGAACCGTTCGCAGGTGGAGGAGGTGAGGGCGCTCACGGTCGATCCGCGCAACGGACGCGTTCGCAACGACAATCACGCCGGCATCCAGGAGGCGTTCGTCGACAAGCACCTGCGCAACGTCTCCGAGCGCTACGATTTCGATTCCGTCCGCGTGGGCATCCAGCCTTTCACCTCCGACTTCCGCGGGTTCCTGTTCCAGGACGTGCCGTTCGGCATGCGCCTTTTCGGCAACCGCGACAACAATCGCTGGCAGTACAACGTCGCATGGTTTCGCCGCCTCGAGAAGGACACCAATTCCGGGTTGAACGACGTGACGACGCGCATGCGCCGCGACGACGTGCTCACAGCGAACGCGTATCGGCAGGACTTCCCATGGCTCGGCTTCACCTCGCAGGCGTCGGTCACGCTCAACGTGAACCGCGAGGGCACGGGAGAGTTCTACAACGCCAACGGCTTCCTCGATCGCCCCGCGGTGCTGGGCGACGCGCGTCCGCACGACTATCGCGTAGGCTACCTCGGCTACAGCGGCGACGGGCATTGGGGCCGCTGGAATTTCACAGGTGCCGCTTACCTTGCCCTCGGGCGCGACGAGAGAAACCCGCTCGCGCAGCGCGCGCAATCGATCCGGGCGGGATTCGCCGCCGCCGAGCTCTCGCGCGACTTCAGCTGGGCGCGCCTCAGGATGAACGCGCTCTTCCAGTCGGGCGACCGCGATCCCTTCGACGGGAAAGCGACAGGCTTCGACGCGATCCTCGAGAATCCGCTCTTCGCGGGCGCCGACACGAGCTTCTGGGTGCGCCAGGCGGTCCCTCTCGTGGGCGGCGGCGGCGTGTCGCTCTCGGGTAGGAACGGCGTCCTCGCGAGCCTTCGCTCCTCGAAGGACCAGGGGCAATCGAACTTCGTGAACCCGGGATTGATGCTGGTGGGCGCGGGCGGCGACTTCGACCTCACGCCGCAAGTGCGCGCGACCGCCAACGTTTCCTACCTGCGCTTCGCCGATACGACCGTGCTCGGCGTGCTACGCAACCAGGCGCCGCCCTCGCGCGAGATCGGCTGGGACGTCTCGGCGGCCGTGCAGTGGCGGCCCTTCATGAGCCAGAACGTGGTCTTCAACGTTTCGGCCGCGGCGCTTCTTCCGGGACGGGGGCTGAAGCAGCTCTATGACGAGGGCGAGCGCGGTCCGCAATACTCCATGCTGGCAAACCTCCTGCTCACGTTCTGAAATGACGAGCGACGCCCTCTCGACCGCCCTGCGCGCGATCTGCGTGCTCTGCGTGTGCACGTTCGCGGCGGCCGAGCCCGCCCCGGCGCAGCAGACGGTGGCGCAGGCGGACGCGAAATCCACCGGCTGCATGAGCTGCCACACGGCCACCGATCGCCACACGATGCACCAGAATCCCGGCGTGATCCTGGGATGCACGGATTGCCACGGCGGCGACGCGGCCATCGGCGGGGGGGGCATGAAGCGCGAGGACCCGTCCTACATCGCCGTCCTGCGCAAGGCGCACGTCCTGCCGAGGGACGAGCGCGCATGGAAGTGGCCGTCGAGCGCCAATCCCGAGCGCACCTACACACTCCTCAACCGCGAAAGCCCGGAGTTCGTGCGCTTCCTGAACCCCGGCGACCTGCGCGCGGCGCGCGAGGCGTGCGGCGCCTGCCACCTCGCGATCATCCAGGCAACCGAGCGAAGCCTGATGGCGACCTCCGCGATGCTGTGGGGCGGGGCCGCATATAACAACGGCATCCTTCCCTACAAGCGCTACATCCTGGGAGAGGCGTATACGCGCGACGGACTTCCGGCGTCGATCGTGAATCCGGTGAAGCCCGATCCGTTCCTCGCATCGAAAGGCATACTGCCCTCGCTCACGGCGCTGCCGTCGTGGGAGACGATCCCGCCGGCCGACGTCTTCAGAGTGTTCGAGCGCGGCGGACGCGTGATCTCGAGCCAGTTTCCCGAGGTCGGATTGCCCAACGGCTCCGGGGTGCTGCAGAAGCTCGACGAGCCCGGGCGCCCCGACATCCGGCAATCGAACCGCGGACCGGGCACCGGGAGCCGCATCGCGGTGCCGGCGATCAACATCACGAAGACGCGCCTCAACGACCCGCACCTCTGGTTCCTCGGCACGGGCGAGCAACCCGGCGACTACCGCTCCTCGGGATGCAGCGCCTGCCACGCCGTCTACGCCAACGACCGCGATCCGAGCCATTCGGGCGTCTACGCCCGCTTTGGCCACGACGGCGCCAGCGCCACGCGCGATCCCACCATCGCGAAGAACGAGTCCGGGCACCCGATCCGGCACGAGTTCACGCGCGCGATCCCGTCGTCGCAGTGCATGGTGTGCCACATGCACCAGCCCAACGTTTTCGTGAACAGCTTCTACGGCACGATCATGTGGGACTACGAGTCCGACGCGCCCGCCATGTGGCCGAAGAAGCAGAAGTACCCCACCGACGCCGAGGCGCGCGCGATCCTCGAACGCAATCCGGAGGAAGCGGCGATCCGCGGCAACTGGGGAGACCCGCAGTTCCTGAAGGACGTGTCGAAGCTGAACCCGCAGCTCACCGACACGCAGTTCGCCGACTACCACGGCCACGGCTGGAACTTCCGCTGGGTGTTCAAGCGCGACCGCAAGGGCGCGCTCCTCGACAAGGCGGGAAACGTCGTCCCCGACTCCGATCCGCAGAAGTTCTCGAAGGCGGTGCACCTCACCTCGATCCACCTCGACGTGGGTTTCCACTGCGTCGATTGCCACTTCTCCCAGGACATGCACGGCAACGGGCATATCTACGGCGAGGTCGCCGCGGCGGTGGAGATCGACTGCGCCGATTGCCACGGCACCGCGGACAAATACCCGACGCTGAGGACCTCGGGGCCGGCGTCGCGGCCCGGTGGCCTGGACATGGCGCTCCTGCGCACGCAGGACGGGCGGCGGCGCTTCGAGTGGCGCGGCGGCAAGCTCTACCAGCGCTCCGCGCTCGATCCCACGCGCGAGTGGGAGATGACGCTGGTGAAGGACACCGTCACGCCGGGCAACGCGAAGTACAACGAGAAGGCGGCGCGCGCGAAGCTCATGCACTCCGGCGCCGAGGGGCGCGACGGGAAGTGGGGCGCCGGTCCCGCGGAAAACATGGCACACGGCAACGACAAGATGACGTGCTTCACGTGCCACCTTTCGTGGACCACGAGCTGCGCGGGTTGCCACCTGCCGATCCAGGCCAACTGGAAGACCGCGCGCAACCACTACGAGGGCGGCGAGACGCGCAACTACGCGACCTACAACCCGCAGGTGGCGCGCGACGACGCGTTCCAGCTGGGCCGCCACGGCCCCGTGAAGGGCGCTCGCATCGCGCCGGTGCGCTCGTCATCGGCGCTGGTGCTCTCGTCCACCAACAGCAATCGCGAGCGCATCTACATCCAGCAGGCGCCGGTGTCGGCGAGCGGCTTCTCCTCGCAGGCCTTCGCGCCGCACTATCCGCACACCGAGAGGAAGACCGAGACCAAGGGTTGCCCCGACTGCCACGTCTCGGCGGCGAACGACAACAATGCGATCATGGCCCAGCTCCTCCTGCAGGGAACCAACTTCGTGAATTTCGTGGGCTTCAACGCGTGGCTGGGCGAGGAGCGCCATGTGGAGGCGGTGCAGGTGACCGAGTGGGACGAGCCCCAGGCGGTGATCGGCAGCTACCTGCATCGTTACGCGTACCCCGACTTCTTCGCCGCGCACGAGAAGCGCGCGCTGGAGCTCCCCGAGGCGCACGACCATGCCTCGGGAGGGACCGTGGGCTGCGTCGCGCTTCGCGGCGAGTATCTCTACGCGGCCGAAGGCCGGGCGGGCCTGCGCGTCTACGACGTGGCCTCGATCGCCAACAAGGGCGTGTCGCAGCGCATCGTCACCGCGCCCTTCTCGCCGCTGGGGCACGACACGCATGTCGCGTCGAAGGACGCGGCGTGCGTGGCGCTGCCCACCAACCAGCCGATCAATCCGCAGCGCAACCAGGGCAGCCTCATGCGCGAGGTGAACGAGGAGCAGCCCTTCCACCCGATCTACCACTACGCGGCCGTGGCCGATCGCGAGGAGGGCCTCATCCTCGTGAACGTCGACACGCTCGCCGACGGCGAGCCGCGCAACAATTTCCTCGCGCGCGCCCTGCAGTGGAATCCGGGCGGGATCCTCGACGGCGCGAGCCACGTGACGCTCGGCGGCCACTACGCGTACGTGACGGCGACGACGGGCATCGTCATCGTCGACCTGGACGACCCGATGAAGCCGCGCCTCGCCGCGAAGGTGGCGCTCGCGGGCGCGCGCGCCACGGCGCTGCAGTTGCGCTACCTCTTCGTCGCGAGCGCGGCGGGCCTCGAGGTGGTCGATGTGACGCTGCCGGAGAAGCCGCGGCTCGTCGAGGGCGCGCGGGTCGCGCTCTCGGACGCGCGGCGCGTCTACGTGGCACGCACATACGCGTACGTGGCTGCGGGGAAGGACGGGCTCGCCATCGTCGACGTCGAGCGCCCCGAGTCGCCGCGGCTCTACGCCAAGTACGATGCCGAGGGCCGCATCAACGACGCCCGCGACGTGATCGTGGGCTCCACCAACGCCTCGCTCTTCGCCTACGTGGCCGACGGCAGGAACGGCCTCGAGGTGATCCAGCTCACCGCGCCCGACACCCAGCCGCGCTTCTACGGCTTCAGCCCCGAGCCGCGGCCGAAGCTCATCGCGCGGCGCGCCACGGCCTCTGCCGCGACGGCGCTCGCCAAGGGCCTCGATCGCGACCGCGCCGTGGACGAGACCGGCGGGCAGATCGCGGTGTTCGGCCGCATCGGCGCGAGGCCTTTCACGAGCCAGGAGATGCGCAAGCTGTACCTGACACCGGAGGGCGCCGTGTGGACCGTGAAATGAAGTGCGAGGCACGAGGCGCGGAACGCGAGATGGCGGCCCGAATGGCAGCGGGGTTGCTTCGCGGCCTCTTGCGCCTCGTGCCTCGGGCCTCGGGCCTGCTGTTTGCCGCCGCCGCCCTCGCCCAAACCCTTCCCTACGAAACCCGATCCACCAACCTCGGCGTCGTCAACTGCGCGAGCAGCCTCTGCCACGGCTCGACCTCCCCCTGGAAGGATTCGAACATCCTGCAGAACGAGTACATCACGTGGTCGCGCGTCGACAAGCATGCGACGCGGGCCTACCCGGTGCTCTTCGAGGAGCGCTCCAGGCGCATCGCACGCAACCTCGGCCTGAAGGAGCCGGCGCACGAGGCGAAGCTATGCCTCGATTGCCACGCCTACGATCCGCCGCCCCAGTGGCGCGGGGAGCGCTTCAAGGTGTCCGACGGCGTGAGCTGCGAGGCGTGCCACGGGCCCGCCGAGGGCTGGATCCGGTCGCACGTCGCTCCCAATGCGACCCACTCGGACAACGTGGCCCATGGCCTGTACCCCACCGACGAGCCGGTGGCGCAGGCGAAGCTTTGCCTCTCGTGCCACTTCGGCAACAAGGACAAGTTCGTCACCCATCGCATGATGGGGGCGGGCCACCCGCGCCTCGCCTTCGAGCTCGACACATTCGTGCAGACGCAGCCGCCGCACTTCGTGGTGGACGCCGACTGGCAGAAGCGCAAGGGCGCGTGGGACCCGACGCGCGTCTGGGCGGTGGGCCAGGCGCTCGCGGCCGCCGAGCTTCTTGACGTGCTGATCGATCCGAAGAGGAGCCGCGACGGCTTCTTTCCCGAGCTCGTGGTCTTCGACTGCCACGCGTGCCACCATCCGATGTCGGACGTCCGGTGGTCGCCGCGCACCGGCACGAGCCCCGGGCGCATCCGCCTGAACGATTCGAACCTCCTCATGCTGCGCCAGATCGTGCGCCGCGTGCTTCCCGCGAGCGAGGCGCGCGATTTCGAGGCGCGCGCGGGCGATCTGCAAAAGGCCGTGGCGGGCGACGGCAGCGGCGACACCCTGCAGGCCGCCCGCGCGATGCGCACCATGCTGGAAAGCGTAACGCGCCAGCTCGCCGCGCGCAGGTTCCAGGCCGGGGACCTGCGCGCGATGCTGTCGGGGCTCGTGGACGACGGGCTCGCCGGCGCGTATCACGACTATTCGGGCGCGGAGCAGGCGACAATGGCGATCGCGAGCCTCATGAGCTTCCTCGCGAAGCACGGCGAGCTCGCCGACGTGCGTCGCGCCAACGCCGCGCTCGACTACCTCTACGAGACGGTGAAGGACGACGAGAAGTACCGCCCGGAGCGCTTCCGGGCGGCCCTGGAGCAGGTGGCGAGGATGGTGGGCCCCTAGATGGCGAATTTCGACGAACGCACCCAGATCCGCTGGTACGACATCGGCATCATCGGCTCGGGCCCGGCGGGCCTGTCGGCGGCCGCGCACGCGGCCGAGCTGGGCGTCCCGCACGTCCTCATCGAGGCCGAGGGCGGCATCTCGAACACGATCCACAAGTACCAGAAGGGCAAGCACGTGATGGCGGAGCCGCAGGTCCTGCCGCTGCGCAGCCCCTTGAGCTTCGGCGCCGGAAAGCGCGAGGTGGTGCTCGATACGTGGAAGCACGAAATCGAGGCGCAGCGGATCGACATCCGCTTCGGCTGCGAGGTGGCGGCGATCGAGGGCGCCGACAACGCCTTCGAGGTGCGCACGCGCTCGGGCGAGAGCTTCCTTTGCCGCAAGCTGATCCTCGCCATCGGCGTGCAGGGCAACCTGAGGAAGCTCGGCGTCCCCGGCGAGGACCTGCCCAGCGTGCAGTACCAGCTCGACGATCCCGACGAATACGTGGACGAGACGATCGTCGTGGTGGGCGCGGGCGACGCGGCGATCGAGAACGCGCTCGCGCTCGCCGAGAAGAACCGCGTGATCCTCATCAACAGGAACGAGGAGTTCGCGCGCTGCAAGGAGGGCAACCTCACGCTCGTGCTGAAGGCGATCAAGGAGGGGTGGATCGAATGCCGCTACGGCACCTCGGCCACCGGCGTGGAGGCTCGTGCGGGCGACTCGACCCTCGCCTTCGCGGTGAAGACGCCTGCCGGGCCGGACGTGATCGAGTGCAACCGCATCATCGCGCGCCTGGGGGCCACGCCCCCGAGGAAGCTGGTCGAGGGATTCGGCGTGCGCTTCCCGAGCAAGGACCCGAACGCGGTCCCAGCGCTCTCCGACACCTACGAGTCGAACGTGAAGGGCCTCTACGTGATCGGCGCCCTGGGGGGTTATCCGCTCATCAAGCAGGCGATGAACCAGGGCTACGAGGCGGTGGAGTTCGCCCTCGGCCGCGACGTCGCTCCCGCCGACGAGCCGCTCCTCGCTAAGAAGTTCGCGAGCTTCTCGCGGCGCATGACGGTCTCCCAGGTGCTCGACGTGATCCAGTCGAACGTGCCGCTGCTCGAAAGCGTGAACCGCCTGCAGCTTCGCGAGTTCATGCTGGAAAGCGAACTCACCACGCCGAACGAGGGCGAGGTGATCTTCGAGAGGAACGACTACACCAACTCGTTCTTCATGATCGTCTCGGGAGAGGTGCTGGTGGAGATGCGCCGCGAGGGCGAGCCCCCGGCGTGGTTCGCGCTCGGTCCAGGGCAATTCTTCGGCGAGCTCGGCCTCATCTCGGGGCGCCGGCGCTCGAGCACCGTGAAGGCGGGCCGCGACTGCGTGCTGGTGGAGGTTCCGCGCCGCGCGATGCTCAAGCTCATCGCCTCGGTGGATTCGGTGAGGAAGCGGGTCGACGAGACTTTCCTCAAGCGCGCGGTGCGCGCCTACCTCGCGCCGATGCTCCCCGACGCCGAGCTGGACGACCTCCTCGCCTCCGGAGTCCAGGCGAAGACCTACGGGGGCGGGGAGACACTCTTCAACGAGGGCGACGCGCCCGACGGCCTCTACCTCGTACGCCGCGGGTCGGTGACGATCTCGCGCAACATCGCCGGGCGCGAGGTGGTGCTCTCGTACCTTTCGGCGGGCAACTACGTGGGCGAGATGGCGCTCCTCTCGCAGTCCCCGCGCATGGCGACGGTGAAGGCCGCGGTCACCACCGAGGCGATCGTGCTCGACTCCGGAGCCTTCCAGCGCGTGCTCGGGCGCAATCCGAAGTGGCGCCAGGAGATGGAGGAGCTCTTCCTCGACCGGCTGCGCATGAACGCCGCCATGGAAGCGCACCCCGATCCGGGCAACATCATCGGCTTCCTCATGCAGCAAGGCGTGGGGGAGGCGACCGACGTCCTCCTCATCGACGAGTCGCTGTGCATCCGCTGCAACAATTGCGAGAAGGCGTGCGCCGACGTGCACGACGGCAATTCGCGCCTGAACCGCGAGGCGGGACCCACCTTCGCGCAGATCCACGTGCCGACCTCGTGCCGCCACTGCGAGCATCCGCATTGCATGAAGGACTGCCCGCCCGACGCGATCCACCGCTCGCCCGAGGGCGAGGTGTTCATCAACGACACCTGCATCGGCTGCGGCAACTGCGAGAAGAACTGCCCCTACGGCGTGATCCAGCTCGCCGCGGTCGACCCGCAGAGGAAGCGCCCGAGCCTCTTCACGTGGCTCGCGCTGGGCCTGGGCGCGGAGCCGGGCATGGAGGCCAAGGTAAAGTCGAAGGACATTCCCAAGAAGGCGGTGAAGTGCGACATGTGCAAGGGCCTGGAAGGCGGGGCGGCGTGCGTGCGCGCGTGTCCCACCGGCGCCGCGATCCGGGTGAGCCCGGAAGCCTTCATGGGCGTGGCGTCGCCGGGCTAGCCGGGAATCAATCGGCGCAGCCCGCGTCGAACCGCGATGCGAATCATCTCGACCCAGGCGCGCAAGATCCTCGCACATCCGGGCGCCTTCACGCTGCAGACCCTGAAGGCCTTCAAGGCCAACCAGGGCCTGCTCCTCGCGGGAGCCGTCGCCTACTACGCGCTGCTGTCGATCGTGCCGCTGCTCATCCTCATCGCGATCGCGCTCGCGCACTGGGTGGAACCCGCGCAGCTCCTGGAAGCGCTCGGGCGCTACCTCGAATGGCTCGTTCCGGGGCAATCGAAGCCCATCGTCGAGGAGCTCGCGAACTTCCTCAACCACAAGGACGTGATCGGCTGGGTGCTGCTCGGCACGATGATCTTCTTCAGCGGCCTCGCCTTCACGGTGCTCGAGAACGCGATGTCGGTGATCTTCTTCCACCGGGTGGCGCAGAGGAAGCGCCGCTACATCGTCTCCGTGCTGCTGCCCTACTGCTACGTGCTCTCGCTCGGCGTGGGCGCCTTGCTGGTGACGCTCGTCTCGGGAAGCCTGCAGGCGATGGGCGAGCGCGACGTGGAATTCCTCGGCCGCGCCTGGTCCCTGGGAGGCGTCTCCGGGGTGCTCCTCTACCTCCTCGGGTTCCTGGGGGAGGTCTTCGTGCTCACCTCGATCTACCTCGTGATGCCGGTGGGCCGGCTGAGGTTCAGCCACGCGCTGGTGGGCGGAGTCACGGCGGCGGTCCTCTGGGAGATCACCCGCCACGTGCTCACCTGGTACTTCGGGACGCTCTCGCAGGTGAGCGTGGTGTACGGCTCGCTCACCACCGCGATCATCGTTCTCCTCAGCCTGGAATTCGCGGCGATCCTGCTCCTCTTCGGCGCGCAGGTGATCGCCGAGTACGAGCGCATCGGGCGCGAGCAGATCGTCGCTCCCGCGGAACCGATGAAGGTCGGCTAGAAGCCATTCATCCGGCGGGCCGTGATCGAGCGTCGAGCGCCCGGCATTCGAGCTTCACCCCCACTTCAATGAGGCGATGGCCCGAAGGCGCGACGCTAGTGCTTGACCTCGCCGATCAGGCGGTCGAGGTTCGGGTCCGCCCGATGGTTGGCCGCGTTCCATCGCATGATGAGGTACATCGCCCCGGAGATGAAGAGCCCGAAGATCAGGACCACCGACTGGATGCGCATCTCGTAGCGGATCATGAGCGAGTAGAGGGCGAGCATCACGAGGATGCTCACGTTCTCGTTGAAGTTCTGCACCGCGATCGAGTGCCCCGCCGACATGAGGACGTGGCCGCGGTGCTGCAGGAGCGCGTTCATCGGCACCACGAAGAACCCGGCGATGGCGCCGATGAGGATGAGCACCACGTAGATCGCCGGCATCCACTTGAGCGAGATCATGCTGATCACGGCCACACCCATGAGGATGCCCACGGGCAGCACCTGCGTCGCGCGCTTGAGCGGCACGTAGCGCGCCGCGACCACGGCGCCCACGGCGATGCCGATGGCCGAGACGCCCGAGAGCATCGCGCCCTGCTCGAGCGGCAGGTGCAGCGAGCGCTCCGCCCACTTGATGACGATGAACTGCAGGCACGCGCCCGCGCCCCAGAAGAGCGTCGTCACGGCGAGCGAGATCTGCCCCAGCTTGTCGCGCCAGAGGACCACGAAGCAGCGCGAGAAGTCCGCCATCAGGCGCACCGGATTCCTTTCCTGGTGCTCGTAGCGCGCGCCCGGGTCGGGGATGGCGAGGTTGAAGGCGGCCGCGACGAGGTAGATCATCGCGATCACGACGATGGCGGCCTCGGGCGCGGTGTCCACGTTCGTGTCGATGAACGGGAAGTCGAACTTGAGGAGCGCGCTCGAGATGCGCGGCCCGATGAGCATGCCGCCCACGACGTTGCCGAGCACGATGGAGCCGACGGTGAGCCCCTCGATCCAGGCGTTGGCCACCACCAGCTTCTCCGCGGGAAGGAGCTCGGTGAGGATGCCGTACTTGGCCGGCGAGTAGCCAGCCGCGCCCAAGCCCACCACCGCGTAGGCGAGGAGCACGAGCCAGTACGCCTCGATGTGACCCACCTGCAGGAAGTCGTTGAAGAGGATGAGCGCGCAGCCCACGACCTTCACCATGTTGGTGATGAACATGACGCGCCCCTTGGGCATCGAGTCGGCGAAGGCGCCGACCAGGAACGCGAGCACCACGTAGGAGATGGTGAAGAAGAACTTGAGCAGCGGCGTGAGCCAGGGCGGCCCGTCCAGTTGGACCAGCATGGCGATCGCCGCGATGAGGAGGGCGTTGTCGGCGAGCGACGAGAAGAACTGCGCCGCCATGATGGTGTAAAAGCCGTTCCTCATGGACTCGCCGCGGTCCACCATCCGGCCACGGCTTGCGCGGCGAGCGGCGCGCTCACGAGGTTGCCCTGCGCCACGTCGCAGCCGAGCGACTTCAGGGCTTCGCGCGTCTCTTCGCGCTCCACGCCCTCGGCGACCACGCGGAAGCCGAAGCGGTGCCCCAGCTCGATCGCCGCGTGCACCAGCGTGCGGTCGCCCTTGTCGTCGACCATGCCCTCGACGAACGGGCGATCGATCTTGATCTCGTCGATGGGGAAGCGCTTGAGGTGCGCGAGCGAGGAGAAGCCGGAACCGAAATCGTCGATCGAGAGTTGCACGCCGGTCGCCTTGAGGCGCGTGAGGATCGCCACCGAGCGCTCGGCGTCGGCGATCATCGAGCTTTCCGCGATCTCCAGCGTGACGTTCGCGGGGTCGATGCCCCACATCTTGATGCCCTGGTCGACGACCGCGGGAAGCTCGCGGTCGGTGAGCGTCGCCACCGACAGGTTGATGGCGAGGCGCGGGTGGATGCCAGCGTCGCGCCAAGTCGCGAGCTGGCGCAGCGCCGCGTTGAGGATCCAGTAGGTGAGGGTGCCGATGAGGCCGGTGCGCTCGGCGATCGCCACCGCGGTCTTCGGCGGCACGTCGCCCACCGTCGGGTGGCGCCAGCGCACCAGCGCCTCCAGCGCGACCGGGCGCCCGGTGGCGAGGTCCACCTGCGGCTGGTAGCGGATCTCCAGCTCGTTGGCGCGAAGCGCGCGCTCGAGGTCGAGGTCGAGGCCGCGATAGACCTCGCTCTCGACCGCCTCGTCGCCCTGGAACACGTGGTAGCCCTCCTCGCGCGTGGCGGCGATATGGCATGCCACGTCCGCGGCCATGAGGAGCTCCGCCGGGTCGAAGCCGTTCTCCGGCAATGTGGCGATGCCCACGCGCGGGCGCAGGACCGCGGAGCCGCCTTCGTGGGCGATGGGGCGATCCAGCGCGCGCAGTATCTTCACGGCGGCGAGCACCGCCTGGCTGGGATGCGCGAGGCGCGGCAGGATCAACGCCACCTGCTCGTCGCTGATGGCGGCCAGGCGGTCCTCGTCGCGCAGGGCCTTGCGTAGCCGCCCGAGCACCAGGCCCATGGTGACCGCGGGCGCGGGACCGCGCATGAGCGCCTGCAGGCGATCGACGCGCCGCAGCTCGACGATCAGCACCGCGAGCCTGCCGTCGGTGGCGCGCGCGATCGCGGTCTCGCGGTCGAGGAGCTTCAGCAGCTCCTCGCGAGTGTATGCCGGCTCGGCCGGAGAGTCGGGAGCCGCGGCAGCGGGCGTGGTGGGCGGGGGAGTGCTCAAGCGTTCAGCCCAGGTAGAAGTCCGTGAGGTCCAGGCCGTAAGCCCCCGCGGGAAGGCCGCGCTTGATGAACACCGGCTCGTCGCCGCCGCTCTTGGTGTCGTAGAGGAGGTCGAGCATCGCCGGGTGCGCGGAGCGCGTCTTGTCGGGCCCCGTCACCACGAGCACGCGGGGCTTCAAGCGCCGCACGCGGTTGTGCGCGACCACGATCGCGACCTCTCCGGTGGAAAGCTCGATGAGCGAGCCTACGGGGAAGACGCCGATGGAGGAGACGAACTGCTGCACCAGGGGCTCGTGGAAGAAATCGCCCGCCCATCCGGTGAGGCTTCGCAGCGCTTCGTACGACGATGCGGCCGCGGCGTAGGGACGGTGGTTGGTGAGCGCGGCGAAGGTGTCGACGATGCCCGCCATGCGCCCGTAGATGCCGATCTCCTCGCCCACGTGGCCACACGGATAGCCGCTTCCGTTCATGCGCTCGTGGTGCTGCTCGATGCCTTCGAGCACCTCGGGATCCACGTTGGGCGTCTCGGAGAGGATCGCGATGCCGTGGGCCACGTGCCGCTTGGCCTCCTCGTACTCCTCGGCGGTGAGGCGGCCCTGCTTTTCCAGCAGGTAGCGCGGTAGCTTGATCTTGCCGATGTCCAGGAGCAGACCGATCTGCGCGAGGTGCGATAGCTGGGCCTTCGGAAAACCGATGTGGCGGCCGAAGGAGGCGAGATACACGCAAACCTGGAGCCCGTGCCCGTAGGTCGAGATGTCCTCCTCGCGCAGCCGCGCGATCCACATCGCCGCGTCGGGATTGCGCACGATGCTCTCCACCATGCCTTCGACGATCTCCTCGACGCGATCGATCTCGAAGCTCTGGCCCAGGCGGATGTCCTTCACGAGCTTCTCGAGCAGGCTCGAGGCCTGCGTCACGGCCTCGCGCGCACGCGGCACCTCGTCCTCGACGCTCGCCAGGTCGGCGTAGGTCTGCACCTCGATGCCCGCGGGGACGAGCTCTGCGCGCGCCGCGAATTCCTGGGGCGTCTCGCGCGGAGCCGCCGGGAGCGTGTCGGAAGGCGCAGACCCGGACTTGCCCTTGAGCGCCTTCAGCCGGGCGAGCGCGCGGGCGAAGAAACCGGGACGCTCGGGCGTCGGCGTCACCACGTACGTGGCATCGGCATCGGCATCGACACCGGCGCGGCCCGATGCGCGCGCGGGCGCAGACGCGCTCGCCGCATTGGCGAACGCGCCCTTGCGCTTCGCGGGCTTCGCCGCGGGTGCGCGCTCCTCGGGCGAGGAGAGCGGCGTGGCCTCTTCGGGATCGATGCCGCCCGTATCGAGCAGGCGCGGGGGCTTGCTTCGCATCGACGGCATCGTGTTGGTCGCGGGGGACAGGCCCGAGACCGCCTCGAATTCAGCACCGGTCGAGCGCGCGCGATCCACCATCACGTACTCGCAATGCGTCTTCAGCGCGAGGATCTGCTCGTCGTTCTCGATGAGGAATCCCTGCAGAAGGAACGGAGTGTCGACCCATGGGCGGTCGAGGTCGGCAACGAACATGCCGACCTTGAGGTCGCTCGTGAAGATCTTCGACGCCATGGCCCCCGCATTCTAAAGGGGAATGGCGTGGGGAAACCGGGGGTGTTACGCGAGAAACCCGATGTTCGAGGTGGGAAAGAGACCCAGGTTGGGGAAGATCGCAGCGAGCCCCGCCTCGCTCACTCCGAACCAGCGCGCGAGGGTGGCGCCGTATTGATCCACCGACGTCGTGGGAATCCAGCGTCCCGAAGTGTCCGCGTCGTCGGGGCCTGCGCGGACGAGCGTCGGATAGCGTCCATACATCTCGCCGCCGCGCACCGCGCCGCCGAGGATGAAGTGATGGTTGCCCCACGCATGGTCGGTGCCCGCGCCGGAAGCGGGCTGGAACGTGCGCCCGAAATCCGAGAGCGTGAACGTGGTCACGCTCTCGGCCACGCCGAGCTGGACGGTGGCGTCGTAGAAGGAGCGCAGCGCCGGCGAGAGCTGCCCGATGAGATTGGTGAGCGTGTTGAGCTCGTTCGAATGGGTGTCGAAACCTCCCAGCGACACGAAGAACACCTGGCGCCGCGCCCCGGTCTCGCCGCGCGCCTCGATGAGCTTCGCCACCTGCAGGAGCTGCTGCGCGATCGAGCTCGTCTGCCCGGCGAAGAGCGCCTGGACGGTTGAGTTGGCCGCGGTGAGGATCGGGTTCACCACGCTCGAGAGCGATAGCGCCTGGGTCGTGATGCCCGCGGCGACGTCCACGTAGGCGTTTTCGCGATCGGCCGCGAGGATCGCCTGCATCCCGGCGAGGCGCGCGTTGGCGCCGGCCCCGCCGTTGAAGCCCGTGAGCGCGAGCCCGCCGGTCGCGGGGAGCGCGAGCGGCGCCGTCGATTTTCCCGAGATGAAGAGCGTGGCCCCGGCGATCGACGTGATCACCGGAAAGGCCGGGCTCTGCGCGGCCATCTGGTCGGCGATGCGCCCGCCCCAGCCGGTCGAGGCGAGGCCCGCGGAAACGCACGATTGCCACTGGTTCTGCTGGTCGGAATGGGAGAAGAGATTGGCGGGGCGCTTGGCGAAATAGTTGGCCTTCGTGGTGGGCTCGTTCAAGGGCCCCACGTTGGCGAGGATCGCGAGCTTGCGTGCCGCGAAGAGGGGATGGATGTCGGCGAGCTCCGGATGCAGGCCGTAGGGACCGGTGCCGCCCGGCTGGACCGGGAGGAGCTCGGCCTGGGTGAGGTTCACGCCCGAGGCGGGCGTGCGCACCGCGGCGTACTGCGCGTAGGTGGCGCTGTCGATCGGCACGACGAGGTTGTTGCCGTCGACGCCGCCGTACAGGAAGACGCAGACCAGGGCCTTGTAGTCGGGGGCTGCTTGCGCGCCCGCGGTGCCGGCGAGGCCGAGGAGCGAGACGGGGGCCAATCGGGCGGCGAGACCGCCGGCGGTGAGGCCGCCGGCGCGCAGCAGGAAGTCGCGGCGGTTGTTCATCGTTGCACCTGGTATTGGGGCGAAGTCATGACGAGCCAGATCGCGGTGCGGGCGCGCAACAGCCCATCGGTGGGCGAGGCGGCGTTGACGGCGGAGATGACCGCGCTCCTCATCGCGCCCGGCATTCGTCCGGCCATGAGGTCGCGGTCGAGCCGGTCGGCGAGTGCCGCGGCGTCGAGCGCGAACGCCTGGTACGCCGCGACGTCGATGCGGGTGCCGGTTGCGCCGTAGACGGTCGGGTCGGCGGCGAGCGGAGTCGAAAAGACGAGGGCGCTCGCGACGTTGGCGCGGTTCAGCGCCGTGGTCGATGTCTGCACGCCGAACTCGGGCCCGAGGAGCTGCGTGCCGGGGACCACGTAGTCGAAGGGGAAATAATTGAACACCGACGGCGCGTAGAAAACGAACTGGCCGATCGCATTCGACAGCGTCCGGAAGGCGACGCCGTCGCTCGCCGCATTCATCGCGCGCGCCATCGACGTCATGTAGAGCACGGGCTCGACGAGCTTGCCGTAGGCCGGGTCGATCTTGCGCGCGCCTCGGGCCTCCGGGTCGAGGAGGATCGCGCGCACCACGGCACGCAGGTCGCCGCGCTGTCCCAGGCCGTTATTGTTGAAAACCACCGTGACACGAGCGACGTACGCGGGCGTGGGATCGCTCGTCACCAGCTTCTGGATGAGCTGCTTGCCGATGAACGGCCCCACGTTGGCGTGGTTGAAGATGTTCTGGAGCGCGAAGGCGAGGTCCTGGGACATCGTCATGTTCGCCGGGGCGACCACGCCGTTCAGCAGCACCTTGGTGCCGAACTCGTGGTTGGCGTCCACGGCGAGCATCGGGCCGAGGTAGTTGCGCGGGTTGTTGTTGCGCGCGGGGGCGCCGGCCACGGTCGGATAGGTCCAGCCGGTGAAGACCCGCGAGAAGCCCTTGATCTCGGCGAGCTGGTAGGTGGGAAGCGGCTTGCCGGCGGCGTCGAGCTGCTGCGTGCCGTCGGGATCGAGCAGGTAGGTTCCGACCGAGAAGAGCTGCAGGATCTCGCGCGCGTAGTTCTCGTTGGGATCGGTGCCGGCCGTGACGTTGGTCTTGTTGTTGTTGACCATGTCGAGGTAGTCGCCCATTTCCGGCGAGAGCGTGACCGCCAGCATGAGGTCGTAGAAGTTGCCGAAGGCGCGGTCGATGAAGATCTGCTGGTAGTCGCGCATCGCGTAGCTGCGCGCGTTGTCGATGCCGGAGGTGACCATGATCTGCGAGAGCGCGAAGGCCACGCGCTGGCGCAGCTGGTCGGGGGCGGCGATCGCATTGCGGAAAAACTGCAGCTGCAGCTGGAAGAGCGTGTAGTTGTCGCGCGCACAGTAGCTGTCCGGTCGCACCGGAAGCGAGCGGTCGTCGACGCAGGTGTTGGGGCGGTTGGCCGGCACCCAGGCGTAGGCAGGGTACTGCGACGCGGGAAGGGCAAGCTGCTCGTCGATCCAGGCCCCGGAACCCACCGCGACCGCGTGGTCGACGCCCGGGCTGGTGGGCCCGAACGTCGCCTGGCGGAGCAGCCGGACCGCGTCCGCGCGCACGTCGGAAGCCGAGAGCGGCGCGCACATGACGGCGCCGTCGGCGCTGCGTCCCGCGTCCGCCGACTTGGCGAATGCCGTCGCGTCAACGGTGAGGCGCTGGTTGAAATCGTTGCGGTGGACGTTGTCGAGCGTGTTGCGGTAGACGGGCGTCGTGCCCGCGGGGCATTGGCCGGCGACCGGCCGCGCCGCGTAGAAGACGATCCCTTCATAGCGCAGGCCGGAGTTGGACTTGAGCGCGGCGCATTCGGCCGGGTCGATGGCGTAGGCATGCGCGTGGCGGCCGCTGGAGGGGCCATGAATGAAGCGGCAAACGCCGGAGAGGCCCGCAGCGTCGGACTCGCGGGCGAAAGCGCCGAACTCGCCCCCGGTGCGCGTCCAGCCGGCCGCCTCGGCGGCGCGCATCTCGGCCGAGTCGATGGTGACGAAGTAGTGGCCGAGGGCGGCGTTGAAATACTCCACCGCGATTGCGGTGGGCTGCGTGGCGTGCGCTGCCGCTACCCAGCAAACGGCGGCCGCCAGAGCGGTCCTTCCCGATCGACGCATCCCTTCCCCCTTGCGCGGGACACTATAATCCC
The DNA here is from genome assembly GCA_038244725.1 of Burkholderiales bacterium. Taxonomy (GTDB): domain Bacteria; phylum Pseudomonadota; class Gammaproteobacteria; order Burkholderiales; family Usitatibacteraceae; genus Usitatibacter. Next base: position 103,609 of record JBBRTF010000002.1, read on the forward strand.
GGTCCGCGCACGATTATTGATCCCCGACCAACGAGTTGTAGGCCTTCCGCGTTTACAGCACCAGCGAATTTTCCACATGCCATGACCGCAATCCCCGACGACCTGCGCGACGACGTCGCGCTCGCCAACCGCATTCTCGAGCGCATGGGCCTGTCCCACGCGTTCGGGCATGCCAGCGCCCGAGTGCCCGGAACCAACACATTCCTGCTGCCCACGCGCCGCAGCCCCGGGCTCGCCGAGGCCGACAGCCTCCTCGTGATCGACACCGAAGGGCGCATCGTCTCGGGGGAGGGCGAGCCCAACAGCGAGTTCTGGATCCACGCGCGGGTCTACGCGGCGCGTCCCGACGTGGGCGGAGTGGTGCATGCGCATCCGCCGGCATGCGTGTGCCTCACGCAGGTAGGAGAGCCCCACCGCGTCGTCTACAACCAGGCCGGCATATTCGCCGACGGCATTCCCGAGTATTCACGCGTCGGGCTCATCCGCACGCGCGAGCTGGGAGACCTCCTCGCGCAGGTGCTGGGCGCGCGCAACGCCGCGATGATGCGCGGGCACGGCATCACCACTGCCTTCGAGGGCGTGCGCGCGGCGACGGTGGCGGCGTGCTACCTCGAGGAGAGCTGCGCGCTGCAGCTGCGCATGCTCGCGGCGGCCGGCGGCGACGCGTCGAAGCTGCGCGCCTTCACGCCAGCGGAGGCCGAGGGCCTGCGCGACCAGATCACCGGCAACGTCGCCAAGCGGGCATGGGAGTATTTCGCCGCCGCGGCCCGCGGCCTCCCCCTCGGAAACGGGTACAGCGGCTGATGGATTACGGATGTAAGGCCTTGTCCGGGCATTCTGTGGCGCAATTCACAGATGCCGAGCCCACCCGTCGGTTACTTTCTCCTTCGCGAATTCAAACAAAAGCGAAGGGGACGTCCATGATCAGCCTTACCATCATCGTGTTGCTGCTGGCGATCTTCTGGCTCGGCCGGACCGCCTGGCGCTTCGTCGCGAAACTGCTCGCCGCGAGCGATAATCCCCAACCCCGGGCCGCCGCCAATGGCGCCGGCCGTTCCATCGCCTGAATCCTGGAGACACTTGTGAAGAAACTGCTTGCCGTAGTCACCGCGTTCTTGATCGCCACTTTCTCGCTGCATGCGGCCGCCGCGGCCGATCGTGCCACCGAACCCGAAGCCGAAGCGATGGTGAAGAAGGCCATCGCCTACTACAAGAAGAACGGCCGCGAGAAGTCGATGTCGGAATTCGTGAAGACGCCGGGACCCTTCGTCGATCGCGACCTTTACGTGACCGTGTACACGATGCAGGCCGACGCGCTCGCCCACATCAACCCGAAGATGGTCGGCAAGAACATGATGGAGCTGCGCGACGCCGACGGGAAATACCACATCAAGGAGCGCATGGAGGCCGCGCAGAAGGGCGAGCACGGCTGGCAGGACTTCAAGTTCTACAACCCGGTGTCGAAGAAGATCGAGCCCAAGCGCATGTATTGGGAGAAGTTCGACAACCTGGTATTCGCCTGCGGCGCGTACAAGTCCGAATAAGCCTGGCTCGCCTGTCTTGGCGGCAAACCGGGGCTCTTGCCCCGGTTTGCGCTTTGCACCCCTTCCGCCGCGCAACTTCGGATAAATACCTTGTCCGCTCAACGGTTTATTGGGTAGACTCCATCGATTGTCCCCGAAAGAGGGACATACTCGCTCAGCCAAGAGCGAACGGAGAGAGCAGCGTTGAGACCGACCGATATTGGTGATCCGGCCTATTTCCACAAGGTCGTCGATTGCCAGTGGGCCTGCCCCGCCCACACGCCCGTTCCCGAATACATCCGCCTCATCGCCCAGGGACGCTTCGGTGATGCGTACATGGTCAATTGGAAATCCAACGTGTTCCCGGGGATCCTCGGGCGCACATGCGATCGTCCGTGCGAGCCGGCATGCCGGCGCGGGCGCGTCGAGGAAAACCAGGGCGAGAAGCCCGAACCGGTGGCGATCTGCCGGCTGAAGCGCGTCGCCGCCGATTACAAGGAAGATATTCGCGAGCGGCTGCCGAAGAAGCCCGAACGGCGTAACGGCAAGCGCATCGCGTGCGTGGGCGCTGGCCCCGCCTCGCTCACCGTGGCGCGCGATCTCGCGCCGCTCGGCTATCACGTGACCGTCTTCGATTCCGACCGCCTCGCCGGCGGCATGATCCGCTCGCAGATCCCCAAGTTCAGGCTCCCGGAATCGGTGATCGACGAGGAGACGGGCTACATCCTCGACCTGGGCGTCGAGTTCCGGGCGGGAACCCGTATCGACTCGTTGAAGAAGCTGCTGGGCGAGGGCTACGACGCGGTCTTCATCGGCTCGGGCGCTCCGCGCGGGCGCGACCTCGACATTCCCGGGCGCAGGGAAGCCGCGGCCCACGTGCACATCGGCATCGACTGGCTCTCGTCGGTCGCCTTCGGCCACGTGACGAAGATCGGCCGGCGCGTGATCGTCCTGGGCGGGGGCAACACCGCCATGGATTGCTGCCGCTCCTCGCGGCGCCTGGGCGGCGAGGACGTGAAGGTCATCGTGCGCTCGGGGTTCGACGAGATGAAGGCGAGCCCATGGGAAAAGGAAGACGCGATGCACGAGGGGATCCCGATCCTCAACTTCCTCGTGCCCAAGGCCTTCCTGCACGGCGAGGGGCGGCTCACCGGCGTTGTCTTCCAGAAGGTGAACGCGGTCCGCGACGAGAAGGGCAGGCGCAGCCTCGTCGCCACTGGCGAGCCCGACCAGGTGTTCGAGTGCGACGACGTGCTGGTCGCGGTCGGCCAGGAAAACGCGTTCCCGTGGATCGAGCGCGATATCGGCCTGGAATTCGACCGCTCCGGCATGCCGGTCCTCGATCCCGTGACGCTGCAGTCGACTCGCAAGGAAGTCTTCTTCGGCGGCGATGCCGCGCTCGGCCCCAAGAACATCATCTGGGCGGTGGCGCACGGGCACGACGCCGCCATCTCCATCGACCGGTTGTGCCATGGCGAGGACATGACCCTGCGCCCGCCGCCGACGGTGAACCTCGTGTCGCAGAAGATGGGCATCCACGAATGGAGCTACGACAACCAGGTGGCGCCCGACGCGCGCTTCAAGGTGCCGCTGAAGGACCTCACCATCGCGCTGAAGGATATCCGCCAGGAGGTCGAGCTGGGCTTCGACCTGGAGCTCGCCTGGAAGGAGGCGCAGCGTTGCCTCAACTGCGACGTGCAGACCGTGTTCGCGCCGCGCCTTTGCATCGAATGCGATGCCTGCGTCGACATCTGCCCCGTGGACTGCATCACCTTCACGGCCAATGGCGAGGAAGGCGAGCTGCGCGCGCGCCTGAACGCGCCGGCTGCGCACCCCGAGCAGCCGCTCTACGTCTCCACGGCGCTCAAGACCGGTCGCGTCATGGCCAAGGACGAGGACGTGTGCCTGCACTGCGGGCTGTGCGCCGAGCGCTGCCCGACGGGGGCCTGGGACATGCAGAAATTCCTCCTCGAGATGGCCGAGGCCGGGCCGCGTTGCCGCCCCTCCGGAGCGCGCAAGGTCGCGGCGTGACCGACTACCGCTGTAATCGCGCGGGGGGAGAGAAAAAACCCTTGAATCAATAGAATGCGGCACGCATGAAGGCCAAATAAAATAAAAGAGGGATCAAAGACCATGCAGGCCGCCGCAAGAAGCTTCGCCCGCGTCGGCGCCACGCTCACCATGGTGCTCATCTGCCTCGCCGCCCGCGCCGATTCCGGCGACCTCGCGCCCGTGAACCGCGTCGATCCGGAGTTTCCGCGCGAGGCGCTCGCCGCCGGCGCGGACTCGGGCCTGGTGAAGGCGCGCATGACGATCGACGCGAGCGGGGAGGTCACTAGCGTCGAGATCATCGACGCCAACCCGCGCCGCATCTTCGACCGCGCGGTCGTGAAGACGCTTTCCCAGTGGCGGTTTTCGCTCGGGGCGAACGCGCGCTCCAAGGAGATCGAAATCGCCTTCAGAAGGTGATTACAGGGGTAATCGCCAACAGGGCCCGGTTGTGAACCAGTCGATACGCCCAAAGGGCCGCGATTGGCGAGACTCGGGATCCGTGATGTACAACGAAGGGGAGAACCAGCCATGACAAGGCTGATCAGCACCACAATCGCCGCGCTCCTGCTCGTGCTTCCGCTGGCATCGACCGCCCAGAACAAATCGAAGGGCACCGCCGCCGAAGCCACCGCGATGGTGCAGAAGGCGATCGCGCATATCAAGAAGGCCGGGCGCGACAAGGCCTTCGCCGACTTCAACGACAAGAAGGGCGGCTTCACCGATCGCGACCTCTACGTCGTCGTCTACGACATGAATGGCAAGGTGCTCGCGCACGGCGCCAACGAGAAGATGATCGGCAAGGATCTCATTGACCTGCGCGACAACGACGGCAAGTACTTCGTGAAGGAGCGCGTCGCGATGATGTCGAAGGGCCCCGATGCCAAGGGCTGGCAGGACTACAAGTTCATGAATCCGGTCTCGCGCCAGATCGAGCCGAAATCAATGTTCCTGCAGCGCTACGAGGACATCATCGTCGGCACCGGCATCTACAAGTAGCGCGAGAGAGAAGCGAAAATGTTTCTACGCAACATGAGAATCGGCACGCGGCTCGCGCTCGGTTTCGGCGCGATCCTCGCGGTCATGGTCACGGTCTCGGTCTCCAGCACGTGGCTCGGCAAGAAGAGCCGCGACGACCTTGCCGGGGTGGCCGCCGCGGTCGGCGCCAAGCAGAGCCTCGCCGCCGAGATGAAGGCGCTCGCGCTGGAGCAGTCGGCGGTGATGCGCAACATCGGCCTGCATTCCGACATCAAGGCGATGCAGGCGGACGAGGACCGCGCGCGCGTCCTGGGCAGGAAGTACGACCAGGCGCGCGAACGCATGGGCAAGATGGACCTTTCGGCCACGGAGCGCGAGATCCTCACCGCGCTCGACAAGAGCGACAAGGAGCTCGACAAGCCGTTCCAGCAGGCCCTGGGGCTATCGACCAGCTTCCGCAACGAGGAAGCGGCGAAGGTCCTCATGAACGAGATCGATCCGCACGTGCAGAGGACGCTCGCGGAGCTGAACCACCTGATCGAGCTGCAGAAGAAGGCCAACGACGAGGCGACGCAGGCCGCGATCAGCTCCGGCGACCGGCTTGCCGCCACGGTCTACGGGGTCGAGGCCGTGGTGCTCCTCCTCGCGGTGATGATCGCCTGGACCACGACGCGCAGCATCACCGGCCCGCTGCGCGAAGCGGTCGCGGTCGCCCGCCGTGTGGCCGCCGGCGACCTCACCTCGCGCGTCGAGGTGAGCGGCAGCGACGAGGCCGCCGACCTGCTGATGGCGTTGCGCGACATGAACGGCGGGCTCGCGCGCATGGTGACGCAGATCCGCGGCGGCGCCGAATCGATCGCGGTGGGGGCGGGACAGGTCGCCGCCGGCAACCAGCAGCTTTCCAGCCGCACCGAGGAGCATGCGAGCTCGCTCGAGGAAACCGCCTCGACGCTCGAGGAATTCACCACCACCGTGCGCCAGAATGCCGAGCACGCGAAGCAGGCGAGCCAGCTCGCCGGCAGCGCCTCGGCCACCGCGGAGAAGGGCGGCCAGGTGGTGGGCAAGGTGGTCACCACGATGCAGGAGGTGACCGCTTCGTCCAAGCGCATCACCGACATCATCGGGGTGATCGACGGCATCTCGTTCCAGACCAACATCCTCGCCCTCAACGCGGCCGTGGAAGCGGCGCGCGCGGGCGAGCAGGGGCGCGGCTTCGCGGTCGTCGCCGCCGAGGTGCGAAGCCTCGCGCAGCGCTCGGCCGAATCGGCCAAGGAGATCCGCGGGCTCATCGCGAACTCGGTGAAGGGCGTCGAGGCCGGCGCGCGCCTGGTGGGCGAAGCGGGCAAGACCATGGACGAGCTGGTCGCCTCGGTGCGCAAGGTCGCCGAGATCATGACCGAGATCGCCTCGGCGAGCCACGAGCAGAGATCGGGCATCGAGCAGATCAACAAGGCCATCACGCAGATGGACACCGTCGTGCAGATGAACGCCTCGCTGGTGGAAGAGGCGACGGCGGCCGCGACCAGCATGGCGAGCCAGGCGACCGGGCTTGCCCGCGCCGTCGCCCAGTTCCGCGTCGACGATGGCGCGCATGCGGCTGCGGCATCCGAGCCCGCCGCTGCGCCCGCGGCGTCATGGCAGGCGCTGGGATCCGATAGGAAAGCGCCCGCGGTCGGCATGCGCCGCGAGCCCGCGCTCGCCGCGAGACCCGCCGAAGAGGAAGACTGGAAGGAATTCTAGGAGCGCATGCCAATGCCGATGATCGCGATGACGCGGGAGATGGGTTCGCTCGGCAAGGATGTCGCGGCGGGTATCGCCGAGCGCGCCGGCAAGCGCGTCGTCTATCACGAGATCATCGAGCCCATCGCCAACAAGATGCGGCTTCGCAAGAGCCACGTGGAGCGCTTCCTCGAAGGCAAGTCCGGCATCTGGGAGCGCCTCACCACCGACAAGACGAGCCTTTCGATCTTCACCGCGGACGAGACCTTCAGGTTCCTGCGCGACGACTCCACGGGAGTGATTCGCGGCTGGGGCGCCGTGCACCTGCTGAAGAGCATTCCGCATGTCATCCGCGTGCGCATCTGCGCGCCGTTGGAGACGCGCATCGCCCGGATGATGGAACGCCTCGCCACCGACAACCGCGCCGCCGTGGAAAGCGAGATCCAGCTCTCCGAGGAGGCGCATAGCGCGATCACCAAGCGCCATTTCGGCGTGAACTGGCGCGATCCCGAGCTCTACGACCTCGTGCTCTCCACCGAGCGCCTGTGCGTCGACGAATGCGTCGAGGAGGTCGAGGCGATGATGAAGAAGAAGTGCTTCCAGGAGACGCCGGAGTCGATCCGCCTCGCCCACGACCTCGCCCTCGAATGGAGCGTTCGCTCGGCGCTGCGCCGCGATGCGCGCACCGCGGGGACGCGCATCATGGTGGAATGCCGCGACGGCGTGGCGAGCCTCTCGGGCATGGTCGAGACCGAGGCTGAATCCACCGCGGCCGCCGAGCTCGCCGCGGCGATCGAAGGCATCGCCGGCGTGCGCAACCAGTTGAAGGCCTCCGACTCGGCGACTTCACGATTCCGACGCGAGGGGTAGGGTGGGAGCGCGGGTGGTCCTGAGCCTCGAGGGCGCGATCGTCTCTGAAGTGGAGCTCGAGAAGGCGGTCACCATCGTCGGGCGCCACCCGGCCTGCGACATCTGCATCGATCATCCGGCGGTCTCCGCGCGCCACATGCTGTTTCGCATCGAAGGCAGCACCGTCTACGTGGAGGATCTCGCCAGCACCAACGGCACGAAAGTGAACGGCATCGCCTCGAGCCACCAGGTGGTCCACCACCTCGACCTGATCGAGGTGGGCAGGCACAAGGTGCATTTCTTCGACGATTCCATGCTCACGGGCGCGGTGGGGGACCTGGAGAGCACGGTGCTCACCGAATTCGAGCGCACCATGCTGGCTGCACATGCGCCGGCGCCGGTGGTTCCCGGCGCGCCGCGCACGCCGCAGGGCGAGGAGGACCTTTCGCGCACGATGGCGATCATGCGCGAGCCGCAGGTGCGCATGGGCCCCGCGCAGGAAGCGGTGAGCACGGCGGGGGCGCCGGCGGCGCAGATGCTGGCGCTGCGCGTGGTGGCCGGGCCGCGCAAGGGTGAGATCATCGCCCTGGAGCAGGCGAACACGATGATCGGGACGGCGGGCGGCGAGAGCGCCCTGGTGGTGAGGCGGGGCGCACGCCATTTCCTGGCGCGCTTCTCGGGCAACGAGGCGCCGCGCCTGAACCGCGAGCCGCTCGCCCCGGGCTCGCACCCGATCGGCGAGCACGACATGATCGAAGTGGGCGAGGCGAGCTTCGAAGTGATCCTGGTGGCGCGCTGAAGCGCCGCGGCGAAGGGGAGAAAGCGAAGATGACGCAGGAAACCAAGGGCGCCGCGGACGCGACGGACGCCGAGAGGGCCGCCGACTTGCTGGTGACGGTCGCCTCGACGCTGAACGAGCGCCTCGCGGTCACCGCCGACGAGCTCGCGCGCAGCCAGTCGATGCTGCGCGAGGCTTCGGAGGAGCTCATGACCGCCTTTCGCGGCGCCGCGGACCGCATCGTCGCCGCGCAGCGCGCGACCGCGCCCGAGCTCGCCGAGAAGACTGCGGAATACGGCGTGGTCCTCGACCACCTGTACCGCGCGGTGCATCACCTGCAAAGCCACGACCTGGTGAACCAGCTGATCGACGCGCAGAAGCTGCGCGTGGACAAGATGCGCGAGAAGCTCGAAGAGGCGATCTCGCTCGCCGACCCGCCCATCGCGCACCCCGGGGCCACGCAGCAATGGATCGAACGCTCGCGCGCGATGCTCGATTGCATCGTCGCCGGCATCAAGCAGATCGACGATGACACGCGCTCGCCGCGCAGCGACAAGAAGCAGGCGGGCAGCGTGGACCTATTCTGAAAGACAAGGCAAAACCATGAAAACCATCCTCGCTGTCGACGACTCCGCCACCATGCGCGAGATGGTCGCGTTCGTGTTGGAGTCGGCGGGCTACCGGGTGATCGAGGCCGAAGACGGCGCCCAGGGCCTGGACCGCGCCACGGCGACCGCCTGCGACCTCGTCATTACCGACCAGAACATGCCCAACATGGACGGCCTCACGCTGGTGCGCTCGCTTCGCGAGCTGCGCGACTACAAGAGCGTGCCGATCCTGCTGCTCACCACGGAGTCCTCGGACACCATGAAGGCGCAGGGCCGCGCCGCGGGCGCCACCGGATGGCTGGTGAAGCCTTTCGACCCGGCCACCCTCCTCGAAGTCGTGCAGAAAGTGCTCCGCTAGAAGGCGCTCCATGGCCATCGACCTCAATCGCTTCATCGCCACCTTCTTCGACGAGGCCCAGGAGCACCTGGAGTCCATCGAGGAGAAGGCGATGGCGTTGGGCGCCAACGCCGGCGACGGCGAGACGCTCAACTCGATCTTCCGCGCCGCCCACTCGATCAAGGGCGGAGCCGGCACGTTCGGCTTCACGCAGCTCACCGACGCGACCCACGAGATGGAGACGCTCTTCGACGGGCTGCGCAAGGGCAAGGGCCGCGCCGACGCGACCACCGTGCGCCTGCTCCTGGACGCCTGCGACGTCTTCAAGGGGCACATCGAGCGGCTGAAGGCGGGAGACCGCGGCAACGATCCCGCCATGGACGGCGTGCGCGCGCAGCTGACCGGCTATCGCGCCCCGGGAACGGCGGCGGATGCGGCGGCGCCGGCGAGCGCGCCGAAGGAATCGAAGGCCACGGAGGAATCGTTCTTCGCCGATCGCGAGGAGGCGAAGCCCGCGCCCTACGGGCTCTTCGAAGAGAAGGATGCGCCGGTTCCCGCCGAGAAGTTCGGCTTCTTCGAGCCGCAGGCGGGCGAGGCGTCCACCGAGCAGACCCGCAGGAAGGGCGACGCCTCCTCGATCCGCGTGAGCGTCGAGAAGATCGACCGCATCGTGAACCTCGTGGGCGAGCTCGTGATCGCGCAGGCGATGTTGCAGCAGAGCTCGTCGCAGGCGAGCGGCGCCGATGACGAGCGCCTGGCCCACAGCCTCGCGACGCTCGACCGCAACACGCGCGACCTGCAGCAGGCCGTGATGTCGATTCGCATGATGCCGATGGAGTTCGTGTTCAGCCGCTTCCCGCGCCAGGTCTACGACATCTCCACCAAGCTCGGCAAGAAGGTCCACCTGCGCACCCAGGGGCGCGAGACCGAGCTCGACAAGGAATTGATCGAGCTCCTGGTGGACCCCTTGACCCACGTGGTGAGGAATGCGATCGACCACGGCATCGAGTCACCCGAGGAGCGCGTGCGCGCGGGCAAGCCCGAGACGGGCACGCTCGGCATGCGCGCAACCCATCGCGGCGGCAGCGTGATCATCGAGATCTCCGACGACGGCCGCGGCCTCGACCGCGAGCGCATCATCGCCAAGGCGCGCGAGCTGGGGATGGCCGCCGACGAGTCCATGAGCGACCAGGACGCGTGGCTCCTCATCTTCGAGGCCGGCTTCTCGACCGCCAAGGAAGTGACGAGCCTTTCGGGCCGCGGCGTGGGCATGGACGTCGTCCGGCGCAACATCGCCTCCCTCGGCGGCAGCGTCTCCATCTCCACGGTGAAGGGCGAGGGCACCGTGATCGCGATCCAGGTTCCGCTCACCCTCGCCGTGCTGGACGGCATGATCGTGAACGTGGGCGGCGAGCAGTACATCATCCCGCTGGAATTCGTCTCCGAGGCGTTCAAGCCGGGCCCCGGCGATATCCGCACCATCGTGAACCAGGCGTCCCTCGTGGCGGTGCGCGGCGAGCAGCTGCCGATCGTGAGGCTCGAGGACGTGGTGAAGCTTCCCGCGGGCGGGTCGCCTCGTCCGGAGCCGCTCTGCCTCGTGGTCGAGGTGGACAACCGCCGCGCCGCGCTCCTCGTCGACAGCCTCGTCGGCCAGCAGCAGCTGGTGGTGAAGTCGCTCGACACCAACCTGCATTCCGTGCCCGGGATCGCCGGTGCCACCATCCTCGGCGACGGGCGCGTGGCCCTCATCCTCGACATCGCGACCGTCACCCGGACGACGGCGGCGCGCATGCGCGCGCGGGCCATCGCATGATGGCGGCCGTGGATGCGCGCGAGTTCCCGTTCAGCGCGGAGCACTTCCGCGTGATCAGCGAGCGCGTCTACCGCTTCTCGGGGATACGCCTGCCGGATGCGAAGCGCGAGATGGTCTACGCGCGCCTCGCCCGGCGCCTGCGCTCCCTGGGCATCGGCTCTTTCGACGACTACATCCAGTTCCTCGAGCTCGAGCCCGCCGAGTGGGAGCATTGCACCAACGCGCTCACCACGAACGTGACGGCGTTCTATCGCGAGGAGCACCATTTCCGCACGCTCGCCGAGCATGCCGCTTCCAGCGTCACGGCCGAGCCCTTCCGCGTGTGGAGCGCGGGCTGCTCGACAGGCGAAGAGCCCTAAACCATCGCCATGTGCCTCGCCGAAACGCTCCCGGCCAACGACTTCCGCGTGACCGCGAGCGACCTCGACACGCAGGTCCTCGCCGCGGCGCGCGATGGCGTCTATTCGCTGCAATCGGTGACGAAGCTCGAGAGCGGGCGCCAGAAGCGCTTCTTCATGCGCGGCACCGGGCGTTTCGAGGGCAGAGCGCGCGTGCGCCGCGAGCTCGCCGCCCACGTGGAGTTCCTGCGCGTGAACCTCATGGACGCGCAATGGCCGATCGAGGCCGGGCTCGACGCGATCTTCTGCAGGAACGTGATGATCTACTTCGACAAGCCGACGCAGCGCCGGCTGGTGGAGCGCTATGCGGGGCTCCTCAAGCCGGGCGGCCTCTTCTTCGCCGGCCACGCCGAGAGCCTCATCGACCAGGGCCGCTTCTTCCGCCTGCGCGGCCAGACCGTCTACGAGCTCGCGCGATGATCCGGGATGACGATGTGCTGCGCGACGAGCAACCCAACCGCTACTTCGACCCGCACTTCAAGATCGAGACGGCGAAGATCCTGCCGGGCGAGTACTACGCGACCAACAAGGACATGGCGCTGGTGACGGTGCTGGGCTCCTGCGTCTCGGCGTGCCTGCGCGATCGCGAGTCGGGGATCGGCGGCATGAACCACTTCATGCTGCCCGACGAGGGCAAGCTCATCGGCGCCCATGGCAACATCAGCGCGGGCGGGCGCTACGGGGTGCACGCGATGGAGCTGCTCATCAACCAGATCCTCAAGCTGGGCGGCCGGCGCGACCGCCTCGAGGCCAAGGTGTTCGGCGGAGGCAACGTCCTGCAGGGCTTCATGCTCTCCAACGTGGGCGAGCAGAACGCGCAGTTCATCGTCGAGTACCTGAACATCGAGCGCATCCCGATCGCCGCGCGCGACCTGCTCGACGTCTGGCCGCGCAAGATCTACTACTTTCCGAGGAGCGGCAAGGTGATGGTGAAGCGCCTGCGCAAGGTGAACAACGATACGATCGTGCTGCGCGAGCGCGACTACGGCGCGCGGCTCTTCCACGGCCCGATCGAGGGCGGCGCGGAGCTCTTCAAGTGAGGCGCGAGGACATGAGGCACGAGGCATGAGGCACGAGAGATGAGCCAGGCGAAAATCCGCGTCGTGATCGTGGACGACTCGCGAATGATCCGCGACGTGCTCACCGACATCCTCAAGGACCAGCCCGACATCGAGGTGGTGGGCGCGGCCGCCGACGCCTTCGAGGCGCGCGACATGATCAAGCGCCTGGAGCCCGACGTGATCACGCTCGACGTCGAGATGCCGAAGATGAACGGCCTTGAATTCCTCGACCGCCTCATGCGGGCGCGCCCCACGCCGGTGGTGATGATCTCGTCGGCGACCGAGCGCGGCTCGGAGGTGACCTTCCGCGCGCTGGAGCTGGGGGCGGTGGACTTCGTCACCAAGCCGAAGCTGAACGAGCAGACGCCCGACGACTACGGGCAGATGATCGCGGAGAAGATCCGGGCGGCGAAGACCGCCAAGCTGAAGGCGCCGCGGCGCGCCGGACCCGAGGACACGGTGACTCTCCCGGCCGTGGTCGTGAAGCGCCCGGTGCCGGTCGGCGTGAAGACTTCCGAGCGCGTGATCGTGGTGGGCGCATCGACGGGCGGCACCGAGGCGCTGCGCGAATTCCTCGTCGGCATGCCGCAGGACTGTCCCGGCATCCTCATCGTGCAGCACATGCCGGAGAACTTCACGCGCATGTTCGCCGAGCGCCTGGACGGACTTTGCCAGATCACGGTGAAGGAAGCCGAGCACAACGATCCGATCCTGCCCGGCCACGCCTACATCGCGCCCGGCGGCAAGCACCTGTGGCTGAAGAAGGACGCCGGCCAGCTCCTCGGCAAGCTCTCCACCGAGCCGCCGATGAACCTGCACCGGCCCTCGGTGGACTTCCTCTTCCTCTCGGCGGCGAAATTCCTCGGCGCCGACGCGGTCGGCATCATCATGACCGGCATGGGGCGCGACGGCGCCGCGGGCCTGCTCAAGATGAAGGAGGCCGGCGCGTGGACCCTCGCGCAGGACGAGGCCACCTCGGTGATCTTCGGCATGCCGCGCGAGGCGATCGAGCTGGGCGCGGTGCACGAGGTGGCGCCGCTGGGTCGGCTGCGCGACAAGGCGCTCGCGCGCTTCGCCGCCAGGGAGTCCGCCCGATGAGCGCCGAGTTCGGCATGGCGTATTCCGACTCCCCCGACAAGGAGCGCGCGCGCCGCGAGTTCCTGAGCTGCCGCGTGGGCGATGAGACCTACGGCATCGACATCCTCAAGGTCCAGGAGATCCGCGAGGTCGACGCGGTGACGCGCGTGCCCGGCGTGGCGGCCTTCGTGCGCGGCGTGATCAACCTGCGCGGCGCGATCGTGCCGATCGTGGACCTGGGCCTCATGCTGGGATTCCCCGACGCCATCGTTCTCGCGGACGCGAGCGTAATCGTGCTGAACGTCGAGCGGCGCCTCGTGGGGCTCATCGTCTCCAGCGTCTCCGACGTGATCGCGCTCGCCGACGACGAGATCGTCCCCGCCCCGGAGCTCTCCGGACGAGCGGTGGGCGCCGCGATCGAGGGCATCGGCACGCGCTCCGGCAGCGAGGCCGAGCACGTGCTCCTCCTCGACGTCGACCACCTCATGCGCCGCGTGAGGGAGGAGCGCGAATGAGCGTGAAGCTGGGCATTCCGCCCGACGCCTCGGGCCGCGGCATGGCGAGCGCGCCCGCGCGCATCGGCAACTACGAGATCACCGGCGTCCTCGGGCGCGGCGCCTCGGCCACCATCTACCTCGGGCGCGAGCTCTTTCCCGCGAGGAACGTGGCGATCAAGGTGTACGACTCCGACCACCTCTCCGCCGAGGACCGGAAGGTGTTCCGCTCGCTCTTCCTCAAGGAGACGCTCCTCGCGCGGCGCCTCACGCACCCGAACATCACGCAGATCTACGACGCGGCCTTCGACGACGAGCGCGCCTACATCGTGATGGAGTACGCGAAGGAGGGCAGCCTCGACCGCTTCTGCGACCCCGCGGGACTCCTCGAGCCCGAGCGCATCGCGCACCTCCTCGAGCGCGCCTGCGACGCGCTCTCGTACGCCAACGTGAACGGCGTGATCCACCGCGACCTGAAGCCCGCCAACATACTCCTCGGCGAGGACGGCGAGGTGAAGGTCGCCGACTTCGGCGTCGCCTTCTCCAACCTCGCCTTCGACCGAACCAACGCGATGGTGGTGGGCTCGCCCGCCTACATGGCGCCCGAGCAGTTCGCGAACCAGCCCGCGACGATGAAGACGGACATGTACGCGCTGGGCGTGGTGCTCTACAAGCTCGTCACCGGCGCGCTTCCCTTCGAGAACGCCAACTCGCCGGCCTCGCTGGTCGCGGCGATCCGCATGGGAAACCTGCCGCGCCCCAGCGCCGCGCGCGCGGACATCCCGCTCAAGCTGGACGCGATCTTCGCCCGCGCCACGGCGCTCGATGCCGCGGCGCGCTACGAGACGTGGGAGGAATTCGCCGCCGACCTTCGCTCCGTGGCCTCGCCGGGCGGGGACGCGAGCACGGACGCCGAGCGCGCCAAGGTGTTGCGCGCCCTGCCGTTCTTCCGCGACTTCGGCGAGACCGAGCTCGCCGAGATCGCGCCCATGGGCCGCTGGTTCGACGTGCGCGCGGGCTCCCCGCTGGTGGGCGAGGACGACCCCGGTTATTCGTTTTTCGTCCTGGTGCGCGGCCAGATGCGCGTCACGCGCCGCAGCACGCTCCTGGGCATCCGCGGCGCCGGCGAGTGCCTCGCCGAGACCGGGTTCCTGCGCCGCTCCGGGGCGCGCCGCTTCACCACCATGACGGCGGTCACCGATTGCACCGTGATCGAGTTCGACCCGGACGTGCTCTGGCTCGCCTCGGCCGAGACCACGCGGCATTTCCACCTCGCCTTCCTCGCCACCATGGCCGAGCGCCTTACCCACGCCGAAGGCGCGCTCGCCGAGATGCTGGGTGCGAAGAACGTCACGCTTTTCTAGCCAGGCAACCAAACGACAATCCCCATGCGACTCGCAATGAAGACGTCCAGCCTGCAATTCCAGTTGCTCCTCCTGGTGGCCGGGGCCATGGCCATCTCGCTGGCCGTGTCGATCGTCTCGCTCTCGCGTGTCTACGGCTCCATCCGTGAGCTCGACCGCATCGGCCGCGAGGACTTCCAGGCGCGGGCGGCGCTCCTTCAATCGCTCGCCACTTTCAAGACCCAGGTGCAGGAATGGAAGAACGTGCTGCTGAGGGGCCATGAACCCGCGGCTCTGGACAAGTACTGGGGCCAGTTCCTCAAGGCCGAGAAGGACACCATGGCGACGGTGCGCGAGGCGCGCGCCGATCTTCGCGATCCGGCGGTGCTGGCGCTCCTCGAGAAGTTCGCGACCTCGCACAAGGCCGCGGGCGAGCGCTATCGCGAGGGCCTCGAGGCGTTCAAGGCGAGCAAGTTCGATCCGCGCGTGGGCGACAAGGCCGTGCAGGGCATCGACCGCGCGCCGGCGCAGGCGCTCGAGGACGCGCAGCGCCTCGCGGTGGAGGCGGGCGCGAGGGAAACCGCGGTGGCGGTGATGGCGGCCGAGGGCGGATACCGCACGGCCATCGTCGGCACCGTCGGCGTGATGATCGCCGCGCTCCTGGCGCTCTGGCTCTTCATCCGCAAGACCGTGCTCGCGCCGCTCCAGGCCGCGTCGCGGTTCGCCGAGAAGATCGAGCAGGGCGACCTTACCGTGAATATCGTGGCGCGCTCGCGCGACGAGATCGGGCTGCTCATGGGATCTCTGGGCAAGATGAACGACTCGCTGGGCGCGGTGGTGCGCCAGGTGCGATCCTCGGCCGAAGCGGTGGTCACGGCCTCCAGCCAGGTGGCCGCCGGCACCACGGACCTCTCCCAGCGCACCGAGGAGCAGGCTTCCAGCCTCGAGGAGACCGCGGCGAGCATGGAGGAGCTCTCCAGCACCGTGCGCCAGAACGCCGACAATGCACGCGAGGCCGACAGTCTCGCGCGCACCGCCTCCAAGCGCGCGGAGCAGGGCGGCGCCGAAGTGGTGAACGTGGTGGCGACCATGGGCGAGATCAGCCAGAGCGCCAGGCGCATCGCCGACATCATCTCGGTGATCGATTCGATCGCCTTCCAGACCAACATCCTCGCGCTGAACGCCGCGGTCGAGGCCGCGCGCGCGGGCGAGCAGGGCCGGGGCTTCGCGGTGGTGGCGGCCGAGGTGAGAAGCCTCGCGCAGCGAACCGCCCAGGCCGCCAAGGAGATCAAGGACCTCATCGGGCACTCCGTGGAGAAGGTGGACGCCGGCTCGGAGCTGGTGGAGCGCGCCGGGGAAACCATCCAGGCGCTGGTGGTCGACGTGAAGCGGGTGAGCGGACTCATGGAGTCGATCGCCGAGGCTTCCGCAGAGCAAAGCCGCGGCGTGCAGCAGGTGAACAAGACCGTGACCGAGATGGACAAGGTGGTGCAGCAGAACGCCGCCGCCGTGCAGCAATCGGCCGCGGCCGCCGAGGGAATGCGCCAGCAGGCCGAAGCGCTGGTGCGCGCCGTGAGCACTTTCCGCCTCGACGGCGAGGTGCGCGCCGCGCCCGCCCGGGCGGCGCATCCGTCCGCCGCGCGCATCGCGAGGCACGACCCGCAACCTTCGCTCCAGGCCCCGGCCCAGCGCAAGCAGGCCGCGCTCGTCCCGGGCGGCGAAGAAGACTGGAAGGAGTTCTAGAGCCATGGCCGCCCCTGTCGCGACGCGCGAAGCGACCCGTGAAGTCCTGGTGTTCGTGCTGGGCCAGGAGGAGTACGCGGTCGACATCCTCAAGGTGCAGGAAATCCGCGGCTACGAGAAGGTGACGGCGCTCCCCGCCGCGCCCGATTACCTCAAGGGCGTGGTGAACCTGCGCGGCACCATCGTGCCGGTTATCGACCTGCGCGTGAAGTTCGGCATGAAGGACCCCGCCTACGATTCGTTCACGGTGGTGGTGATCCTGCGCATCGCCGGGCGCGTGATCGGCATCGTGGTCGACGGCGTCTCCGACGTGATCCGGCTCGCCCCGGGCGACGTGAAGGCGGCGCCGCAGCTCGGTTCCATGGTGGACGCGTCCTACCTCGCCGGGCTTGCCACCCGCGACGAGCGCATGATCCTCCTTGTCGACATCGAGAAGCTCCTGTCGAGCGGCGAGCTGCAGCTCCTGGGGGAAGTCGCCGAAACGGGGGGAGCGCCGCCGTGAAACGCTACATCCAGTTCGCCTGGCGCCATCCGTACCTCCTCTCCGCCCTGGTGGTGGTCCTCTTCCTGCCCTGGGCGTGGATGTCGTTCCTCGTGCCCGCCTGGGCGCTCATCATCTCGCTTTCGCTCGTCCCGCTCGCCGCGCTGGTGGCGCTCGCCCTCGTGGTTCGCGACGTGAATGCCGAGGAGGAGAACATCGGCTCCGGCGGCGAGGAGCCCTTCCTCAAATGGAGGAAGCGCACGCGCCTCTTCCAGCAGGTGGTCGTGGGCCTGGACACCATGCTCGAGCGCTGGGATACCGCCTCGCAGCAGAACCAGAGGAAGCTCGAGATCGTGACCGAGTCGGTGGAGGAAGTGATCAAGCTCACCGAGAGCGCGGTGAACGAGATCAGCAGGAATTTCAGGATCGTGGTCGCCAAGGCCAACGAGCAGACGGAGGCGGCGATGTCGCTCTTGCAGGGCGATGGGCAGAAGACCGGCATCCTCTCGCTTCCGGACTTCATCAAGGCCTACGACACGCAGCTCGTGAACGTGACCTCGCACATGACGGGGTTCTCGCAGGCCGCCGACGACATGGCCAACCACCAGAAGCGCGTCTCCGAGCACGCCAAGGTGATGGAGGACACCATCGACGGGCTGCGCAACATGGCTTCCCAGATCTCGCGCATCGCCCTCGACAGCTCGGTCGCGATGACATCGCAGACGTTGAACCCGCGCGATTTCGTCGAGATGACCGACCGCATCCGCGGCATCAGCGCCGAGGCGCACGAGCTCACGCGCAAGACCCGCCAGGGGCTCGACGCCATCGGCGACGAGGTGCGCCAGGGCAACAAGCGCACGACCCAGGTGGCCGAGGCGGCGCGCCGCGCGGTGGAAGTCGCGCGCGGCGAGATCGACAAGCTGAACGCCGCCACCATCGAGCAGACGCGCCAGATCGAGATCACCTTGAAGCGCATCAACGACCTGTCGATGGAGATCCAGAAGGACATCAACCAGATCATCGTGGCGATGCAGTTCCAGGACATCACGCGCCAGAAGCTCGAGCGCCTGCACAAGCCCACGCTCGGCGCCGCGGCCCAGTCGCTGTCGCTGCTGTCGCACGAGACCCAGGCGCTGCTGCAGCGCGACCTCTACCGCGCGGTGCGCGCTTATTCCGAGAGCGCGCTCAAGCCGAAGATGGGCGCGCGCGAAGACGGCGAGGCGCGCGAATTCGACGTGGCGGACATCCCCGCCGACGACTCCGCAGCGGCCGAGAAGAAGGTGGAGCTCTTCTAGCCATGCCGAAGCCGCGCGCGGGAATGCCATGAAGTGGCTCCTCGCCCCGGCGATGAAGCGCATCGTCCGGCTGCGCAACAACGTGAAGCTGCCGCTCATCGCCTTCCTTTTCACGCTGCCCCTGGCGATCGCCGTGGTCGAATCTCCCCCGGCGTGGGACTCGGTCACGGCCCTGTCCATCGTGGCGGCTTACCTCATCGCGTGGTACGTGGGTGCCGCCCACTACTACAGCGCCGGCGATTCGTGGAAGATCCTGAATGCCGTGGCCTCTCGGCTGAACCAGCAGGACCTGCGCGCGACCGGAGCGATCATCTCGCGCGAGGAGGCGCACCGGCTGCTGGGCGCCGGACAGTTCACCGCGCTCTACGGCACGCTCGCCGACGCGCACGCCAACCTTCGCGCGCTGGTGACCCAGGCGCGCGCGAGCGCGGAATCGGCGCGCACCGCCGCGGACGCGCTCGCCGCGGGCCATGTGCGGCTCTCCCAGCGCACCGACGACCAGGCCGCGACGCTCGAGGAAACCGCCGCCGCGATGGAAGAGCTCTCCGCCACCGTGAAGCAGAACGCGGAGAGCTGCCGCACCGCGAGCCAGACCGCGGGCGGCGGCACGGTGCTGGCGCGCAAGGGCGCCGCCGTCGCCCAGGATGTCGCGCGCACGATGGACTCGATCGAGTCGAGCTCGCGGCGCATCGTCGACATCATCGGCGTGATCGAGGGCATCTCGTTCCAGACCAACATCCTCGCGCTCAACGCCGCAGTGGAGGCGGCGCGCGCGGGCGACGAGGGGCGCGGCTTCGCGGTGGTGGCCGCCGAGGTGCGCAGCCTCGCGCAAAGGAGCGCCGAGGCCGCGCGCCAGATCAAGGGTCTCATCGACGAGTCGGTCGGCAACGTGAACGACGGCTCGCGCCTGGTGCGCGAGTCGGGCGAGGCCATCGTCAAGGTGATGTCGAAAGTCGAGGAAGTGAACGAGCTGATCGGCGTCATCGCCATCGCCTCGCGGGAGCAGGCGAGCGGGGTGGAGAACATCAACATAGCGCTCACCGGGCTGCAAGGCGCGACCCAGGAGAGCGCCAACGTGGTCCACGAGAGCGCCTACGCCGCGGTCCAGCTGAAGGAGGAGGCCGCGCGGCTCCTCGAGCTGGTGGGGCGCTTCAAGGTGGACGACGTGCCGCGACTGCCGGGGTAAACTCACGGCGGAAAGCCCGAACGGAGGCGGGGTGGCCCGATGAAGCTGCAAGCGGTCAACGATTTTGTCGTGAAGTTCGCGAACGTGAACGGCTCGGGGTCGGCCTCGGCCAACACGCTCTTCGCCAAGTCGATCCTGCGCATGGGCGTGCCGGTGAGCCCGCGCAACATATTTCCCTCGAACATCCAGGGCCTGCCCACCTGGTACGAGGTGCGCGTCTCGGAGCACGGCTGGCTCGGGCGGCGCGGCGGCGTGGACCTCATGGTGGCGATGAACCCGCAGACCTGGGACAAGGACGTGGCCGAGATAGAGGCGGGCGGATACCTCTTCTACGACTCCACCAAGGCGCTGCTCGCGGACAAGTTCCGCGACGACGTGAACGTGGTCGGCATGCCGCTCACCGAGATCTGCAACGCCGCGTACAGCGACCCGCGCCAGCGCCAGCTCTTCAAGAACATCGTCTACGTGGGCGCGCTCGCGGCGCTCCTCGACATCGACCTCGCGGAGGTCGAGCGCCTCATCGGCGAGCAGTACAAGGGCAAGGAGAAGCTCCTCGAGCCCAACGTGAGGGCGCTGCACATGGGCCGCGACCATGCCCGGGCGCACCTGCCGGCGATCGGGCTCAAGGTGAGGCGAAGCGACCGAGTCGGCAGCCGCATCTTCCTCGAGGGCAACAATGCCGCGGCCCTGGGTTGCGTGTACGGGGGCGCGACGGTCGCCGCGTGGTACCCGATCACGCCGTCCTCGTCGATGGCGGAGGCCTTCTCGAAGCATTGCCGCAAGTACCGCACCGATCCCGACTCCGGCAAGGGGCGCTACGCCGTCGTCCAGGCCGAGGACGAGCTCGCCTCCATCGGCATGGTGATCGGCGCCGCGTGGAACGGTGCGCGCGCCTTCACCTGCACCTCCGGCCCCGGCGTCTCGCTCATGCAGGAATTCATCGGCCTCGCCTACTTCGCCGAGATTCCCGCGGTAATCTTCGACGTGCAGCGCGCCGGCCCGTCCACGGGGATGCCGACCCGCACGCAGCAGTCCGACATCCTTTCGTGCGCCTACGCGTCGCACGGCGATACCAAGCACGTGCTCCTGTTCCCGGAGGATCCGCGCGAGGGATTCGAGTTCGCGGCACGGTCCTTCGACCTCGCCGACCGGCTGCAGACGCCGGTCTTCGTGCTCCTCGACCTCGACATCGGCATGAACGAGCGGCTGTGCGAGCCGCTCAAGTGGGACGACGCCCGCCGCTTCGACCGCGGCAAGGTGCTCTCCTACCAGGATCTCGAGGCGGGCAAGCGGTTCGGGCGCTACCTCGACCTGGACGGCGACGGCATCACCTGGCGCACCTATCCCGGCACGCATCCGAAGCGCGGCTCGTTCTTCACGCGCGGCACGAGCCGCGACCGCTACGCACGCTACACGGAGGAGGGGAGCGCGTACGTGGACAACATGCAGCGGCTCCTCAAGAAATTCGAGACGGCGAAGGAGCTGGTGCCGCAGCCCGTGGTGCGCAAGGCGGCGAAAGGCTCGCGCTTCGGGGTGATCTACTACGGCTCGACCGCGCCCGCCATGGACGAGGCGCTCGCCATCCTCGGCGCCGAGGCGATGGAGATCGACGCCATGCGCGTGCGGGCCTTCCCGTTTTCCGACGAGGTCGCCGACTTCGTCGCGAGCCACGACCATGTGTTCGTGGTCGAGCAGAACCGCGACGCGCAGCTGCGCACGCTGCTGGTGGCCGAGGCGATGGTGCCTTCCGAGAAGCTCACGCCGGTGCTCCACTACGACGGCACCCCGATCACCGCGCGCTTCATCCAGGGCGAGATCTCGCAGCGCCTCACGGCATTCAACGTGAAGCCCCTAAAGAAGACGGTTGCCGGCTGACGGACACTGAAAGGCATTGGAACGCAGATGAACGCAGATATAGCGCAGATGAACGCGGGTCCGGAATGATCTTGATTGGAGTGACTCCATGACGTATCTCGCAAAGCCGAAGCTTCACCACCCGGACCTGCCGAAGAACGAGCTCGGCCTCACGCGGCGCGACTACGAGGGCGCCATCTCGACCCTCTGCGCGGGATGCGGGCACGATTCCATCAGCGCCGCCATCATCCAGGCGTGCTGGGAGCTCGCGATCCAGCCGCACCGGGTGGCCAAGCTCTCCGGCATCGGCTGCTCCTCCAAGACGCCCACCTATTTCCTCGACAAGTCCCACGGCTTCAACAGCGTCCACGGCCGCATGCCGTCGGTGCTCACGGGCGCCAACCTCGCCAACCGGGATCTCATCTACCTCGGCGTCTCGGGCGACGGCGACTCGGCCTCCATCGGCATCGGCCAGTTCGCGCACATCATGCGGCGCGGCGTGAACATGACCTACGTGGTCGAGAACAACGGCGTCTACGGCCTCACCAAGGGCCAGTTCTCCGCCACCGCGGACCGCGGCTCGAAGGCGAAGCGCGGCGCGATCAACACCGACGAGGGCATCGACCTCGTCCTCATGGCGCTGCAGCTGGGCGCGACCTACGTGGCGAGGAGCTTCTCCGGGGACAAGCACCAGCTCGTGCCGCTCATCAAGGGCGCGCTCACCCACGAGGGCGCGGCCTTCATCGACGTGATCTCGCCCTGTGTCGCGTTCAACAACCACGAGGGCTCCACCAAGAGCTACGATTACGTGCGCGAGCACAACGAGGCGGTGAATTCCCTCGACGTGATCACGATGCACAAGGAGATCACCACACAGTACGAACCGGGAACCGTGACGCAAGTGCGCCAGCACGACGGCTCCGTGGTGCGCCTGCACAAGCTTCACGAAAGCTACGATCCCTCGGACCGCATCGCGGCGATGACGTACGTGCAGTCGCGCTACGCCGTGGGCGAGATCGTGACGGGGCTCCTCTACGTGAACCACCGCCCGCGCGACCTGCACGGCTCGCTCAACACCGTGAAGCTGCCGCTGAACCAGCTGGGGGAGCGCGAGCTCTGCCCGGG
The DNA here is from genome assembly GCA_038244725.1 of Burkholderiales bacterium. Classification (GTDB taxonomy): domain Bacteria; phylum Pseudomonadota; class Gammaproteobacteria; order Burkholderiales; family Usitatibacteraceae; genus Usitatibacter. The sequence continues at coordinate 126,320 of JBBRTF010000002.1, forward strand.
CAGCGCCGCGCTCGACAAGGTGAACGAGAGCCTTCGTTGAAGATCGACCTGCGCAGCGACACCGTGACGCGTCCGGGAGCCGCCATGCGCGAGGCCATGGCCCGCGCCGAGGTGGGCGACGACGTCTTCGGCGACGATCCCACGGTGAACCGCCTGCAGGCGATGTGCGCCGAATGCTTTGGCATGCAGGCGGCCCTTTTCTTTCCTTCCGGGACGCAGTCGAACCTGGCGGCGGTGATGGCGCATTGCGCCCGTGGCGAGGAAGTGATCCTCGGCCAGGACGCGCACACGTACAAATACGAGGCGGGCGGGGCGGCGGTGCTGGGCTCGATCCAGCCGCAGCCCATCGCCAACGAGGCCGACGGCTCCATCGACCTCGCGAAGATCGAGGCCGCGATCAAGCCCGACGACTCCCACTTCGCGATCTCGAAGCTGATCGCGCTGGAGAACACCATCGGCGGCAAGGTGCTCACGCGCGCCTACATGGCCGAGGCGATCGCGCTCGCGCGCCGGCGCAACCTCGCGATCCACCTCGACGGCGCGCGCATCTTCAACGCCGCCGTGAAGCTCGGCATGCCGGTGAAGGATCTCTGCGCCGGCTTCGACTCGGTGTCGGTGTGCCTTTCGAAGGGCCTCGGCACGCCGGCGGGCACGGTGCTCGTGGGACACAAGGATCTCATCGAACGCGCGCGCCGCATCCGCAAGATGCTGGGCGGCACCATGCGCCAGGTGGGAATCCTCGCCGCCGCGGGAATCTACGCGCTCGAGCACAACGTCGATCGCCTCGCCGAGGACCACGCCAATGCCGAGCGCCTCGGGAAGGGGCTCGCGGACCTGGGCCTCGAGGTCGACCCGGTTCAGACCAACATGGTGTTCGCGACGATTGCAAAGGAGGAAGCCGCAGCGCTCGCGCGGCACCTCGAGGCGAAGGGCGTGATCGCGCTCGTCTCGCCGCGGCTGCGCCTGGTCACGCACCACGACGTGAGCCGCGCGCAGATCGACGCGGCGATCGCCGCATTCGCGTCATTCTTCGCGCCGCGGGTCGCGTCGCGCGCCGCGGGCGCCGCGCGATGAAGCGCTTCGTCGCCGCTCTCGTCCTCGCAGGCGCCGCGGCATGCGCCTGGGCGCAGCAGGAGACGCGCTTTCCGCAGGACTACCAGGGACTCTGGTGGAATCCCCTGCAGAGCGGCTGGGGCGTGGGAGTCTTCGGACCGAGCGCCGACGGCTCGAACGCCATGGCCTCCGTGCTCTTCGCCTATGGCGCCGATGGCCGCCCGACCTGGTACATCGCGCCGGACCTTCGTCATTGCGCGCCGGCGTCCACGGCTTCCGTGTCGGTCACGTGCGGCGGCACGATCTATCGCACCAGCGGCTCCTGGTATGGCGCCCCGTACATCGCCTCGTCGCTCGTGGTGCGGGAGGCGGGCCAATGGAGCGTCTCGTTCACCGGGCCGTCGAGCGATCCGCATTACGGACGAACCCGCGAGATGAGCTTCGGCGCCACCATCGACGGCGCAGCGCTTCACCGCGACAACCTGGTCCTGCAGGACATCGCGGGAAGCGCAGTCGCGGCCTTCGATCCCGCGGCCTCGCAGTTCACCGGCATGTGGTGGGATCCCGACGAGAATGGATGGGGGGTCGGCGTTTTCCATTATCGAGGCGTGGTGTTCGCCGTCCTCTTCGTCTACAACGCCACCCGGCAGCCCACCTGGTTCGCGACCGTGCTGCGCGAGAGCGTGCCGATGGCCGGCGCGCCGGGTAGCCTGTATCGCCAATTCGACGGGCCGCTCTTCGATACCCGCGGCACGCCCTGGTTCGTGCCGGGATTCGCGCTCACGCAGGCTCGCCATGCTGGCACGGCCCAGCTCATTTTCGCGACGGCCGGCGCGGGCGCCGCGCTCACCTATTCCGTCGACGGCGTGAGCGTCACCAAGACGCTGCGGCGCCTCTCCGCGCAGGTGCACTGACCGGCTCCAGGCGGTCCGATGTCCCATCGCGCCGAGATTTAAGAAAATTTAAGGGCGGCTAAAGGACGCCGGGGGCGGGGGCCGGAGAGGATTGGATCGCGTCAATCCGACGCCTACCTCGATCCCCGGAGGCCGCCATTTACCAGACCAAGCCAGGATTCTTCGCCGCCGAGTGCGCCCCCGAGGAGCGCAAGGCGTCGCGGCCCACCGACCTGTGCCCCGTCCTGCGCGGGATCCGCATCCGCGTGGAGACGCGGCTCGCGGCCGTCGACCAGGACCTCCTCGCCCTCACGCTCACCGATCGCGTTGACGAGAGGCACGCCTCGCTGCAACGCGAGCGCGCCTCGCTCGTGGAGGCGCTCGAGCTCATCGCGACCGCCTCGGAACGAGGCCTCGAGCGCGAGGTGCGCCGTCGATGGCTCCTCACGCTGCTGCGCCACGCGCCCGAATGCGTGACGCCCAAGGCGTTGAGGCGCCTTCGCCACCTGATCGAGGGCCTGAGGGATACGACCGCGTCCTAGGGCGCGACCTCGTAGCGGCGCTTGAGCGTCTCGAAGAGGGAGTCGGCGGGATAGGGTGCGTCCTTGTCCATCCCCTTCGAACGCCAGACCTCGTTCCAGAAGTGCACCGCGTGCGCCCCCGGCGGCACGGCAAGGCTGGGCGCCACGAGCTTTTCCGCGTCCCACCAGTCGATGGGGCAGATCGCGGAAGGCGCCAGCGCGTGGGCGTCGAGGCCATGGCGCGCGAAGCGCTTGGTGACGAGGTCCGGTCCGATCTCGCCCCATGAGACGCTGTTCTTGTCGACCTCCGTGCAGATCGCGTAGCACTCGAGCATCACGCGCGAATTGCGGGGCGCCTTGAGCACGCAGGCGTTGAGCTTCGCGAGCGCCGCGGGCGGCGCGACGTGGGGCGGCACCCTCTCGCTCGCGACCACATAGTCGGCGTCGAATTCGAAAGCCTCGAGGCAGACCACGTCGGTATCGCACCACGTGCCGCCGTGGTCCAGGAGCAGCTTGTAGCGGAACATGTTCGAGAATCCGGCGACGCTTCCCTTGCCGAAACCCGCCGCATAGGTGAAGACCTGCGCGGCCGGCAGGATCTCGCGCCCGTCATGGTGCTCGACGCCCGCGGGAATGCCTTCGACGTCGCCGTAGGTGAAGAGGCGCACCGCGTGGCCGTGCGCGAGGAAAGACGCGATGGAAAGCCTCTCCAGTGCCGAGAGGCGCGGCCCGATCCAGAGCATATGGATGGGGACCATGGGCGAGGGGCCCCCGCGCTCGCGGGGGCGCCGGTCAGAGGATTTCGGACGCGTGGTCCGCGAGGCGGGACCGCTCGCCGCGCATGAGCGTCACGTGCCCGCTGTGGCTCCAGCCCTTGAAGCGGTCCACCACGTAGGTCATTCCCGAGGAGCCCTCCGTGAGGTAAGGCGTGTCGATCTGCGCGATGTTGCCCAGGCAGACGACCTTGGTCCCGGGTCCGGCGCGCGTGATGAGCGTCTTCATCTGCTTGGGCGTCAGGTTCTGCGCCTCGTCGATGATGAGGTACTTGTTGATGAAGGTGCGCCCGCGCATGAAGTTCAGGCTCTTCACCTTGATGCGGTTCCTGATGAGGTCCGCGGTGGCGGCGCGGCCCCAGTCGCCGGCCTCGTCGTCGGTGCGCATCAGCACGTCGAGGTTGTCCTCGAGCGCGCCCATCCACGGGGTCATCTTCTCTTCCTCGGTGCCGGGCAGGAAGCCGATGTCCTCGCCCACCGGGACGGTGACGCGCGTCATGATGATCTCGCTGTAGACCTTGAAGTCGAGCGTCTGCATGAGGCCCGCGGCGAGCGTGAGGAGCGTCTTGCCGCTGCCGGCCTGGCCGAGGAGCGTCACGAAGTCCACCTCGGGATCCATCAGCAGGTTGAGCGCGAAGTTCTGCTCGCGGTTCCTCGCGGTGATGCCCCAGACGTTATTCTTGTGGTGCGAGAAATCCTTCAGCGTCTGCAGCACCGCGGTCTTGCCGCGCAGCTCCTTCACGATGGCGAGGAAGGGGCGGTCGCCCTCGTGGAACACGAACTGGTTCACCAGCATCGAGGGCACGAGCGGGCCCTTCACGCGGTAGAGCGTGCGGCCGTGCTCCTGCCAGCTCTCGACGTCCTTGCCGTGGCGGTCCCAGAAGTCCTGGGGCAGAGGCAGGATGCCGGTATAGAGGAGATCGGTGTCCTCGAGGACCTTGTCGTTGAAGTAGTCCTCGGCGGGAAGGCCGACCGCATGCGCCTTGATGCGCATGTTGATGTCCTTCGACACCAGGACGACTTCGCGCTTCGCGTACTTCTGCTTCAAGTACATGGCGACGCCGAGGATCACGTTGTCGGCCTTCTGCGATGCGACCGACTCGGGGATCTCGACGTTCACGGCGTGCGTCTGCAGGAAGAGCGAGCCGCCCGCCTGCTGGCCGCCCTTGGTGCGCATCGAAAAGCCCTTCTCGATGTCGCCGCCCTCGGAGACGATCTCGTCCAGGAAGCGGCTCGCCTGGCGCGCGTTCCTCGCGACCTCGCTCATGCCCTTCTTGTGGTCGTCGAGCTCCTCGAGCGTGACCATGGGCAGGAACACGTCGTGCTCCTCGAAGCGGAAGAGGCTCGTGGGGTCGTGCATGAGGACGTTGGTGTCCAGCACGAAGAGCTTGGTGGCGGCCGTGGCCTTGTGGGCGCGCGGGCCTTCCCTTTCACGACGGCGTTGCATGGGCACCTCCGAATGCGAGGCGAAACCGGGTGCCTCCACGTCGTCGCTGCGCACGGTGGAGTCTCTCAGGGGATCGTTGGGCATCAGTTGGGTTCGACGGTGGTGGTGGAGAAAAGGATGCGCGCCGCGGCGCGCTGTGAAAAGCGCGCACGGACGTGACGGCGAATTGAGTGGGTTGCAGTCGCGGGAAGCTCGAAGTCGGAAAGGACCGTGCGTTCGGTCATCCGGCGAGCTCGCTCATGAGGCTAGGTGCGTCATACCCACAACCCATGGTAACGAAACCATGGCAAAACGCAAGCTATGGGGCGTTTTCGTCCGCGACGGCGAAGTCGAGCATCATCGCCTGGTCCTCATGATCGAGATTGTGGCAGTGGAACATGTAGGCTGGGTGCCGGAGAAGGGCTGCAAGAAATCGACGGAACCGCGCGACCAAGATCGAGCACAGGAAGGTCTCCACCAACGCGAAGAGCGTGACACGCAAATTGCGCGGGATCTTGGCTATGCAAGGAGATTGATTCAGCGCCTGAAAGGCAGGCGGCGGACCTACAAACTCACCGACCGGATGTAGTCGAGCACTTCCTGCGCATGCCCCGGCACCTTCACCCCGCGCCATTCCTTCGCGATGCGCCCGTCGCGGTCGACCACGAAAGTGCTGCGCTCCACGCCCCACACTTGCTTTCCGTACATGTTCTTCATCTTCATCACGCGGAAGATGGAGCACACCTTCTCGTCCACGTCGGAGAGGAGCTCGAAGGGGAATGACATCTTCTTCTTGAACTTCTCGTGGGAGGTGACGGTGTCGCGCGAGACGCCGAAGACTGGCACCCGCGCGTTCACGAACTTCGGGTGCAGGTCACGGAACTGCTTGCCCTCGTCGATGCAGCCGGGAGTGTCGTCGCGGGGATAGAAGTACATGACGAACGGATGGCCCTTGAAGGCCGAGAGCTGGAAGCGCTGGTTGCCTGTGGCGGGGAGCTCGAAATCGGGTAACGCTGCCATGTCCGAATCATGGTGAACACAACGGCCGCAAAACGCAAGCTAGGCCGCCGATTCCCGCGACAGGAATTCCCGCCCTTGTGAGGCGAGGGCGCCCGAGCGTCCCGGCACCGGCGCATCGACGATCGAATGCATCGGCAGCTTCGCGGGCTCCGTGCCGTTCACCAGATCGCGCATCGCGCAAAGCTCGTAGCCCTGTGCCTTCCAGCCTTCGAGAAGCTGTTCGAACACCGGCGCGAGCTTCATCCCCTCGAGCTCGGCGTGCAGCGTGAAGACGTGGTCGCGAGGCTCGGCCGTGCGCGCGAGCAGGGCATCGGCGACGTTCTGCACGGTCACGCCGTCGAGGCCGATCAGCTCGTCCAGGGTCGGCAGCGTCGTCGGAAACTGCGGACATCCCACGATCTCCGCGCGGATCACGGGGATGAAAGGGTGCGTGCCGCGCGTATCCGACGCGTAGCGAAAGCCGAGCGATTGCGTGCGCCGGTAGGCATGCACATTCATCTGCCAACCCGCGGCGCCGTGCACGGTGGCCTCCTCGCCGAAGACCTCGCGGAAGCGCTGGCACGCGAGCGCCATCTGCCAGCCCGTCCATGTCTCGTCGGCGCCGGCGACTCCGTCCTGCCACTTCACGTGGTCCCAGGTGTGGATGCCGACCTCGAAGCCCGCGTCGCGCACGCGCCTCAATATCGGCGCGCAACGCTTGCCGATGTCGGGCCCGGGAAGGAGCGTCCCGTACATGAGAGTGCGCAACCCATAGTGCTCGAGCACGGACGTGCGATTCACCTTCCGCATGAAGCCGGGCCGCAACGCTCTCCTGATGGCGCGGCCGGTGTGGTCGGGCCCGAGGGAAAATAAAAATGTCGCGCCGGCGCCATGACGCTTCAGAATATCGACGAGCGCGGGCACGCCCTCGCGGGTGCCGCGCAACGTATCGACATCGATCTTCAACGCAAGCTTCATGGGGAGGCTGTTTGCAACCGCAGGAACCGGATTCTCCCACGCCCTACGAGATCCTCGGCGGCGACGCCAGGGTGCGGGAGCTGGTCGAGCGCTTCTACGACCTGATGGAGCTCGAGCCGCGCTATGCGCGCCTTCGCTCCGTCCACGGCTCGAGCCTCGAGAGCGCGCGCGAAAAGCTCTATCTCTTCCTTTCGGGATGGCTCGGCGGGCCCGCGCTCTATACCGATCGATTCGGGCATCCGATGCTGCGCGCGCGCCACCTGCCGTTTTCCATCGGGGACGAAGAGCGCGACCAGTGGATGGCGTGCATGACCCAGGCGATGGAAGAAAGCGAGGTGCCACAAGAGCTTAGGCAGGCCCTTGGGGCGGCTTTCCGCAAGACCGCCGACTGGATGCGAAATAGATGATGCGCCGCAGCATACCGGCATGCTAAAATGTTGAATAACCTTGAATTTTTGGACTTTTAATGCGCCGCCCCCTCCGTAATATCGCGATCATCGCGCACGTCGACCACGGCAAGACCACCCTCGTCGACAAGCTTCTCCAGCAAGCCGGCACTTTCGCCGCGCACCAGCATCTGGTCGAGCGCGTGATGGACTCGGGCGACATCGAGAAGGAACGCGGCATCACGATCCTCGCCAAGAACACGGCGGTGGATTACCACGGCGTGCACATCAACATCGTCGACACCCCCGGCCACGCGGATTTCGGCGGCGAGGTGGAGCGCGTGCTCTCCATGGTCGACGGCGTGGTGCTCCTCGTCGACGCCGTCGAAGGCCCGATGCCGCAGACGCGATTCGTGACGCGCAAGGCGCTCGCGCAGGGATTGAAGCCCATCCTCGTCGTGAACAAGGTCGATCGGGACGGCGCGCGCTCCGACTGGGTCGTGGACCAGACCTTCGACCTCATGGACAAGCTTGGCGCCACTGAGGACCAGCTCGACTTCCCGGTGATCTACGCGTCCGCGCTGAATGGCTGGGCGTCGACCAAGGTGGACGAGGTCGGCACCGACATGCGCCCGCTCTTCGACGCCGTCCTCAAGTACGTTCCAGAGCCCCTGGGCGACCCCGAAGGCCCGCTGCAGATGCAGATCGCGGCCGTCGACTATTCGAGCTTCCTCGGCCGCATCGCCGTGGGCCGCATTCGCCGCGGCAGCATCAAGCGCCAGCAGGAAGTGGCGATCATGTCGGGCGACAAGCTGATCCGCAAGGCGAAGATCGGCACCATCCACACGTTCCAGGGCCTCGAGAAGATCGAGACCCCGGACGCCTCGGCGGGCGAGATCGTCTCCGTGACGGGCATCGAGGACTTCGTCATCGGCACGACCTTCGCCGATCCCCTCGTGCCCGAGGGCCTGCCGATGGTGGGCGTGGACGAGCCGACGCTCACCATGAATTTCCAGGTGAACACCTCGCCCTACGCGGGCCAGGAAGGCAAGTACGTCACCAGCCGGCAGCTTCGCGAGCGGCTCGACCGCGAGCTCCTCGCCAACGTGGCGCTGCGCGTGGAAGAGACCGGCGACAACGACGTCCTCCGCGTTTCCGGGCGCGGCGAGCTTCACCTCACGATCCTCATCGAGAACATGCGCCGCGAGGGCTACGAGGTCGCGGTGGGCAAGCCGCGGGTGGTCGTCAAGGAAATCGACGGCGTGCGCATGGAGCCCTGGGAGAACCTCACGGTGGACGTGGACGCGGAGAACCAGGGCAAGATCATGGAAGAGCTCGGCCGGCGCGGCGGAGAGCTGCAGGACATGGTTCCGGACGGCAAGGGCCGCGTGCGCCTCGACTACAGCATTCCGTCGCGCGGGCTCATCGGCTTCCACATGGAGTTCATGACCCTCACGCGCGGCACCGGCATCAAGAGCCACGTGTTCGAGAAGTACGCGCCGGTGAAAAGCGAGCCGCCCTCGCGCAGGAACGGCGTGCTGATCTCCTCGGAGCAGGGCGACGCGGTGGCCTTCGCGCTCTTCAACCTCGAGGATCGCGGCAAGATGTTCGTCTCGCCGGGCGAGCGCCTCTACGTGGGCATGGTGATCGGCATCCACAGCCGCGACAACGATCTCATCGTGAACCCGGTGAAGGGCAAGAAGCTCACCAACGTGCGCTCCGCGGGCAAGGACGAGAACGTGGTCCTCACGCCGCCGATCCAGCTCACGCTCGAGAGCGCGGTGGAGTTCATCGAGGACGACGAGCTCGTGGAAGTCACGCCCAAGTCGATCCGGCTTCGCAAGCGTTTCCTGAACGAGCACGACCGCAAGCGCGCGGCGCGGGACGAGAAGGCGGCATAAGCGAGGCGCGAGGCGCAAGGGGTCGTGAAAGTGAAGTCCGCCGTCTTGGCTAGCACCGAGACGCCCAAATATTCACCTTCTCGCACCTCGCGCCTCGTGCCTCGCGCCTAGATTTCGTCGATCGACTTCGGCCAGTCGTCCTTGAGGAGCCGCGAGAGCGAGCGGTCCGCCAGCAGCTTCCCGCCCGTCTGGCACGTCGCGCAGTAGTTGCACTCGTTCTCTGCGTAGACGATGCGCTGCACGGGCGAGCCGCACACGGGGCAGGGCTTCCTGAAGCGGCCGTGCACCGACATCCCCTCTCGAAACGCGGTCACCTTCCCGGGAAAGCCATCACCGGCCTCCGCGCGCAGGATGTCGCGCCATGAGAGGAGCGTCACCCGCGCCGCCTTGTGGAGCCGGCGCGCCTCTTCTTCCGTGAGCGAGCGCGTGAGCTTCAACGGCGAGAGCTTCGCGGCGTGCAGGATCTCGTCGGAATACGCGTTGCCGATTCCGCTGAAGAGGTGGGGCTCGGTGAGGGAGCGCTTCAACGTATGGCTCTCGCGCTTCAGCGCTTCGGAGAACGCCTCGAAGGTGGAATCGATCGGATCGATGCCGCCGCGATCGATGGCCCGCAGCGCGCCCTCGCCGCGCACGAGGGTGAGCGACGCGCGCTTTCGCGTGCCGGCCTCGGTGAAATGGAGGGTGCCGTTCCGAAACTGGAATGTCGTCAGCACGCCCTGGGGCTTTCCCTTCTCGCCGACCCCGCGCCAATTGAGGCGCCCTGCGATCATGAGATGGATCACGGCGAAGAGCCCGTCGCCGAAATCCAGCACGATGCGCTTGCCGATCCGGCGCGTGCCCGCTACCGTGCGGCCCTCCAGCGCATCGACTGGCGGGTCGACGCTGCGCAGCACGAAGGGGCTCGCCACCTGCACGCGCTCGAGCCGCTGGCCGACGATCTTCCTTTCCAGTGCTTCGAGATAGACGCAGACGTCGGGGAGCTCCGGCATGGGCGAAATGGTAGCTCACCCCATGAGCTTCGGAGTGTCTAGAATGTTCTCCATGGACATCACGCTCGTCTCGATCTTCGTCGCCCTGATTTGCGCGGCCGCCGGCTTCGGTGCGGCATTCCTCTGGAACCGTTCCCGGCCCATGCAGGGGCAGCAGCGCACCGCCGAGCTCGAGGCGCAGCTCGCCGCCTCCCGGGAGCATGCCAATCGCATGGGCGTGCAGTCGGCGGAGCTCGAGCGCGAGGCGAACCAGCTGCGAGGCCAGTTCCTGGAATCGGTGCAGCACGCGTCCGCGCTCGAGGAGCGCACACGCCAGCTCCAGTCGCGCCTCGACGAGGAGCGCCGCCAGGGCGATGAGAAGGTGAAGCTCCTGAACGAGGCGCGCGCCGTGCTCGAGAACTCGTTCAAGTCGCTCTCCGCCGATGCGCTGCGCAGCAACAACCAGTCCTTCCTCGATCTCGCGAAGACCGCGTTGAACGAGTTCCAGCAAGGCGCGCGCAACGACCTGGACAAGCGCCAGGTCGCCATCGATGCGCTGGTGGGCCCGGTGAAGGCATCGCTCGACAAGGTGGACGAAAAGATCGGCGCGCGGGAAAAGGCGCGCGAGCACGCATACGGCGAGATCCGTCAGCAGTTCACGCAGATGGCGGAGGTGCAGACGCAACTACGCGACGAGACCACCAATCTCGTGAAGGCGCTGCGCCAGCCGCACGTGCGCGGCCGCTGGGGCGAGATCCAGCTGCGCCGCGTGGTGGAGATGGCAGGGATGATGCTCCACTGCGACTTCGTCGAGCAGCAATCCGCCGACAGCGACGACGGGAAGCTCAGGCCCGATCTCATCGTGAAGCTGCCCGGTGGCCGCCAGATCGTGGTGGATTCCAAGGCGCCCATCACCGCGTACATGGAGGCGCACGAAGCGACCACCGACGAGCTTCGCAAGGTGAAGATCCTCCTGCACGCGCAGCTCATGCGCCGCCACCTCGAGGCGCTCGCGAAGAAGAGCTACTGGGAGCAGTTCCAGCCCACGCCGGAAGTCGTCGTGATGTTCATCCCGGGCGAGGCGTTCTACAGCGCGGCGCTGGAGGCCGACCCCGATCTCCTCGACAGCGGCTTCGGCCAGAACGTGATCATCGCCTCGCCCGCGTCGTTGATGGCCCTATTGAAGGCGGCGTCGTACGGCTGGCGCCAGGAAGCCATCGCGGACAACGCGCGCGAGATCAGCCAGCTCGGCCAGGAGCTGCACGCGCGCCTCTCGGTCATGGCGGACCATCTCACCCGCCTGGGCAAGAGCCTCGGCACCGCCACCGACAGCTACAACTCCGCGATCGCGTCGTTCGAATCGCGCGTGCTGGTGTCGGCGCGCAAGTTCAAGGAGCTGGGCGCTACCTCGCAGGAAGCGGAGATCATCGAGCTGCGCGCGGTGGAGGGCGGCGTGAGGCGCCTTCAGTCGGTGCCGGACAAGCCCGAAGAGTAGGGATCTCAACCCGGAAGATTGGTGGGATCGACGGTCCGCTCGTCGTCCTCGAATCCGGCTCTCTGGTCCTGGTGCCACTCCTTCCAAAGCACGTGGATGTCGTCCTTGCCCCCGCCGAACCGGTTGAAGAGCCGCACGAGCCATCCTGGCGGCTCCTTGGGATCCCACTCCGGCAGCTCGGACAGCACGTCGAAGAGAACCTTGATGGCGAGGAAAACGCCGAAGAATGCCGCGGCTTCCTTGTCGGCGAAGACGGCCGCTCCCATGCCGATGAGGATCACGAAGTGCACGGCGAAAGTGCGCTGGAGCTGGGTCTGCGCCAGCCGGCGGATCCACGCGAAGGGGAGCGCGGCGATCGTGAAGGAGTCGAACGCGAAGCCGAGCGCCATATGTTGAGCATCGCCACCGTGCCGATGCGCAGGTCCTCGCGGTCGATGCCGCCCGCCTGGTCCTTCCACACCACGCCGAGGAGAAATGCGAGGAAGATCCCATGAGCGATCACGAACGGAATCGACATCCACAGGAAGCCGTCGAGGAACGTCGAGCGCCGGGTCACGGCCGGGCCGCCGTTCACGCTCGTTGTGGTCGTGGCGTTGTAGTGTCCCCATTTGTGGGTCGCGCGCCGGTGCATCACGATGAGCGCGGCGATGAGGGGAATGCTGAAGAACGCCTGCAGCCAGTAGAGGGCGAGCGCCGTGCCCGGCGTCCACGCCTCCTCGGTGAAGCCCCAGACCGGCACGGCATTCATGGCGAGCACCACAACGATGCGAGCGACGCGGAAGGGCCAGGGCGCGTTCACGTCAACCCGCGTCGATGCCCCGGAGGACCGCCTGCGTCATCGCCGCGCAGTTGCCGGTGCCCAGGATGTCTCGCGTGCGCGTCGCGGGATCGGAAAGCGTCGCGGTCATCGCCCGCGACATCGACTGCGCGGCGGCGACCGCCTCGGGCCGCTTGCGGTCGTGGCCCAGCCATTCGATCAGCATCCGCGTGGACTCGATCATCGCGTAGGGATTGGCGATGCCCTTGCCGGCGATGTCCGGCGCGCTTCCATGGGTCGCCTGCGCCATGGCGAGACGTGCTTCACCAATGCAAAGGCCCGGCGCCATGCCCAGGCCGCCCACGAGTCCCGCGGCCTCGTCGGAGAGGATGTCGCCGAACATGTTGGTGGTGACCACGACGTCGAAGCTCTGCGGGTCTCGCACCAGGCGCATCGCGAACGTGTCGACGATCACGTCGTCGGTGTGGACGTCGGGGTATTCGGCGGCGGCGCGACGGCACTCCTCGACGAACATGCCGCAGCCCAGCTTGAAGACGGTGTCTTTGTGCACGAAGGTCATGTGCTTCTTGCGCTGCCGCGCGAGCTCGAGCGCGGCCTTCGCCACGCGGTAGCTCGCGCGCCGCGTGATGACGCGCATGGAAAGCGTCATGTCGGGGCTCGGGCGGAATTCCCCGGAGCCGGCGAACATGTTGCGGTCGGGCTGGAAGCCCTCGTTGTTCTCGCGCACGATGATGAGGTCGATGCCGTCGTGCAGGCAGCCGATCCCCGGATAGGAGCGGGTAGGGCGCACGTTGGCGAAGAGGTCGAACTGCTTCCTCAGGATCGGATGCGGGTTGAGCGCCTCCGGGACCTTCGGATAGGCGCGGTGCCCGATGGGCCCGAGGATCCAGCCGTCGAGCGTGGGCAGCGCATCGAGCGTCTCTTTCGGCAGCGTCGAGCCGTGCGTGTCGAGCGCGCGCCGCCCGATCGGCAGCGCCCGCCATTCGATTTCGAGCCCGTGCTTCTTCGCCGCCGCGCGCGCCACTTCCACCGCCGCGGGCACGATCTCGTGCCCGATGTCGTCGCCTTCGAGGATTCCGATCTTCATGTCCGCATCATACAAAACCGCGACAACGACGAAATTCCTCCATGTGGAACATCGCCGCTGCCCCCGTCCCGATTGCGTGGGACTGGGGGTTCGGCGCAGCATGTCCGGGCGGTCGCAACACCAGGAAATAACGAGAGGAGCCTCGCAATGAAGATGCAGACTTGGGCCCTTTGCGTGTTGGCGGTTTGCGCGCTGGCGGCGCGCGCCGATTCGGGCTCTGGAGCGAATTCGCAGGCGGCGTCGGTGACGACGCTCATCACGACCCCGCTCGCGATCGAAGGCCTCACCAACGACGACCAGGGCAACCTGTACACACCGGGCCGGGCCCTTGCGGCCACCGATCCGTGCCCCGTCTACCGCGTGAACATCGACAGCCCGGCGCTCACGGTCGTGGGCCTCATTCCCGCGACGACGCCGACTTGCTCGCCGAGCGGCCTCGCGTTCGGCCCCGACGGCATGCTGTATGTCACCAACGCGGACAGGATCTACCGCTTCACGCCGAGCGCGAGCGGCACGCCGCCCATAGCGTCGGTGTTCGCGAGCGGCGTCCCGGGCACCAACGGGCTCGCATTCGACTGGAACGGCAACCTCTGGACCGGCGACGGCACCACGGGGCAGGGCCGCGTGTGGAGGATCTCGCCGCAGGGCAACGTCACCGAAGTCTTCCGCATCCAGCCCATGGCGAACGAGGTGAACCTCGTGGGCGGCGTGGGCGGCATCGGGCGCGATGTGCGCAGCCTCGGCCCGGGCACCATCACCGTCACCGCCACCTCGCGCAACGCGGCGAACACGCTCGGCTCGCAAGCGCTCGTCGCCAACGGCCTCGCCTTCGACCGCGCGCGCAACCTCTACATCGCCGACACCGCGCGCGGCGCCATCTGGAGCGTGCGCGTGAACCGCGACAGCTCCATCCAGGCGAGCCAGGGCTGCGACACCACCTTCACGCCGAATACGCTTTGCCTGTCGCACATCTACATCGCGCACCCCTACCTCGAAGGGATCGACGGCATCGCGGTCGATGTCGCCGGCAACATCTGGGGCGTCGCCAACGAGCGCAATGCCGTGATCTTCGTCTACCAGACGCGCCAGGCGGTGGAAGTGTTTCGCAACGTCCCGGACGCGGCCACGCAGCTTCGCAACACCGGTCCATTGGAGACGCCCACGAGCCCCGTGCTGCCGGGCCACAAGTTCTGCACGGCCAATTCCGACGGCAACCGCCGCGACAATTTCCCCAATACCGCGGGTGAAATCGGCGGCGCGGGCGCGCCTCGTGGCAAGATCTCGTGCATCGACCAGCGCGTCACCATCCCCGGAATCCCGCTTCCCATCCACTGATGAATAAAATCTCTGCGATCACCGCCGCCCTGGCCCTCACGGCGTTCACGGCGCCCCGCGGCGGGGTTGACGCAGCGCAACATTCGGATCGTTGCGGCACTTGACACAGGCAATGGTGCAGTGCACAATAGTGTCTGTTCCATCCCCAACCTCCAAGGACGCACACCATGTTCAAGATCGATCAGTTTGCCGCGGCCAACGAAGCCGCGATCGAGCAGTTCTCCTATTTCGCCAAGCTTTCGCTGGGCAACATCGAGAAGTTCACGGAGCTCGGCCTGGGCGCCGCCCGCGAATCCGTCACCCAAGCCACCCGCCACGCGCAGTCGCTCGCCGGTGCCCGTGACGTGAACGAGGCTTTCGCCATCAATTCCGCCGCCGTCGAGCCCGCGCTCAAGCGCGCCTACGCCTACTCGCGCACCGCCTACGAGACCGCGGCCGCTTCGAACGACGAGGTGAAGAAGGTCCTCGAGCAGAACACCGCCCAGCTCAACAAGGCCGCCATCGCCGCCCTCGAAGAGGCGCTCAAGTACGCGCCCGCCGGCAGCGAGAGCGTGGTGGGCAACCTGAAGACCGCGATCGCCGCGGCGCAAAGCGCCTACGACAACATGACGTCGATCAACAAGCAGATCTACGACACCGTCGAGCAGAACGTTGCCACGGCACAGGCCGTCGCCGGCCGTACCGTCAAGAAAACAACGAAGCGCAAGTAACACCTGCCTTCCCGCCCCGTGCGGGAATCCAGTTCCGGCCCCCGGCTCATCCCCGGGGGCTTTTTCATGGGCGATGCCGTATCATTTCCCCATGAAAGTCATCGGCATCGCCGGGTTCAGCGGCAGCGGCAAGACCACGCTCATCGAGAAGCTCGTCCCGATCCTCGTGCGCGAGGGCATGCGCGTGGCACTCGTGAAGCACGCGCACCACGAGTTCGACGTCGACCAGCCCGGCAAGGACTCCTATCGCCATCGTCACGCGGGATGCGCGGAGGTGTTGATCAGCTCGTCGAAGCGCTGGGCGCTGATGCACGAGCTTCGCGGCGAGGCGGAGCCGGCGCTGGGCGATCTCATGAAGCACCTCGCTCCGTGCGACCTGGTGCTGGTCGAGGGCTACAAGAGCGAGCCCATCGCCAAGATGGAGGTGCACCGCCGCGCCGGGCATACGCCGCTGCTCTATCCGGGCGATCCGCACGTGGTCGCCGTCGCGACCGACGAGCCCCTCGACACCTCACTTCCGCAGCTCGACGTCGAGGACGCCGAGGATGTGGCGCGCTTCATCATCCAGCACCTCGGATTGAACCGCGCGCGCCTGGTGCGCTGAAGGCCGTGGCCTTGGTGACGCTCCTTTACTTCGCGAGCCTGCGCGAAAGCCTCGGATGCTCTCGCGAGGAGATCGCGCTGCCCTCGGCGAATCCGACGGTCGCATCCCTCGTCGATCACCTGCGCTCGCGCGATCCGCGCTGGACCGCCGCCTTCGCGCCGGGGAGCACGTGGCGGGTCGCCGTGAACCAGCGCATGGCCGATCCCGCGACCGTAGTGAAGCCGGGCGACGAGATCGCCTTCTTCCCGCCCGTGACCGGAGGCTAGTGTGGGCGCCGCGCGCGTGCAGGAGGCCGACTTCGACGTGGGCGCCGAGCTCGAGACGCTCACGCGCTCGCGGCGCGACGTGGGCGCGCTCGCAAGCTTCGTGGGGCTCGTGCGCGATGCCAACGACGGCTCCTGCGTGAGCGGCATGACGCTCGAGCATTACCCGGGCATGACCGAGGACGCGCTCGAGGACATCTGCGCCCAGGCGCGAGCACGATGGGATCTCATCGGCACGCTCGTGATCCATCGCGTGGGAGCGCTCAAGCCCGGCGATCGCATCGTGCTGGTGGGCGTCACCAGCGCGCATCGCGGCGACGCGTTCGCCGCGTGCGAGTTCATCATGGACTACCTCAAGACCCGGGCGCCCTTCTGGAAGCGCGAGGACACGCCCGCGGGCTCGCGCTGGGTCGAGGCCCGCGCGAGCGATGACAGCGCCGCGCAGAAGTGGAAAGAATGAAGAGTCGTGTCAGGTACGACATTCGGGGAAAGTTGTACCTGACACGACTTTTTAGAAGGTGCAGAAGATCCGGCGGGTGAGGGCGATCATCTCGAGCACGCGCGCGTCCACGATGCGATAGAAGACGCGGTTCGCCTCCTTGCGCGCGGCGAGGATGCGCGTGTCACGCAGCACCGCGAGGTGCTGGGAGATGTTGCTCTGCGAAGTGCCGACCGCGTCGACGATCTCGAGCACGGAAAGCTCCTGGTTGTTCACGAGGCAGAGGATCTTCAGGCGAAGGGGATGCGCCATCGCCTGCATCGCGGTGCTCGCCTCGCGGATGTTCTCGCCCTTGCCGATGAGGTCGAAGATGTCGGTGGGGATTTTCTTCGCCGGCCGGGGGCGGGGTCGGGCGCGAGTGCGGGTGGCCATGCCCCCAATGTAGGTCGCGCTGCAGTGCGGCGTCAATATTAGGCTTGACTAATATTGCGAGGCGTTCCTAGACTGGAAGTCGTGGAGCCGACATGACCTATCCCTCCCGAGCCCCCGGGCGCCTCGCGCGCGCGCCGGAAAATTTCCTCGATGCGCAACAGATCGCCGCGATGCAGTCGGGGCGCCGCGATTTCCTGCGCGACGCCTTCGCGGCCGCCGTCGCGCTCGCCGCCACGCAGGCCCGCGCGCAGCCCGCGGGCGATCCCGCGATCCTCGAGCTGCCCGAGCACAGCAGGAGCCTCGGCCAGCCCGTCGCCGCGCGGCCCTATGGGCTTCCCTCGAAATACGAGAAGAACCTGCAGCGCCGCGAGAGCCCCGGCCTCACCCGCGTCGGCGCGTCGTCGGTTCATGAAGCTCTCCACGATCTCCACGTTGTGGGACTACATCCATCGCGCGATGCCGTGGAACGCTCCCAAGTCGCTCACCACCGACGAGGTCTACGCGTCGGAGGCCTACCTCTTGAACCTCGCCGACATCGTGCCGGCCGATTTCACGCTCTCGGAGAAGAACATCGCCGAGGTGCAGGCGAAGCGCCCGAACCGCAACGGCATGACGCGAGGCCACGGGCTGTGGGATGTGCGCGGCAAGGCGGACGTCGCGAACGTCGCGTGCATGAAGGATTGCGACAGAGGACTCTCGGCGCGCCGAAGGCGCAGCCCGCCGCGAGCGCGCCTGACGAGCCCGCGGATCTCGCGCGGAGCAAGGGATGCTTCGCCTGCCACGCCGTCGACCGTCGCGTGGTGGGAACGGCATTCAAGGAGGCGGCGAAGAAATACAAGAGCGAACCCGGAATCGAGGCGAAGCTCGTGAAGAAGCTGCACGTCGGCGGCTCGGGCGCCTGGGGATCGATCCCCAGGCCGCCGAACCCGGACCTCGGAGATTCCGACGCGCGAGCGCTGGTGCGATGGGTGCTGGGGTTATAATTTCGACTGAAATCGCGAGGAGGAGAAAAATCATGAACTACAGTCGCAGGAATGCATTGAAGGGAACCGGCGGCGCCGCGGTCCTCGGGCTTGTCATGGCCGCGGGCCTCTTGAAGCCGGGCGGCGCGCGCGCCGAATGGAACAAGCAGGCCTTCGAGGTGAAGAGCCTTGCAGACGCGGTGAAGGCGATGGGCGGCCCGGCTCCGGTCGAGAGCAAGGACATCCAGTTCGCGAATACGCCCGACATCGCGGAAAACGGCGCCGTGGTGCCGTTCACGATCATCAGCAAGATCCCGAAGACCGAATCGATCTCGCTGCTGGTCGAGAAGAACCCGAACATCCTCGCCGCGAGCTTCAACATCCCGGAAGGCACCGATCCCTGGATCAACACGCGCGTGAAGATGGGCCAGACCTCGAACGTCATCGCGCTGGTGAAGGCGGACGGCAAGAACTACTACGCGACCAAGGAAGTGAAAGTGACCTTGGGCGGTTGCGGCGGATAAGGAGGACACCATGGCAGACCCGATGAAGATTCGCGCGAAAATGGAAGGCGACAAGGTCGACGTTCGCGTGCTGATGAGCCACGAGATGGAGACCGGTCAGCGCAAGGACTCGAAAGGCGCCCCGATCCCGGCGTGGTTCATCCAGAACGTCACCGCCACCCACAACGGCCGCACCGTGCTGTCCGCGGAGTGGGGGCCGGCGGTGTCGAAGAACCCGTTCCTCGCCTTCAAGTTCTCCGGCGGCAAACCCGGCGACAAGGTGGCGATCACATGGACCGACAACCACGGAGACAAGCGCACGGACGAAGCCGTCATCACCTCCTAACGCAAAGGAGTCACCATGAGAGCCGCGAAACTGTTTCTGGCCACGGCGATCGCCGCGGCCGCGCTCAACGTGGGTGCCGCCCAGGGCGACCCGGTGAAGGTCGTCTACCACGTGAACGAGAACCTCGAACAGGCGAGCAACGCGATCCGCAACATCCGCAACCATCTCGCCGCGGATCCGAGCGCCAAGATCGTCGTCGTGACGCACGCGGGGGGCATCAATTTCCTCCTGCAGGGCGCGAAGGACAAGAACGGCAATCCCTACGAGGTCGCGGTGCAGGACCTGGTGAGCAAGGGAGTCGACTTCCGCGTCTGCGCCTTCACGCTCAAGTCGCGCAACATCGACCCGAAGACCGTGCTCGAGGAGGCGAAGATCGTGCCTTCCGGTGTCGCGGAGGTGAGCCGCCTGCAGGCCCAAGAGGGGTACGTGTACCTCAAGCCCTGAAGCCTTAAGCGCGAGCCGGCGCAAGACCGGCGCGTATTCCGAACTCACGAGGAGGAAAACTTGAACCGGATTCGACGGATCGTATTGGTTGTTTGCATGACGGGCGCGATGGGCGCCGGCGTCGTTCTCGCGCAGCAGCGCACCGCGGTCGAAGAGATCGAGCGCTATCGCGCGGCGCTGGGGGACGACAATCCCGCAGAGCTCTGGGAGGCGCGCGGCGAGGCGCTCTGGAAGGAAAAGCGCGGCCCCAACAAGGTCTCGCTCGAGCGCTGCGACCTGGGCCTTGGGCCCGGCGTGGTGAAGGGCGCCTACACGGTGCTGCCGAAATACTTCCCGGATTCCGGCAAGGTCGAGGACCTCGAGTCGCGGCTGGTCACCTGCATGGTGAAGCTGCAGGGCTTCTCGCCGGCGGAGGCGAAGAGTCATCCCTTCGGCGGCCCGGGCAGGAAGGTGCCGATGGACGCGCTTGTCGCTTACGTCACTTCCGAATCGCGCGGCATCCCGATGAATGTCGCCGCCTCGCACCCGAAGGAGCAGGAGGCCTACGAGGTGGGCAAGAAGATCTTCTTCTTCCGCGGCGGCACGCACGATTTCGGTTGCGTCACCTGCCATGGCGCGGACAACCAGAGGATCCGCCTGCAGGACCTGCCGAACCTCACCAGGCAGGCCGACGCGCGCAGGGCCTACACCTCGTGGCCCGCCTACCGCGTCTCGCAGGGCGAGGTGCGCTCGTTCCAATGGCGCCTGAACGATTGCTTCCGGCAGCAGCGATTCCCGGAGCTCGAGTTCGTCTCGCCGGCCTCGATCGCGCTCACCATGTACCTGGCGAAGAACGCCAACGGCGCCTTGTTCAACGCGCCTTCCATCAAGCGCTGAAACCGGAGGAGCCATGAAAAAGAAAACGATTGCAGCGCTCGCGCTCGCGGTGACGGGTGCCGCCGGCTGCGCGTCGATGATGATGGAGCACAACGACCGGTCGGCCGAGGCCCTGGCGACGATGAAGGCATCCTTCCAGGCGCACGGCCAGGCCAAGCTCGATCGCCTCGACCAGGACGACGTGCAGCGCACCTGCAGCCGCTACAACGTGGACGATCCCGCTCCACGGGACGTGGCCGAGCGCATCCAGAAGGAGCAGCTCGCGCTCATCAAGTACCCGCAGGGCAGCCTCATGGGCGACTGGAAAGCGGGGGAGCACATCGCCCAGACGGGCGTCGGCATGCAGTACAGCGACGATCCGAAGAAGCCCGCGGGCGGCAACTGCTACGCGTGCCACCAGCTCACCAAGGCCGAGGTATCGTACGGCACCATCGGGCCGGCGCTCTACCACTTCGGCAAGCAGCGCGGCTTCACTGCGGAGATGCAGAAGTACGCCTACGGAAAGATCTACAACTCGGAGGCGTTCTCGGCGTGCTCGAGCATGCCGCGGTTCGGCCACAAGGGCATCCTCACCGAGCAACAGATCAAGGATGTCGTCGCGTTGCTGATGGACCCGGAATCGCCGGTCAACAAATGATGCGGCGCGCGGCGGCGGCGCTGACGGCGCTCGCCGGCACGGCCTTCGGCGCGGACGCGACCTTCACGGTTCGCACCCTCACGCCGGAGGCGTCCCTCAAGGCCGCCGAGGCCGCCCTCGCCAAGTGCCGCGCGGAGGGATACCAGGCGACGATTGCGGTGGTCGATCGCAGCGGGGTCACGCAGACCCTGCTGCGCGACCGCTACGCCGCGCCGCACACCGTCGACACGGCGCAGCGCAAGGCGCGCACCGCGCTCAATTTCAGGATGGACACGGCGGCGCTCGATCGCGAGCTCGCCCCCGGAAAGCCCTCCGCCGGCATCCGCTACCTGCCGGACGTGGCCGCCATCGCGGGCGGCAAGGTGATCGAGTCGCAAGGCGCGCTGGTGGGAGCGATCGGCGTCTCGGGCGCCCCGGGTCCCCTCAACGACGACGTCTGCGCGGCGGCGGGAATCAAGGCCATCGCGGAAGACCTGGAGTTCTAGCATGGATCGCCGCGAGTTCATCCAGGCCCTCGCCATCGGCGCCGCCGCGGGATTGCCGATGGGATCGCGCCGCGCGCTCGCCGCGGAGCTGAACGAGTTCTACGACGTTGCGCGCGTGGGCAACGTGAGCCTGCTGCACATGACCGACTGCCATGCGCAGCTGCTGCCCGTGTACTTCCGCGAGCCCAGCGTGAACCTGGGCGTCGGCCCCGCCGCGGGCAAGCCTCCGCACCGGGTCGGGCGGCATTTCCTCGACGCCTACGGGATCGAGCAGGCGACGCGCCTATCCCACGCATTCACCTTCCTCGACTTCACCGATCTCGCGCGCGTCTACGGGAAGATGGGCGGCTTCGCGCACCTCGCCACGCTGGTGAAGAGCCTCAAGGCGTCGCGTCCCGGCGCGTTGCTTCTCGACGGCGGGGACACCTGGCAGGGTTCGGCCACGGCGCTCTGGACCCAGGGCCAGGACATGATCGACGCGCAAAAGCTCCTCGGCGTGGACATCATGACGGGACATTGGGAGTTCACCTACGGCCAGGAACGCGTGAAGCAGGTGGTCGAGAACGACTTCAAGGGCCGCATCGAATTCCTCGCGCAGAACGTCGACACGGCGGACTTCGGCGATCCCGTGTTCAAGCCGTACACCCTCCGCGAGATCAACGGCGTCGCGGTCGGCATCATCGGGCAGGCGTTTCCGTATACGCCGATCGCCAATCCGCGCCATTTCGTCCCCGACTGGACTTTCGGCATCAAGGAAGTCGAGCTGCAGAAGCGCATCGACGAAGCCCGCGGCAAGGGAGCGCGCATCGTGGTGCTGCTCTCGCACAACGGCATGGACGTGGACCTCAAGCTCGCGCGGCGCGTGAAGGGGCTGGACGCGATCCTCGGCGGCCACACGCACGATGGAGTGCCCATGCCGGTGCAGGTCGTGCAGGACGGGCACACCACGCTCGTCACCAACGCGGGCAGCAACGGCAAGTTCCTGGGCGTGCTCGACTTCGACTACGGCGACGGCAGGATCCGCGGCTGGAACTACCGCCTGCTGCCGGTCTTCTCGCACCTCCTTGCAGAGGACCCGGCCATGGCCGCGCACATCGCCAAGGCGCGCGCGCCGTTCGCCGCGAAGCTCGGCGAGAAGCTCGCGGTGACGGAGTCGCTCCTCTACCGGCGCGGCAACTTCAACGGCACGCTCGACCAGGTGATCGTCGACGCGCTGATGAATGTGAAGGGCGCCGAGATCGCATTCTCGCCGGGATTCCGTTGGGGAAATTCCCTCCTTCCGGGAGAAGCGATCACCACGGAGGCGCTGATGGACTGGACCGCGATCACGTATCCGGCCACCACGTTGAGCGACCTCACCGGCGAGATGGTGAAGACGATCCTCGAGGACGTCTGCGACAACCTCTTCAACCCGGACCCGTACTACCAGCAGGGCGGGGACATGGTTCGGGTGGGCGGGCTCACATATACCTGCACCCCGGGCGAGGCGATGGGCAAGCGCATCAGCGACATGCGCCTCGCCGGCAAGCCCATCGAGGCCGGCAAGACGTACAAAGTCGCGGGCTGGGCGCCGGTCGCCGAAGGCGCGAAGGGCGAGCCGATCTGGGATGTGGTGGCGACCTACCTGCGCGACCGCAAGACCATCGCCGCGCCGAAGCTCAACCTGCCGAAGCTGGTGGGCGTCGAGGGCAACACGGGCATCGCCTGATGCGCATCCGCGCGCTGTCCTTCCTCGCCGCTGCCCTGCTGTGCGCCGCGGCCGGCTATCCGCCGATCAAGTCCGCCGTCACCCCCATCAAGGTGACTGATCGCGTCTACTACGTGCAGGGAAAGCCCGGCGTCGCCTCCGCGGCCAACGAGGGCTTCAACTCCAACGCGGGCTTCGTGGTGACGGGCGACGGCGTCGTCGTGATCGACGCGCTCGGTACGCCCGCGTTGGGCGCGGCGCTGCGCAGCGCCATCACGCACGTCACGAGCGAGCCCATCCGGCGAGTGATCCTCACGCACTATCACGCCGACCATTTCTACGGCCTCGAGGCGCTCAAGCAAGCCGGCGCTGAAATCTGGGCGCACCGTGCCGCGCGCGAGTACCTGGAGGGAGGAGAGGCCGAGCGGCGCCGCGAGCAGCGCGCGCGCGACCTCTTTCCGTGGGTCGACGAGAAGATGGCGATCATTCCTCCCGATCGATGGCTCTCCGAGGACACCCAGTTCACCATGGGCCAGGTGCGCTTCGAGATCCACCACCTGGGGCCCGCGCATTCCCCCGAGGACCTGATCGTGGTGCTGCCCGACGAGGGCGTGATCTTCAGCGGCGACATCCTCTTCGCAGGGCGCATTCCCTTCGTGGGGGAGGCCGACAGCCGCCAGTGGCTCGACCGCATCCCGCGCCTGCTCGCGATGAAGCCGCGCATCATGGTGACGGGGCACGGCGAGGTGTCACGCGACCCGACGAAGGACCTCGCCCTCACCCGGGACTACCTCGTGTACCTGCGCGCGACCATGGGCAAGGCCGTCGAGGATTTCGTGCCTTTCGAGGAAGCGTACGCGAAGACCGACTGGAGCCGCTTCGAGAAGGTGCCCGCCTTCGAGGCGGCCAACCGCATCAACGCCTACGGCACCTACCTCACGATGGAGCGCGAGTTCCTCGCCAAGTGAGTCACTTCGCCGCGAACCCGTAGTAGGCCTGGTTCAGGTAAGCGACGATGTGCTCCTCGTCGTCGGGAAAGATCTTCAGGCCCAGTTCGGAATTGCAGCGCGCGACCTGCGACTTGAGCTTCTCGAGGGAAGTGACCTTGCGATCCTTGCGCAGGTAGATCGCCTTGGCGTCGCCCATCGTCTTGTTGTGGTGGCACGTCTCGCAATGCGCTTCCTCGACGAGCTTCTTGCCCTCGGCGGCATCGCCCGCGGCCGCGGCACCCATCGGCGCCATGGCCAGGGTGAGAAGCAAGATTTTCCGCAAAATTCCTGTGTCCACGTAGGATTCGTCCGACTTACCCGGGGAGCCGATGCGCCTAGAATATCCGCATTCGCAGGACGTTGGGTTTCAGGGATGAACGAGATTCGCAAGACCAATCCGCGCGGCGAGCGTTTCTGGAGCGAGATCGCCCCGCGCGAGCATTCGGTCCAGATCTACGGCGAGGACAACGCCTTCATCGACGCTCTCGAGGGCTACGTGTCCAGCGGGCTTCGGCGCTCGGATGGCGTGATCGTGATCGCCACCGCGCCACACCTGCACGAGCTGGAGAAGCGCCTGCGGGCGAACTGGCTGGACGTCGACCGCGCTCGCTGGGAGGAGCGCTACATCGCGCTTCTTGCCCAGGAGACGCTCTCCTTATTCATGGTGGACGGCAAGCCGGACGAGCACCTCTTCACCGAGGCCATGGAGCGCGTGATCGTCCGTGCACGCGGCCGGTCGGGCCGCACGGTTCGCGCTTTCGGAGAGATGGTGGCGCTCCTCTGGACGCAGGGCCATCCCCGCGCGGCGATGGAGCTCGAGGCCTTGTGGAACCGCCTGCAGGAGGCGCACGAGTTCGCGCTCTTCTGCGGCTATCCACGCAGCGCGTTCGGCTCCGACGTCCATACCTCGCTTCGCGGTGTTTGCGCCGTGCATACGCGGATCATTCCCGGCTACACATCGTAAGGCGGGACGCTAGCCCGGCCGCCCGATCCCCAGGGCCCACACGAGCGCCGAGAACGTGACGAAGGCGAGCGCCGTCGTCCACAGGATCGTCGCGCTGATCCGGCCGGCGTCAGCCTCGTAGCGCAATGCGAAGATGAAGACCCATCCCGCGGAGGGCAGCGCCGCGACGAGCACGGCGACCTTCGTCGTGAAGGAATCGATGCCGAAGGCGTGCATCGACACCCACACCACGAGCGGATGCAGCAGCAGCTTCGCGGCGATCGGCAGCGCGAGGATCGGCGAGGCGAGCGGCGCGTCCGGGCGCACCAGCGAAACGCCGATCGCGAAGAGCGCGCACGGGCCGGCCGCATCGGCGAGGAGCTTCACGATCTCGGAGAAAGGCGTCTCGAGGCGCCAGCCCATGCCCGAGAACACCGTGCCGGCCAGCATGCTGAGGAGGAACGGGTTGAGGAAGATGCGAACCGCCGCGTCGCGCACGTCGCGCTTCCACCCCGCGCGGGTGGCACCGTCCATCTCGACCAGCAACAACCCCACCGAGGAGACCATCACCAGGTCGGCCACGATCGCGAGGATGGTGGGCGCGGCGGCGCGTGCGCCCAGCAACGCCACCAACAGCGGCACGCCCATGAACCCCGCGTTCGCCACCGCGCCCGCGAGACCGTAGAAGGCCGCGTCGCGCAGGCGCTGGCGAAGGCCGCGCCACGCGACGAAGGCCACCAGCAGCGTGACGAGGATGCCCGAGGTGCCCCAGGCGAGGAAATAGCGGCCGTTGGTGATTTCGGCGAAGGGCGTATTCGAGGCGAAGCGGAAAAGCAGCGCCGGTACCGCGAAGTAGAGGAGGAAGCCATTGAACGCCGGTACGGCCTCCGTGGGCACCCAGCGCCGGCGCGCCGCCACGTAGCCGAAGAGCACCAGGGCGAAAAAGGGAACGGTGACGCCGAGGATCGTGCGCATCCTGTAGTTACGCTTTTTTCCGGCGAGTCGGAAATTTCCTACCCTCCGATCCAAACTTTTCCGATGTTGCGCGGCCCGCGGCTCTGCAAGAATTCAATCCGTAGCATCCTGCAGGCCGACAAGGAAAAAAATGGACTCCGATTCCAGCAACTATCCCCTCGGGCACGCACCCAGTGCACGGCGCCGGGAGCCTGCACGCGCGGAAGTCGGGGCGCCCCACGCGATGCCTCCACATGCCCAGGACTACTGGCGAGTCAACCTCGCCGAGGATTGGGAAGTCACGTTCTGGACCCGGGAGTTCGGATGCAGCGAATCGCAGCTCAAGGCCGCGGTGAACGAGGTGGGCGACAACGCCGGACGCGTGCGCGCACGCCTCCTCGACGAAAACCAACAACGGCGCAATTGAGAGATAGATGAACGACTCCCCGAAAGACGAGGTGCTGCGAGTCACCCTTCACGAGCACGACATGCGGACCCTGATGGAGCAATTCCCCAAGCTCACGCGCACCGAGATCTCCGACGTCGTCGCGCGCCGAGGGCCGATGCGCTCCGCCGTCCTCGCGGAGCTAGAGAAGATTTCCGGCTTCAAGCACTAGCTAACGCATATTGCCCGTGTGCCCGAGCGAGTAGCGTCCCGGCTGGGGCCATACCGCGAGCCCATGGGGCTCGATGCCGACCTTGATCACCTTCGCCGCGCCCGTCGTGGTATCAAACGCATAGACCACGTTGTCGTAGCGCCCCGAAAGCCAGAGCGTCTTGCCGTCGGCGCTCACGTTGCCCATGTCGGGGCTGCCGCCGCCGGGGACGGGCCACGTGGCCTCCACCTTCTCCGTGGCGAAGTCCACCACGGAGACACTCCCCGGGCCGCCCCTCACGCCGTGGATCTTGTGGGAGCCGCGGTTGGCGACGTAGAGCTTGCGCCCGTCGCGGCTCGGGTACAGGCCGTGCGTGCCCTTGCCCGTGGCGACGAAACCCGTCTCCTTGAACGCCTCGGCGTCGATCACGAAGATGCCGTCGGCATGCATGTCGGCCACGTAGAACTTCGCGCCGTCGGGGGACACGCGGATGTCCTGCGGCATTCCGCCCTTGGAGAGCTTGAGGTAGCCGATCACCTTGCGGTTCACGAGGTCGATCTTCGCGAGGCCGCCCGAGAACTCGCAGGTGAAGATCGCGTAGCGCCCGTCGATCGAGAAATCCGCGTGGTTGATGCCCGGACATCCCGGGGCCGCGATCGAGTACTGCAGCTTCATCGTCGCGGGATCGCGGAAATCCAGCCGCTTCAATTCCTCGGCGACGACGATGGCGGACTTGCCGTCGGGCGAGAAGTACATGTTGTACGGATCGTCGACGTCGACGGGCGGCCCGGCCTTGCCGGTCTTCGGATCGATCGGCGTGAGACTTCCCTTCGTGGTGCGCTCGGCGTTGTTGGTGACCCAGAGCGTCTGCAGGTCCCAGGAGGGGACCACGTGCTGCGGATTGAGGCCCACCTTGTACTTGTCGATCACCTTGAAGGTCTGCGGGTCGATCACGTATACGTCGTTGGATTGGACGTTGGGCACGTAGACGCGCTCGAGGTGGCCGGCGACGGCGGGGCTCAGCCTGTCGGCGCCGATCTCGCTGTAGAGGTTCTTCGCGTCCGGAACCGGCGGCATGCCGGGGACCGTCTGGACCTGCGCGCTGGCTTCGCAAAAGGTGAAGCCGAGGGCGGCGCAAAGCAGGGCGCCGCGCAATCGTTGTCGGGTCACTTCGTCGATGCTCCCTGTCGGAAAGGCCATATTCTAGGCGATGGCCCCATTCCAGGGGGCAATACACAGCACGGCACCAGGCTCGCCGGCGCGAGCGCTCAGAACGGCTGGCGCGTGATCGACTTGCGGGTGTGGATGGCGTTCACCGTGTAGTCGAGCGTCGCATGGCCCTCATCGGTGAAGAGGAGGACCAAGTCCCCGAGCTCGGTCACGTCGCCCGGCTTGAAATTCATGTTGCCGGGCGAGCCGGTGACGCGATAGATCTTGCCGGTGAAGGTGGTCGACGACGTCCACGTCCCTCCGGGCAGCACGAACCACATCGGGCGATTGGGCACGTCGTATGTGTAGATCACGCCGAAGATGTTGTGCGAGGCGTGCTGGATGATGTTCATGCCCCATCCCGATTCGCTCGCGTTCCACCAGAGGTCGGTGTAGTCGAATTCCGGGATGGCCGGCCCCGGGGCGGGGAGCGCCAGCGACAGCAGATACTCCGCGATGTCGGCGAGCTGGGCATCGGTGAATCCGCGCTGGTTGATGGGCGGCGGATTCGGAAAGGCGCGAAAGGTGCTCATCGCCGGGACATTCACGTTGATGGCGTCGCGAATCACGGAGGGGAGCCCCGCGGCCTTCTCCGGGCCGCCGCGCGGTGGGGAGCCGTGGCAGCCGGAGCAGAAGGTGTCGTAGAGCGCCTTGCCGTTGGTGGCGCTGGCGGCGCGCGCCGCGGGCGCCGCGGCCAGGCACGCGAGGAGGAGGGCGGCCAGGGAAAGAAGTTTCATGGCGCGAGAGTAGAACAGATTGATTGCACCTACAACCATGGCGCGCGCCGCGGGGCGTAGGAGCGCTCCGACAATGCCGTACGCCAGTCCGGACTACAGACTTCGTCGATTTCCTGCGGGAACATGGCATTGACACCCAATCCGGATCCGGCATGAGCAGCCCGCGCCATTTCTTCCACCCGCCGCCCACGGCCATCAGCTGGCAGGACCGGCTCGACGATGCGTTCACCGAAGCCGAGGTGGTGGGCGTGGTGAGGGACTACGTGGCGCGCCTCTCCCTCGCCGAGATCGAGCTTCTTCCGGAGCGCTGCCGCCCGGGCCGCATCCACGGCGCGGAAGACCTCTCGGAGTACGCGCTCGAGCTCGCGCGCACGGAAGGGTCCGACGAGAACGCCGAGCGGGTCCGCCGGCTTTCCGCGTTCCTATCGAGCGCGACGATGCGGCTTTCGCGCGTGCTGGGCCGCGGGAACGCCTGCGACACGGATCTTCGCGAGTCGGCGCAAGCCCTTCGCTAACGCCTGCTGGTGGCCTTGCGGATGGCGGCGACTGTGCGCTCCACGATGAGGTCGAGCCCCGCCTTGCCGAGCTCGGCGGTGGCCCGCGCGGGATCCCCATACACCCCGTCGGCCTTGCCCTTCGGCGCCTTGAGAAGATCCGCTCGCACGAGGGAGGGATCGACCGCGAGGGCGAGCGACGTATCGGCGAGGCCCGCATGAGTGCCGATCTCCGCATCGCTGAAGCCCTTGCCTTTCAGGTATTGCGCGAATTCCTTGTCGGAGGCGGTGTAGTACTCCTCGATCGCATGGGCGCGCACGGAGGTCTTCGCCCATTCACGATTGAGGCTCGCCGCGGCGGCGGCCATCGCCTTCCTGTAGCCGCCATGGTCGCCGATGAAGACCACGTCCTTGAAGCCGTGCAGGCGGAAGCCGCGCGCGCTCGCTTGCAGGATCTCCTCGAACACGTTCTCCGGGATGGTGATGGTCCCGGGGAAGCGCATGTGCCCCGTGGGCGGGCTCGACTGCCCCTCGGGCGCGTACGCGAGGACGGGCGCCACGAGCGCGTTGCCGAGCGCCGCGGCGATGCGGCCCGCCAGGAGCTTCACGCGGGCGTTGTGCTTGCCCAGCACCATGTGCGGCCCGTTCTGCTCCGTGCCGCCCACGGGGATGATGATGGTCGTCTTGCCGGCGCTCGTGGCGTCGCGCACTTCCGTCCAGGTGAGGTCCTCGAGGAAGACGGACTCCTCGGCCGCGGCCAGGGGCGCGAGCCCGGTGAGAAACAGGAAAAGAAGGATCGCCCTCGACATGGGTTGGGATGATAGCCCGGCGGCGCGATGACCCCGCATTGAACGCTTGAGGCGGATGCGCCTCCAACCGTCGTACTCGACCGCATCCAGAAGAAAGTCGTGAATAGATCCACCATCTCGTCGGCGCAGCTCTACGCGATCCTCGATCGCGAATTCAAGCGGCTTCGTCCCGCCGCCTGTTCAGGTTGCCACGTGCCGCTGCCGTACTGGCGTAAGCCCCCGGACGACGTTTCGGCCAATTGGCACATCGGCCAGCCGACCGAGTGCCCGCACGGCTGCCACGTGGTGATCGCGGAGCTGCTCGCGCGCCTGTGGACGCGCTACGACATCGAGCAGCAGCTGGTGCAGTAGCGTCGCGCGCCGGTGAAGACCGGTGCGGTGGCCCCGGGCATCACGGATGCGGGCCCTCGTATCCCTCGATGACGATCAAGTCGATGGTCGAGACCGGAGCGCGCAGCTTGATCGCCTCCTGGTAGGCCGGCGAATGCCAGCAATCGAGCGCCGCCTGGTAGCTCGGAAATTCGATCACCGCGTTGCGAGAGCGGCTTCCCCCTTCGGGATTCTCGAACGCACCGGCGCGCACCAGGAAGCGGCCGCCATATTTGCGCAGAGGCTCGGCGTTGGCCGCGACGTAGGACTTGTATTTTTCGGGGTCGGCGATGTCGACGCGCACGATCCAGTAACCCTTGGCCATTTCATTCCCCTCGTGAAGATGCGAACGCCGCATCGTGCGTGGCGATTGTGCCAGTGGCTGGCGCGCGGGGCGATCGATCGTCTCGCCAAGTCGACTCGACGCCATCATTTTGCTGGTGGAACGAAGAAACGTTCGGGGATAGAAATGAAAAAAGGCCAGCCGGGGATGCTGACCTCTTCAGGAATTCTGGCTCCCCGACCTGGACTCGAACCAGGGACCTGCGGATTAACAGTCCGTCGCTCTACCAGCTGAGCTATCGGGGAAAGGAAGCTGAATATTTTAGCTTTTTCGCCGATTCCGGTCAAACAATTGGACTGCCCGGTAGTGACTCAGTCTGGTTGTTTCGGCCCGTGTCATGCCGCCCGGCGAATGATCTCCCGGGCGATCTGGGCGAAGTCCGCCTTAGCGCCATCCACGGTCGCGTAATGGCCCGGATTTACCAATCCACGCAGGTTCCCAATCGCCACTCCATGCTTTTGGGCGTCGGGCGCTAGGCTCTGGAAGTGCTTAACGCCACCAACCTTGTTGGCTCCCCCTTGAGGCACAAGCTTGGAGGAAATGGCTTCAAGGTCTTTCACGATGCGATGCGTCACTCTCGGCGCAATTTTTCGCTCCCACTCGGCATGAGGGTTGGCCGCATTCTTTCCTGAGTTCACTTTGAAGGCGGACGTGATGTAGCCCATATAGGCGGGCATTCCGGCGAACAGGCGGGCCTTGTCACCATTCTGGGCCAGTCCGCGAATCGTTCCCCAGTCAGTGATCCATTTGGCAACGGAGCGACCCACCGTTGACAGCGCCCGCAGCGAAAACAGATCTGCGGCCACGGGCGTGATGAAGTAATCGCAGTCGAGCAAAACGGCTCGGTTCAACGCTCCAACATTGGGGCCTACGTCATACATGCAAATGTCGGCTTTGAGTTCGTCGCTGGTTTTATCCACGACCTGCGAAAGTGCCGTGGTGATGTCGTAGCCCCTTGTTCTGCGGGCGAAGCACTCGGTCCACGCCTCCGGAAGAACCTCCTCATATTCTGAAAGCAGCACATCTCCGGGAAGTAGGTGAATTGAATCTGAAACCTTCCAGGTGTCGATATCGGCGATTCCGCCACGCCCGTCTACAACGGGCTTTACGGCTGACCAAAGAGTTTTCCCGCCGTCCTCGTCAGACTCTCCAAGCAGCGCCTCCAAGTCTGGTTCTTCGAGGTAGAAGGAGGTGAGATTGCATTGCGGATCGGCATCGACGAGCAGGACGTTATGCCCCAACCCTGCCAGAGCGTCGGCAATGTTGATGGTTAGCGTCGTCTTTCCGACGCCGCCCTTATGGTTAAACAATGCGATCTTGATCATTCCTTTTTCCCTCTTTTGGCCCATTTGGACAGGCTCAATTTTAGTCGTTGGGCGGAGGCTTACAATCTTATATTTCACTCGGCCAGCTTGACGATTTCTTCGAGGGTCCAGACGTGATCCGCGATCCCGGCTTCCATCGCCGGGGTAACGCGAAGCGACTTATGAACGCGGCCAAAGTTGTAGTGCATGTAGTGGATGGCAATGGCGTAGTCGTGGTTTTCGACCTTTTTCGAGAAGCCATTTGTTAGCCGGGTGAACCGGCGCATGCCCATCCGCATCGTGAGGTTCTGGCGCTCGACGAAGCTGGTCGAAATGTGATCGAAGTCCGGCTCACCACAGACCGCGCCCTTGATCGCGCCGCAGCACTCGCCTGAGCTGTAGCGGCGCTCGTCTTTGCCGCCTCCGGGGTTGCCATAGATTTTCTTGAGCATCCCGTAGTCAACGTCGCCAGCGAATGCGTTCTCAATGGCTTGCAGATAGGCGTGGTGCCCGTCTGTGCTGAGCTGGACGCGATTGGCAAGGCGCGATGCGAGATCGTCAATAAACACCTGCGCGTAAGTCCAATCGCGACGCCCGACCATCCACGACATAACAAGCTTTGTATCCGCGTCGATGGCGACCCAGGTGTATACGTCGCCACGTCCGAACCCCTTTTCGTCCCTCGGGACGTTCTTTTCTTTCGCGCCGATGAACGACCAAATTTCGTCGCATTGAACGCGCTTGGACGTGATGCCGCGCAGCGTTTCGTTCTGGTACATCGCGCAGGCCATCCCGAGATCGCGGACGAACTTGAGGACCGTATTGAGGCTCACGTCCACCATCCGCGCCGTGGCGCGGAGGCTGCTGCCTTCGACGAGGCATCCAAGGATTCGGGCGCGGTCCGCAGGGCTCAGGCGATTCATGCCACAAAGTCTGCACTCTCTCGGCGAATAAGTCAAGCATATTGTGCAGATTGACACATAGCGCCGTACCGCCTATGATTTACTTCATGACCTACAGGCCAAGGCTGAAATGCTCATCGAGTACAGGGACAAGACCCTCGCTTTGCTTGAAACGGCGAGGGCCGCGGAAACAAAGCTGCCGAGCGAGGTCATCGCGTCCTTTCGGCGAAAGCTGGTTTTCCTAAAGAGCGCCCCCGATGAACGCACGCTGAGGAACTGGAAGAGCCTTCATTACGAAAAGCTGAAGGGTGACCGAGAGGGAATGAGATCAATCCGACTTAACAACAAGTGGAGAGTGGTTTTTGAATTTGATGAAAATGAGCAGCCAGCAACGCTTCGGATATCTGAGGTCGTGGACTATCACAACTAGAGGAGGACGAGCGTGAATGCAAATACCGATCTGCTTGTACCTCACCCCGGAGACTTCATTCGGGAGGAGCTGGAGGCGCGCGGGTGGTCTCAGCGCGATTTGGCCTTTGTGTTGGGTAAGGAGGAGTCGGGAATAAACGCAGTGATTGGCGGGCGGCGAGGCATCAGCCCTGAAATGGCGAAACTTCTTGGCGATGCATTTGATGTGAATCCCGAGCTCTTCATGAACCTGCAACGCGCTTACGATCTTTCGCGTGCGCCAAACGCTGATCCTGGCGTTGCAAGGCGTGCGAAATTCCAGAATCGCTATCCAGTCCGAGACATGGTGAATCGGGGTTGGATTGCCGGGACTGACCCCGAATCGCTTGAGATGCAGTTGGCGCTGTACTTCCGTGTGGGCGATGCATCGCAAATTCCGCATCTACGCCACAGCGCGAAGAAAACACACTACGAGGATAGCTCCCCGGCTCAGGTAGCTTGGTTGTTTCGCGCTCGCCAAATCGCCGAAACCATGCATCCGTCGCAACCGTATTCCGAGCCCAAACTACGGGATGCATTGCCCCGCCTTCATGCCCTTATGACGGCCCCGGAGGAGGTTCGACACGTTCCTCGGATTCTTGATGAATGCGGTGTCCGATTCATCGTCATTGAGGCGCTTCCCGGGTCAAAGATCGCTGGCGTTTGCTTTTGGCCGAATAAGGCTTCGCCAGTAATAGCCCTTTCAGTCCAGCGCGATCAAATCGATAGCTTTTGGTTTGACCTCCGGCACGAGATTCAGCACGTACTCGAAAGGCACGGTCAGACTCATGAGTGCATTGACTCAGAGTTAGGAGTAACGGAAGCCAATGTCTCTGCCGAAGAAGCCATTGCGAATAGAGAGGCAGAAGAGTTTTGCGTGCCAAGAGATGAACTGAGTGACTTTATGGCTCGCGTGAACCCCTACTTTGGAGAGCAGCGAATCAGTCTCTTCGCACAACGCCTTCAGATCCACCCCGGGATTGTTGTAGGTCAGCTACAGAAGCGCCTTGACCGTTGGGATTTGCTCAAGAAATTGCAGCCGAAGGTTCGTCAATATCTGATATTGACCGCAGTTACAGATGGTTGGGGAACCATCTACCCCGTAGAACTTTAGGAGAAGAAATGACCGCGTACTCAAACGCCGTAAAGGAATACGTCGCTCAATATCGGGAGCTAAATCCGGGCGGCCTAGTCGATCCTCGCCAGATAGCTGCGTGGGCCTATGAGAATGGGCTACACAAACCGAACTTGGCCAAAGTAATTGACCTAATCGCTGCTGACATTGCTCAGATTTTCCGAGAGGAATATCGGACTGACACCAGCGGCAGAAGCTATCGCGCCAAGCATGCGGTAACCGAGAGAGTGAAGGGGCACACCCAAACACTTTGGGGCGACATGGATGATCCTGCCGCACCCTACGACCACTTCGTCAAGTCGTTTGCAAGCCGTAGGAGACAGGTTGTCGGGGATTGTTTGCAACTCAAAACCGATGTGGATGTATACAACGATAAGCACTCGGCGCACACGCCCATCCAGATTCCCTTAGATTTCTCGAAGGACGTGGAAGAGTTGCAGCTACTGAATCAGCCGAAGCGTGCCGCCTAGTTTTTTTGTTTTTTCCAGCGGGCCTGAGCAGCCAGGACGGCAATTTTGGATCGCTCATCCGAGGTCAGGGCTCGGGCTCTAGCATCGCCGCCCTTTAGGCCGCCCTTCCTGCTCGCTTGCGAGCGGGGCGATTCTTCCACGATGGGTGCCTCGCCGGTCGAAATGTCCACGATCAGCTTCGCAAGCTGATTTGTGTCTCGTGGGCGCTTAGGTTTTGCCATACCCGATTTTAGCCGTGGGACAATGGGGAATGCCAGAAGCCTTACATTCAAACTGCGTCACTACCGACTGCCCTAGGCGTCGCGTATCACATCGTCGCCGCCTGGTTCGCGGCGAAAACGGAATTCAGCAACGTCTTGCTAGCGCTGTGAATCGCGTCGACTTGCGCTGGAGGAGTTGTCGCCGTCGTAGCTCTTGTGAAGCGCATTCCAAATTCTTGACCGAGCCTGCAGGAATGGAGATCCATTCGCGGCTTGTCCCAAATACGAATTCAGATCTATAAAGTCGTGGCGCAATCTACCAATGAGAACGACGAATAGGTCGCATAGCTGTGGTTCAAACTGACGGCCCTTGAGACGGGCAATCTCGTCGAGTGCCGCGTCTAACGGCCATGCCACCTTATAAGGCCGAACGTGCGTCAAGGCATCAAAAACATCGGCAAGCGCGGTAATCCGAGCGGCCAACGGGATTGCTGTACCCGATAAGTTTCCTGGATAACCCGCCCCATCCCACCATTCATGATGATGGCGGGCGATTTCTTCTGCCATCTGCATATGGGGAATGTTGCTCTTCGAAAGTAATTCCGCACCTATAGTAGTGTGGGTCCGCATAATCTGTAACTCGGCGTCGTTAAGCTTGTCAGGCTTCAACAGAATTGCATCAGGAACGCCGATCTTGCCAATGTCGTGCAGGCGGGCAGCCAGTTCGATCATGAAGCACGTATCTTCGTCACAACCGAATTCGTGAGCGAGCAATGCTGAAAGCTTTCCTACGCGGTAGGAGTGCTCTCCCGTCGAGTCGTCCCGCAACTCGGCCGTTACGGCCAGGCGCTCAAGCATTTCGATCTGTGACTTAAACAATTCTTGCTGGGCAATCTTTCCCTTAAGGGCAGCCTCTTGGCGTTGCAAGGTTGTGGTTATCGGGACCTGCGCTCCAAGATCTTGTCCGAGACCCTCCAAATGCATCGCAACGTGCTTTAGCGCATTAGCTTGTTGCGTTTGCCGAATCGTTTCCATCATTTCCCGCAGATATATGAGCGCGCGCTCAGGCTGACCAATAATTTCATAGGCCTTGACCATGGCAGCAAGAGCATCCCGCAATGTCGATCTTAGTAGGCGAGCGCGCTCGAGAGTGCTAGTAAGTCTTGAAATTCCAACGTCAACGCGTCCTGCGTGAATTTCGTAGAGCCCCTCTGCCGTGGAAGCCGCGATATCCGCTCGAACAGATTGCGAGCGATTCGCATAGCGTCGAGCGATGGCGCAGCGCTCGCCCGCTTTTTCGATGCTGTTGACCTCAAGAAGTAGGCGTGTGTAGTAGCCCTCGCGAAGAACTCGAGATACTAGTTCTGCCGCCGAATGGGGCTCACCGCTTTCAGCGACGCATATCTCAGCCGCCTTCAGACCCCGTGCGAAGTCCTCAACGTGCAGACAGCAAAGCGCGATATTCGAAAAGGCGGCACTTCGAAACTTAGCAAAAGGGGCCTTCGTTCCGGCCATTTGAACAACGTGCTCTAGGCAAGCGATCGCATCCCGGTATTGCGCGGCATAAAACAATGCAGTAGCCAGATTTACCCAAACTGCGCATTCGGCCTCCGCGTCGCGAAGTTCTTGAGCAAGCTCTAGTGCTCTCGCATAGCTCTCAATCGCGCGCGAGATGTTTCCTGAGTCGGCGTAGACCATACCCAGAAGGGTCAAAGCTTTTCGTAGTAGCGGCTTGTGGCCCGCCTTCGCTGCTAATTCGACCGCATCGTTCGCTGGATCGATGGCGCTGAAGGTTTGGCCAACTAGATAGAAAAAGTGCGAGCCGTCGAGCAAGCAGTTAACTCGTAACTCGACGTGGTCTATCCCCTCTATTGAGCGGACTGCGCGCACCGCAGTGGTAACAAACTCAATCGATGTAGGTGCCCCGCCTTGCTGATGTGCGTTTATTTCCAGCGCTACGCGGGAAAGAGCGACCTTAAATCCCGGATCCTGAGTCGGTTGGGACTGCAAGGCGTCTAATTCCTGAAAGGGGGCTAGGTTCACGGGCTAGGTCGTTGATTTCAGTATATTTGTAGAATAAGCTGCAAAGAAAATGTGACTTAGTTCACTATTTACCACTAGTTTGGCGGTTGGGCGACCCTTGTTGCGCAATTACAACAGATACGCCGGCCAACTTATGATGAAAAAACTTGCTCTTGTGCACGAATTCTAAGGTTAACGTGAGAAATCACCAGGGTACAAATTACCAGCAACGGAGTGCCGATGGTGAGACCCCTCATCTTCATGATTAGGGTCTCCGATACCGCCCCCAATCCCGCTCGGCTTGGGGGCTTTTTTTTTACATCAAATTAGGAGCTACAAAATGGATCGCGCCGTGATGGAAATTGCCGCAATCGAGGAAGTTGTCAAGAACGCCAACGACGACACGCTTCGCGAACTGAACGATCTTCAACTGGCGTTTGTTGGCGGCGGAGCTGCCGACCCGATTTTCGCCTGAGCTAGCCCACCTCAATCCGACCCATTCAACTAAGGAGATAAGAAATGGACCGCGCCGTGATGGAAATTATCGCAATCGAAGAAGTTGTCAAGAACGCCAACGACGACACGCTTCGCGAACTGAACGATCTTCAACTGGCGTTTGTTGGCGGCGGAGCTGCCGACCCGATTTTCGCCTGACCTAGCCCACCTCA
>JBBRTF010000003.1:0-152125 GCA_038244725.1 Burkholderiales bacterium
CGCATTGGTGGGTGTCACCGCGACCGGGTAGCCGAACCCAGGGCTCGTGGAGGTCAGTTGGTAGGTCGCGGTGGCAGTTCCCTGCCCCGACAACAGCTGCATGGTCGAGTTCTCCGACCAGGTAAGGGAGGTCGCCGCAGGGGCGCACGACACCGACGCCGTGAAGGTGCCGCTGAATCCCGCCGGAACGGGCATGGCGAGCGACGATGTGACGGCGCATAACGGCGTGCCTGAATCGGCGCCGTGGACTATGACCGTGGCGGTCCCGGTTCCAGCAGTCGAAGTGCCGGTGACCGTATACGTGTTGCTCGCGCCCGCCGCTGGTGCCGTTACCGCGATCGTCTGGACTGTGTCGCTCGTGCTCCAGAGGTAGCTGACGCCCGCGGAGGGATTGCAGAACGCCGACATTTGCGCTTCGGCTCCCGGAGGGGCGACGAGAGTGTACGACTGCAAGCCGCCGACGGATCCGCCTCCCATCGATGCGATCGAGTCGAAGGTGTAGCAAGAGAGCGCGCCCGGCGCAGCGGCCGCCGCTACCGAAGGCGAGAATTCCGAGGTCGCGTAGCAGCCGTCATTGCAGATATCGATCGCGGTGGTTGCGGAAACGTTCCTCGCCAGGAAATCCGGCTGCGTAACTGTGAACGATGCATCGCCGTTGCCATCCGTGTTGACCAAGATCGAAGAGAAGTAACTCTCGCCCTGGGTCGCCGCAGTGAGTGCGCTGTTGTCGAAGAGCTCGATGATCAGACGCGCGTTGGGCTCGGTCTTCACAAAACCCGCGACGGTCGTCGATCCACCGCCCGCGATCACCGACGTGATCACGGGATAGTTGACCAAATGGTTGGGGCCAACGTCGATATCGTACGGCGGGGCGCTCTGGTCGTTGGGCGTCGGACCATTTGCGCCCAAATCGATGCCGATGCCATCGAGAAATATCGAATTCTGGGTGATGAGCACAAGGCCCGACACATTGGGAGATACGGCGACACCGATGCCGGAATAGCGAATCGCGTTGCTGCGAACCGTCACATCGGCACCCGTTTGCTCGATCGTGATGCCGTACTGGAGGTTGGGGGCGGCACCGCCGCCTCGCGTCCCGCCGATCTGGTTGAAGTCGACCGTCGCGGCGCCCTGGATATCGAGCCCGGTGCCGAGTCCGCCCGAAATGAAGTTGGCGTCCTGGGATGTTCCGCCGCCGACATTGGCAGCAGCACCGGGCGTCACGTAGATGCCTACATTGTTGATGACTTGCAGAATTCCGGCCGCGCTCGAGCCGAGGTAGTTGCCCCTGATGTCGGCGGTACCGCCGTTAACGATGATGCTGGCGATGTCGAATCCCTGGATCGCAAGGCCGCGAATCACTCCCGAGCCGTTGAGGATGCGCAGCCCCGTATTGCAAGGCGATAGGCACAGGCTCCCCTCCAGCTCGATCATGATCGTGGCATCGTTCGATGCAACGCCGGCGAAATTGAAGTTCGAGCCCGGCTGCGAATAGCCGTCGATGGATGTCTGCGAGCAGCTGATCGTGAGCTCGTTGGTCGAGTCGCTGCCGTTGGGCTGGATCACGAAGGGCCCGGTTCCCGGAATGTTGAACGTGATGGCATTCGGGCCGGTGCCGCAGTTCGCGTTCGCGTAGTCGATCGCGAAGCGCAGCGAACCGATGCCACCATCGGAAGTGTTGGTGACGACGACGGGAGACACAGGCGCGCCCACGCCCCCGACGAAGTTGCCGAGAGCTATCGGACTGGTTCCGACCGGCACGGTTGCGAACACGCTGTTGAAGGCGGTGATGATCACCGAGACGTCGTTGCTGCCAGAGTTCGCCACATAGGCGAATGTGCCTGTCGGGTCGACCGCGACGCCTCTCGGACCCGTTCCAACCGGCACCGTGGCGACCACGGTATTGGTGGAGGTGTCTATCACCGAAACGTCGTTGCCTCCGAAGTTCGTTACATAGGCGCGGGTGCCGGCGGGGTTGAAGGCAACGGTGAAGGGGCCGGTTCCGAGTGCGACGGTTCCAACTCCGGTTCCGACCGAGACGGTTCCCACCACGGCGTTGGTGGAAGTGTCGATTACCGAGACGTTGGTACTGCTGTCGTGCGTCACGTAGACGCGGGTGCCGGCAGGGTTGACTGCCAAAGCCTGTGGACGGATGGTCGTCAACGGCACGGTGGCAACCACGGTGTTGCTGGCGGTGTCAATCACCGAGACGTCGGTGCTGCCGAAATTCGTGACGTACGCGCGGGTCCCGGCCGAGTTGACGGCGACAGCATACGGCGTGCTTCCCACCCCCACGCTGGCGACCAGGGTATTGCTGGCGGTGTCGATCACGTTGAGGCTGTTGCTGGTGTAGCCCGTGAAATAGGCGAAGGTGCCGGCAGGGTTGAGGGCAATGCCGGTGGGGCCTGTTCCTCCTCCTCCGATGGTCGCGATCACGGAGTTGGTGCCGGTATCGATCACCGAGACATTACCGGCGCCCACGTTTACGACATAGGCGCGGGTGCCGCCAGGGTTGACCGCGACGCCGCCCGGGCCGGATCCCACCGGCACGGTCGCCACCACGGTGTTGGTGGCGACATCAATCACAGAGACGTTGTTGCTGCCCAGGTTTGAGATATATGCGAACGGGTCGGCGTGAGCCGGCAAGGCCAAGGCCAGGACGGCGGCAAGGAAGGCTTCCAGCAAGATCCAAAGCGGCTTGAAATCGATCATGGCTGCCTCTCGCGTCCGCGCAAAAGTGCGCGCGTGATTGATGTCGTTGGTGCCGAAACATGGCGAAGGCGCGTCATCGACCTGCGGACGAGCGAGACGCAAGGAATGCAGAGCCCGCGAATAGCGAAATCGACGCGGACTGCAACGACGTCGATTGCCGATGTGCGCATGGTCTCCCAACCCGGCCGCACGGTGCCAATCCGCGTGCGGTTTTATTGCCCCTGCCTGGTTCTCGCGCCGGATCGAGGAGCGTTCCGAAACGATGGTACTCGGTCGGTCCGGGATTGCAATGCCGAAAAATCCGCAATTGGCGCAACCGGTCCTACAATCGACCCCGACGCCAGTCGCGCACGATCTCGCGAGCCGCGTTGTGCCCCGGCACCCCCGTGACGCCCCCGCCCGGGTGCGCACCCGAGCCGCACAGGTACAAGCCCTTCATCGGCATGCGGTAATTGCCGTAGCCCAGCACCGGCCGCGCGCTGAAAAGCTGGTTCAGCGTGAGCTTGCCGTGAAAGATGTCTCCCCCGACAAGACCGAATTCTCGCTCGAGGTCCCAGGGCGAAAGCGCGCGCATGCCGAGAATCGAGGCGCGGAAATTGGGCGCGAAGCGGCTTACCTGGTCGATCACCGCGTCGGCGGCGTGCTCGCGCTGCGTTTCCCACGATGCGCCTGAAGGCAACGCGTAGCGGAAGTGCTGGCAGAAGAGGCTCGCGACATGCTGCCCGGGTGGGGCAAGCGAATCGTCCACGGTGCTGGGGATCAGCATCTCCACGATCGGCTCGCGCGACCAGCCGAGCTCGCGCGCGCTCGTGAATGCGCGGTCCATGAACGCGAGCGACGGCGCCATGATGATTCCCGATCGATGGTGCGGCTGCATGTCGGTAGAAGGCAAAGAGGAAAATTGCGGAAGCTCCGAGAGCGCCACGTTCATGCGAAACGTCGCGCTCTCCGATTGATAGTTCGCGAAGGCCGCGCGCCACTCGCCGCCCTCCTCGCCCAAGAGACCGAGCAGCGCGCGCGGGTGAGCATTCGAAACCACGCAGCGCGCTGCGATCTGAGTGCCGTCGTCGAGCGCCACGCCACGCACGAATCCGTCGCGCGCAAGGATCTTCGCCACGCCCAGGCCGGTGCGGATCGCGACGCCGCGCGCCTCGGCCTCGCGGCGCATCGCCTGCGTGATCGCGCCCATGCCGCCGATCGCGTGTCCCCAGCTTCCTTTCCTGCCGTTCAGTTCGCCGAACACATGGTGCAGCAGGACGTAGGCCGAGCCCGGCGTGTACGGGCTCGCGAAGTTGCCCACCACCGCGTCGAAGCCGAAGCACGCCTTGATGGGATCGGACTCGAACCAGCGCTCGAGCCACTCCGACGCCGATACGGTGAAGAGGTCGAGCACGTCGCGCTTGGCGCCGAGCGGGAGCGCGTTCAATCGCTTGCCGGACCTCCAAGCGCTGAAGAGTTCGCCGATCCCGCCGCCGACGTTGGGAGGGGTCTCCAGCAGCAAGCCGCGCAGCACATCGGCGACGACTTCGAGGCGCGCGTAGTAATCCGGAAGGCGCTCGGCATCGCGCTTGGAGAACTTCGCGACCTCGGCTTGCGTCGCCGCGAGTCCGCCGCCTACCTTGATGTAGTTGCCGTCGGCGAGCGGCAGGAAATTCGCGAAGGGCCGCTCCACCACGCGAAGCCCGTGCTCCGCGAGCCGCAAGTCGCCGATCACCTTCGGATTGAGAAGGCTCACCGTGTAGCTCGCAGTGGAGTTGCGGAAGCCCGGATGAAACTCTTCGGTGACCGCGGCGCCACCGACGACTTCGCGCCGTTCCACGACACAAACGCTCAATCCGCCGGCGGCGAGATACGAGGCACATACGAGGCCGTTGTGCCCGGCTCCCACGATCAGCGCGTCGTATCGCTTCACGCGCTCATCTCGCGCCTCGTGCCTCGCGCCTCATGCCTAGGCCAGCAGGAAGTGTCGGATCGCATGCACCTGCGCGTCGTCCATGAGCATCGGCGCGTGGCCGGTGTCGGCCACGACATAGGTCTCGGTGTGGGCGCGTTGCCTCATCTCCTCGAGCGTGGCGGCCGTGAGGAGGTCGGAGTGCTCGCCGCGGATCACCAGCACCGGCCCGTGCACGCCGCGCCAGAAGGCACGAAGGTCGACATCGGCGGGTGGCCCGGCATGGAAGTTCTTGCCGATGCCCGGGTCGTAGCGCAAGCGCCACTTGCCGTGCTCGTCGTGCTTCGCGACGTGCAGAGCGAGGTGGCGCCATTGCGCCGCGTCGAGGTTGCCGAAGGGGCTCACGCTGCGCATCGCCGCCTCGAGCGCCTCGAGGCTGTCGTAGGTGTTCTCGCGGCCGACGTATTCGCCGATGCGCACGAGCGAGGCCTTGGGAATCATGAGGCCCACGTCGTTCATCACGAGCTTTCGCACCGGCGTGCCCGCGAGGCTCGCCATGATCATGCCGATGATGCCGCCCATGGAAGTGCCGAGCCAGTCGACGGTCTCCGCGCGCAGGCTCGCGATGAGAGTCGCCATGTCGCCCAGGTAGACCGGGTAGCTGTAGTCCGCGGGGTCGCGCAGCCAATCGCTGCGCCCGCGCCCCGCGACGTCGACGCTCACCACGCGATAGGCGTCGGCAAGGCGCTCGGCCACGTAGTCGAAGTCCCTCGCGTTGCGCGTGAGCCCGTGGACGCAGACCAGCACGCGCGGATTCCTCGCATCGCCCCATTCGTTGTACCGAACCCAATGGAAGCCATGGGGATCCAGGCACCTCACCGCCCCTTCGCGCATGGTGGTCATGGCTGGCGAAAGGCTTTGCAAACGCAGATGAACGCAGATGCAGCGCGGATGAACGTACCCCAATGAGAGCAGCCGCTCGATACATGGCCGACAAGTTCGACTTCCCGGGGTACGTTCATCTGCGTGCATTTATCTGCGTTCATCTGCGTTCCAAAGCATTTTGTTGAGAATCACTCGATGGCGGTGGTGCTCTTCGCGCGCTCGCGAAGCAGGAATTTCTGCACCTTGCCGGTGG
Organism: Burkholderiales bacterium; assembly: GCA_038244725.1. Lineage (GTDB taxonomy): Bacteria > Pseudomonadota > Gammaproteobacteria > Burkholderiales > Usitatibacteraceae > Usitatibacter. Next base: position 5,742 of record JBBRTF010000003.1, read on the forward strand.
AAGTCTTGGGGAGCGGCCCGAACACAACCGTCTTCGGCGCCTTGAAGCGCGCCATGCGCGCGCGGCAGAACTCGACGATCTCCTCCACGCTCGCCGAGGCGCCCTCCTTCAGCTCGATGAAGGCGCACGGCGTCTCGCCCCATTTCGGGTCGGGCTGCGCGACCACCGCCGCCATCATCACCGAAGGGTGGCCGTGCAGAACGTCCTCGACTTCCTGCGAGGAGATGTTCTCCCCGCCGGAGATGATCACGTCCTTGGAGCGGTCCTTGATCTTCACGTAGCCGTCGGGATGCATCACCGCGAGATCGCCGGAGTGGAACCATCCGCCGCGGAACGCCTCTTGCGTGGCCGCGGGATTCTTGAGGTAGCCCTTCATGGTGATGTTGCCGCGGAACATGATCTCGCCCATGGTCTCGCCGTCCCACGGCACCGGGCGCAGGGTCTCGGGGTCGAGCACCTCCATCGCTTCCTCGAGGAGGTAGGCCACGCCCTGGCGCCCGTTCCGCTTCACCTGCTCCTCGAGCGCAAGCTCGCCCCACTCCTCGTGCTTCGCGCATATCGCCGCGGGGCCGTAGGTCTCGGTGAGGCCGTAGACGTGCGTGATGTCGATGCCGATGCGCCCCATGCCTTCGATCATCGCGGCGGGCGGCGGCGCCGCGGCCACCAGCGCGTGCACCTCGTGCCCTATCCCCTCGCGCCATTGCGCCGGCGCGTTCACGAGCATCGAGTGCACGATCGGCGCGCCGCAGTAGTGCGTCACCTTGTGCTCGCGCATGAGCTCGAGGATCAGCTTCGCCTCGACCTTGCGCAGGCACACGTTGGTGCCCGCCGCCGCGGCCACCGTCCAGTTGAAGCACCAGCCGTTGCAGTGGAACATCGGCAGCGTCCACAGGTACACGGGGTGCTTCGGCATCGACCAGTCGAGGATGTTGTTGATCGCGTTCAGGTACGCGCCGCGATAGTGGTACACCACGCCCTTGGGATTGCCGGTGGTGCCCGAGGTGTAGTTCAACGCGATCGCGTTCCACTCGTCGGGAGGCACGCTCCATTCGAAGTGAGCGTCGCCCTCGGCGACGAGCGCCTCGTATTCGATGGAGCCCAGCGCCTCGCCGCCCTCGAAGAGCGCGTCTTCCACGTCCACCACCAGCGGGAGGTTCTTCACGAGCCTCAGCGCTTGCGCGATGGTGGGCGAGAACTCGCGGTCGGTGAAGAGGACCTTCGCCTCGCCGTGGTCGAGCATGAAGGCGATGGCTTGCGCGTCCAGGCGCGTGTTGAGGGTGCAGAGCACCGCGCCGAACATGGCCGGCCCGAAATGCAGCTCCATCATGGCGGGGACGTTGGGGAGCATCGCCGCCACGGTGTCGCCGCGCTTCACGCCGCGCTTTTCCAGGGCCGAGGCGAGGCGGCGCGCGCGCTGGTAGACCTCGCGCCAGCCGCGCCGCACGGCGCCGTGGATGACGGCGGTGCGCTCCGGATACACGCGCGCCGCCTTCGCCAGGAACGACACCGGTGTGAGCGGCGTGTAGTTGGCGTCGTTGCGCTCGAGGCCCTTGTCGTATGCGTTCATGGCGATCCTTCGCTTCAGGCGATGCGCGTCTCGGCCCGGCTGCCGAGGCCGGCCACGCGCTCCGCGGATTTCACGGTGTTGCCGAGCAGCATCGCGATGGTCATGGGCCCCACGCCGCCCGGCACCGGCGTGATTCGCGATGCGACCTCCGAGACCGCCGCGAAGTCGACGTCGCCGGCGAGCTTGCCGTCGGGCATGCGGTTGATGCCGACATCGATCACCACGGCGCCCGCCCTCACCATCGACGCAGTGATGAGGCGGGGACGACCTACGGCGGCCACCAGGATTTCGGCCTGGCGCGTCATCGCGGCGAGGTCGTGCGTCTTCGAGTGGCAGATGGTGACGGTGGCGCCCGCGTTCAGCAGCAGGAGCGCCATGGGCTTGCCGACGATGGTCGAGCGCCCCACCACCACCGCGTGGCGGCCTTCCACCGGGATGGCCTCGTGCTCGAGCATCTTCATCACGCCGAAGGGGGTGCACGGGTAGAACGCGGGCTCCCCCATGAAGAGCGAGCCCACGTTGAAGTAGTGGAAACCGTCCACGTCCTTCTCCGGCGCGATCGCCTCGATCACCGCGCGGCTCTCGATATGCTTCGGCAGCGGCAGCTGCACGAGGATGCCGTGGATCGCGTCGTTCGCGTTCAGCTTCTCCACGAAGCCGATGAGCCGGGCCTGGCTCACGTCGGCGGGGAGCGCGTGCACCTCGGAATGCATGCCGATCGTCCCGGAGGCGAGCGCCTTGTTGCGCACGTAGACCTGGCTCGCCGGATCCTCGCCGACGATGATCACCGCGAGGCCCGGGACGATGCCGCGGCGCTTCAGGCGCTCGACGCGGATCGCGAATTCCGCGCGGAACTGCGCGGCGATGGCCTTGCCGTCGATGATCTTCGCGGTCATGGCGCCTCGCCCAGCACGCGGTCCACGGGGACGTCGTGGGATTCATGGGGAACCTGGGGCAGGTGGAAGGCGGACGGCAGCGCGGTCACGCAGAAGGGCTTCTTCCCGCGTCCGGTGAGAAGGCGGTCGAAGTAGCCCGCGCCGTAACCGAGGCGATAGCCCGCGCTGTCGACGGCGAGCGCCGGCACGAGCGCGAAGTCCACATCGGCGAAAGCGACTTTCGTACAACCCGCGGGATCGGGCTCGGGGATGTCCCAGATGCCGGGGATGAGGTCGCGCTCCATGTCGCCGACCGCATACAGCTCGAGATTGCGCGGCGGCGCGCTGACGCGCGGCAGCACGATGGACTTGCCGTCGGCGCGGGCGCGATCCAGGAAGGCGCGCGTGGGCCATTCGCTGCCGATCGCCATCGTCGCGAGCACCGAGCGCGCGGATGCGTATTCGGGCAGCGCGACGATCTTCGCGGTGAGCGCCGCGGCGATGCGCTCGCGCTCGGCGGCGGGGAGCGCGTCGCGCCGCGCGGCCATCTCGCGGCGCAGCGCCTTCTTGTCTTCGGGAATGCCGGGCGGTGTGGCCATAGACCCGTATTCTAGTGGCTCCGCGCTCGGGAATTGGGTATTCTCGCCGCTTCTCACCCCTTGAGGATCCCCCGCAATGACCAAGTCCCGCATTCTCGCGATCGCGTGCGCAGCCGTTTCGTGCGCCGCGATCGCAAGCCCCCTCGACGCGCTGCGGGGGAAGATGAAGGAAGGCATGTACGAGTACAAGATGGAAATGGACATGAGCGGCATGGCGGGCCTGCCCCCCGGGATGGGCAAGCAGACCCACACCTTCAAGAAGTGCGTGACGCACGACGACATCGCGAAGGGCCAGATGGGCCGCGGCCCCGACCGCGCCGGCAAGGCGCCCGAGTGCGACATCAAGAACTTCAGCCAGTCGGGAAATACGGCGAGCTACACGATGGAGTGCAAGCAGCCGAAGATGACCGCCGACAACAAGATCACCTTCACAGGCGACGGCTTCAACATGGACATGAAGATGGCCGTGGACCAGGGCGGCAGGCCGATGAACATGACCCAGCACATGGAAAGCAAGTACCTGGGCCCCTGCAACTAAAGGGGCCGGATTACTTTTTCCCTCGATAAGGGGTCAGGTTACTATTCGGGTCGAAAAGCAATCTGACCCCTGATCATTTCAAGGGCGGAGGGATCCTCGATGGTGGTGAGGTCGCCGGGATCGCGTCCCTCGCAGATCGCCTGGATGGAGCGGCGCAGGAGCTTTCCGGACCGCGTCTTGGGAAGCGCCGACACGAAGCAGACCCGCGACGGGCGCGCGATGGCGCCGAGTTCCCGGTCCACCGTCGCCATGATCTCCTTCTCGTGCGCCGCGGCAAGCTCCGGGGTCGCGGTCTTCGCGGTGTCCTTCACCACCGCAAAGGCCATCGGCACCTGCCCCTTCACCGGGTCGGCCACGCCCACCACCGCCACCTCGGCGACGTTCGGGTGCGCCTGCACCGCCTCCTCGATCTCGCGCGTGCCGAGGCGATGGCCGGCGACGTTGATCACGTCGTCGGTGCGCCCGAGCACGAAGTAGTAGCCGTCGTCGTCGCGCGTCGCCCAGTCGAACGTCGTATAGACCATCTCGTCGGCGAACGACTTGTAGTACGTGGAAACGTAGCGCTCGTCGTCGCCCCAGATGGTGGTCATCGCCCCCGGCGGCAGCGGCGGGACGATGCACAGCACCCCCTTCTCGTTCGGCCCGACCTCCTTGCCGGTCTCCTCGTGCTTCAACTTGAGCGTGTAGCCGTACGCGGCGAACGAAGGCGAGCCGAACTTGCGCGGCGTGTCCTCCACCCCGGGGCACGCGGTGAGGATCGGCCAGCCCGATTCCGTCTGCCAGTAGTTGTCGACGATCTGCGTTCCGAGGGATTCCGAGACCCAGCGCGCCGTGGGCTCGTCGAGCGGCTCGCCGGCGAGAAAGAGGTACCTCAACGTCGACGTGTCGTACTTCTTCATCCACGCCGGATCGTGCTTCTTCAGCACGCGGATCGCGGTGGGCGACGAGAACATCGACGTCACGCGGTAGTCCTGCACGATCTTCCACCACACGCCCGCGTCGGGGCGCATGGGCACGCCCTCGTACATGATCGTGGTCGAGCCGTTGATGAGCGGCCCGTAGACGATGTACGAGTGTCCCACCACCCAGCCGATGTCGGAGGTGCAGAGGAACGCCTCGCCCGGCTGGGAGCAGAAAATGTTGCGCATCGACGAGGCGAGCGCCACCGCGTAGCCGCCGGTGTCGCGCTGGACGCCCTTGGGCTTGCCCGTGGTGCCGCTCGTGTAGAGGATGTACGACGGCTCGTTCGACTCGAGCCAGGTGTTCGGCACTTCCACGTTGCGATGCGCGTCGCGAGCCTCGGCGTAGTCGAGGTCGCGCCCGGCCATGAGGGAAGTCTTCGGGTCGAGCCCGCGGTCGACCACGAGCACGCGCGCCGGCGGGTACTTGGCAAGCTTGATGGACTCGTCCACCAGGGGCTTCAGCGCGATCATCTTGCCCATTCGCATGCCGGCGTCGGAGGTCACGATCACCTTCGGCTGCGCGTCGTCGATGCGCGCGGCGAGGCTCGCCGCGGCGAAGCCGCCGAACACCACCGAGTGGATCGCGCCCAGGCGCACCGTGGCGAGCATCGCGAACACGGCCTCGGGCGTCATCGGCATGTAGATCAACACGCGATCGCCCTTGCCCACGCCCAGCTCGCGCAGGATCGCGGCGAACCGGTTCACCTCGCCGTAGAGCTCGCCGTAGCTGAAGACGCGCGTCTGGTTCACTTCCGTGGAGATCCACACCAGCGCTGCCTGGTCGCCGCGTCCGTGCAAGTGGCGATCCACGGCGTTGTAGCAGAGGTTGGTCTCGCCGCCCACGAACCAGCGCCGGAACGGTGGCTTGGCGTACTCGAGCACCCTGTCGAAGGGCTTGTGCCAGTCGATGCGCCGCGCCTCCTCGGTCCAGAAGCTCACCGGATCGCTCATCGAGCGCGCATAGAAATCCTTGTAGGTCGTCATGGCGCCTACCGGTTCACGTCCACCAGCAGGCGCCCGCGGACTTTTCCCGCGAGCACGTCGCTCGCGCGCGTGATCGCTTCGGCAAGGCCGATCTCGGTCGTCATGGATTGGAGGGTCTCGCGGTCGAGCTCCTGCGAAAGGTGGGCCCAGGCCTTCTCACGTTGCTCGCGGATGGCGTAGACGCTATTGATCCCGCGCAAGGTCACGCCACGCAGGATGAAAGGCGCCACGGTGACGGGAAAGTCCATGCCCTGCGCCAAGCCGCACGCGGCGACCACGCCCTCGGAGACGGTCTGCGCGCACGCGTTGGCGAGCGTGTGGCTGCCCACCGAGTCGACCACCGCGCCCCAGCGCTCCTTCTGCAGAGGCTTGCCGGGCTCGGAGAGCGCCTTGCGGTCGATCACCTCGGCCGCGCCGAGCGCACGCAGGTAATCGGCCTCGCCCGCCTTGCCGGTGGAGGCGACCACGCGATAGCCGCGCCGCGCGAGGAGCGCCACCGCGATGCTGCCGACGCCGCCGGTGGCGCCGGTCACCAGCGCCTCTCCGCGCTCCTTCACCGCGCCCAGCCGCTCGAGCTCCATCACGCAAAGCATCGCGGTGTACCCGGCGGTGCCGATGGCCATGGCCTCGCGCGAGGTCATCCCCGCGGGAAGCCGCACCAGCCAGTCGCCCTTCAGGCGCGCCGTCTGCGCGAGGCAGCCCCAGTGGCTCTCGCCCACGCCCCAGCCGTTGAGGATCACCTTGTCGCCGCGCTTCCAGAGAGCGTGCCCGCTCTCCTCGACCACGCCCGCGCCGTCGATGCCCGCCACCATCGGCCACTTGCGCACGATGGGCGACGCGTTGGCGATGGCGAGGGCGTCCTTGTAGTTGACGGTGGAGTACTCGACGCGCAGCTTCACGTCGCCCTCGGGAAGGTCCTTCTCGTCGATCTGCGCCACGCGCGCGACGAACTTGTCCCCGTCCTTCGCGAGGTAGAGGGCCTGGAAGACCTGGAACGCCTGGGTGGAATGCAGGGCATTGGCCATCACACGCGCGCCTTCGCCGCGCCGCCATGGGCGTCGGTGGCCGAGGACGCCTCGACGACGGCGACATGAATGGCCTGGTTGCGGGACGTGTCTGCGGCGCGCATGAAAAGAGGGTCTTGTCGGTGCCAGCCGCAGGAGTACGCGGCATCGCAAGTATGCACCGGAAAGCGCGCGAACCTACTTGCTGAGGAGCTGCGGATTGGCGGCGGAGGCGTGCTTGCGCGAGAAATAATCCTTCGACTGCATCTCGCGAAGCCGGCTCGCGGTGCGCGCGAACTCGCGCCGCACCATCTTCTCCGGCGCCGCCGCGCGCTCCGCGGCGACGATGAGATCCTCGGGCTCGGCCTCGGCGGAAAGCACGAGCTTCACGCGCTGGTCGTAGAAGACGTCCACGAGCCAGGTGAAGCGGCGCACCACGTCGGTCTGCGACGGCTGCATGCGCCGCACGCCCGAGATGAGCACCGTGTGGTACGCGCTCGCGATCTCGAGGTAGTCCACCTGCGAGCGCGGCTTCTCGAAGAGCTCGGCGAAGTCGAACCAGATGACGCCCTTGGCGCGCCGGCGGAACGCGATCGAGCGGCCGCCCACCTCGATCGCGCCGTGCTCGGCGTAGGTCGCCTTGGTCATGGCCTCGAAGAACCTCGCGAGGTGCTCGTCGGCACGCGCGTCGATCGGCGTGTAGTACACCGAGAGGCCGTCGAGGAGGCGGCGGCGGTGGTCGGCGGCCCCGCCCAGCTCCACCACGTCCAGGTCGCGCTTGAGGATCTCGATCGCCGGCAGGAAGCGCGCGCGCTGCAGCCCGTTGGGGTAGAGCTCGTCGGGCCGGTAGTTCGAGGTCATCACCAGCACCACGCCCTTGGCGATGAGAAGCTCGAGCAGCCGCCCGAGGATCATCGCGTCGGCGATGTCGCTCACGTGGAACTCGTCGAAGGCGAGGAGGCGCAGCTCCTTCGCAATCTCGGTGGAGATAACCTCGAGCGGGTCTTCCTGCCCCTGCAGCTCGCGCATGCGCGCATGGATCTCGCGCATGAACTCGTGGAAGTGCACGCGGCGCTTCCTGCGGTGGCGCGAGACCTTGAAGAAGGCGTCCATCATGAGCGACTTGCCGCGCCCCACGCCGCCCCAGATGTAGATGCCGCGCGGGGGCTTCCTGCCGGCGCCGAGGTGGGTGACGAGGCGGTTCAGCTTGCCCGCGCGGTACTGGCGGTATTCCTCGAGCTCCTCGAAGAGGCGCTGCAGCTCGCCCAATACCTTCAGTTGCTCGATGTCGGTCTGGAAATCGCTCCTCTGGCTGAAGTGCCAGTACCACTCGAGCGGGCCGCCGTAGTCGCTCGCGTCGAGCTCTTCCTCGACGGGCTGCTCAACATCCAGATTTTCGGCAGGGCGCATTCAGGATGGGAAACCTTTGCCCATTACATGTTCAGCGCACGTTTATCCACGTTCAACGCGGCCTCGCGGATCACTTCGGACAGGGTCGGGTGCCCGTGCGTGATGCGCGCGATGTCCTCGGAGGCGCCGGCGAACTCCATCGTCGTCACGCCCTCCTGGATGAGATCGGAAGCGCGCGAATGGATGATGTGCATGCCGAGCACGCGATCGGTGGCGGCGTCGGCGACCACCTTCGCGAATCCCACCGGTTCGTTGATGCCGAGCGCGCGTCCGTTGATGGAGAACGGGAACTGCCCCGTCTTCACCGCGATGCCCTCGGCCTTCGCCTGCTGCTCGGTCTTGCCGACCCACGCGATCTCGGGCGACGTGTAGATGATCCACGGGATGCAGTTGTAGTCGATGTGCGGCTTCTGGCCGGCGATGATCTCGGCGGCCATCACGCCCTCGTCCTCGGCCTTGTGCGCGAGCATGGGGCCGCGCACCACGTCGCCGATCGCGAAGACATTCGCGAGGTTCGTGCGGCAGTGCTCGTCCACTTCGATGAACCCCCGCGCGTCGACCTTGAGGTCCACCGCGCCGGCGCCGAGGCCGTCGGTGTTCGGCACGCGCCCCACCGAGACCACCAGCTTGTCGCACTCGAGCTTCTGCGCCGCGCCCTTCTCGTCGGTGTATTCGACCGTGACGCCGGACTTCGCCTTCGTGACCTTGCCGATCTTCACGCCGAGGTGGATCGCGAGGCCCTGGGCCTTCGTGAACTGCTTCCACGCTTCCTTCGCGACCGCCTCGTCGCAGGCGCCGAGGAAATTCGGCAGCGCCTCGAGGATCGTCACCTGCGAGCCGAGGCGGCGCCACACACTCCCCAGCTCCAGGCCGATCACGCCCGCGCCGATCACGCCGAGGCGCTTGGGGACACTCGGGAAGGCGAGCGCGCCCTCGTTGTCGCAGATGACCTCGTTGTCCACCGCGATGCCTGGAAGGTGCCGCGCCTTCGAGCCGGTGGCGACGATCACGTATTTCGCCTCGATGGTTTCGGCGCCGACCGCGATCTTGTAGGTGTCGCCCCCGCCCGTGAACTTGCCGAAGCCCTGCAGCCACGCGATCTTGTTCTTCTTGAAGAGGTACTCCACGCCCTTCACCATCTTGGTGACGATCGCGTCCTTGCGCGATTGCATCCTGCCGATGTCGATCTTCGCGCCGGAGACCGCGATGCCGTGCGGCTCGAGGTGGTGGGACACCTTCTCGTATTCCTCGGACGAGGCGAGGAGCGCCTTCGAGGGAATGCATCCCACGTTGAGGCACGTGCCGCCCAGGGCGAGCTCGCCCTTCGCGTTCTTCCAGCCCTCGATGCATGCGGTCTTCAATCCGAGCTGCGCCGCGCGCACCGCGGCGATGTAGCCCCCGGGTCCCGCGCCGATCACGACCACGTCGAATGCTTGCGTCATGGCGATTCCATTCTCATTTGAGCCAGATCCTGGCGATGTGCACGCCCAGCCCCGCGCACAATCCCGCCGCCCAGGGCGAGACGTCGCGCAGGAACATCGGCGGGTGCTTCAGGAGCCGCAGCAGCCAGAAGGTCACCGCCACGGCGATGCCGACCGCGAGCGACACCGAGAAATGCCGCGGCAGGTAGACCCCCAGCTCCGCCTCGAGGAAGACGGTGAGAAAGCCCACCATCAGCGATCCCGCGACGAAGAAGAAGACGCGCAGCGCGATCGCTCCGGGCGTGAGGCGCTTCTTCTTGCGAGGCACGCGCCGTGGCCCCTAGATGTCGAGAATCAGGCGGGCCGGATCCTCGAGCGCTTCCTTCATCGCCACCAGCGAGAGAACCGCCTCGCGCCCGTCGATGATGCGGTGGTCGTAGGAGAGCGCGAGGTAGTTCATCGGCCGGATCACGACCTGGCCGTTCTCCACCACCGGGCGTTCCTTGGTCGCGTGCACGCCCAGGATCGCGCTCTGCGGCGGGTTGATGATCGGCGTCGAGAGCATCGAGCCGAAGACCCCGCCGTTGGAGATCGAGAACGTGCCGCCGGTGAGCTCCTCCAGCGTGATCTTGCCGTCCTTGGCGCGCTTGCCGAAGTCGGCGATGGTCTGCTCGATCTCGGCGAAGGTCAGCTGGTCGGCGTTGCGGATGATCGGCACCACGAGGCCGCGCTCGCTCCCCACCGCCACCCCCACGTCGTAGTAGCCGTGGTAGACGATGTCGGTGCCGTCGATGGAGGCGTTCACCAGCGGATACTTCTTCAGCGCGTGCACCGCGGCCTTCACGAAGAACGACATGAAGCCCAGCTTCACGCCGTGCTCCTTCTCGAACTTCTCCTTGTAGCGGTTCCTCAGGTCCATCACCGGGGCCATGTTGACCTCGTTGAAGGTGGTGAGGATCGCGGCGGTCGATTGCGACTGCACGAGGCGCTCGGCAATTCGTTGCCGCAAGCGCGACATCGGGACGCGTTGTTCCGTACGCCCTCCGAGGGAGGGCTGGGGAATCGAGGCACGAGGCGCGAGAGCGGCCTCGCCCCGTGCTGGAGCGGTCGCGCCCAACACATCGCCCTTGGTGACGCGCCCGTCGCGTCCGGTGCCCTGGACGGCGGCAGGGTCGACGCCCTTCTCCGCTGCGATCTTCGCGGCTGACGGTGAAGCGGAAGGCGCCGAGACGGCGGGTGATTGGGCTCCGGCCTTCGCCGGTGTGACAGCGGGGGCAGCTTCCTTCTTCTCGGCGGCGGGCGCGGCGGCGGCTGTCGCCTTGCCTTCGGTATCGATGATCGCGATCACGTCTCCGCTCGTGACGCTCTCGCCGTCCTTCTTCATGATCTTCGCGAGGACGCCGTCGGCGGGCGCGGGCAGCTCGAGCACGACCTTGTCGGTCTCGACGTCGATCAGGTTCTCGTCGCGCTTCACCGCCTCGCCGGCCTTCTTGCGCCACGCGACCAGCGTCGCCTCGGAGACCGACTCGGATAACTGCGGAACCTTCACTTCAACTTGCATCGTTGTTTCCTCTTTTTCTCATGCCTCATGCCTCATGCCTCTTACGCCGCTTCCTTCTTCGACGCCGTGCTGCCGTTCAACGCCGCCTCCACGAGATCCTTCTGCTGCTCGTTGTGCAGCTGCAGGTAGCCCACCGCCGGCGAAGCCGACGAGGCGCGGCCCGCGTAGGTGAGCTGCTGGTCGGCTCGCATGTGGTTCAGCAGGTAATGCTGGATGCGGTGCCACGCGCCCTGGTTGCCCGGCTCTTCCTGCGCCCACACCACGCTCCTCGCGTTGGGGTAGAGGTCGATCTGCGCCTGGAACTCGTCGTGCGGGAACGGATAGAGCTGCTCGATCCTCACGACGGCGACATCCTCGATCGCGCGCTTGGCGCGCTCCGCGGCGATGTCGTAGTAGACCTTGCCCGCGCAGAAGACGACGCGTTTCACCTTCTTCGCGGCGAGCTTCTCGGTCTCGGCGAGGATCACCTGGAAGGCGCCGGACGCGAGGTCCGCGAGCGGCGACGAGGCCTCCTTCTTGCGCAGCAGGCTCTTCGGCGTCATCACGATGAGGGGCTTCCTCATGGGACGCTCGATCTGGCGGCGGATCATGTGGAAGAACTGCGCCGCCGTCGACGGCACGCACACCTGGATGTTGTGCTCCGCGCAAAGCTGCAGGAAGCGCTCGAGGCGCCCCGAGGAGTGCTCCGGACCCTGCCCCTCGTAGCCGTGCGGCAGGTACATCGTGAGCCCGCACATGCGGCCCCACTTGGCCTCGCCGGAAGCGATGAACTGGTCGATCACCACCTGGGCGCCGTTCACGAAGTCGCCGAACTGCGCCTCCCAGATGACGAGCTCGAAGGGCTGCGCCGTCGAGTACCCGTATTCGAATCCGAGCACCGCTTCCTCGGACAGGAGCGAGTCGATGACGACGAAGTTGCCCTGGCCTTCCTTGATGTTCTGCAGCGGGATGTAGACGCCCGCATCCCATTTCTCGCGGTTCTGGTCGTGCAGCACGGCGTGGCGGTGCGCGAAGGTGCCGCGTCCCGCGTCCTGCCCCGAGAGGCGCACCGGGTGGCCCTCGTCCACGAGCGAAGCGTAGGCGAGGTTCTCCGCCATGCCCCAGTCGAGGTTGTGCTTGCCTTCGCCCATCTCGCGGCGCGCAGCGAGCAGGCGCTCCACCGACGGATGCAGCTTGAAGTTGGCGGGGATATCGGTGAGGCGCCTGGCGAGCTCCTTCAGCTTTGGGAGCGCCACCGCCGTCTCCGCCGGCTGGCGCCAGTCCACCCCGATGTAGGGCGCCCAGTCGATGGCGAGCGCGGGCTTCAGGCCATAAAGGATCTTGGGATTGGTGCCCTTGCCGGCGTCCAACGCGGCGCGCACGCTCGTCACGAGCTCGTCGCCGAAGCCCGCCTTCACGACGCCCTCGCGCTCGAGCTTGTCGGCGTAGAGCTTGCGCGTGCCGGGGTGCTGCGCGATCTTCTTGTACATGAGCGGCTGGGTCACGAACGGCTCGTCCTGCTCGTTGTGGCCCAGGCGGCGGAAGCACACGAGGTCGACCACCACGTCCTTGCGGAACGTGCGGCGATACTCCTCGGCGATCGCGGAGACGAATACGCACGCCTCGGGGTCGTCGCCGTTCACGTGGAAGACCGGCGCCTCGATCATCTTCGCGATGTCGGTGCAATACAGCGACGAGCGGGCGTCGCGCGTGTCGGAGGTGGTGAATCCGATCTGGTTGTTCACGACGATGTGGACGGTGCCGCCCGTCTTGTAGCCGCGCGTCTGCGACAGCGCCATCGTCTCCATCACCACGCCCTGCCCCGCGAAGGCGGCGTCGCCGTGGATGAGGAGCGGCAACACCTGGTCGCCGGTGTGGTCGCCGCGCCGGTGCTGGCGCGCCCGCACCGAGCCTTCGACCACCGGGTTCACGATCTCCAGGTGCGACGGGTTGAAGGCGAGCGTCAGGTGCACGGCGCCGCCCGCGGTGTTGATGTCCGACGAGAAGCCCTGGTGATACTTCACGTCGCCCGAGGAGAGGTCGTCGGCATGCTTGCCTTCGAACTCGGAAAAGAGGTCGGCGGGGATCTTGCCGAGCGTGTTGACGAGCACGTTGAGGCGCCCGCGGTGCGCCATGCCGATCACCACTTCCTTCGCGCCCTTGGCCCCGGCGTTCTCGATCACGGTGTCGAGCATCGGGATCATGCTCTCGCCGCCCTCGCCGGAGAAGCGCTTCTGGCCGACGTAGCGCGTATGCAGGTAGCGCTCGAGCGTCTCGGAGGCGGTGATGCGCTCGAGGATCCAGCGCTTCTCGCCGGCGTCGAAGCTGGGCGTGGAGAGCGTCCCCTCGAACTTCTTCTGGATCCAGCGCTTCTCGGCGGTGTTCGAGATGTACATGTACTCGATGCCGACGGTGCCGCAGTAGGTCTTCTTCACGTTGGCGACGATGTCGCGCAACTTCGCCGGGCCGCTCATGCCCTGCCACGAACCCGGCGAGAACTCGCGGTCCATGTCGGCCTCGGCGAGGCCGTAGCAGGAAAGCTCGAGCTCGGGAACCGGCGTTCGCTCCAGGCGCTTCAAGGGATCCAGCTGCGAGTAGCGCGAGCCCATCACGCGGTGTGCGCGGATGTATTGCAGGACCTTCAGCTCCTTGCCGTCGCCGGCCGCGGCGGCGAGCGCGCCCGCCTGCGGAGCGCGCGCGAGGTTCCCGAAGGCGGCGATCACCGGGGAGTGCGGCACGTCCTTCCTCGCGGCGTTGTCCTTCTGCCACGCGTCGAACGTGGCGCGCCACGAGGCGTCCACGCAAGCCGGGTCGGCGAGGTAGCGCTCGTAGAGCTCCTCCACGTACGGCGCGTTGGAGCCGTAGAGGTTCGACGACGCCTCGAAATCCTTCATCACGCTAGCCATGACACTCTCTCTTTCTCACGCCTCACGCCTCACGCCTTCCTTTTCGCGATCGGCACCACATCCCTCTGCGCGGGGCCCACGTAGAGCTGGCGCGGGCGCCCGATCTTCTGCTCGGGATCCGAGATCATTTCATTCCATTGCGCGATCCAGCCCACGGTGCGGGCGAGCGCGAAGATGCACGTGAACATCGAGGTCGGGATGCCGAGGGCGCGCTGCACGATGCCCGAGTAGAAGTCCACGTTCGGGTAGAGCTTGCGGGAGACGAAGTACTCGTCCTCGAGGGCGATCTTCTCGAGGGTCATCGCGAGCTTGAGGAGCGGGTCGTTGTGCAGGCCCATCGCGTCGAGCACCTCGCGCGTGGTCTCCTGCATGAGCTTGGCGCGCGGGTCGTAGTTCTTGTAGACCCGGTGGCCGAAGCCCATCAGCTTCACCCCGGAGTTCTTGTCCTTCACCTTCTTCACGAACTCGCCCAGCTTCGCTTCGCCGCCTTCCTTCTGCAGGTCCATCAGCATCTGCAGCGCCGCCTCGTTGGCGCCCCCGTGCGCCGGCCCCCACAGGCACGCGATGCCCGATGCGATGCACGCGAAAGGGTTCGCCCCCGAGGAGCCGGCCAGGCGCACCGTGGACGTCGAGGCGTTCTGCTCGTGGTCGGCATGCAGGATGAAGATGCGGTCCAGCGCGCGCACGAGGACGTCGTTCACCTCGTATTCCTCGGCGGGGACGCCGAACATCATGTGCATGAAGTTCGCCGTGTAGCGCAGGTCGTTCCTGGGGTACATGAACGGCTGGCCCATGTTGTACTTGTAGGCCATCGCGACGATGGTGGGGAGCTTCGCGATGAGGCGGAAAGCGGAGATCTCGCGATGTTCCGGGTTATTGATGTCGAGCGAGTCGTGGTAGAAGGCCGAGAGCGCGCCGACCACGCCCACCAGCACCGCCATCGGGTGGGAGTCGCGCCGGAAGCCCTGGAAGAGCCGCGCGAGCTGCTCGTGCACCATGGTGTGGCGCGTGACCGTCCAGTCGAAGTCGTGCTTCTGGTCCTTGTCCGGCAGCTCGCCGTTCAGCAGCAGGTAGGACACCTCGAGGAAGTCGCAGTGCACGGCGAGCTGCTCGATCGGGTAGCCGCGATAGAGGAGCACCCCCTTGTCGCCGTCGATGTAGGTGATCTTCGACTGGCAGGATGCCGTCGACATGAAGCCCGGGTCGTAGGTGAACATCCCGGTCTTGGCGTAGAGCGCGCGGATGTCGAAGACGTCGGGGCCGATCGTGCCGCCGTAGGTGGGCAGCTCGAGGTTCTTGTCGGCACCGTAGTTGAGTGTGACCTTGGCTTTGGCATCCATTGTTCCTGGCTCCGTTTCATGCAGCGCGAAGTTGTTCCACCATTTCCCTGAGGCTCGCCTCCGGGGTCTCGGCCCGTCGCATCACGAGGTCGAGCAAATCGTTGTCCGGCAGCGCCAGCAAACGCTCCAGCGCCTCGACCTCATCCGCGTCCATCGCGCGCCCGGCGCCCCTCCAGAAGCGCTCGAACACGATGTCCAGCTCCAGCAGCCCGCGCCGGCTCTTCCATTTCAAACGCTCGACGGTTCTCTCGTCCACGAATGATTTGCAACTAAACCGCGCGCTTGACGAGCAGCTCCTTGATGCGACCGATGGCGAGCGTCGGATTGAGCCCCTTCGGGCACACGTCCACGCAGTTCATGATCGTGTGGCAGCGGAAGAGGCGATACGGATCCTCGAGGTCGTCGAGGCGCTCGTTCACCGCGGTGTCGCGGCTGTCGGCGATGAAGCGATAGGCGTTCAGCAGGCCCGCGGGGCCGACGAACTTGTCCGGGTTCCACCAGAAGCTCGGGCACGCGGTGGAGCAGCATGCGCACAGGATGCATTCGTAGAGGCCGTCCAACTGCTCGCGCTCGGCGGGAGACTGCAGGCGCTCCTTCTCGGGGGGCGGCTCGTCGTTCACGAGGTAGGGCTTCACCGAGTGGTACTGCGCGAAGAAGTGCGTCATGTCGACGATCAGGTCGCGGATGATCGGCAGGCCCGGCAGCGCCTTGATCACCACCGGCTCGGGGATGCCGGCGAGCTTGGTGATGCACGCGAGCCCGTTCTTGCCGTTGATGTTCATCGCGTCGGAGCCGCACACGCCCTCGCGGCACGAGCGGCGCAGCGCGAGCGAGTCGTCGGACGCCTTGATGCGGATGAGCGCATCGAGGAGCATTCGGTCCGAGGGACCCATCTCGATGTCGTAATCCTGCATGTAGGGCTTGGCGTCCTTGTCGGGATCGTAGCGCTGGATTCTGAATTTCATGGCTAGTACACCCGCGCTTTCGGGACGAAGGTTTCAACGGTCAACGGCTTGAGATTCACCGGCTTGTAATCGAGCCGGTCGCCCTCGCGATACCACAATGTGTGCTTCAGCCAGTTCACGTCGTCGCGCGAGTGGAAGTCGGCGCGGTCGTGGGCGCCGCGGCTTTCCTGGCGCGCCTGGGCGGAAATCATCGTCGCGCGCGCGGTCTCCACCAGGTTGTCGAGCTCGAGCGCCTCGATGCGCGCGGTGTTGAAGACCTTCGATTTGTCCTTGATCTGCGTACGCCGCGCGCGCTCGGCCACGGCCTTGATCTTCGCCACGCCCTGGGCGAGGAGGTCCGGGAACCGGAAGACGCCGGCGTGGACCTGCATGGTGCGCTGGATCTCGGCCCTCACCTCGTTCACGTCCTCGCCGCCGGTCTGCGTCTCCAAGCGGTTCAGGCGCGTGGCCGAGAAGTCGCCCGCGCCCGCCGGCAGCTCGCGGTACTTCGGATTCACCTTCAGGTACTGGATCATGGAAAGCGCCGAGCTCTTTCCCATCACCAGCAGGTCGGTGAGCGAGTTGGTGCCGAGGCGGTTGGCGCCGTGGATGGAGGCGCAGCCGCATTCGCCCGCGGCGTAGAAGCCCGGCACGGGCACGTTGGGATTGCCGCCCGCGGGGACGATCACCTCGCCGTGGTAGTTGGTCGGGATGCCGCCCATCTGGTAGTGCGCGGTGGGCACCACCGGGATCGGATCCTTCACCGGGTCCACGTTCGCGAACTTCATCGCGATCTCGCGGATGCCGGGCAGGCGCTTCTCGATCGTCTCCAGGCCGAGGTGGTCGAGCTTCAGGAGCAGGTACTCGCCGTGCTCGCCCAGGCCGCGGCCTTCCTTGATCTCGGTGGCCATCGCGCGCGCGACCACGTCGCGCGAGGCGAGGTCCTTCATGGTGGGCGCGTAGCGCTCCATGAAGCGCTCGCCGTTCTTGTTCAGCAGGTATCCGCCCTCGCCGCGCACCCCCTCGGTGATGAGCACGCCGGCGCCCGCCACACCGGTCGGATGGAATTGCCAGAATTCCATGTCCTCGAGCGGGATGCCGGCCCGCGCCGCCATGCCCAGGCCGTCGCCCGTGTTGATGAAGGCGTTGGTGGACGAGTGATAGATGCGTCCGCCGCCGCCGGTGGCGAAGAGCACCGTGCGCGCGTGGAAGATCACCATCTCGCCGGTCTCCATCTCGAGCGCGGTCACGCCGACCACGGCGCCTTCGGAATCGCGAATGAGGTCCAACGCCATCCACTCGACGAAGAACTGCGTCTTCGCGTGGACGTTGCGTTGATAGAGGGTGTGAAGCATCGCGTGGCCGGTGCGGTCCGCGGCGCACGAGCTCCTCTGCACAGGCTTTTCGCCGAAGTTCGCCGAGTGGCCGCCGAAGGGGCGCTGGTAGATGGTGCCGTTCTCGTTCCTGTCGAAAGGCATGCCGTAGTGCTCGAGCTCGATCACGACTTCCGGGGCCATGCGGCACATGAACTCGATCGCGTCCTGGTCGCCGAGGTAGTCGGAGCCCTTGATCGTGTCGTACATGTGCCAGAGCCAGCTGTCCTCGCCCATGTTGCCGAGCGCGGCGCCGATGCCGCCCTGGGCGGCGACCGTATGCGAACGCGTCGGGAACACCTTCGAGAGCACCGCCACGCGCAGCCCCTGGCTCGCGAGCTCGAGCGCCGCGCGCAGCCCCGAACCGCCCGCGCCGACGATCACCGCGTCGAACTTGCGCACCGGGATCGTCATCGCGGGATCCCCCAGAGGATCGACGCCGTCCAGACGAGGTAGAAGAAGAGCGCGAGGCCCACCACCGCCTGCGCCGCGAGGCGCACGCCCGTGGTGCGCAGGTAATCCATGAGGATGTCTCTCATGCCGACCCACGCGTGGTAGAGGAGCGCGGCGACGAAGAGCATCGTCGCGACACGGAAGAGCGCGGGCGAGAAGAAGTCCTGCCAGTCGGCGTACGAACGCGGCGGCATCAGCATCACGCCGATGAAGATGACCATCGAGTAGATCGCCATCACGACGGCGGTGAGGCGCTGCAGCAGCCACTCGCCCAGGCCGTAGTGCGCGCCGACCGGCACCTTCGAGTATTGCCTCACCATAGCCGCCAGCCGATGAAGATCGCCGTGGCGGCGCCGAGCGCCAGCACGGCGATCGCGGAGGTGCGCGAGGGCGCCTTCTCGACGCCGATGTGCAGGTCGAGCAGGAGGAAGCGGATGCCCGCGTAGAAATGGTGCGCGTAGAGCCACGCCGCGCCGATCACGATGAGCTTCACCACGGGGCGCGCGAAGAACTCGTGCCAGCGCGCGAAGCCCGCCTCGGAGCCGAGCGTCACGTGCAGCATGTAGAGGACGATCGGCAGGATCGGGAAAAAGAGGAGCGCACCGGAGACGCGGTGGAAGATGGAGACGAGCCCGGGGGGTGGGAGGTGCGCGAGGTTGAGGTCGTAGTACTTCGGACGGGGTTTTGGCGCAGCGCTCATGCTTTTATTCCTCGCAAGCTTTCGATTTTAGCTCAGCTCGTTGTAGTACGAGAAACCGTCGGTGCGGCAAAGGCCCCTTCTCCACTCGACGGGCTTGTCGCCGTAGGTGAAGGCGATGCGCTCGACGCACAACAGCGGCGCGCCCTGCGCGACCTTGAGGTGGGCCGCGGCGAAGCTGTCGGCGGCCACCGCGCGCAGGCGCTCCTCGGCGCGGATCATGCGCACGCCGAAGACCGTCTCGTAGAAGCTGTACACGGAGCCGGCGAACTCCTCGAGCTCCGCGAGCGTGAGCCCGGGGAACTGGCCCGGCGCGAAGACGATGTCGTCGAGGATCATGGGACGCCCGCCGAAGGACATCACGCGCTTGAACCCCATCACCGGCGAGCCCGGCCTGAGGCCGAGCGCATGCGCGGCGTCGCCGCTCGCCTTGCCGCGCTCGAGCCCGAAGAAGAGGTTCTGCGGGTGGGGCTTCTCCCCGGAATCCGGCGTAACGCGAAGGAATCGGTATTGATAGGAAGGCTCGCTATGGGATGCGACGAAGGTGCCCTTGCCCTGGCGGCGAACCAGGATGTGCTCGGAGGCCAGCGCGTCGATCGCCTTGCGAGCCGTTCCCTGGCTCACGCGGAATCGCGCCGCGAGCTCGACCTCCGAGGGGATCGCCTCGCCGGGCTTCCATTCGCCCGCCATCAGGCTTTGCGTGAGCAGGATCTTGATCTGCTCGTATAGTGGCCGGAACGAAGGGGTCGCCGACGATTTTTTCATACTTCGGACATCCTAGCATAGCTTTTCGGGGCTGTCTTATATAAGATATCTCTTTCGCCCCGCCGTTCAGGAACGTTTTCTCCTTCCTATTCAGTCCCCTACCCATGAACCCCTACTACCGACCGCGCCGCTCCATGCTGTATGTCCCGGGCTGCAGCATGCGCTACCTGAACAAGGCGCGGACCCTGCGGGTGGACTCGGTGATCCTCGACCTGGGCGACCCGATCCTCGTCGACAAGAAGATCGAGTCGCGCAAGCTCGTGAGCGAGGCGGTGCTCGCCGGCGGCTACGGCCGGCGCGAAGTGGTGGTGCGCGTGAACGACCTCGACTCGCCCTGGGGCCGCGACGACGTGAAGGCGGTGGCCAACATCGGCGCCGACGCGGTGCTCTTCCCCAACGTGGAATCGAAGGCCGACGTCCACGAGGCGCTCGCCCTCCTCGACGCGTCGGGCGGCAAGCACCTGCCGATCATGCTGATGATCGAGAGCCCGCTGGGGGTGCTGCGCGCCGAGGAGATCGCCTCGGCCTCGGAGCGCATCGCCTGCCTCGTGATCGCGACCTCCGACCTTCTCAACCAGCTCCATGGACGGCGCACGCCCGATCGCATCGCGCTCATCCACTCGCTCTCGCACGTGCTTCTCGCCGGGCGCGCCTACGACCGCGCGGTGGTCGACGGCATCTCCACGGACCTGAAGGACATGCAGTCCTTCGAGCTCGCGTGCCGCCTCGGGCGCGACCTCGGCTTCGACGGCAAGAGCCTCGTGCATCCCTTCCAGCTTCCCTACTGCAACGACGCCTTCACACCCAAGCCCTATGACCTCGCCGCGGCCGACGAGGTGATCGAGGCGCTCGAGAAAGCCAACCGCGAGGGCCGCGGCACCGTGGTGGTGAACGGCCGCCTCATCGAAGGCCATCACGTGAAGGCGGCGAGGCGGCTCCTCGCGCTCTCGGACATGATCGAGAAGCTCGAAGGCGGGCAGTGACCGCGCCGCTTGCGCCCTACGCAGCGCCGCGTCCGGCGGCAGGCTATTTCTTCGAGGACTACGCCGTCGGCCGGCGCTTCCACCACGCGACCCCGCGCACGCTCACCGAGGGCGACGCGGCGCTCTACATCGGGCTTACCGGCGCGCGCCAGCCCGTGCACTGCTGCGAGCCGCTCGCGCTCGCCATGGGCCACCGCGCGCGCCCGCTCGACGACTTCCTCGTGTTCAACACGGCGTTCGGCAAGACCGTGCCGGACATCTCGTACAACGCGATCGCCAACCTCGGCTACGCGGACGTGCGCTTCATCGCGCCGGTCTATGCCGGCGACACGCTCGCCTGCGAATCGCTCGTGGTGGGCGCCAAGCAGAACTCCGACGGCCGCAGCGGCGTGGTCTGGGTGCGCTCGCGCGCCCTCAACCAGGAAGGGATCGAGGTCCTCGGATGGAACCGCTGGGTGATGGTGGCGATGCGCGAGGCGCGCGGCGCCGATCACGCCGCTGCCGCGGTGGTCCCGCAGCTTCCTGCGCACGTGGAGCCCTCGCAATACGGCGTTCCCGCATTCCTCAAGCCCGCGGCGCTCGAGCCGCGCCACACGGGAAGCGAGCGCCTCTGGGAAGACTTCACGCCGGGCGAGGCCCTCTCGCACCCCGGCGGCATGACCGTCGAGGAATCCGACCATATGACGGCCACGCGCCTCTATCAAAACAACGCGCGCGTCCACTTCGACGCCGACCTCGCGCGCGGCAACGCGTTCGGCCGGCGCTTGGTCTACGGCGGCCACGTGATCTCGCTTTGCCGGGCCCTCTCCCACGACGGCCTCGAGAACGCCTTCGCGGTGGCGGCAATCCACGGCGGCGCCCACTCGAACCCGACCTTCGCGGGCGACACGCTCTACTGTCGCCACGCGGTGAGCGCGCGCGAGGCGATCCCCGGCCGCGATGACGTGGGGGCGCTGCGCCTTCGCATGACCGGCTTCAAGCACGCCGAGGGGAAGGAGGTCGTGGTGCTCGACCTCGACTATTCCGTCCTCATTCCCCGCCGCCAAAAGCCCTAAAATAGAAGTCTCCGGAGCCTTCATGCCTTCCAAAGCCAACGCCCCCCATCCGAGCGACGCGCTCTTCGCCGGCGAGAAGCCCTTCCCGGTGATTCCCGCCTGCGAGCATTTCGCCGGCAGCGAGAAGCTCATCGGCAAGGCGCTCGAGCTGCAGGCGAAGATGGGGCGCGTCTTCGACATCACCTGCGACTGCGAGGACGGCGCCGAGGCGGGCAAGGAAAGGCGGCACGCCGAGATGATCGTCGAGGTGCTCTCCTCGAGCCGCAACGCATTCGCCATGGCGGGCGCGCGCATCCACGACTACACGCACGCGCACTGGAAGAAGGACGTCGACATCCTCGTGGGCGGCGCGGGCAAGGTGCTCGCCTACGTGACGATCCCCAAGTGCACCTCGGCCGCGCAGGCCGCCGAGATGATCGACTATGTGCGCGAGGTCTCGGCGAAGAAGAAGCTGAAGCGCGAGATTGCCGTGCACGTGCTGATCGAAACCCATGGCGCGCTGCACGACGCCTGGGAGATCGCGCAGCTTGCCTCGGTGCAGGTGCTCGATTTCGGCCTCATGGACTTCGTGAGCGGCTTCCACGGCGCGGTGAATTCATCGAACATGCGCTCGCCCGGGCAGTTCGAGCACCCGATCATCATCCGCGCCAAGACCGGGGTGGCGAGCGCCGCGCTCGCCCACGGCGTGGTCCCCGCGCACAACGTCTCGCTCGACCTGAAGAATTCGTACAACGTGTTCCGCGACGCGTGGCGCGCGAGGAACGAGTTCGGCTTCCTGCGCATGTGGAGCATCCATCCGTCGCAGATCCAGGCGATCGTCGACGCCATGAAGCCCGACCTGGGGGAAGTGGCGGACGCCGCCGAGATCCTGCTCGCCGCGCAACGCGCGAGCTGGGGACCGATCCAGTATCACGGCGAGCTTCACGATCGGGCGACCTATCGCTATTTCTGGGAGCTGCTCCAGAAGGCGAAGGTCACCGGCGTGGCGCTTCCCGAAGACGCTTCCGCGGCTTTCTTTTGATGACTACGGCATTGGAACGCAGATGAACGCAGATGTAACGCAGATGAGCGCAGATCGAGACGTGCAGATAATTGTCGGGCACCTGCGACCAGGAACACGAAACGCCATGTCTTTTCTGCGGCCATCTGTGCTACATCCGCGTTCATCTGCGTTCCAAAGGTTTTCGCCCGCATCACTCGTTAGGCAAACATGACCCCCGGTGCAAAGTTCAGGCAGGCCCTGAAGGAAGAAAAGCCGCTGCAGGTGGTGGGCGCGATCAACGCCTACCACGCGATCCTCGCCAGGGCGAGCGGCTACAAGGCGATCTACATCTCCGGCGGCGGGGTGGCGGCGGGCTCGCTCGGCGTGCCGGACCTCGGCATCTCCAACCTCGACGACGTTCTCACCGACGTGCGCCGCATCACGGACGCGTGCGACCTGCCGCTGATGGTCGACGTGGACACGGGCTTCGGCGCGAGCGCCTTCAACGTCGCGCGCACTGTGAAGTCCATGATCAAGTTCGGCGCCGCGGCCCTGCACCTCGAGGACCAGGTGGGCGCCAAGCGCTGCGGCCATCGTCCCGGCAAGGAGCTGGTGTCGAAGGAGGAGATGGTGGACCGCGTGAAGGCCGCGGTGGATGCGAGGACCGACCGCGATTTCTTCATCATCGCGCGCACCGACGCCCTCGCCTCCGAGGGCTTCGAGCGCATGCTCGAGCGCGCGAGCGCCTGCGTTGAAGCCGGGGCCGACGGCATCTTCCCCGAGGCGATCACCGACCTCGACATGTACAAGCGCGTGTGCGGCGCGCTGAAGGTCCCGGTGCTCGCCAACATCACCGAGTTCGGCAAGACGCCGCTCTTCGACCTGGAGGAGCTGCGTGGCGCCGGGATCGGTATCGCGCTCTATCCGCTTTCGGCCTTCCGCGCCGCCAACCTCGCCGCGCTGAACGTCTACGAGACGCTTCGCAAGCAGGGCACGCAGAAGGCGAGCGTCGCGGGCATGCAGACGCGCGACGACCTCTACAAGTACCTCGGCTACCACGACTACGAGCAGAAGCTAGACGCCCTGTTCCAGAAATCGAAGTGACCCCCATCAGAGAGACGCATTCATGAGCGAAACCGCCGCCGCCGCCGGCCCGAAGCCCAAGAAGTCCGTGGCCCTCTCGGGCGTGCCCGCGGGCAACACCGCGCTGTGCACCGTCGGGCGCACCGGCAACGACCTCCATTATCGCGGCTACGACATCCTCGATATCGCCGAGGCCGCGGAGTTCGAGGAGATCGCCTACCTCCTCGTGCACGGCAAGCTCCCGAACACGGCGGAGCTCGCCGCGTACAAGCGCAAGCTGCAGGGCCTGCGCGGGATCCCCATGGACGTCCAGGACATCCTCGAGTCGATCCCCGCCTCCGCGCACCCGATGGACGTGATGCGCACCGCGTGCTCGGCGCTGGGCGCGATGCTTCCCGAGGGCGAGGGACACAAGCTTGCCCCCGCGCGCGACATCGCCGACCGCCTCATGGCCTCGTTCGGCTCGATGCTCCTCTACTGGTACCACTTCTCGCACTCGGGGCGGCGCATCGAGGTGGAGACCGACGACGACTCCATCGGCGGCCATTTCCTGCATCTCCTTCACGGCAAGAAGCCCGCGGAGCTGTGGGTGCGCGCGATGCACACCTCGCTCAACCTCTACGCCGAGCATGAGTTCAACGCGTCCACCTTCACCGCGCGCGTCATCGCCGGCACCGGCGCCGACATGTACTCGGCGATCACCGGCGCCATCGGCGCCCTGAAGGGCCCGAAGCACGGCGGCGCCAACGAGTTCGCCTTCGACACCATCGGCCGCTACGACGACGCGGACGACGCCGAGCGCGACATCGTGAAGCGCGTGGGCGAGAAGCAGGTGGTGATCGGCTTCGGCCACCCCGTCTACACCATCGCCGACCCGCGCAACCAGATCATCAAGGAAGTCGCGCGGCGCCTCTCGCAGGACGCGAAGAACATGAAGCTCTTCGACATCTCCGCGCGCGTCGAGGAAGTGATGTGGCGCGAGAAGAAGATGTTCGCCAACCTCGACTGGTACAGCGCCACCTCGTACCACATGATGGGGGTGCCCACGGCGATGTTCACGCCGCTTTTCGTGATCTCGCGCACCTCCGGGTGGTGCGCGCACGTGATCGAGCAGCGCATCGACGGCAAGATCATCCGGCCCAGCGCCAACTACACCGGCCCCGACAACCTGGAGTTCGTTGCGCTTGCCAAGCGGAAATGACTCCAGCCCGGAACGCAGATGAACGCAGATGAAGCGCAGATCGCCGTAGAAAGGCGTGCAGGGATTCGCGACAATGGATGCAGCGACTCGAACTCGTCCAGGATTTCCTCTGCGGCCCTCTGCGCTTCATCTGCGTTCATCTGCGTTCCCCGCCCTAACCCGATAGGAAAGTAAAGACAAAAGTGTCCGCCCATATCAGCAACGTCCGCCCCGATCCCGACAAGGTCCTCACGGACATCGTCGACTACGTGATGAAGTTCAGGGTCACGTCGAAGGAAGCCTACGAGACCGCGCGCTACTGCCTCATCGACACGCTCGGCTGCGGATTCGAGGCGCTCGAATATCCCGCCTGCACCAAGCTCCTCGGGCCCATCGTGCCCGGCACCGTGGTTCCCAACGGCGCGAAGGTCCCGGGCACGCCGCACCAGCTCGATCCCGTGCAGGCGGCTTTCAACATCGGCACGATGATCCGCTGGCTCGACTTCAACGACACCTGGCTCGCCGCGGAATGGGGCCATCCCTCGGACAACCTGGGCGCAATCCTCGCCACCGCCGACTGGATCTCGCGCAACAACGTGGCCGCCCGGCGCGATCCCCTCACCGTGCGCGACGTGCTGACCGCGATGATCAAGTCCCACGAGATCCAGGGCTGCATCGCGCTCGAGAACAGCTTCAACAAGGTGGGCCTCGACCACGTGGTGCTGGTGAAGGTCGCCTCCACCGCGGTCGTGGCGCAGATGCTGGGCCTCGCGAGGGACGAGATCATCAACGCGGTCTCGCTCGCCTGGGTCGACGGCCAGTCGCTTCGCACCTACCGCCATTCGCCCAACACCGGATCGCGCAAGAGCTGGGCGGCGGGCGACGCCACGTCGCGCGCGGTGCGCCTCGCGTTGATCGCGAAGACGGGCGAGATGGGCTACCCGTCGGTCCTCACCGCCAAGACGTGGGGCTTCTACGACGTGCTCTTCAATGGCAACGAGTTCAGGTTCCAGCGCCCCTACGGCAGCTACGTGATGGAGCATGTGCTCTTCAAGATCTCCTTCCCGGCGGAGTTTCACTCGCAGACCGCGGTGGAAGCGGCGATGACGATCAACGAGGAGCTCCTTCGCCTCGGCAAGAGCGCCGAGGACGTGAAGAAGATCACCATCCGCACGCATGAAGCGTGCATCCGCATCATCGACAAGAAGGGCCCCTTGAACAATCCCGCGGACCGCGACCACTGCATCCAGTACATGGTGGCGGTGCCGATCCTCTTCGGCCGCCTCACCGCCGAGGACTACGAGGACGCCGTCGCGAAGGACAAGCGCATCGACACGCTGCGCGACAAGATCGTGTGCGTCGAGGACAAGCAGTTCACGAAGGACTACCACGACCCGGAAAAACGTTCGATCGCGAACGCGCTCACGGTGGAGTTCAACGACGGCAAGAAGATGAAGGAAATCGTGGTCGAGTATCCCATCGGCCACCGCCGCCGCCGCAAGGAAGGCATGCCGCTCCTCGTCGAGAAATTCAAGACCAACCTGGCGCGCGTCTTCCCGGAAAAGCAGCGCGCCGCCATCCTCGAGCTCGCCCTCGACCCGAAGCGCCTCGAGGCGACCCCGGTCCACGAGTTCGTCGACATGATGGTCATCTAGCGAAAGGAAACTTATGCGCGGCTTCATCGTACTCATCGCGGCGCTCGCCCTCTCGGGCTGCGCCACCACCTACCAGCTCACCGTGATGCCGCGCGACAGCGGCAAGCTCTACAGCGGCGTCGCCGAGGATGGCGGCAGCGGCGAGGGCCGCATCTCGATCTCGATCGAGGGCCGCAACTACACCGGCACCTGGGTCGAGACGGCGCCTTCGACCACCACGGGCTTCGTCACCGGCTTCGGCTTTCGCCGCGGCGGCATGGGCTCCTTCATCACCATGGACAACCCTCAGGGCGGCGAATCGAAGGCGCTCCTCACGGCGCCCGACGGCAGCGGGCTGCGCTGCGACTTCAGGAGCAGCGGGGGCCGCGGCGGCGGCGTCTGCACCGACGACAAGGGCCGCGCGTACGATGTGCAGGTGCGCCGCGCCGAACGCAAATGACGCGATAGCGTCATCCCCGCGCGAGGCGGGGATCCAATTCTCCACCTAGAGACCACGACCATGCCCCACAACGCCTTCAACACCCTCAGGACCTTCACCACTTCCACCGGCAAGACGGGCCAGCTCTATTCGCTCCCCGAGCTGGCGAAGACCTTTCCGAACGTGAAGCGCCTGCCGATCTCGATCCGCGTGGTGCTCGAATCGGTGCTGCGCAATGTGGACGGCAAGAAGGTGACCGAGGCGCACGTGAAGCAGCTCGCCAACTGGAAGGCCACGGACGCGCGCACCCACGAGATCCCGTTCGTCCTCGCGCGCATCCTGCTGCAGGATTTCACCGGCATTCCCGTCCTCGCCGACCTCGCGGCCATGCGCAGCGTCGCGGCGAAGCTGGGCAAGAACCCCAAGGTGATCGAGCCCCTGGCGCCCGTGGACCTCGTCGTCGACCACTCGGTGCAGATCGACCACTACGGAGCGCCCAACGTGCTCGACCTCAACATTAAGCTGGAATTCTCGAGGAACCGCGAGCGCTACCAGTTCATGAAATGGGGCATGCAGGCGTTCGACACGTTCAAGGTCGTCCCGCCCGGCATCGGCATCGTGCACCAGGTGAACCTCGAGTACCTCGCGCGCGGCGTGTTCGAGAAGAACGGCGTCTACTATCCCGATACCCTCGTCGGCACCGACAGCCATACCACCATGATCAACGGCCTGGGCGTCGTCGCCTGGGGCGTGGGCGGCATCGAGGCCGAGGCCGGCATGCTCGGCCAGCCGGTGTACTTCCTCACGCCCGACGTGGTCGGCGTGAACCTCACGGGGCGAGCGCGCGAAGGCGTGACCGCCACCGACATCGTGCTCACCGTGACCGAGATGCTGAGGAAGGCGAAGGTGGTCGGCAAGTTCGTCGAGTTCTTCGGCGAGGGCACGCAGTCGCTCGCCGTGCCCGACCGCGCCACGATCGCCAACATGGCGCCCGAATACGGCGCCACCATGGGATTCTTCCCGGTGGACGCGAAGACCATCGACTACTACCGCAACACCGGCCGCAGCGCCGAGGCGGTGGCGGCACTCGAGGCGTACTGGAAGGCGCAGGAGATGTTCGGCGTCTCCAAGGTGAGCGACATCGACTACACGGAGGTCCTGTCCCTCGACCTGGACACGGTGCGCGCGTCGGTCTCCGGGCCGAAGCGCCCGCAGGACCGCATCGACCTGGGCAAGCTCAAGGGGAAGTTCACCGAGCTCTTCGCGCAGCCCCCCGCCAGCAACGGCTTCTCCAAGAAGCCCGAGGACCTCGTCAGGCGCTTCAAGACGAAGGACGGCATCGACATCGGCTCCGGCGACGTGATGATCGCCGCGATCACCTCGTGCACCAACACCTCGAACCCGAGCGTGCTCATCGCCGCGGGGCTCCTCGCGAAGAAGGCGGTCGAGA
This sequence comes from Burkholderiales bacterium, assembly GCA_038244725.1. Lineage (GTDB taxonomy): Bacteria > Pseudomonadota > Gammaproteobacteria > Burkholderiales > Usitatibacteraceae > Usitatibacter. Next base: position 33,926 of record JBBRTF010000003.1, read on the forward strand.
AGGGCCTCACGGTGAAGCACAGCGTGAAGACTTCGCTCGCGCCCGGCTCGCGCGTCGTCACCGAGTACCTCAAGGCCGCCGGGCTCCTCGAGTCGCTCGAGCGCGTCGGCTTCTACGTCTCCGGCTACGGCTGCACCACCTGCATCGGCAACTCGGGCCCCCTTGCCGAACCCATCGACCAGGCGATCGTCGACAACGACCTCGTCTGCGCCGCGGTGCTCTCGGGCAACCGCAACTTCGAGGCGCGCATCCATCCGAACCTGCGCGCGAACTTCCTCGCCTCGCCCCCGCTCGTGGTCGCCTACGCGATCGCGGGCACCGTGCTGAAGGACCTCGAGACGGAGCCGCTCGGCACCGGCAAGGACGGCAAGCCCGTGTACCTGAAGGACGTGTGGCCCACCGACGCGGAGGTGCACGCGCTCCTCAAGTACGCGGTGGACCCGGCGGTCTTCGGGCGCATGTACGGCGACTTCACCAAGGACAACCCGATGTGGGCGGCGGTGCCCACCGCCACGGGGCAGGTGTACAACTGGCCCAAATCGACCTACATCGCCGAGCCGCCGTTCTTCAAGGACTTCGGCATGAGCGCGGGCCGCGCGCACGACGTGCACGGCGCCCGCGTGCTCGCGGTGCTGGGCGACTCCGTCACCACCGACCACATCTCCCCCGCCGGCTCCATCAAGGACACCTCGCCCGCGGGCCGGTACCTCATCGCCAACGGCGTGCAGAAAGCCGACTTCAACAGCTACGGCGCGCGCCGCGGCAACCACGAGGTGATGATGCGCGGCACCTTCGCCAACGTGCGCATCAAGAACCTCATGCTGGCGCCGAAGGCCGACGGCGCGCGCGTCGAGGGCGGCCTCACGCTTTTCCAGCCGTCGGGCGAGCAGATGTCCATCTACGACGCGGCCATGAAGTACATGTCGCAGTCCACCCCCACGGTGGTCTTCGGCGGCGAGGAGTACGGCTCGGGGTCCTCGCGCGACTGGGCGGCCAAGGGCACCCTCCTTCTCGGCGTGAAGGCGGTGTGCGTGCGCTCCTACGAGCGCATCCATCGCTCCAACCTGGTCGGCATGGGCGTATTGCCGCTGCAGTTCAAGGGCACCGACTCGGCGCAGAGCCTCGGCATCCAGGGCGACGAGATGATCGATGTCATGGGGCTCGAGGACGGCATCACGCCGCAGATGGACGTGAAGCTCGTGATCCACCGCAAGGACGGCTCCGTGAAGGAAGTGCCGGCGCTCCTTCGCATCGACACGCCGATCGAGGTGGATTACTACCTGCACGGCGGCATCCTCCCCTTCGTGCTGCGCGAGCTCGTCTCGAAAGAGCCGGCGGCGGCGGTCATCGCCTGAGCGCGTTCGCCGGGCGCGGCGGCGCCTGGGTCCTGGCGCAGGCGGCGCTGCTGGGGCCCGCCCTGGCGCTGCCGCCGTGGCTCGGACGACTGTCTTCGGGGCTCGCGTGCTGGGCGGCGATCGCGCTCATCGGCGCGGCGATCGTGCTCGCCTGGGCCGCGCGCCGCGCGCTGGGGCCGTCCTTCACGCCGTTTCCGAAGCCGCTCGCGGGCGGCTCGCACGTCGCGCGCGGTCCCTACCGGTTCGTGCGCCATCCGATGTACGTCGCCGTCGTCGCGGCCGCGGTGGGCTGGGCGCTCCTCTGGCAAAGCGGCGCGGGGGCCGCCGCGACGCTCCTCCTCGCCGCCTTCCTCGACCTCAAGTCGCGCCGCGAGGAGCGCTGGCTCCAAAGCGCCTACCCGGCCTACGCGGACTACCGGCGCCGGGTGCGCCGCTTCGTTCCGTGCGTCTATTAGACGCAAAGGCCATTCGGGCTATAATGGCCTGAATGTCTTTTCCGGAGGACGCCATGGCCGCTCTCACCTTCCGCAATTCCCTGGGCGAGCTCGTCGACATCCCGAGCGTGCCCGCCTCGCGCTTCAAGAACGAGTTCGGCGCCGTGTTCGAGCAAGCCGTCCTGGGCGGCGCGGTCGCCATCACCAAGCACGACACGCCCAAGGCGGTGCTCATCTCGTACGACGAGTTCCAGGCGCTCCTGCGCGCGCGCTCCGCCTCGCTGGGCGAGCTCACCGCGCAATTCGACCGCCTCCTCGACGCCATGCAGGGCGGGAAGGCGAGGAAGGCGATGGCGAGCGCCTTCGACGCGCCGCCCGCCCGCCTCGGGCGTGCCGCGGTGCGCGCCGCCCGCAAGCGCTAGGCCCTTGGCGGCGGCGCACGCCGCGCGCATCTACGTCCTCGCGGGCGTGAACGGCGCGGGCAAGAGCAGCATCGGCGGAGCCATGTTCCGCGAAGCCGGCGCCGACTACTTCAACCCGGACGAAGCGGCGCGCGCGCTGCTGAAACGCAACCCGAAGCTCACGCAGGCCGAGGCCAACGCCGCCGCCTGGACCGAGGGCGTGCGCCTGCTGGAGCGCGCGATGGCCGCTCGCCTGGACTTCGCGCTCGAGACCACGCTCGGAGGCAATACCATCGCACGCCTCCTCGAGCGTGCCGCGGGCGAGGGCGTGGAGATCCACGTCTGGTACGCCGGCCTCGCGGGCGTGGAGCAACACATGGCGCGCGTGAAGGCGCGCGTGAAGAAAGGCGGCCACGACATTCCAGCGGCCGACATCCGCAAGCGCTACGAGAGGAGCCGGCTCAACCTCATCCACCTCATGCCGAAGCTCGCGGCGCTGCGGGTCTACGACAACAGCGCCGAAGCCGATCCCGCGCGGGGCCTCGAGCCCGCGCCAGCGCTGGTGCTGCACGTCGAGCTCGGGCGCATCGCCGGGCCCGCGAGCCTCGCGCGCACGCCGCAGTGGGCCAAGCCGATCGTCGCCGCCGCCCTCGCCCTGCAGGACACTCGGTGATCGCGCCGAACCCCGCCGGCCTCAGCCGGCGCGCGTCGAGATGACGATCTTGCCGGTGGAGCGCCGGTCGACGAGCGCGCGCATCGCCTCGCCGGCGCGCTCGAGGGGATAGCTCGTCGTGGCGGGCGGGCGCAGCACGCCCTTGTCGATCCAGCCGAGCATCGTCTCGAAGTTGCGCCGATTGCGCGCGGGGTCGCGGCGCGCGAAGCCGCCCCAATAGACGCCGATCACCTCGCTATTCTTCACGAGGAGGAGATTGGCCGGCGGCGCGGGAATGCGCCCCGATGCAAAGCCGATGACCAGGATGCGCCCTTCGGCCGCGATGCAACGCAGCGACTCGTCGAAGAGGTCGCCGCCCACGGGATCGAAGACCACGTCGGCGCCTTGCGCCGCGAGGGCCTTCACGCCGTCCTTCACGCCGTGCGTCGAATAGTTGATGGTGTGATCGGCGCCCAGGCGGCGCACGAGCGACACCTTCTCGTTGCTGCCCGCGGCGCCGATCACGGTCGCGCCCAGGAGCTTGCCCATCTCCACCGCGACGCTGCCCACGCCGCCGGCCGCGCCCAGGACCAGCAGCACCTCGCCTTTCGCGAGCCGCGCGCGATCGACGAGCGCGTAATACACGGTGCCATAGGTGACCGGGAAGCCAGCGGCCGCCTCGGAGCTCAACGACTCGGGAATGCGGAAGACCATGCTCGCCGGCGCGATTGCCTGCTCGGCCATGGCGCCGTGGCCCGTGATCGCCATCACGCGCTCGCCCGGAGCGAGGTCCGTCACGCCCTCGCCCACGTCCGTCACGACGCCCGCGCATTCCATTCCGGGCGAGAACGGGAACGCGGGCTTCTCCTGGTACTTGCCGGCGATCATGAGCGTGTCGGCGAAGTTGAGTCCCGCGGCGTGCACTTCGATCCGCGCTTCGCCCGGGCCCGGCGCGCGCACGTCGGCAACCTCTTCGACGGCAAGCGTGTCCGCAGTGCCGAACGCCTTGCAAAGCAGCGCCTTCATCGATGGCCTCCGCGGGCGAGCACGGCGAGCGCCTTGTAGAAGAATCCGGGCGCGCCGAAGTTGCCCGATTTCAGCGCGAGCGCGATGTTCGATTCGCGCGAGAAAAGCGCCGGCACCCCGGGATCGATCTCCGGTCCGATCTCGAGCGTCTTCAGCCCCAGCGTCGTGACCACCGCCCCCGAGGTCTCGCCGCCGGCGATCACGAGGCGGCGCACGCCTGCGGCCACCAGGGCGCGCGCGCTCTGCGCGAAGAAGCCCTCGATGGAGCGCGCGACCGATTCGCGGCCGAACTCGTCCTGGACGCGCTCCACATCGGCGGGGCTCGCGGACGAATAGACGAGCGGCGCGTTGCCGGTGTTCGCCATGACGAACGAGACCACGTCCGCGGGTTTCGTTCGCCCCGCCATCACCGCGCCTGGCTCCACGGCGAGGCTCGGATGGTGCGCGCGGTGGCGCGCGATCTGCTCGAGCGTGCGCGCCGAGCAGCTCCCCGCGAGCACCGCGTCGGGCCCGGCGATCCCGGCGACCTCGCTATCGCCGCCGCGCGCGAGGCCCTTGCCGATGAAGTTGGCGGGCAAGCCCAGGGCGATGCCGGAGCCCCCGGTGACGAGCGGGGCGTCGGCGCAAGCGGCGCCGATGGTCCGCAGGTCCGATTCGTCGATCGCGTCGACGACCACCAGGGTCTCGCCGCGAGCCGCGCTCGCCTCGAGCGCTTCGCGCAGCGCCTTCGCGCCGCGCGCCACCGTCTCGCGCGTGACGAGGCCCACGGCATCGCGCGTCTGCTGGCGCAGCCACCGGCGCAGGTCCGCGTCCGTCATCGGGTTCAGCGGATGGTCGCGCAGGCTCGATTCGCTGAGCAGCCGGTCGCCGACGAAGAGATGGCCCTGGAAGACGGTGCGCCCCGTGGCGGGAAACGCGGGACAGGCGACCACGCCCGCGGCGCCGAGCGCGTGCGCCATCGCCTCTCCCACGGGGCCGATGTTGCCGCGCGGGGTGGAGTCGAAGGTGGAGCAGTACTTGAAGACGAATTGCGAGCAGCCCTGCGCCTTCAGCCACTTCAGCGCGGCGAGCGACTGGATCACCGCCTGCTCGGCGGGGATCGAGCGGCTCTTCAGCGCGACGACGCCCGCCTCGCACGATGCCGGCGCGTCGGCCGCGGGTACGCCGAGGAACTGCGTGGTGGCGAGCCCGCCGCGCGCGAGGGTGTTCGCGATGTCGCTCGCGCCGGTGAAGTCGTCGGCGACGACGCCGAGAAGCATGGGCGCTCCGTGTTGTGGAAATCTCTTGGCCTTCGAGGTTACCATCTCGGAGCGCAACTTCCATCGACCCACGAGCTTATGGCCGAAAACGAACTGCGGGACCAGCTGGTGGAGCGCGGCCGCTCGCTCTACGAGCGCGGCTATGCGCACGGCAGCTCCGGCAACCTGAGCGCGCGCCTGGACGACGCAATCCTCATCACGCCCACGGGAAGCTCGCTCGGCCGGCTCGATCCCCTGAAGATCTCGAAGGTGGACCTCGACGGACGCCACCTCTCCGGCGACGCGCCGTCGAAGGAAGGGTTCCTGCACCTCGCGATGTACGCCGAGCGCCCGGGCGCGCGCGCCATCGTCCACCTGCATTGCACGTGCGCGGTGGCGATCTCGTGCATGGTGCACGAGGACACACGCGACGTGATCGCGCCCATCACCGCGTACTTCGTGATGCGCGTGGGGAAGCTCCCCCTGGTGGCGTACTTCCGCCCCGGCGACCGCGCGCTCGCCGAGGCCGTTCGCGTGGAAGCACGCACGCACCGCGCGGTGCTCCTCGCCAACCACGGCCCGGTGGTATCCGGCAGGTCGCTCGACGAGGCGGTGGACAACGCCGAAGAGCTCGAGGCCACCGCGAAGCTCGTGCTCGCGCTGGGCGAGCGGCCGGTGCGCGCCCTCGATCGCGCGCAGGTGGCCGATCTCGAGGCCGCGTTCCCGAGCTGAGCCTTGCGAAAAAAAAACGGCGGCCCGAGGGCCGCCGTTTTCGTTCGGTGAAGCGCGGCTACTTGTCGCCCTTCAGCTGCGCGCGGACCTCGCCGCCGGGATGCGCGGCGCTGTGCACGTTCACGTACGTCCTGCCGGCGTGCCATGCGTCGTACTGCTCTTCGGTCATCTTCGCGCCGTCGGGAGCGACGAAGGTGTTGTCGCCCGACTTGGTGAAGGGGACGATCACCGGGCCATTGGCGCCCGCGGCGCCCATGTGGATGTGCGCGGCGGTGGCGCTCATGCCGGTCACCATGATCTTCGCCTTCACGCTGCGGTCGCGGCCCACGGTGACCGAGCCCGTGCCGGAGGCCGAAGAGTACACGGCGGGGACTTCGTGGGCGCCGGACAGGGAGACCGCTTCCATGCGGCCCATGCCCGCCATGGTGGCGCGCGTGCCGCCATGCTCCTCGCGTTCCTTGTCGTTGCCCATCATGTTGTGCATCATCGTGCAGCCCGCCATGACCGAAAGCGACGCCGCCACCAGCGCGGTACCGATACGCTGCCTGCTCAGGAATCTGTTCATGAACCCTCCGTGGGGTAATTTTGTGATGCGCGAGAGCGCGCGTGTCAGAGTCGTGAACAGCCCGAAAGTTCAGGTATTCCCGCCGCCCCGAGCGCTCAGGGCTGCACGGGGGCATCCTTCAGCGCCTTCAGCACGCTCGCGCTCGCGTAGCCGTCGGAGGGCAATCCCGCCGACGACTGGAAGGCCTTCACCGCCGCGACCGTGCGCGAGCCGACGATGCCGTCGGCGTCGCCGGCAAGAAAGCCGCGCTCGATGAGGCGCTCCTGGAGCTCGCGGCGCCCGGTGCGCGAGAGGACCGCGTCGTCGGTGGGCCAGGATGTCTGCAGCGGGCCGGCGCCGCGCAGCCGGTCGGCGAGGTGCGCGATGGCGAGCGCATAGGACTCGGAGGCGTTGTACGAGTGGATCACGTCGAAATTCCGCAAGACGATGAAGGCCGGTCCGCGCGTGCCCGCGGGCAGGAGCAGCGCCGCGGGGCCCTCCCCGGTGAGGGCCGTGCCGTCGACGCGCAGGACACCCAGGCGCGACCACTCGCGCACCGGCCGGCGGTCGTGTCGCCCGGAAGGACCCTCGTAGTTCGCGGGCAGGCGCGCCTCGTATCCCCACGGCTCCCCGCTCACCCAGCCCGCGCGCTTGAGGAAATTCGCCACCGAGCCGAGGGCGTCGGGGATGGAATCCACCAGGTCGCGGCGCCCGTCGCCGTCGAAGTCGATCGCGGACTTCTGGAATGTCGAGGGCATGAACTGCGTATGGCCGAACGCGCCCGCCCACGAGCCACGCAGCGCCTCGGGGCGCACGTCGCCGTTCTGCAGGATGCGTAACGCCGCGAAGAGCTCGCTGCGGAAGTAGCGCTGGCGCGTGCCCGCGCACGAGATGGTGGCGAGCGAGCGCACCAGCGATCGCTTGCCCATGATGCGCCCGTAGTCGGACTCGACGCCCCACACCGCGACGATCGTGTAGCGGTCGACCCCGTATTCGGACTCGGCGCGGGCGAGCACGTCGCGCCACGAGGCCAGTCGCAGCTGGCCCTCGGAGATGCGCCGCGAGTTGACCAGCGTGGCGAGGTATTCCCAGACCGGCGTCTCGAACTCGGGCTGGGCTTCCATCGCGTCGAGGACCGTCTGGTCGGGCTCCACGCCGGCGAGCGCCGCATCGAAGGTCTTCGCGGTGATGCCCTTCGCCCCCGCCTCGGCGCGCAGCTCCCCGACGCAAGCGGCGAAGGCGCTGGGCGGCTCCGCGAGCGCCGGCGCCGCCGCCGCGAGGAGGACGATCAGGGCAATCACACGAAGATCGGAGCGCACTGGAGATTCTGACGCGCAATTCCCGTTCGCGTTCGTTATTGCTCCGACTTGATGCCGGCATCCTTCACGAGCTTGCCGAAACGCTCGAAGTCCGCGCGGTTCATCGCGCCGAACTGTGCCGCCGTGAGCGTGCCCGGCTCTCCGCCCAGGCCCTGGAGCTTCTTCTGGATTTCCGGCATCGCGAGGATCTTCATGGTCTCGGCGTGGAGCCGTGCCTGGATCTCGCGCGGCGTGCCGGCGGTGGCGAAGAGCCCGTACCACGTGGACATCTCGACGCCCTCGACGCCCGCCTCGGCGAGCGTGGGCACGTCGGGCAGCTCCGCGGAGCGCCTCGGCGTCATCACCGCGAGCGCCTTGGCCTTGCCGCCGCGGATGAAGGCCATCGCCGACGAGGTGGTGTCGAAGTCGAGCTGGATCTGCCCGCCGGCGAGGTCGGTGAGCGCGGGCGCCGACCCCTTGTACGGGATGTGCGTGATCTTCGTGCGCGTGGCGAGCGCGAAGGCCTCGCACGCGAGGTGCTGCGTGCTGCCGATCCCCGACGAGCCGCACGAGTACGTGCCCTCGGGCGCGGCGCGGATCTCGCTCACGAGCTCGCGGATCGTCGTGGCCTTTACCGTGGGCGCGGTGGCGACGACGTTGGGGACGACCACGATGAGCGCGACCGGAGCCAGGTCCTTCATCGGGTCGAACGAGAGCTTCATCATGTGAGGCGCGATCGCCTGCGCGCTATTGGTCGCAAGGAGCAGCGTGTAGCCGTCGGCGGGCGCGTGCGCGGCGACGTCCGCGGCGATGGTGTTGCCCGCGCCGGGCCGGTTCTCGATCACGAAGGGCTGGCCGAAGATCGCCTGGTACTTCTCCGCCAGCATGCGCGCGACGATGTCGGTGCCGCCGCCGGCGGAAGCGCCCACCATGATGCGCACGGGCTTCGCCGGCCACGCCAGGGGTTGCGCGCCGGCCAGGGCCGGCGCCGCGCACACGACGATCGCAAGGAGATGTTGTAGTGTTGTCTTCATGAGTGGACTGAAAGTGGCGACGTTCAACGTGAACGGGATTGTCTCACGCCTCCCGCATTTGCTTCAGTGGCTGGAGCGCGAATCGCCCGACGTCGCCTGCCTGCAGGAGCTGAAGGCGCTCGACACGGGCTTCCCCATCGGCGCGATCCGCGACGCGGGCTACGGCGCCATCTGGCGTGGGCAGCGCTCCTGGAACGGCGTGGCGATCCTCGCGAAGGGCGCCGACCCCATCGAGACGCGTCGCGATCTTCCCGGCGGCCCCGGCGACGACCACAGCCGCTATATCGAGGGCGCCGCCCACGGGATCCTCGTGGGTTGCCTCTATCTTCCCAACGGCAATCCGCAGCCGGGTCCCAAGTTCGACTACAAGCTCGCGTGGTTCGAGCGGCTCATCACGCACGCGAAAGGCCTCTTCTCCAGCGGGCACCCGGTGGTGCTCGCCGGCGACTACAACGTGGTGCCGACCGACTTCGACATCTACGACCCGAAGTCGTGGCTGAAGGACGCCCTCTTGCAGCCCGAGAGCCGCGAATGCTACCGACGCCTCCTAGCGCAGGGCTGGCTCGACGCGCTGCGCGCGCGCCATCCCGAGGAGCGCGTCTATACCTTCTGGGATTACTTCCGCCAGCACTGGCCGCGCAACGCCGGCCTGCGCATCGACCACCTGCTCCTCAATCCGGTCCTCGCGCCCACGCTGGTGGACGCGGGGGTGGACACCTGGGTGCGCGCGCTCGAGAAGGCGAGCGACCACGCGCCCACGTGGGTGAGGCTCGACATCGCCGCGAAGAAGAAGCGAGGAAAGGCGAAATGATGCGCGCCGTGCGTTTCGCCCTCGCGTGGCTCGCCGCGCTGCCCTGCGCCGCGGCCGAGCAGCAATTCAAGATCGACCCGGACCATACCTATCCCAGCTTCGAGTTCCCGCACATGGGGATCTCCGTCTGGCGCGGCAAGTTCGACAAGACCTCCGGCACCGTGACGCTCGACCGCGAGGCGCGCACCGGCAGCGTCGAGGTCCGCGTCGACGCCGCGAGCGTGGACTTCGGCCATCGCCTCATGAACGAGGTCGCCGCCTCCGACCAGTGGCTCGACGTGGAGCGCTTCCCGGTGATGCGCTACCGCGGGCCGATGGTCTTCGAGGGCGACACGCCCGTCGCGGTGGAAGGCGAGCTCACGCTCCTCGCGGTGACGCGCCCGGTGCGCTTAAGGATCAACTCCTTCAAATGCACGACCCATCCGCTCTTTCGCCGCGAAGTCTGCGGCGCCGACGCCGAGGGCGACCTCGACCGCGCCGACTTCGGCATGACGCGCTATCCCGAAATGGCGAGGATTCACCTGCGCATCCAGGTGGAGGCGATGCGCTGAAGCCTTGCGTCGCGGCCGGGCGACGCCATCGGATGGGAATATTCCGACATCACGGTCAGACAATCCCTACAGCATTCGAGCCGGGCCCGGATTAGCGTATGCGCATGGATCGGTCCGACACCCACGGCCTCGACAACAAGATCGACGGCATGCTCGCCTCCGACATGGCCACGCACATCGCCGCGGCCAAGGCGGATCTCGAGCGGCGCATGGCCGAGCAGGGCCTCACCGTGAGCGCGGGCTGGAAGATCCAGGAAGAACTGCGCGACACCGAGACCGGCACGCGCTGGGTATTCCGCCCGGTCCACCTGAAGCGGGATGCTCCCGACCTCCACTCGGCGGTCATCCTCGATCACCAGGGCCGCGCCAAGGAAGCCTAGGGAAGTCCCTTCACCAGCGCGAGCGTGTCCCTGAAGCGGGGATCGTCGCCCGATCGCGTCCACTCGAAGAGGACGGTCTCCGTGCCGGCGATGGTGCAGCCGGCGGCGCGCATTCGCTCGAGCGCGTAGCCCCGATCATCGCGGCGCGCGGCCCGCGAGCCCACGGCGTCGCCCACGACGAACACCTCGAATCCCTCCGCGGCGAGCCCCAGCACCGTCTGCATCACGCAGATGTGGGCCTCCATTCCCGCGACGACCACCTGGTCGCGGCCCTGCGCGAGGCGCCCGGCGAACTGCGAATGATCGGTCGCGGCGAAATACGACTTCACGAAGATCTCGCCCGGCGCGAAACGCTCCCGCAGCCGCGCGACCACCGGCCCGATCTGCGCGGGGCAGTGCTCGGTGAGGAGCTTCGGGACGCCGAAATTTCCGGCGGCCGCGATCAACGCTTCGCACCGGGCGATGAGCGCCTCGCCCGCCTCCACGTGCGGTGCAAGGCGTTCCTGCACGTCGACCACCAGGAGCAGCGCGCGGTCGCGATCGAGGCGCGTGCCCATCAATCGGCGGCGAGCGTCTTTGCCGGCGGGCGCGGCAACGCGACCATGCGCGGCGCGTCGGGCGCGAAGCAACCCGTCGCGCAGCACTTGCCCGGCTGGCGGTTGCGCGTGATGCGGCGCGTCTCGTTGGCGAGCACGCCGCGATCGAGGAGGCGCTCGACCAGATCCACCTTGTTGCCGATGGGGTAGCTGCGGTAGATCTCCATCTTCATCGCCTCCGGCGAGCCGCCGCCGTGCAGGCTGATGAGCGAATACCAGCCCGCCTGGTACGAGGCGGTGAGGTCCTCGAGGAAGCGCGCCACCTCGATGCGCTTCTCGTAGGGAATGTCGGAGCGCGCGGTGAGGACTTCGGAAAGCCGCCCGGCGGTCGCGGGATTGTGGTCCTCCGCGGGTCCGGGAAGCGCCACGATCATTCCGCCCGAGACATGGTGCGCGAGGCGGTGCATGTCGTAGATCTGCGTGGCGAGGAGAAGCTTGCCGATGTTGGCGAAGACCGAGTCCGGCGTGACGATTCCCGCGTCGCTCTCCTCGCAATAGACCGAGGCCGCGACGCCGCACGCGTAGAAGCCCTCGGTGATCTTGATGAGGTCGATCATCGCCTCGCGAAGGTTGTGCGCCTCGTCGAGGTTCACGCCGTTGGCTTCGGTCACCAACGCGCCCGCGCCGATGAGGAGGTCGCCGAATCCCGCGCGCGCCGCGATGCAGGTGTGGCGATGCTGCGCCGTGTAGTTGTAGAGGATGTCGCCTGCGTGCGCCCATTCGCCGGCGCAGAAGACGCGCTCCCACGGGACGAACACGCGCTCGAAAAGGCAAACGCCCGTCGATTGCCCGTACTTGCCGCTGAAGCTCGCCGCCGCCTCGCCGGGGCGCCCCGCGGGACGCGCGACGATGGTGAGGCCCGCGGCATCGATGGGCACCGCGCAGCACACGGCGAAATCGCGATCGGCCTCGCTCATGTTGCGGCACGGCATCACGAGGAGCTCGTGGACGTAGGGCGCGGCGGTGACGATCGCCTTCGTTCCCGAGATGACGATGCCGTCCGCGCGCCGCTCGACGATGTGCACGTACGCGCCGGCGTTGGGCTGCTGGGCCGGGCGCAGCGATCGATCGCCCTTGGCGTCGGTCATGGCGATGCCGAGCGTGAGGTCGTTCGCGTAGACGTGCTCGAGATAGGCTTTGAAGCGCGCGTGATACCCGGTGCCCTCTTCCGCGTCGATGCGATGGGTGCCGTGGAAGATCGCGGAGAGGCCGTCACCGCCGAGGTAGCGCTGCGCGCAGCCCGTCTCCTGGCACACGAGGCGCACCGCTTCCAGCTTGTTCAGCAGGTCCGCGCTCGAGCGCGGGAGGGCGAGCATGCGGTTCACCGGTCCGTCGAATCCCGGCGCCTGCGTGCGCATCAACGCCTGCGACGACTCGCGCAGCGCGAAATCGTAGGTGACGCCGATCCCGTTGACGCCCGGGGCGAGCATCGGCTCGTCGGCCACCGACTCGATGCGCTTGCCCTCGACGTAGACGCTGGGGCGGTAGCGGCGCAGCGACTCGCGGTAATCCGCGGCGGACATCAGCATGGGTAGAGTCTCCCTCGGCGGTAAAAAAGACTATACCGGATCGACTATAGTGTAAGGAGCGGCCGGGATGCGGGACCAATCCCTCGAGGTCCCATCCCCAGGAATCGCGCCATGTCCAGCTACCTGTACAAACGCCACCGCCTCGCGATCCGCGTCATGCACTGGATCAACGTGCTGTCCGCGACGATCCTCCTCATGAGCGGGCTGCAGATCTTCAACGCCCATCCCGCGCTCTACTGGGGCAAGTCCTCGTACACCGGGAAGCCGCCGATCCTCGCGCTCGCCGCGACCGAGGACAACGAAGGCAACGTGACCGGCGTCACGCGCATCCTCGGGCACGAGTTCGACACCACGGGCGTGCTCGGCGCCTCGGCCGATGGCGACGGCGATATCGTCGCGCGCGGCTTCCCCTCGTGGCTCACCATCCCCGACGCGGCGTGGCTTTCCATGGCGCGCAGCTGGCATTTCTTCTTCGCGTGGCTCTTCGTGCTGAACGCGATCGCCTACATCGCCTATTCGATCGCGACCCGCCACCTCGCGCGCGACCTCGCGCCCACGCGGCGGGACTGGCGCTGCGTCGGTCGGTCGATCAGGGACCACCTGCGCTTTCGCCACGCCCAGGGGGAGGCGGCGAAGGAATACAACGTGCTCCAGAAGCTCGCCTACCTCGCGATCATCTTCGGCGTCCTTCCGCTCCTCATTCTCATGGGGCTCGCGATGTCGCCATGGGCGGATACCGTGCTGCCGGGCTGGGTGGATTTCTTCGGCGGCCGGCAGTCGGCGCGCACGCTGCATTTCATCGCGGCGTGGATCCTCGTCGCCTTCGTGATCGTCCACGTGTTCGAGGTCGTCGTCACCGGGCTCTGGAACAACCTGCGCTCGATGATCACCGGGAAGTATCGCGTCACCCTGCCGGAGGCCCGCAATGATGCCGAATGATCGCCGCCGTTTCCTCTCCCGCCTCTTGGGCGGCGCCGGAGCCCTCCTCGCCGCCGGATGCCAGAAGCTCTCCGCGAGCCAATGGTTTCCCAAGGTGCTCTCGGCGGGGGAATCGCTCACGAGCGGCGCGCAGCACCTCGCCACTTCGCGCAAGTCCATGGCGCAGGAATTCACCGAGGCGGACCTGTCGCCCACCTTCCGCAGCAACGGCACGTCGATGCCCGCCAACGCCGAATACCAGGCGCTCGCCGCCGGAAATTTCGCGGACTGGTCGCTGCAGGTCGACGGCCTCGTGGAGCACCCGGTGAAGCTCACGCTCGCCGAGATCCGCGCGATGCCGAGCCGCACGCAGATCACGCGGCACGATTGCGTCGAGGGCTGGAGCGCCATCGGCAAGTGGAAAGGCGTCCCGCTTCACGCGGTGCTGGACCGGGTGAAGCCGCAACCGAACGCCCGCTTCGTCGTATTCCACTGCGCAGACCCCATGGAGGAGGATGGCTCGCACAAGTACTACGAGAGCATCGACATGGAAGACGCGCACCACCCGCAGACGATCCTCGCCTACGAGATGAACGGCGCGGCGCTGCCGGTGGCCAATGGCGCTCCCGTCCGCGTGCGCGTCGAGCGCCAGCTCGGCTACAAGATGGCGAAGTACGTGATGCGCATCGAGCTGGTCGAGAGCTTCGCGCACATCGCGGGAGGCAAAGGCGGCTACTGGGAAGATGAAGGCTACCAGTGGTTCGCGGGCATTTGAACGTGCGGTGAGGTGCGCGTCGCGGTGCATACTGGAGAAATGAATGCTCCGCCCCCGAAGGTCCGCCTCCAGCTCCAAGTCGACTTGCGATACGAGGTCGACGAGTACGGCGCCGACTTCATCTTCAACATCCACGCGGCGCACACCGCAAGCCAGACGATCTCGTCCGAGAATCTCTTCGTCAGCCAGCCGATTGCCGCGCCAGTCCACACCGATCCCGCGACCGGAAACCGCTACCTGCGCGTGCGCGCGCTTCCCGGGCCCCTCGCGCTTTCCTATTCGGCCACCGTGGATCTCGCGCACCACCGCGCGGAGCCCGCGCAGCTCCCCGAGGTCGCCGTGCGAGACCTTCCCTCCGAGGTGCTCGGATACATCTATCCCAGCCGCTATTGCCAGTCGGACCGGCTCGTGAAGCTCGCGATCCGCGAGTTCGGCCACCTCTACCAGGGCCACAGCCGCGTGCAGGCGATCGAGAACTGGGTGAATGGCCGCGTCACCTTCCGCTCCAACACCTCCAACTCGAACACCTCGGCGCTCGACACACTCATCGAGCAGGTCGGGATCTGCCGCGACTTCGCGCACCTGATGATCGCGCTCTGCCGCGCGGTGAACATTCCCGCGCGCTTCGTGACCGGCACCGACTACGGCGCCGATCCCGCGCTCGGGCCACCGGACTTCCACGCCTACGTCGAGGTCTTCCTAGGCGACCGCTGGTACATCTTCGATCCGTCCGGCACCGGCATTCCCATGGGCTTCGTGCGTTTCGGCACGGGGCGCGACGCCGCGGACGTGGCATTCGCGACCATCTTCGGCGCCATGCGCTCGCAGGCGCCGGTGATCCGCGCGATCGCCGTCGAGGATGCGGCGCTCGGCATGGTGCTTCCGCACCGCTGCCGCGAGGTGCTTTCGACCGACAGCGGCACCCGCTGGAGCTGACGCCTCTCGCCACGAGGCGGATGGCGAAGGCATGCCGGGCATGGACGGCTACAAAGTGGCGCGGCGCATCCGCGCGCGCGACTCTGGCGACCCTCTAGGCGCCGGCGAAGTCGACCTTGTCCGACGTCGTGATGGTGGCGAAGCGCCCGAGGCTGCCGATGGAGTTGCGGTGCTCCTCGGCGGAGTGCGCCGCGCAGCAATCCTCCAGCACCACCATCGCGTAGTCCCGGTCGTGGCCATCGCGCACCGTCGCCTGGACCACAGCCTGCGTCGAGACGCCCGAGCAGAAAATGCGTTGGATGCCGTTCACGCGCAGGTACGTCTCCAGGTCGGTGCAATAGAACGGGCTCACGCGATGCTTGGTGACGAGCCAGTCGCTTTCCTTGCGGGCGAGGCGCGAATGGATCTCCGTGCCCGGCGTGCCGAGCCTGAAGAGGCCGTTCGCCTTCGCTGGGCCGAAGACCGGCGAGGCCGCCGGGCATTCGGCGTAACCGGGCGAGAAGCCCACGCGCACGAAACCGATCGCGAGGCCCGCGGCGCGCGCGCGCTCGATGGCCTTCGCGGTCTTCTCGACGATGCCGCGCTCCCTCACCTGCGCGCCCAGCGGCGACTTGCCGTTGGGCCCGTCGTCGCTCACGAGGTCGTTCTCCATGTCCAGCACGAGATAGACGGATCTCATCGAGCGCTCAGGCGTGGCCGACCGCCTGCTCGAGGGTGCTCACCTCGTCGGGCTCGAGCCTCGGCCCATCGAGCGTGCAGCGTGCGTCCTGCGTCTCGGAAGTCCTGAACCGGGCGATCACGGGCTTCAGTTCCTCCTTCACGTAAGTCTCGTCATAGCCGTTGAAGAGATGGCCCAGCAGGCCGCGCTTCAAGTCGCTCGTGCCCATGGCCCAGTCGGCCACCGGAAACGTGAGGTTCATGTTGCAATGCATCATGATCCCCATGTTGTGGTGCGCGGCGTGGTGGCGGCGGATGGTGTTGATGAACGGCATGTTGCGCACGAACCAGTTCTCCGGCACGTGGCAGCAGAAGTGGAACGTCTCGTAGACCATGTAGTGGCCGATCATCGTGATGAAGACCACGTAGCCCGCGTTGGGGTTGATCGCGAGGGAAGCGATCCAGCCGAGGATGCCGCCGAAGACCGCGAGCACGATCAGCACGCGCCACGGGAAGAACACGATGCGGAATTCCTTCACCGAGTGGATGGTGGGATCGTTGTCGGTGAAGTACTGGTGATGCTGGCGGGTGTGACGGTCGTAGATGGAGCGCACCGCGAAGACGTCGCGCAGGCGATGCATCACGAACTTGTGCATGCCCCACTCGACGAAATTGCCGCCGATCGCCACCGGGATCACGAGGAGCCATTCCCAAGTGGGATCCTGCATCCGCGAGACGCACCACCCGATCGCGGCGATCCCCGCCGCGTACATGACGCCGACGTGGAAGAGCCCGTTGTACCAGGGGCTCACCTGGGCGAGGTACTTCTCGCGGAAATTGCGCTGGCGTTCGGTCATCATTTCTGGCCTCTTGCGGCGGTAGCTGGCTGCTGATATATTAGTTGTCGATCACAGGAAAGTCAATCATGTCCTCTCCCCCGCCGGCTGCCCAGCGCAAGAAGCGCACGATCCTCGAGATCCGCGACTCGAAGACGACCGGCGAGAAGATGGTCTACATGTCCGTGCCCGACTACACGTCGGCCAAATGGGCGGAGATGGCGGGCGTGGACGTGGCCGTGGTGGGCGACAGCCTCGCCATGATCGCGCACGGACACCCCAGCACCATCCCCGCGACCATGGACATGATGGTGATGCACGCCGCCGCGATTCGCCGTGGCGCGCCGAATACCTTCACGTTGGGCTGCATGCCCTACCAGAGCTATCACACCGTCGACAAGGCGCTCGCCAACGCCGCGCGCTTCATGCAGGAAGGCGGCAGCGACGCGGTGAAGCCGCAGGGCGGAAAATCCCAGGCGCACATCCTGAAGGCGATGGTGGACGCCGGCATCCCGACCGCCTCGCACATCGGCATGACGCCGCACACCATCGC
This sequence comes from Burkholderiales bacterium, assembly GCA_038244725.1. Taxonomy (GTDB): domain Bacteria; phylum Pseudomonadota; class Gammaproteobacteria; order Burkholderiales; family Usitatibacteraceae; genus Usitatibacter. The sequence goes on from JBBRTF010000003.1 coordinate 51,182, forward strand.
GATGTTCGGCGGCTTCAAGATCCAGGGCAAGACCGCCGAGAGCGCCATGAAGATCCTCGAGGACGCGCTCGCCATCCAGGACGCGGGCTGCTTCATGCTGGAATTCGAGGCGGTGCCGGCGAAGATCGCCGCCCTGATTTCCAGGCAGCTCGACATCCCCACCATCGGCATCGGCGCCGGCGCGGGCACCGACGGGCAGATCCTTCTTTGCCACGATCTCCTCGGCGTCTTCACGGACTTCAAGCCCAAGTTCACCAAGCGCTTCGCGAACTTGACCGAAGTTGCCGTGAAGGGCATCACGCAATACATCGGCGAAGTGAGGGCCGGCACGTTTCCCGACGACGACCACAGCTACGGCGTCGACGAGAAGGAGTACGAGAAGTTCGTGACCCTGGTCGAGAAGAGGAAACACCACTGAGATGGGCAAGCGCACGGCTCTGCCCGCCGCGCCGGCCTCGAGCCTCACGGAGCTCGCCTATGTGCACCTGGAGGAGCTCATCGTCACGTTGAAGCTCGCGCCCGGCCGCGTCGTGTCCGAAGGCGAGCTCTCGGTCCTCACCGGCATCGGGCGCACGCCGATCCGCGAAGCGCTGCAGCGGCTCGCGCGGGAAAGGCTGGTGTCGATCCTGCCGCGGCGCGGCGTCATCGTCACGGACATCAACGTGGGCAGCCAGTTGAAGCTGCTGGAAGCGCGCCGCGAGCTGGAGCGCCTCATCGCGAGGAGCGCCGCGCGCCGCGCCACCGACCCGGAGCGCGAGCGCTTCCGCGAGCTCGCGCGCGACTTCGAGAAGTCCGCCAAGGCCAACGACGACGTGGCCTTCATGCGCACCGACCGCGAGTTCAACGCGCTCTGCTCCATCGCATCCCACAACGAGTTCGCCGCCGGCGCCATGAGCCTCATGCACTCGCTCTCGCGGCGCTTCTGGTATATCCACTACAAGCAGGCCGCCGACATGCCGGCCACCGCCAAGCTTCACGGCGATATCGCGCGCGCCATCGCCGAGGGCGACGAGGAGCGCGCCGCGCGCTCGAGCGACCGGCTCCTCGATGCGATCGAGCAATTTACCCGGGACACCGTCGCGAGCGACGTTTAGACTCACACCACAACAACGAGGAGGAGAAACGATGACTACCAGCCGCAGGAAGGTACTGAAGGCGATCGGCGGCGCGGGCGCGGTGCTCGCGGCGCAACCGTTCATGAGTTTTCCGGCGTTCGCGCAGGCGAAACCCCTGCGCGTGGGCATCATCGCGCCCAAGGCGGGCATCGCCGGCACTATCGGCGAATGCGGCCTGCGCGGCACCGAATACGCCGTCGCGCGCATCAACGCCGCGGGCGGCATCGCCGGGCGCAAGGTGGAGATCATCGTCGAGGAGGAGACCAACCCGAAGGATTCCATCGAGCGGCTTCGCAAGCTCGTGCTGCAGGACAAGGTGGACTGCGTGCAGGGGATCGTTTCCTCGGGCGTGTCGCTCGCCATGGGCGCCGTCGCCGAGGAGATGAAGGCCCTCACCATCTTCTGGGACGGCACCACTCAGGACGGCGTGAAGGAGACGATGGTGAACCCGCGCTACGTCTTCAAGAGCACCGACAACGAGTGCGAGGCGGTGATGGGCTCGCTCCTCGCGGTGAAGCACTGGAAGGGCAAGTTCAAGACGGTGGCGGGCATCAACCCCGACTATTCGTACGGGCGCAACAACTTCGCCGCGTTCCAGGCGCTGCTCAAGAAATTCGGCGTCGAGTTCACGGTGGTCGCAGACCAATGGCCGAAAGTGGGCACCACGGACCTGAACTCCCACGTCGCGGCGCTGAAGGCCGCCAAGCCCGACCTGGTGTTCTCTTCCCTCCTCTTCGCCGACCTGCCCATCTTCATGCGCACGGCCCACGGCGCGGGCCTCATGGACGGCGGCACCAAGTTCGTCTTCCCGGCGGCGGGCTTCCAGCACACGGCGCTGAAGAAGTCGTTCACGCCCGAGGGCATGATCTTCGGCCACAACACGCTCTACTTCGACCTGCCCAACGCCTCGCCGATGCAGAAGCAGTTCGTGAAGGAGTACGAGGACCGGTACAAGGACTACCCGCACTGGGAGGCCGACCGCGCCTACTTCGCGATGAAGGTCTACCAGGCGGGTGTGGAGGCGGCGTACAAGGCGAAGAACGCGTGGCCCGGCCAGGAGGACATCATCAACGCCATCGAGGGCGTGAAGGTGGAGTCCCTCGGCGGCCCCGGCATGATGAGGAAGGACCACATCGCCGAGCAGACTTTCTACCAGGGCATCACCACCCACAAGAACCGCTACGACGTCCCGACGCTCGCCAACCCCGTGGACGTGATGTATTCCGACCAGCTGCAGAAGCCCACGGGGATGGACTTCTGGAAGTGGATCGAGACGGCGACGATCAAGCTTTGACCGCGTTCGTCGACATCCTCATCGGCGGCGTCTTCCACGCCGCCGTTCTTTTTCTCGTGGCCGCGGGCCTGCAGCTCGTGTTCGGCGTGCAGAAGATCGTGAACCTCGCGTGCGGCTCGTTCTACGCGCTCGGCGCCTACTTCGGCATCAGCGCGGTGAACTGGGCGATCGCGGCGGGAATGCCGCCGCAGCTCTTCCTGCCGGTGCTCATCGCCGCGGGCGTCGTGCTCGGGGTGATCGGCCCGGCGATCGAGCTCTTGCTGCGCACGGTCTACGATCGCGACGAGGCGTTCCAGCTCCTCCTCACGTTCGCGCTCGTGCTCATGTTCCAGGACGTGCTGCGCTTCTTCTGGGGCGCCAACCCGCAGCAGCTCGGCAACCTCGTGATGGCCTACGGCAAGATCGAGGTGGGCGAGGTGCAGATCCCGACGTACAACGCGCTGGTGATCGCGGCGAGCGTGCTCATCGCGATGGCGATCGGCGCCTTCCTGCAGCGCACGCGCTTCGGCCGGATCCTGCGCGCCACCGCCGAGAATCGCGAGATGGCGCAGGCTCTCGGCGTGAACGTGCGCTGGATGTACGCGAGCGTCTTCACGCTCGGCACCGTGCTCGGCACCGTCGGCGGCGCGCTGGTGGTGCCGACCGCGGCCGCTTCCCTCGACATGCCGGTGGAGCTCGTGGTCGAGGCGTTCGCCGTAGTCGTGATCGGCGGGCTGGGCTCGATGCGCGGCGCGCTCGCCGGAGCGCTCGTGGTCGGCATCATGCGCGCTCTCGCGATCCGCTATTACGCCGAGCTCGAGATGCTCGCGATCTACGTCGTGGTGATCGCCATCCTCGTCGCACGCCCCGCGGGGCTCTTCGGCAAGCCCGTGGAATGATGCGACTCGCCCTCGCGCTGGCGGCGATCGTGGCGCTCGCCGCGCTGCCCCGGCTTATCTCCGCCTACTACATCACGCTGGTGCTCCCCGCGTTCGCGTACGGCATCGCGCTCCTCGGATTCAACCTCCTCTTCGGCTACACGGGCCTGCTCTCGTTCGGGCATGCTCTCTTCGTCGCCGTGGGGGCGTATGGCGCCGCGGTGCTGTCGAGCAAGCTCGGCGTGAAGAGCTTCGAGCTGGTGCTGCTGCTGTCGGGCCTGGCGGCGGTGCTGGCGGCCGTTCCCGTGGCATTGCTCTCGGTGCGCTACGTGCGGATCTTCTTCGGCATCCTCACGCTCGCCTTCGGGATGCTCTTCCACTCGGTCCTCTTCAAGTTCTACGACCTCACGGGCGGCGACACCGGCATCCGCGTGCTGCGCCCTTCGCTCCTCGGCATGGACTTCGAAAAGCTCGACAAGACGAGCTTCCTCGTCGGGCCCTTCTACTATTACTGCCTCGCGCTCCTGGTGGCGCTCGCGATCGTCATGTGGCGCGTCGTGCGCTCGCCTTTCGGGCTGCAGTTGGTCGCCATCCGCGAGAACCCGCGCAAGGCGGAATACCTCGGCGTGCGCGTGCGGTTCTTGCGCTTCGTGGCGTTCCTCATCTCGGCGTTCTACTGCGCGGTGGGCGGGGTGATCCTCGCCATCAACACCGGCCAGGCGGACCCGGAGCTCGCCTACTGGACCCACTCCGGCGAGCTCGTGTTCATGACGGTGCTGGGCGGGTTCGCGAGCTTCTTCGGTCCGCTGGTGGGCGCCTTCACGTTCATCTTCCTGAAGAGCGAGCTCATGGGCATGACGCAGTACTGGCGCTTCGTGCTGGGCGTGATCCTCGTGCTGATCGTCGTGCTCTTTCCGCGCGGCCTGGTGGGCCTCGTCCAGGACGTCGCGTCCCGCGCCTCGCGCCTCGTGCCCCGCGCCCCGAAATGACGCCGCTCATCGAGACCACGGACGTACGCAAGGCCTACGGCGACTTCGTCGCGCTGGACCGCGTGTCGCTCGCGATCTCGGAAGGCGAGCTGGTGTCCATCGTCGGTCCCAACGGCGCGGGGAAGACGACGCTCGTGAACGTCCTCACCGGGCTCCTCAAGCCCACCGCCGGTGTCGTGCGCTTCAAGGGCGAGGACATCGCCGGCATCGGGCCGGTCGCCCTCGCGCGCCGCGGCATGGCGCGGGCGTTCCAGCTGGTGCACATCTTCCCGGCGATGACCGTGGCCGAGACCATCGCGGTGGCCGTCATCTCGCAAACCGGAAAGTCGCTGCGCCTCTTCGCTTCGGTGAAGAAGGACGCGGCGCTGGCCGCGCGCGTGCGCGAGGTGGCGGCGATCTTCGGGCTCGAGGCGAAGCTCGACGACGAGGCCCGGCTCCTCCCGCAGGGCGAGAAGAAGCTCCTCGACATCGCGAGCGCTTTCGCGCTGTCCCCGGAGGTGATCCTGCTGGACGAGCCCACCAGCGGCGTGTCCACCGCCGACAAGCACGGCCTCATGAGGAGCGTGGTGGACGCCGCGAAGCGCGCCGGCGTGAAGGCGATCATCCTGGTCGAGCACGACATGGACCTCGTCGCCGAGTACTCGAGCCGCATCGTGGCGCTGCAGGGCGGGCGCGTGCTCGCCGATCGCGCTCCCGCGCAGTTCTTCGCCGACCCCGGGATCGTCTCCGTCATCGTCGGCAAGAGGGTCGGCAGGCTCGCCACGGGGGGATGACGATGCTCGCCCTCGACAAGCTCACCGTCGACATCCAGTCGAGCCGCATCCTGCGCGGCATCTCGCTCCAGGTCGCCGCGCGCGAGCTGGTCTGCCTCGTGGGGCGCAACGGCGCCGGCAAGACCACCACCTTCCGCGCCATCATGGGCTACCTGGAGATCGTGTCGGGGACGGTTTCCTTCCGCGACCGGGCCCTCGCGGGCATGGCGACGCATCGCATCGCGCAGATGGGCATCGGCTACGCCCCCGAGGAAAGCCAGGTGTTCGGCGACTTGAGCGTCGCCGAGAACATCGAGCTGCCGACCTGGACGCGTCCCAAGGGCCGCCCGGCGGCCGAACGCATCCGCCTCGCCTACGAGATCTTCCCGACGCTGCGCGGTTATGCGGCGCGCGGCGGCAACCAGCTCTCCGGCGGCGAGAGGAAGATGGTGTCGATCGCGCGCGCGCTCGCGCTCGATCCGCAGCTCCTCCTCCTGGACGAGCCCTTCGAGGGCTTGTCGCCCGCGATCATCCCGAGCATCGCCGATGGCATCGCTTCCATCCGCAGCCTGGGGCACGGCGTGCTCATGGCCGAATCCAACATCCACCACATTCCCGAGTACGCCGACCGCTTGTACGTCCTCGAGCGCGGCGAGATCATCTACGGCGGCAAGCCCGGCGACACCTACCCGCACGGAGTCATGAAAGTGATCAGCGGTTCCGCCTGAAAAAATAACCGGGGACAGACCTCGGTTATCGCATGCTGATAACTGAGGTCTGTCCCCGGTTACTGAAAGGAGTCCTACGATGCCGAAGATCCTCACGCAATCCCAGATCGACGCGTTCTGGCGCGACGGCTGCGTGTTCCCGATCCGGGTGATGAGCGAGGCCGACGCGATCGAGATCCGCAAACGCCTCGAGTCGTTCGAGAGGCAGACGGGCGGACCGCTGAAAGGAGCGCTGAGGCACAAGACGCACCTCCTCTTCACCTGGCTCGCGGACCTCGTTCGCCAGGACGCCATCGTCGACGCGATCGAGGACCTCTACGGCCCCAACCTCTTCTGCTGGACCACCAACTTCTTCATCAAGGAGGCGAGCAATCCGGCGTTCGTCTCGTGGCACCAGGATTCGACCTACTGGGGCCTGGACCGCCCCGACGTCGTCACCGCGTGGGTCGCCCTCACGCCGAGCAACACGGCCAACGGCGCCATGGCCTTCATCCCCGGCACCCACAAGAAGGACCAGATCCCGCACCGTGACACCTTCGCGAAGAACCACCTCCTCACGCGCGGCCAGGAGATCGCGGTGGAGGTGAACGGGGAGGACGCGCTCACCATCGAGCTCGAGCCCGGCGAGATGTCGCTGCACCACGTGCGCCTGGTGCACGGCTCGCCCCCCAACCCCTCCGGCGACCGGCGCATCGGCTTCGCGATCCGCTACATTCCGACCTCGGTGAAACAGGTCGCAGGCGAGGACAGCGCGACCCTCGTCCGCGGCGTCGACGACGAGCACAACTTCGAGCACGAGCCCCGCCCCGCACGCGACATGGACCCCGATTTCCTCGAGCTGCATCGCCGGATCACCGAGCGCAACGCGCAGATCCTCTACCGCGGCACCGAGGTGAAGAGCTACGACGAGAGCAAGGCGCTTCCCGACGACCGGGCGGCCTGATGGATACGCGCGGCAAGGCCGAGCTCTTCCAGAAGCTGCACCTGGGGCCCGCGATCCTCGTCATCGCCAACGCTTGGGATGCGGCGAGCGCGCGCGTCTTCGAGGAGGCGGGCGTAAAGGCGGTGGGCACCGGCAGCGCGGGCATCGCCTTCAGCCATGGCTATCCCGACAACGAGGCGATCCCGCGTGACGTGATCCTCGCGGCGACGCGCGAGATCGTCGGCGCGGTGGATGTCCCCGTCACCGCGGATATCCTCTCAGGACTCGGCGACACGGTGGACGAAGTGGTCACGACGGTGAAGGAGGTGATCGCGATCGGCGCCGTCGGCATCAACATCGAGGACGGCTCCGACACCGGAGGAATCCACCTCTTCGACATCGAGGAGCAGGCCGAGAAGATCCGCGCGATCTGCGAGGCCGTGCGCGCCTCGGGAATCCCGATCGTCGTGAACGCGCGCACCGATAGCTTCTGGCTGAAGATCGGCGACGAGAAGACGCGGCTAGCCGAGAGCATCCGGCGCGCGAACCGCTATCGAGAGGCGGGCGCGCACTGCCTCTTCGTGCCCTCCGCCGCCGACAGGGCGACCATCAAGACGCTGGTGAAGGAGATCGACGGCCCGGTCAACATCCTCGCGGTGCCGGGCTGCCCGCCCATCCCCGAGCTCGAGGCCCTCGGTGTGCACCGCGTGAGCGAGGGCTCCGGGCCCATGCGCGCCACCATGATGCTCGCCCGCCGGATCGCGCAGGACCTGCTCGCCACCGGCACGTACGCGCGCTTCCACGGCGACGCGGCGATTCCCTACGCCGACGTCAACAAGCTGTTTGAAAAATAACCGTTCCTGGCGCGCTATTTCGCGGCGGTCTTCCAGATGCCCATGGCGCGCTGTTCCGGATCCATGAAGAGCGAGAAGGCGCCCATGCCCGGCACCTGCTGGTTCTCGACCAGCATCTTTCCGCCGGCCGCGACGATCTTCCTCGCGTAGGCGTCGAGATCATCCACGTTGATGTAGAAGCACGTGTTGCCGGGCCATGGCTCGGGCTTGTCGGGCTTCATGATGCCGCCGTTGATGCCCTTCATCTCGCCCGCCGCGGCGGTGTCGACGACGCGGTAGTTGATCTGCGGCATGTCCTGCACCTTCCAGTCGAACACCTTCGCGTAGAAGTCCGACACCTTCGCGGGATCCTTCGACCACATCTCGAAATGCACGACGGCACAGCCCATGGATAGCTCCTTTGCGAGTCGATCTAGAGGAAATGCGTTCCCGCCCACCAGCTCACCGCGGCGATGAACGCCGAGGCGGGAATGGTGAAGATCCACGCCCAGACGATGTTGCCCGCGACACCCCAGCGCACCGCGGAGATCTTGCGCGTCGAGCCCACGCCGACGATGGCGCCGGTGATGGTGTGGGTGGTCGACACGGGGACGCCGAGCGCGGTGGCGAGGAAGAGCGTGATCGCGCCGCCCGTCTCCGCGCAGAAGCCGTGCACGGGCTTGAGCTTGGTGATCTTCTGCCCCATGGTCTTCACGATGCGCCAGCCGCCGAAGAGGGTGCCCATGCCGATGGCGATGTAGCACGCGATGATCACCCATATGGGCGGGGCGGCGGCCGACGCCTCGCGCACGTTCGCCGCGACGAGGAGCGCCCAGATGATGCCGATGGTCTTCTGCGCGTCGTTGCCGCCGTGGCCGAGGCTGTAGGCCGAAGCCGAGATGAGCTGCAGGCGCCGGAACCAGCGGTCGATGCGAGACGGGCTCGCGCGCCGGAATATCCACGAGACCGCCACCAGGAGGAGCCCCCCGAGCACGAACCCCAGGATCGGCGACAGGAAGATGAAGAGCACCGTCAAGCCGATCCCGGAGGCCACGAGCGCGCTGAATCCCACCTTGGCGACCGCGGCGCCGATGAGCCCGCCGATCAGCGCGTGGGAGGACGACGAGGGCAGGCCGAAGAACCACGTGATCGCGTTCCAGGAGATCGCGCCCACGAGCGCGCCGAAGATCACGTACTGGTCGATCACCGCGGCGTCGACGATGCCCTTGCCGACGGTGGAGGCCACCTTGAGGTGGAAGACGAGGATCGCCACGAAGTTGAAGGTCGCGGCGAATGCCACGGCGTGGTGGGGCTTCATCACCCCGGTGGAGACGACCGTGGCGATCGAGTTGGCCGCATCGTGCAGCCCGTTCATGAAGTCGAAGGCGAGCGCCAGCGCGACGAGGAAGATCAGCGTCGCGAGCGTGATCCCCACTTCAGGAGTTCTCTAGCGAGATGCCTTCGGCCAGGTTCGCCACGTCGAGGCAGCGGTCGGTGACCGCCTCGAGGAGCTCGTAGATCGCCTTCATCTTGATCAGCTCGCGCACGTCCTGCTCCTCGCGGAACAGGCGCGAGACGGCGCTTCGCATCACGCGATCGGCGTCGGATTCGAGGCGATCGATCTCCTCGCAGGTCTTGAGGATCGCCTCGAAGTCGCCCTCGCGCTTGCCGAGGAGCTCGACCACGTCCCTCACGCGCTCGCAGCACTTCACGCCGATGTCGGCCAGGCGCTGCGTCTCCGGGGTGATCGAGCGGATGTCGTAGAGCGTGAGCGTCTCGGTGGTGTCCTGCATCAGGTCGCAGATGTCGTCCATCGCGTTCACGAGCTGGTGGATGTGGTCGCGGTCGATCGGCGTGATGAAGGTCTTGTGCAGCAGCCGGATGGCCTCGGCGGTGATGCGGTCGGCGGCATGCTCGGCGTCGTCCACGAGGCGCGCGTACTGCTCGCGGTCTTCGTAGTTCTCCATGAGGGCCTTCAACGCGTGCGCCGCCCGGACGATCTGCACGGCGTGGGCGTTGAAAAGGTCGAAGAATCGGCCTTCCTTGGGGAGGAATCTTCCAAACATGCGCGCGAGTGTATCCGAAAAATAACCGGGGACAGACCTCAATTACCAACTGCCGATGATCGAGGTCTGTCCCCGGTTATTCCTTCCTAGTGCTTCACGCCCTCCGAGATGTTTTCCAGCGTGTCGCCGGTGCGGCTGTCCTTGCCTTCCTTCACTGCGATGTCGCCGATGGAGACGATGCCGACGAGCTCGCCCGCCTCGACCACGGCGACGCGCCGGATCTGGCGCTCGCTCATCAGCTTCTCGACCTCGCGCGTGGAGGCGCCGGGCTCGACCGACACCGGCTCGCGCGTGGCGATCGAGCTCACCGGTTTGTCGAAGCTGCCCGCGGCGACCGCGCGGATCACGATGTCGCGGTCGGTGACCACGCCGACGATCCGGCCGTTCTCGACGACGGGAACGAAGCCGGTGTCGACCTCCTTCATGATGCTCGCGGCGCGCTGGATGCTGTCGTTGGGCGCCACCGTGCGCGGGTTCTTCGTCATTACGTCGCGGGCGTTCATGGGTGCTCTCCTTGGGGAATGCGGTATGACCCCTGCCGCGCGGATTCGTTTTGCTATAATCCGCGCCTTGACCCCTTCCACCCGGATCGAACCCATGAGCCGCCACGCGAAACCCATCGATTCCCGAGGCATCATCTCGGCGGTCGTGCGCGCGCGCTTCGGGGGCATGCTGCCGTCGGGCGGCGACGACTGATCCCGCGGACCGACCGTCCGCCGGGTTTCGAGGCGGAAGGAGTCGGTCAACCCACCGTTACCCTTTCCGCCAGCGCTTCAACCGCGCGACGGCGAACCCGTCGGCGCATTCTGGAAAAGGAACCCGGGGCATCGGGACGACGACATGGCAACGCTGCTGAACCATCTTCATCCGAACCGCTGGCTCACGGGCCTGTGGCGCAACTCCGACTTCCGCAAGCTGTGGGGATCGCTCACCATCGTCCACTTCGGCGGGCAGGTCACGTTCCTCGCCTTGCCGCTCACGGCGGCGCTGGTGCTGAACGCTTCGCCCCTCGAGGTCGGCGTGCTCACCGCGCTCGAGGCTTTGCCCTACCCGATGTTCGGCCTCTTCGCCGGAGTGCTCGTGGACCGCGCGAGGAAGCTGCCGGTCATCATCGCGTGCGACGTGGGACGCGCTCTGGCGCTCCTCGCCATCCCGCTCTGCGCATGGTTCGGGGTTCTCGGCATGGCGATCCTGTACGTGTCCGGCTTCCTCATGGGGCTTTTCACGGTGATCGGCTGGCCCGCCTACCAGGTGCTCATGACCGAGCGCGTGGGCCGCGAGAACCTGGTGGAGGCGAACGCGAAGATCGGCGTGGCCGACTCCGCGGCGCAGCTCGTGGGGCCCGGGCTTGCCGGGGCGCTCATCCAGTGGCTCACCGCGCCCTTCGCGATCCTGCTGGACGCGATGTGCTTCTTCCTCTCGGCGTGGATGCTGCGCGGCATTCCGCCGCGTGCGAGCGATACCCCGAAGGGCACGCGGCGCAGCGTCCGATCGGAGATCGCCGAGGGCCTGCGCGTGATCTGGCGCCATCCCACGCTGCGCGCGCTCGTATGGGGAATCGCCACGTGGCAGATCTTCCGGCATGCGTTCATCGCGATCGTCGTGCTCTTCGGCGCGCGCGAGCTCGGCTTCTCGGCGGGACGCGTGGGCCTTCTCTTCATGGTGGCCGGCCTGGGATCGCTGGCCGCCGCCGGGACCACCGCACGGCTGAACAAGCGCTTCGGCATGGGACCCACGATGCTGGGCGGCATCTGCGGGACGGGCGTGGCATGGCTCGTGATGGGAGCCTCGGGCGGACCCTACTGGCTGGCCTCGATCGTCTTCGGCGCCGGGCTCTTCCTGCTCGACCTGTCGGCGATGATCTTCTTCATCAACTACCTCACGCTGCGCCAGTCGGTGACGCCCGATCGCCTGCTGGGGCGCGTCACGGCAACGATGATCTGCCTCACCGTGGCGACCGCGCCGCTGGGAGGCCTCGCCGGCGGATGGATCGGCGAGCACTTCGGGCTGCGCGCGGCGATGCTCTTCGCCGGCGTGGGCGCGCTCCTCCTCGCGCCCCTGCTGGCGCGGCTCTCGCCCCTCGCGCTCCTGCGCGAGATGCCCGGCCCGCAGGAGTCTGCCATCACCGAGAGCGTCACCGAGGAGCTGACGACCTGAAAAATAACCGGGGACAGACCTCAGTTATCAACATGCGATAACTGAGGTCTGTCCCCGGTTATGGGCGTGAAAGCTAGCGGTTGCAGTCCCGCAGGATGTCCTCGAGGTTGTTGCCGGCGGGGCCATTGCGCGCGAGGTTGCGGAAGCGATAGCCCGAGGTGGCGAGGTCGGCTTCCGCGGCGCGCTGGCGAATCGAGTCCACCTCGGGCTTGCGGCCGGCGACGCTGGCGGTGGTGATCGGGTAGACCTTGCAATCGGCCTGGGCCACCTGGGTGTCTCCGGTGGCGGCGCAGCCCGCGAGGGCCAGCGCAACGGCTGAAATGGCGAAAAGCGGTTTCATGGTGATCCTCCAGGGTGAAGCGATATCGATTCTACGCCGGGACCCCCTCGGCGGTTGACCGTTCCGGGCGAATCCATCCTTGCCAACACATGCATCCAATGGATATTCCCAACCCGGGCGGCATTGTCCGCCCCCCATGGACACCCGATAATGCTGGCCGCCCTGGCCCCTGGAGATTTCGATGGAAATGGCACTGCTGATCCCGATCGTGGGCATGCTGGTGAGCTTCGGCTTGCCGGTCGTGCTGGTGGCGATCATCCTGTACTACAAGCACCGGCGCCAGCGCATGACGCACGACACCATCGTGAGCCTCGCGGAGAAGGGGCTGCCGATCCCGCCGCAATTGCTCGAGACGCCGGCACCGAGGAAGCAGTACAGCTCCGGCTTGCGGGGCGGGCTGGTGCTGGTGGGGCTGGGCGTGGCGCTCGGGATATTCCTCGGGGAAGTGGGCGGGCCGTGGTCGATCGGCCTCATCCCGGCGCTCATGGGGGTGGCGCTCCTCATCGCCTGGAAGATCGAAACGCGCGAGGGGGCCTGACTTCACCTTCCTCGCCATCGCCCATGGCCCCCATCGCGGCGTCCACCGACGCCGAGCTGATCGTCCGCACCCTCGAGCGCGACGACCGGCGCGCGTTCGCCGAGCTCGTGTCGCGCCACCAATCCCGGGTGCGCACGGTGCTGCGCCGCCTCACGCGGGGAGACTTGGCGCTCGCCGACGACCTCGCGCAGGAAACCTTCGTGCTGGCGTGGCGCAACCTGCGGCATTTCCGCTTCGAGGCGCGCTTCTCGACGTGGATCTATCGCATCGCGTTCAACGCCTGGCAGAGCGAGGCGCGCAAGAAGCGCGAGGTGCTGCTCGAGATCGACGACGATGCGCTGCCCGCCGGCTCGCAGGCCTACGACGAGCTGCCCGACATCGCCTCGCGCATCGACCTCGAGCGCGCGATGTCGACCTTGAGCGACGGGGAGCGTGCCGCGATCATTGCCTGCTATTACGCCGACCTCTCGCACGAAGAGGCGTCGGCCGCGCTCGGCATGCCGCTGGGCACCGTGAAGACGCACGTGCTGCGCGCCAAGGCGAAGCTGAAGGCGCGCCTCGCTCCGAAGGAGAAATGACATGACCGATCCCGACAAGCTCGAGCGCCTGCTGCGGCGCGATGCCCGATCCGATCTCGCCGACGACGGGTTCACCGCGCGCGTGATCGCCGCCCTCCCCGCGCGCGAAGGCGCGGTCCACCACGCATGGCTCAAGCCCGCGCTGGTGCTCGGCTCCGCCGCGCTCGGCAGCGCGCTCGCCTTCGCCCTCGCGCCCGCGGGCGTCGACGTGGCGCAGGGCTTCCTCGCCCTCGCCACCTCGCGCGCTCTCACCCCCGCCGCGCTCGGCGGCCTCGTCCTCAGCGGCGCCCTCGTCGTCTGCGCCATCGTCCTCGCCCTCGACACCGAATAACCGGGGACAGACCTCGGTTACCAAGCGCGGAGATAACGAGGTCTGTCCCCGGTTATTCCCCGGCCATTCCTGTCACCGATTTCCATGTCACCGCGTTATGGATGGAATGTCGCGCCATGCCCGCTTGAGAATCGCCGGATGTCCGCTGCACGTGATCCAGCGTGGAGTGAATCGATCCGCCTGTTTCGCGGGCGAGGAGGATTTCCGCCTCTATCTCGGGCTGCTCGCGGAGCTCTGCGCGCGGCACTCCTGCGCCCTGCACGCCTACGTCCTCATGACCAACCACGTTCACCTGCTCCTCACGCCGGACGATCCCGAGGGTCCTTCCCGGCTCATGAAGCACATGGGCCAGCGCTATGTCCAGAGCTTCAACCGCCGCCATGAACGAACCGGCACGCTCTGGGAGGGGCGTTTCAAGTCGAGCATCGTCGATTCCGAGGCGTATTTGCTGCGCTGCCAACGCTACGTCGAGCACAATCCGGTGCGCGCCGGAATGGTCGGCAATGCGCGCGACTACGAGTGGTCGAGCCATCGCTCGAATGCCTACGGCATCCCCTCGACTTTCCTCACGCCCCACGCGCTCTATGTCGCCCTGGCCTCGACGCCGACCGACCGCGTCGCGGCATATCGCCAGCTCTTCGGAGCGCCTCTTTCGGCCGGGGACCTTCAATTGATTCGCCATGCGGCCAACGCCGGGCTGCCGCTAGGGCGCGCCGAGTTCATCGAATCATTGGGTCGCCGGTTGAATCGCCGCGTGGCGTACCGCCGGCCAGGAAGGCCCTGGGACAAGATAACCGGGGACAGACCCCGGTTATCCGCGAGCGATAACTGAGGTCTGTCCCCGGTTACTTGCAGAAGCCGTCGGGTGGCGTGGCCGAGGGCTCGAGCTTCGCGCCGGAGGCCGCGGCGGCCTTGCACAGCGAGCACGTCCTGGGATGGTCGGCGGCGATGAACTTGCCTTCGCGCGTGTCCTCGTTGATGTTGTCGCGCTTCCATTTGTCGGCGAGGGCGAGCGCGCCGCTCACGTCCTTCTTCGGGTCGACCCCGTCGAAGACGCCGATCTCCATCAGGTTCTTCCAGCGCTTGCCCGGGAATTCGGCCGCGTCGATGCGCACCCACTTGCGGTCGCGCCAGGAGAAGTACGCGGCGCTGTCCGCGGGCGAGCCCGCCGCCGCGCACATCTCGCACGTATGGAGCAGCACCTTCACGAACGCCTTGTCGCCCGCCATCTCGAAGGCGCTCGGCCGGAATTCGCGCTCGCTTTTCCAGTAGATCTTCGCCGGCGCGTAGCAAAGCTCCCAGCTCGCCACCGGGCCGCGCTCGCCGGAGATGAGCTGGCGGCCCTCGCGCTCGGCACGCCGGTCGAGGACGAGCGTGCGCCCGTCGCTCAATCTCACTTCCTCGCTCCACGTCGCGCGGTCGTTGCCGCAGGCGGCGAGGAGGACGAGCGCCGCGCACGCGACCAGCGTGAGCGGGCCGCGCCTCACTTCAGCAGGTGCTCGATCGAGGCGCGCTCTTCCGTGAGCTCCTTCTGCGTCGCGGCGATCTTTGCCTTCGCGAAGTCGTTGAGCTCCAGGCCCTTCGCGATCTCGTAGCGCCCGCCGGAGCAAGCGACGGGATAGCCGAACATGAGGCCTTCCGCGATGCCGTAGCTGCCGTCGGATGGAATGCCCATGGAGACCCAGTCGCCGGCAGGCGTGCCGTTCACCCAGTCGCGCACGTGATCGATGGCCGCGTTGGCCGCCGACGCCGCGGAAGAGAGCCCGCGCGCCTCGATGATGGCGGCGCCGCGCTTCTGCACCGTGGGGATGAAGGTGCCCTCGATCCACGCCGGGTCGTTGATGAGCGTGGCCGCCTTCCGGCCGTCGACTTCCGCGTTGAACACGTCCGGGTACTGGGTGGCCGAGTGATTGCCCCAGATCGTCATCTTCTTCACCGACGTCACGGGCTTGCCGGTCTTCTGCGCGACTTGCGTGAGCGCCCGGTTGTGATCGAGCCGCATCATCGCGGTGAACTGCCCGGGTTTCAACGACGGCGCATTCTTCATCGCGATGAGCGAATTGGTGTTGGCCGGGTTGCCGACCACGAGCACCTTCACGTCGCGCGAGGCCACTTCGTTCAGCGCCTTGCCCTGGGGCACGAAGATCGCGCCGTTGGCCTCGAGGAGGTCCTTCCTCTCCATCCCGGGGCCGCGGGGACGCGCGCCCACAAGCAGCGCGATGTCCACGTCCTTGAACGCAACCTTCGGATCGGAAGCGGCGACCATCGAATGCAGCAAGGGGAACGCGCAGTCGTCGAGCTCCATCATCACGCCCTTCAGCGCCTTCTGCGCCTTCTCGTCGGGGATCTCGAGGAGCTGCAGGATCACGGGCTGCTCCTTTCCGAGCATCTCGCCGCTCGCGATGCGGAACAACAGGCTGTAGCCGATCTGGCCGGCGGCGCCGGTCACGGCAACGCGTACGGGCTTCTTCATCGCAACTCCTTGGGATCGAGACGGAAATCAGCCGGGAATTATAACCGGGGACAGACCTCGGTTATCCGCAGCCGATAACCGAGGTCTGTCCCCGGTTACTTCTTGCGAAGCGAGATGGAGAGCACGCCCGCGAGCACGAGCGCCGCGCCCACGATCTGGATGGCGGTGATGCGCTCGCCGAGGAAGATCGCGCCGAGGAAGATGGTGGCAAGCGGGCCCACGGAGCCGATGATTGACGCGTGGCTCGCGCCGATGCGCCGGATACCTTCCATCGTCATCGCGATCGGCAGCACGGTCGAGAAGATCGCCATGAGAAGCGCGAGCCCGTAGACGGGAGCGGGCTGCGAGACGATAAGCGATGCGTCGCGCGTGACGGTGAAGTGCGTCACCACCGCCGCCGACGAGATGAGCCCCGCATAGCACGCGAAGCGCAGCGTCCCTACGCGCCCCACCAGCCGGCCGCTGCCGATGAGGTACGCCGCGTAGAAGAGCGCCGAAAGCAGCACCCAGAACGATCCCAGCGCGACGTTGCCCGGCTGCGTCGACAGGTCGTTGTAGAACACGACGAAGATGCCCAGGTACGAAAGCGCGATCGCGATCACGTCGGTGCGCGTGATGCGCCGCCCGAAGAGCACCGCGGAGAAGAGCACCACGAACGTGGGGTGTACGAAGAGGAGCAGGCGCTCGAGCGCCGCCGTCACGTACTGCAGCCCGAGGAAGTCGAAGTAGCTCGCGAGGTAGTAGCCGGTGAGCCCCAGCACGAGCATCGAGCGCCGGTCCGCCCACGAGAGCGGCTGCGTGTCGCCGCCGCGCGCCGCCCACCAGCCGAGCAGCACGAAGAACGGCGCGCTGAAGAGCATGCGCAACGCGAGGAGCGTCACCGCGTCCACGCCATGGCGATAGGCGAGCTTGATGATGACGCCCTTGCCAGAAAAGAAGATGGCGCCGGCGGCGACGAGGAGCGCGCCGGCGAGGCGCGATTTTCTTTCCGGCGCGCTCAAGGGGTCCCGCTCCCGGTGATGCGCGTTCCCACGGAGCCCGGCGTCAAATCCTGTCCGCGGGCCCGGCGAACCGCCCCGCCTCGTTCACGTGATCCTTGGCCCGCGTGAGCGATCCTTCGGCCGCGAGGAGGAGCGCCTCCATCCCGTGCGCATCGCGCGGGAAGCGCGCGTATCCCACCGAGGCGCGCACCGAGACGCCGGAGAACTCGAACTGCAGCGCCTCGTGCACGGCGCGCGCGAACTCCTCGGCGAGCTTCTCGTCGGTGAGGCCGAGCCCCAGCGCGCCGAACTCGTCGTCGCCCACGCGCCCGATGAGATGCCCTCCCCCCGTGGCTTTCCTCACGCGCTCGGCGGCCTCCTTCAGCACCTCGTCACCCGCGCGGTGGCCGATCACCACGTTCACCCGACGGAAGGCGTCGAGATCCGCCAGCACCAGAACGCTGCAAGACGGCGAGCCCTGCACCGTCTTCAGGCGGGCCGCCGCCTGCTCGATGAATCCCGCCCGGTTGGCGACCCCGGTCACCGGATCGTCGTAGGACGCCCGGTGCGCGTCGCCCAGGCTGCCGAAGAGGATCTCCGCCGAGCGCCGCCCGAGCGTCGCGAAGACCGTGATGATGAGGAGGAACTCCACGAAGCTCGCCCAGCTGTCGTAGCGGGTGACGAGGCTCTTGGTGAGCCCGTTCAGGTCCATCCCGAACGCGGTCGTGGCCGCGACCACGGTGAGCGCCGAGACGGCGTAGAACGCGCGGCGCGAGAGCAGCAACGCGCCCACGAGGATGATGCCGCCGTAGGCGGTGAGCGCCACGTCGTGCACCCCGAAGGGGCTGAGGATCAGCACCATCGTCACCACGGTGATGAGCACGCAGCACAGCAGCACGATCGCGGCCTCGCCGTGGCCGGCGCGCGCGAAGCCCCAGGCCGAGATGCCCAGCGGGGTCGCCAGGGCGAAGAGGACCGCGAGGTCGCGCTGGCCGGTGACCGCGTTCAGCGTCGAGCCGGCGAAAAGCGCCATCGTGACGACGATCACCGCAATTCGAACGATCTCGGTCATCGGCGCGGATGCCGAAGGGTCGTGGGTGGGCTGCATCAGGGGGCTACGCGAACGGTATACAGGACCGTACCACTTCCTCCCGCGCTGAGCGAGCCTGCGAGCGTCCACACCACCGAGCCCGAGCCGTTCACCGCGGGCTGCGTAGTCACGTTGCAGCTGGTGATCGCGGGCGGCAGCGGCGCGCCGCAAGCGGCCGCCTGGAACGTGGTGAAGGCCGGCGTCGCGTCCGTGATCACGATCGCCGAGAGCGCGCCAGGCGCCGGGTTGGTGAAGGTGATCGTGTACTCGAGCACGTCGCCCGGGCGCGCGGTGTTGGAGGTGCCCGCGGGCGTGCCGAGCGTCACGTTGCGCACCGACTTCGCGAGCGTGAGGCCCGCCCCGCCCGCCGCGCCCACGGTGGTCGTGTCGGTGCGCGTGATGGTTTGCGTGCCGTTGAAGGTCGACGTGACCGAGATCACGTTCTGTCCGTTGAAGGGCGCCGCGCCCGGGATCGTGTCGGCGACGATGATGCACACGGAGCCGCCCGCGCCCACCGCGATCGAGCCGGCGAGAGGCGCCGCGCCCTCGGCGCCGTTCAAGGTGCCGCTGCAATCGGTATCGCGGTAGATCGCCTGCGTCCAGCCCGCCACGACCGGCGTCGTGATGTTGGTCGTGGAGAACGACACCGTGCCGGCGCTGCCCGCGTTGAACGTGTGCGCGTAGTAGACGGTCGTGCCGGGGAGCCCCGTCTGCGCGTTGTCGGGCGCGAAGGCGTTCACCGCGGCGGCGACCACGTTGGTGGGATCGAAGGCCGAGTTGTTGGCGTTGTTGGCCGCGGGCTCGTTGCCGCCGGACACCGCGACCGAGTTGGTGACGGACGGCACCGCGGTGGAGGCGACCGCGACGGTGAGCGTGATCGCGTTCGGGCTTGTGGCCCCCGCGGGGATCACCGCGTTGCTGGTGCAGGTCACGACGGGCGGGGCGGAGGCGCAGGCCCAGGTGGCGCCCGTCGCCGACACGAAGGTGAGGCCGGTCGGCAGGGTGTCGGTCACGGTGAGGGTGCCGGAGGTGGGCGCCGTCCCGAGCGTGTTGTCGACGGTGATCGTGTAGACGCCATTGGAGCCCACCACGAAGTTTCCGCCGTGGGTCTTGGAGATGCGCAGGTCGCTGGCGATCACGGTCGTATTGACCGACGCGCTGTTGTTGCCCGCGCCCGTATTGCCCGGATCCGTCGGGTCGGTCACGCCCGCCGGCACGATCACTCGCGCCGTGTTCGTGAAGGTGCCCGACTGCGGCGCCGTGCCGCTCACGGTGAATGTGACGGTCGCCCCGGAGGGCAGCGTGGTGATGGTGCTGGTCACGCTGTTGCCCGCGATGCTCACCGCGCCGCATGCCGCGCCGCCCGTGGCCGCGCCGCACGAGGCGATGACGCCCGTGACCACACCCGGCACGTTGTCGCTGAACTGGGCGCCGTTGGCCGCCTGCGGCCCGGCGTTGGAGACCACCATCGTCCAGGTGATGGCGCCGCCGTTCACGATCGTCGCCGGCCCGGTCTTGGTGATCGCCAGGTTGGCTTCCGGACGCACGCTCAGGTTGGCGCTCGCGGCGACCGTATTCGGGCCCGCGCTGGTGGTGAGCGCGCCCACCGGGATCGTGTTGAGGAAGGACGCGCCCGGCGTGACCGCCGTCACGTCGATGGAGAAGCTGCACGAGCCGTTGGCGGGCACCACGCCGCCCGCGAGCGTGACGCTCGTCGCGGTGTTCGCGACCACGCCGCCGCCGCACGTGGTGCTCGTATTGGGCGTGGCCGAGGCCGAGACGCCGGCGGGGAAATTGTCCGTGACGGAAGTCACGGTGATCGGCAAGGCGTTGCCGTTGCTCACCGTGATGGTGAGCACCGAGATCGCCGCCGGGTCGATGGTCGCGGGCACGAAGGCCTTCGACACCGAGGCGCCCGCCGAGGTCACTGTGAGGGTGGCCGTATTCGAGGCCGGTCCGGTCGCCGCCTGCGCGCTCGCGACGCCCGAGGCCGTGTTCGGATGCGCGCCCGGCGAGGTGCCGCGCACCACCACCGTCACCGTGCACGAGAGCGACGCCGGGATCGTGAGACCGCTGAACGTGAGGTTGATCTGGTTGGCGGCGAAGCTGTTGCCCGCGACGCCCGCGCAGCTTCCGCCAGCCGGGCCCGCCGTGTCGATGGACATTCCCGCGAGCGCGTCCGTGAAGGAGCCGTTGGTGAGCGCGGTCGTGTTCGTATTGGTGATCGTGAAGGTGATCGTGCTGGTGGCGCCGAGCGCGATGGTGGTGGGCGCGAACGCCTTGGCGATGGTGGGCGCGCTCGACACCGTGAGGGACGCCGAGGCCGCCGCGCCCGGCGGCGCCTGGGCGCTCGCCGCCGTGCTTGTGGTGTTGGTGACGGACGCGTTGGCGGTCACCGTCTGCGTGATCGTGCAGGATCCGCCCGCCGGGATGGTGCCCGCGTTGAAGCCCACCGACGTGCCGGCGTTGACGCCGCCCGTGAGCGTGGCGCCGCCGCCCGCGCTGCACGAGACGCCGCCGGCGGCGGAGTTGGACATCCCCGCCGGATACACATCGCTGATGGCGACGCCGGTGAGGCTCACCGGATTCGCGGCCGGGTTCGCGACAACGATCGTCATCGTCGTGTTGCCGCCCGCGGGAATCGCGGCGGGCGCGAAGGTCTTGGTGACCGTGGGCGCCGCGAACGACATGAGGATCGCGTTGCCCGCGAGGCCGACGCCCGCGTTCGCGGTGGCGATGGCGCCGGTGGTGTTGTTGAAGATGCCCGGCGCCGGCGCCGTCACCGTGACGGAGACCGTGCACGTGGCGCCCGCCGGAATGGTGCCGCCGCTAAGCGCGAGGCTGTTGCCGCCCGAAGCCGCCGTGACTGTGCCCACGCAACCCGCGCCGTTCAGCGTCGCGCCGGGCACCGCGGCGTTGGCGAGGCCCGCCGGGTAGTTGTCGGTGAACGCGGCGCCGGTGATGGCGATCGCGTTCGGGTTGGTGAGGGCGATGTCGAGCTGCGAGGTCGCGCCCGGGGCGATGTTGGCGGGCGTGAAGCTCTTCACCGTGGTCGGGCGCGCCAGCACGTTCAGCGTGTCGGAGGCGCTCGCCGCGGTACCGGCATTGGCCGTCGTCACCGGGCCCGTCGAGTTCACGTAGGCGCCGGCCGCCGTGCCCGTCACGTTCACGGTGACCGTGCACGAGCCGTTGGCGGGTACCGTGCCGGACGCCAGGGCCACGCTCGAGCCGCCGTTGGCGGCCGTGACCGTGCCCGCGCCGCACGTGGTGGCCCCGCTCGCCGCCGCGGCGTTGGCGAGGCCCGCGGGATAGCTGTCGGTGAACGCGGCACCCGTCACCGCCGTGGCGTTCGGGTTGGTGAGGGTGATGGTGAGGACGGAAGCGCCGTTCACGCCGATCGCGTTGGGCGCGAAGGACTTCGCGACCGTGATGCCCGCGTTCACGGTGAGCGTGGCGCTTGCCGGCGCCGTGCTCGCGCCGGCGTTCGACGTGGCGAGCGCGCCGGCGGCGAGGGTGTTCACGTAGCTGCCGGCGGCCGCGGCGGTGACGTTCACCGTGACCGTGCACGACCCGCCCGCCGGGATCGTTGCGCCGGCGAGGGCCACGCTCGTTGCGTTGTTCGCCGCGGTGATCGTGCCCGCGCCGCAGGTGGTGGCCCCGCTCGCGGCCGCGGTATTCGCGAGCCCCGCGGGATACGTGTCGGTGAATGCCGCGCCGGTGATCGCCGCGGCGTTGGCATTGGTGAGCGTGATCGTGAGCACCGAGGTGGCGCCGATGCCGATGGGGCTCGGCGTGAAGGACTTGGCGACCGTGGCATGGGCGAGCACGGTGAGCGTCGCCGAGGCGCCCGCGACGGTGCCTGCGTTGGTGGTGGTGATGTTGCCGGTGGAGTTGTTGTACGAGCCCGCCGCCGCGCTGGTCACGTTCACGCTCACCGCGCACGAGCCGCCCGCCGGCACGGTGCCGCCGGAGAGTGCCACGCTCGCGCCACCGTTGGCGGCAGTCACGGCGCCGCCACACGTGGTGGCGCCCGACGCCGAGGCCGTGTTGACGAGCCCCGCCGGATAGGCGTCGGTGAACGCGGCGCCGGTGACCGGCGTCGCGTTGGGGTTGTTCAGCGTGATGGTGAGCACGCTCGTGTCGCCCGTGCCGATCACCGACTGCGTGAAGACCTTGGTGGCTGACAGGCTCGAGAGCACGGTGAGCGAGGCGCTCGCCGCCGCGGTGCTCGCGCCGGCGTTGGCGCTGGTGAGCGCGCCCGCGGCGATCGTGTTGTTGTACGTGCCCGGTGCGGCGGAGGTGACATTGACCGTGACCGTGCACGAGCCGCCCGCGGGGATCGTGGCGCCGGAGAGCGCCACGCTCGTGCCGTTGGCCGCCGCCGTGACGGCGCCGCCGCAGGTGGTGGCGCCGGCCGGCGTGCCGGTGTTCACCAGGCCCGCGGGATACGTGTCGGTGAATGCCGCCCCGGTGATCGGCGCCGCGTTGGTGTTGGTGAGCGTGATCGTGAGCAGCGCCGCCGCGTTCGGCGCCACCGCGGCCGGGCTGAACGCCTTCGCGATCGACGGATGCGCGCTCGCCGTGAACGTCGCCGAGGCTCCCGCCGCGGTGCCGGCGTTCGTGGTGGTCACCGCCCCCGTGTTGTTGAGGTAGGCGCCGGCGCTGGCGGAGGTCACGTTCACAGTGACCGTGCACGAGCCGTTGGCGGGCACGGAGCCGCCGGTGAGCGCCACGCTCGCGGCGCTGCTCGCCGCGGTGAGCGCGCCGCCGCACGTCGTGGCGCCGCTTGCCGCGGCGGTATTCACGAGCCCCGCCGGATAGGCATCGGTGAAGGCCGCACCCGTGACCGCGACCGCGTTCGGGTTGGTGAGCGTGATGGTGAGCACGCTCGTGTCGTTGGTGCCCGCTGCTGCCGGCGTGAAGCTCTTCGCGACGGTGAGCCCGCCCAGCACGGTGAGCGAGGCGCTCGCCGCCGCGGTGCTCGAGCCCGCGTTGGCGGAAGTCACCGCGCCCGCGGCGAGTGTGTTGTTGTAGGTGGCGGCGGAAGCGCTGGTCACGTCCACCGTCACCGTGCAGCTGCCGCCCGCGGGTATCGTGGCGCCCGAGATGCCGACGTTCGAGGCGCCGCCGATGGCGACCACGGTGCCGCCCGCGCAGTTGGTGGCGCCCGCCGGCGTCGCGGCGTTCACGAGGCCCGCGGGGTACGTGTCGGTGAAGGCCGCGCCGGTGATCGCCGAGGCGTTGGTGTTGGCGAGCGTGATGGTGAGGGTCGAGATCGTGCCCGTGCCGATCGTCGTGGGCGCGAAGGACTTCGCCGCCGACGGATGCGCCATCACGGTAAGCGTGCCGGAAGCGCTCGCGGCGGTGCCCGCGTTGGTCGTGTTGACCCCGCCCGTGGCGTTGTTGTAGATACCCGCCGCGGCGCTGGTCACGTTCACCGTCACCGTGCACGCGCCGTTGGCCGGCACCGTGCCGCCGGAGAGCGCGAGGCTCGCCCCGCCGTTCACCGCCGTCACCGCGCCGCCGCACGTCGTGGCGCCGCCCGCCGCGGCGGTGTTCACGAGTCCCGCCGGGTAGTTGTCGGTGAAGGACACGCCGGTCGCCGCGATCGCGTTCGGGTTGGTGAGAATGATCGTCATCACGCTGGTGTCGCCCGTGCCCACCGAGGCCGGCGCGAAGCCCTTCGTCACCGTGAGCGCGTTGGCGACGATCAGCGTGGCGTTGGTAGGCGCGGTGTTGGATCCGGCGTTGGTGGTGGTGAGCGCGCCGACCGGGATCACGTTCACGTAGCTTCCCGAGGCCGCGGAGGTCACGTTGACGGTCACGGTGCACGAGCCGCTCGCCGGGATCGTGCCGCCCGAGAGGGCGACGCTGCCCGCGCCGTTCGCGGCGGTGACCACACCCGCGCCGCACGTGGTCGCGCCCGCCGGCGTGGCGGTGTTCACCAGGCCCGCGGGATACGTGTCGGTGAAGGCCGCACCCGTGATCGCCGCGGCGTTCGGATTGGTGAGGGTGATGGTGAGCACCGCCGGCGAGCTCGGCGGGACGCCGCTCGGCGCGAACGCTTTCGTGATGCCCGGGCGCGCGAGCACGGTGAGGGTCGCCGTGGCGGGCGCGGTCGTTCCGGCGTTCGCCGTCGTGATGTTGCCGGTGGTGTTGAGATAGCTTCCGGCCGCGGCGCTCATCACGTTCACCGTCACCGTGCACGAGGTGCCGGCGGTGACCGTCGCGCCGGCGAGCGCCACGCTCGTGCCGCTGTTGGCGGCCGTGACGGTGCCGCCCGGGCAGGTGCTCGCGCCGGATGCGGAGACGGTGTTGGCGAGGCCCGCCGGATAGCTGTCGGTGAAGGCGACCCCGGTCACGTCGGAGGCGTTGGCGTTGGTGAGCGTGATGCTGAGCACGCTCGCGACGTTGACGCCCACCGTCGACGGCGTGAAGCTCTTCGCCGCGATGAGGCCCGAGAGCACGCTGAGGGTCGCGTTGGCCGCGGCCTGGCTCGCGCCGCCGTTGGTCGTGGAGAGCACGCCCGCGCCGATGGAGTTCGGATAGGTACCGTTGGCGGCGGCGGTGACGTTCACCGTGACCGTGCAGGAGCCCGATGCGGGAATGGTGCCGCCGGAGAGCGCGACGCTCGCCCCGTTGTTGGCCGCCGTGACGGTGCCCGCTCCGCACGTCGTGGCCCCCGTGGGCGTCGCGGTATTCACGAGGCCCGCGGGATAGGTGTCGAGGAATGCCGCGCCCGTGAGGGCCACCGCGTTCGCGTTGGTGAGCGTGATGGTGAGGACCGACGTGCCGCCCCCGCCGATGGCAGCGGGCGCGAAGGCCTTGGCGATCGTCGGGTGGCTCCCCACCGCGAGGGTGGCCGTGGCCGCGGCCGCGGTGCCCGCGTTGGCGGTGGCCACCGCGCCGGTGGAGTTGAGATAGCTGCCGGCTGCGGCCGAGGTCACGTTCACGCTCACCGTGCACGACCCGTTTGCGGGAACGACGCCGCCGGAAAGCGCCACGCTCGCGGCGCTATTCACCGCGGTGACGCTGCCCGCGCCGCATGTCGTCGCGCCGCTCGCCGAGGCCGTATTCACGAGGCCCGCCGGATACGTGTCGGTGAATGCTGCGCCCGTCACCGCGACCGGGTTCGGGTTGGTGAGGGTAATGGTGAGCAAGGACGCGTCGCCCGTGCCGATGGCGGCCGCGTTGAAGGACTTCGCCACCACGAGGCGCGCCAGCACGTTGAGCGTCGCCGAGGCCCCCGCCGCAGTGCCGGCATTCGTGCTGGTGACGGACCCGGTGTTGTTGAGATACGCGCCGGTGGCGGCACTGGTCACGTTCACGGTAATCGTGCAGACGCCGCTCGCCGGGACCGTCGCGCCGGAGAGCGCCACGCTCGTGGCGTTGTTCGCGGCGCTGACCGTGCCGCCGCAGGAGGAGGCGCCCGCCGGGGTGGCCGTGTTCACGAGGCCCGCCGGATAGTTGTCGGTGAACGCGGCGCCCGTGACCGCGGACGCGTTCGGGTTGGTGAGCGTGATGGTGAGGACCGAGACGTCGCCCGTGGCGACCGACGCGGGCGCGAACGACTTCGCCACCGCGAGGCCGAGCGAGACGCTCAACGTATCCGTCGCCGCAGCGGTGCTGGCGCCCGCGTTCGTGCTGGTGAGGCCGCCCGCCGGGAGCGTGTTGGTGTAGCTGCCCGCGGCCGCGGAGGTCACGTTGACGCTCACGGTGCAAGAGCCTGCCGCGGGGAGGGTGCCGCCGGAGAGCGCCACAGTGTTGCCGCCGTTCGCCGCGGTGACGGTACCCGCGCCGCAAGTCGTCGCGCCACCGGCAGCGGCGGTATTGACCACCCCGGCGGGATAGGTATCGGTGAATGCGGCGCCGGTAATCGCCGCCGCATTCGCGTTGGTGAGCGTGAACGTGAGGACCGAGGTCGCATTCACGCCGATGGCGGCCGGCGCGAACGCCTTGGTGATGCCCGGATGCGCGAACACGTTCAGGGTCGCCGACGCGCCGGCCGCGGTCCCGGCATTGGTGGTCGTGACGCTGCCCGTCGAGTTGTTGTACGCGCCGGCGGCCGCGGAAGTCACGTTGACCGTCACCGTGCACGAGCCGCCCGCGGGGACCGTGCCACCGGTGAGCGCGACGCTCGCCGCGTTGTTGGCGGCAGTGAGGACGCCCCCGCACGTCGACACGCCGCTGGCCGAAGCCGTGTTCACCAGGCCCGCGGGATAGGTGTCGGTGAACGCCGCGCCCGTGACCGCGGCGGCGTTCGCGTTCGTGAGCGTGATGGTCATCACCGACGTGTCGTTGGTGCCGGCGTTGGCCGGCGCGAAGCTCTTGGCGACGCTGAGCCCGCCCAGCACCGTGAGCGAGGCGTTCGCGGCCGTGGTGTTCGCGCCCGCGTTGCCCGTGGTCACCGCGCCGATGGGAAGCGTGTTGGCGTATGTGCCCGTGGCGGCCGCGCTCACGTTCACCGTCACCGTGCACGAGCCGCTCGCCGGGATGGTGCCGCCGGAGAGCGCCACGCTCGCGCCGCCGTTGGCAGCGGTCACGGTGCCGGCGCCGCACGTGGTGGCGCCTGCCGGGGTCGCGGTATTGGCGAGGCCCGCGGGATACGTGTCGGTGAAAGCCGCGCCGGTGATGGCGGACGCATTCGGATTGGTGAGCGTGATGGTGAGCGCGGAGGCCACGCCCGTGCCGACCGTGGCGGGCGTGAAGGACTTCGCGACGGTGGGGTGCGCGAGGACGTTGAGGGTCGCATTGGCCCCCGCGGAGCTGCCCGCGTTGGTGGTGGTCACGGCGCCCGTCGCGTTGAGGTAGCTGCCGGTCGCCGCGCTGGTCACGTTGACGGTCACGTTGCACGAGCCATTGGCCGGAATCGTGCCGCCGGAGAGCGCGACGCTCGTGCCGTTGTTCGCGGCGGTGACGGTCCCCGCCCCGCAGTTCGTCGATGCGCCCGCGGCCGCGGTGTTCACGAGCCCCGCCGGATAGTTGTCGGTGAACGCCGCGCCCGTGGCGGCGATCGAGTTCGGGTTGGTGAGCGTGATGGTCAATATCGACGTGTCGTTGGTGCCGATCGCCGACGGCGTGAAGCCCTTGGTGACCCCCGGCGACGAGGCGACCACGAGCGTGGCGTTCGCGTCGGCCTGGCTCGCGCCCGCATTGGTCGAGACCACCGTGCCCAGCGGGATCGAGTTCGCGTACACGCCGGAAGCGGCCGCGCTCACGTTCACGGTGACGGTGCAGGAGCCGTTGGCCGGGATCGTGCCGCCGGAGAGGGCCACGCTCGTGCCGTTGTTCGCCGCCGTCACCGTGCCCGCGCCGCACGTCGTGGCGCCCGCGGCCGCCGCCGTGTTCGCGAGACCCGCGGGATAGGTATCGGTGAACGCCACGCCGGTGATCGCCGACGCGTTGGAGTTGGTGAGCGTGATGGTGAGCACCGAGGCCGCGCCCGGGGCCACCAGCGACGGCGCGAACGCCTTGACGGCCGCCGGATGGGCGAGCACGGCGAGCGTCGCGCTCGCACCTGGCGTGTTGCCGGCATTCGCGGTGGTCACGTTGCCCGTGTTGTTGAGGTAGCTTCCCGCGGACGCCGAGGTCACGTTGACGCTCACCGTGCAGGACGTGCCCGCCGTCACCGTGCCGCCCGCGAGCGCCACGCTCGCGCCGCCATTGGCCGCCGTGACCACGCCCGCCGCGCACGTGGTCGCTGCGTTCGCCGCGGCGGTGTTCACGAGCCCCGCGGGATATGTGTCGGTGAACGCGACCCCGGTCACGTCGGCGACGTTCGGGTTGGTGAGCGTGATGGTGAGGACGGACGCGTTGCCGGTGCCGACCGAAGCCGGCGCGAAGCTCTTCGCCACCGTGAGGCCGCCCAGCACCGTGAGCGACGCGTTGGCCGCGGCGGCGCTCGCGCCCGCGTTGGCGGTGAGGACGCCGCCCGCCGGGATCGAGTTGGCGTACACGCCCGCGGCGGCGCTGGTCACGTTCACCGTCACCGTGCACGAGCCGTTCGCGGGAATCACGCCGTTGGCGAGCGCGACGCTCGGGGCGCCGTTGGCGGCGGTCACGGAGCCCGCGCCGCACGTCGTGGCGCCGGACGCTGGTGCGGCATTCACGACGCCCGCGGGATAGGTGTCCGTGAAGGTCGCGCCGGTGATGGCGCTGGAGTTCGGGTTGGTGAGCGTGATGGTGAGCGTCGACGTGCCGCCGGAAGCGATGGACGCCGGGCCGAAGGCTTTCGCGACCGTCGGGTGCGCGAGCACCGTGAGGCTCGCGGAGGCGCCCGCCGCGGAGCCCGCGTTGGTGCTGGTCACGACGCCCGTCGAGTTGTTGTACGTGCCGCCGGCGTTGCTGGTCACGTTGACGGTGACCGTGCACGAGCCGTTGGCGGGTACCGTACCGCCGGAGAGCGCCACGCTCGCGCCGTTGTTGGCGGCGGTGACGGTCCCCGCACCGCATGTGGTCGCGCCCGATGCGCTCGCCGTGTTGACGAGCCCCGCCGGGTAGCTGTCGGTGAGCGCCGCGCCGGTGACGGCGGTCGCGTTCGCGTTGGTGAGGGTGATGGTGAGCACGCTCGCGTCGCCGGTGGCGATCGAGCTCGGGGCGAAGGACTTGGCCACGCTGAGCGCGCCCAGGACCGTGAGCGACGCGTTGGCCGCGGCGGCATTGGTGCCGGCGTTGGCGGTGGCGAGCGCGCCGGCCGCGACCGTGTTCGCATACACGCCCGCGGAAGCCGAGGTCACGTTGACCGTCACCGTGCACGAGCCGCTCGCCGGGATGGTGCCGCCGGAGAGCGCCACGCTCGCGCCGTTGTTGGCCGCGGTGACCGTGCCCGCGCCGCAGGTGGTCGCCCCGCTCGCGGAAGCCGTGTTCACGAGCCCCACCGGATACGTATCGGTGAATGCCGCGCCGGTGATCGCCGCGGCGTTCGCGTTGGTGAGCGTGATGGTGAGCACGGATGCCGCGCCCGGCGTCACCGTCGCCGGCGCGAACGATTTCGCGAGCGTCGCGTGGGAAAGCACGGTGAGCGTCGCCGACGCCGCGGCCGCGGAGCCCGCGTTGGTCGTCGTGACGGCACCGGTCGAGTTGAGGTAGCTGCCGGCGGACGCGCTGGTCACGTTGACCGTCACCGTGCACGAGCCGCCCGCGGGCACCGTGCCGCCCGAGAGCGCGACGCTCGCTGCGTTGTTGGCGGCGGTGACGGTACCGCCCACGCACGTGGTCGCGCCCGAAGCGCTCGCGGTGTTGACGAGGCCCGCCGGATACGTGTCGTTGAACGCGGCGCCGGTGGCGGCGGTCGCGTTCGGATTGGTGAGCGTGATGGTGAGGACCGACGTGTCGCCGGTGCCGACCGTCGCAGGCGTGAAGCCCTTCGCGACCGTGAGCGCGGAGAGCACGGTGAGCGTGGCGCTCGCCGGCGCCGTGGAGGCGCCCGCGTTGCCGGTGGCGAGCGCGCCCGCGGCCAGGGTGTTCACGTAGCTGCCCGCCGCGGCGCTGGTCACGTTGACGGTCACCGTGCAGGAGCCTGTCGCCGGGATCGTGCCGCCGGAAAGCGCGACGCTGGTGCCGTTGTTCGCGGCGGTGACCGCGCCCGCGCCGCATGTCGTCGCCCCACTCGCGCTGGCGGTGTTCGCCAGGCCCGCCGGATAGGTGTCCGTGAAGGCCGCGCCGGTAACGGCGGCCGCGCTCGTGTTGGTGAGCGTGATGGTGAGCACCGAGGCCGCGCCCGGCGCCACGGCGCTCGGCGCGAAGGCCTTGGCGATGGTCGGATGCGCGAGCACGTCGAGGCTCGCCGAGGCGCCCGTCGCGGTGCCGGCATTGGTCGTCGTCACGTTGCCCGTGGAGTTGTTGTACGAGCCCGCGGCCGCCGACGTCACATTCACCGTCACCGTGCAGGAACCGAGCGCCGGGATGGTGCCGTTCGCGAGCGCGAGGCTCGCGCCGTTGTTCGCCGCGGTGACCGTGCCCGCGCCGCACGTGGTGGCGCCGGAAGCGCTCGCGGCATTCACGAGGCCCGCCGGATACGTGTCCGTGAATGCCGCGCCGGTGGCCGCGACCGCGTTCGGGTTGGTGAGCGTGATGGTGAGGACCGACGTGTCGCCGGTGCCGATGGAGGCCGGCGCGAAGGCCTTGGCCACGGCGAGCGCGCTGTTCACCGTGAGCGACGCGCTCGCCGCCACCGTGGAGGCGCCCGCGTTGGTCGAGGTGATGGCGCCCGCGGCGATCGAGTTGTTGTACGTGCCCGGCGCGGCACTCGTCACGTTGACGGTGATGGTGCACGAGCCGCTCGCGGGGATCGTGCCACCGGAGAGCGCGACGATGGCGCCGTTGTTCGCGGCGCTGACGGTGCCCGCGCCGCACGTCGTGGCGCCGCTCGCGCTCGCCGTGTTCACCAATCCGGCGGGATAGGTGTCGGTGAACGCGACGCCGGTGATCGCGCTCGCGTTCGTATTGGTGAGCGTGATGGTGAGCACCGAAGCCGCGTTCGGCGCCACCGCGCCCGGCGTGAACGACTTCGCCGCGGACGGATGCGCGAGCACGGTGAGCGTCGCCGTCCCCGCAGCGGCCGAGCCCGCGTTGGTGGTCGTGACCGCGCCGGTGGAGTTGAGGTAGCTGCCCGCGGCCGCGCTCGTCACGTTCACCGTCACCGTGCAGGAGCCGCCCGCCGGCACCGTGCCGCCCGACAGGTCGACGCTCGCGCCGCCGTTGGCCGAGGTGACCGTGCCGCCGCAGGTGGTGGCGCCCGAAGCGCTCGCCGTATTCACGAGGCCCGCGGGATACGCGTCGGTGAAGGCCGCACCGGTGACGGCGGCCGCGTTCGGGTTGGTGAGCGTGATGGTGAGCACGCTCGTGTCGTTGGTGCCCACGGAAGCCGGCGCGAAGGCCTTCGCCACCGTGAGGCCGGCATTTACCGTGAGCGTCCCGCTCACCGCGGCGGTGTTGGCGCCCGCGTTGGTCGAGGTGATGGCGCCGATGGCGAGGGTGTTCGCGTAGCTGCCCGACACGGCCGCGGTGACGTTCACGGTGATGGTGCAGGAGCCGCTCGCGGGGATGGTGCCGCCGGAGAGCGCGAGGCTCGCGCCGCCGTTGGCCGCGGTGACCACGCCCGCGCCGCAAGTGGTGGTGCCGCCGGCCGCCGCGGTGTTCACGAGGCCCGCGGGGTAGGTGTCGGTGAACGCCGCGCCGGTGATCGCGGTGGCGTTGGCGTTCGCGAGCGTGATGGTGAGCACCGCCGCGCCGCCAGGGCCGATCGCGGAAGGCGCGAACGACTTGGTGCCGGTCGGATGCGAGAGCACCGTGAGCGTCGCGCTCGCCGCCGCGGACGTGCCCGCGTTGGTGGTGGTCACCGGGCCCGTGGAGTTGAGGTAGCTTCCGGCGGCGGCGCTCGTCACGTTGACGCTCACCGTGCACGAGCTCGACGCGGCAACGGTGGCGCCCGCGAGATCCACGCTGGTGCCGTTGTTCGCCGCGGTGACGGTGCCGCCGATGCAAGTGGTCGCGCCCGAGGCGCTCGCGGTGTTCGCGAGGCCAGCGGGATAGTTGTCGGTGAAGGCCGCGCCCGTGACCGACGTCGCGTTGCCGTTGGTGAGCGTGATCGTCAACACGCTGGCGCCGTTGGTGCCGATGGTGGCCGGCGCGAACGACTTGGCGACGGCGAGGCCCGCGTTCACGGTGAGCGTGGCGTTCGCGGCCGCGCCGTTGGATCCGCCGTTGGTCGTCGTGAGCGCCCCGATCGGGAGCGTGTTCGCATAGCTTGCCGGCGCGGCCGCGGTCACGTTCACCGTCACCGTGCACGAGCCGCTCGCCGGGATGGTGCCCGCGGAGAGCGCGACGCTATTGCCGCCGTTGGCCGCGGTCACCGTGCCCGCGCCGCAGGTGGTGGCACCGGACGGCGCCGCGGTATTCACGAGGCCCGCGGGATAAGTGTCCGTGAACGCGGCGCCCGTGATCGCGGTCGTGTTCGGGTTGGTGAGCGTCACGGTGAGCACCGTGACGGCGTTCGCGGCGACCGAGGTCGGGCTGAAGGCCTTGGTGACGATCGGGCGGCTCAGCACCGTGAGCGTCGCGGCGGCCGCGGCCGCGGTGCCGGTATCGGTGGCGACGGTGCCCGTGGAGTTCAAGTAGCTGCCGGCCGCCGCGGTCGTCACGTTCACGGTGATCGTGCACGAGCCGCTCGCGGGCACCGTGCCGCCGGAGAGCGCGAGGCTCGTGCCGTTGTTCGCCGCGGTGACCGTACCGCCGCAGCTCGACGCCGCGCCCGGCGCCGCCGTGTTCACGAGGCCCGCGGGATAGTTGTCGGTGAACGCGGCGCCGGTCACCGCGGTCGCGTTCGGGTTGGTGAGCGTGACGGTCATCACGCTGGTGTCGCCGATGCCGAGTGTCGAGAGGTTGAACGCCTTCGCCACGCTGATGTTCGCGAGCACCGTGAGCGTCGCATTAGCCGCGGCGCTGTTGTTGCCGGCGTTCGTGGTCGTGAGGCCGTCGATCGGGATCGCGTTGGCGTAGCTGCCGGCCGCGGCGGCGGTCACATTCACCGTCACCGTGCAGGAGCCGCCTGCCGGGATCGTGCCGCCCGAGAGCGCCACGTTGTTCGCGCCGTTGGCGGCGGTCACGGTGCCCGCGCCGCACGTGGTGGCACCGGCCGGGGTGGCGGTATTAACCACGCCCGCCGGATACGTATCCGTGAACCCGGCCCCGGTGATGGCGGTCGCGTTGGCGTTGCCGAGCGTGATGGTGAGGACCGAAGCCGCGCCGGTGCCCACCGGGTTAGGCGCGAACGACTTGGTGATGGTGGGACGCGAGAGCACCGTGAGCGTCGCAGAGGCGCCCGGCACCGTGCCCGCGTTGGTCGTGGTGACGTTGCCCGTGGAATTGAGGTACGAGCCCGCCGCCGCGGACGTCACGTTGACGCTCACCGTGCACGATCCGCCCGCCGGCACTGT
This sequence comes from Burkholderiales bacterium, assembly GCA_038244725.1. Classification (GTDB taxonomy): domain Bacteria; phylum Pseudomonadota; class Gammaproteobacteria; order Burkholderiales; family Usitatibacteraceae; genus Usitatibacter. Next base: position 84,161 of record JBBRTF010000003.1, read on the forward strand.
GCCGTTGGCGAGGTCCACGCTGGAGCCGCCGTTGGCCGCGGTCACCGTGCCCGCGCCGCACGTGGTGGCGCCCCCAGGCGTCGCGGTGTTCACGAGGCCCCCGGGATAGGTGTCTGTGAGCGCGGCGCCGGTGACCGCGGTCGCGTTCGGGTTGATGAGCGTGATGGTGAGCACGCTCGTGCCGCCCGTGCCGATGGTGGCGGGCGTGAACGACTTCGCGGCGGTGAGCGCGCCCAGCACCGAAAGCGTCGCGTTGGCCGCTGCCGTGTTCGCGCCGGCATTCGTCGAGGTGAGCGCGCCGGCCGCGATGGTGTTGTTGTACGTGTTGGCAGCGGCGCTCGTCACGTTGACGCTGACCGTGCACGTGCCGCCCGCCGGGATCGTGCCGCCGGCAAGCGCCACGCTGCCCGCGCCGTTGGCCGCGGTGACCGCGCCGCCGCACGTCGTGGCGCCCGAGGCCGGCGTCGCGTTCACGAGGCCCGCGGGATACGTATCCGTGAACGCCGCGCCCGTCACCGCCGAGGCATTGGTGTTGGTGAGCGTGATGGTGAGGGTCGAGGTGCCCGCGAGGCCGATGGCGGCCGGGCTGAACGCCTTCGCGATCGCCGGGTGCGCGAGCACCGTGAGCGTCGCCGAGCCGCCCGCGGCCGTGCCGCCGTTGGTGGTGGTCACGCTGCCCGTGGAGTTGTTGTACGAGCCCGCCGCCGCCGATGTCGTGTTCACCGTCACCGTGCACGAGCCGCTCGCGGGCACCGTGCCTGCCGAGAGTGCGACGCTCGCGCCGTTGTTCGCCGCGGTGACCACGCCGCCGCACGTCGTGGCGCCGCTCGCCGACGCGGTGTTCACGAGGCCCGCGGGATAGGTGTCGGTGAAGGCGGCGCCAGTGATCGCGGTGGCATTCGGGTTGGTGAGCGTGATGGTGAGGACGCTCGTGTCGTTGGTACCGACCGAGGCCAGCGTGAACGACTTCGCGACCGAGAGCGCGGTCGCCACCGTGAGCGTGTCGCTCGCGGATGCGGTACTGGCGCCGGCGTTGGCGGTGGTGAGCGCGCCGGCGGCGATGGTGTTGGTGTGGCTGCCCGACGCGTTGCTGGTCACGTTCACGGTCACGGTGCACGAGCCGCTCGCCGGGAGGGTGGCGCCGGACAGCGCGACGCTGTTGGCGTTGTTGGCCGCGGTGACGGTACCGCCCACGCACGTGGTGGCGCCGGACGCCGCCGCGGTGTTCGTGACCGACGCGGGATACGTGTCGGTGAACGCCGCGCCGGTGATCGCGAAAGCGTTCGGATTCGTGAGGGTGATGGTGAGGACCGAGGTCGCGCCGGGCGCGATGAGCGCCGGCGAGAACGCCTTGGCGACGCCGGCGTGCGCCGCGACGGTGAGCGTCGCCGAGCCGCCGGCGGCGGTGCCCGCGTTCGCGGTGGTGACGTTGCCCGTGGAATTGTTATACGAGGCCGCGGCCGCGGCGGTCACGTTGACGGTGACCGTGCAGGAGCTCGACGCGGCCACGGTCGCGCCGGAAAGTGCCACGCTCGCGCCGCCGTTGGCCGCCGTCACGGTGCCGCCCGCGCAGGTGGTGGCGCCGCTCGCGGCAGCGGTGTTGACGAGGCCCGCCGGATACGTGTCGGTGAACGCGGCGCCGGCAACCGCCGTCGTGTTGGAGTTGGTGAGCGTGATGGTGAGCACGGCTGCGTCGTTGGTGCCGACGTTGGCCGGCGTAAACGACTTCGTGACGTTCAACGCCGCGAGCGCGGTGAGCGTCGCGTTGGTCGCGGTGGTATTGGCGCCGGCGCCGGTGGTGGTGACCGCGCCGATCGCGAGCGTGTTGTTGTACGCGCCGCCCAAAGCGCTCGTCACGTTGACGCTGACCGCGCACGAGCCCGATGCGGGAATCGTCCCGCCCGTGAGCGCGAGGCTGGTCCCGTTGTTCGCGGCGGTGACGACGCCGGCACCGCAGGTGGTCGCGGCGCCCGCCGCCGCCGTGTTCACGAGGCCCGCGGGATAGGTATCGGTGAAGGCGGCACCGGTCATCGCCGAAGCGTTCGGATTGGTGAGCGTGATGGTGAGCACCGAGGGCGCGTTCACCGCGATGGTGGCCGGCGTGAACGACTTGGCCGCCGTCGGGTGTCCCAGGACCGTGAGCGTCGCCGCTGCGCCCGCCGCGGTGCCCGCGTTGGTGGTGGTCACGTTGCCGGTGTTGTTGACGTAGCTGCCCGTCGCGGCGCTCGTCACGTTGACGGTAATGCTGCACGAGCTGCTGGCGGACACGGTGCCGCCCGAAAGCGCGAGGCTCGTCCCGTTGTTGGTCGCGGTAACCGCTCCACCGCAGGTCGAGACGCCGCTCGCCGACGCGGTGTTCACGAGGCCCGCGGGATAGGTGTCCGTGAAGGCCGCACCCGTGACCGCGACCGCATTCGGGTTGGTGAGCGTGATGGTGAGCACCGAGGCGTCGCTGGTGCCGATGGAAGGCGGCGTGAACGACTTCGAGACGCTCAGCGCATTGGCGACCGTAAGCGTGTCGGTGGCCGACGCGGTGCTCGATCCCGCGTTGGTCGTGGTGAGCGCGCCCGCGGCGATGGTGTTGGTGAAGGAGCCCGCCGCCGGCGCGGAGACGTTCACCGTGACCGTGCAGGAGCCGCTCGCCGGGATCGTGCCGCCCGCGAGGGACACGGTCCCTGCCCCGGCCAGCGCGGTGACGACGCCGGCGCCGCACGTGGTGGCGCCCGCGGGTGTCGCGGTGTTGGTGAGGCCGGCGGGATACGTGTCGGTGAAGGCCGCCCCCGTGACCGCGATCGCATTCGCGTTGGTGAGCGTGATGGTGAGGACCGAGGCCGCCGCCGGCGCCACCAGCGAGGGCGCGAACGACTTCGCGATCGTCGGACGCGCCGACACCGTGAGTGTGGCTGTCGCCGCAGCGGACGTGCCCGCATTCGTGGTGGTGACGCTGCCCGTGGAGTTGAGGTAGCTCCCCGCCGCGGCCGAGGTCACGTTCACCGTGATCGTGCACGAGCCGCTCGCGGGCACCGTCGCTCCCGAAAGCGCGAGGCTCGTGGCGTTGTTGGCCGCGGTCACGGTGCCGCCGCAGCTCGAGGCGCCGCTCGCGGAAGCGGTGTTCACGAGGCCCGCGGGATAGGTGTCGGTGAAGGCCACGCCCGTCACCGCGCTCGTATTGGCGTTGGTGAGCGTCACGGTCAGCACCGACGTCGTGTTCACGCCGATGGCCGCGGGCGTGAAGCTCTTCGCGACGCCGAGCGCGCCGAGCACCGAGAGCGACGCGTTGGCGGCCGCGGCGTTGGAGCCCGCGTTGTTGCTGGTGAACGCGCCGATCGCGACGGTGTTGGCGTAGGTGCCCGCGGCCGCCGCGGTCACGTCGACGCTCACCGTGCACGAGCCGGAGGCCGGGAGGGTCGCGCCGGAGAGCGAGACGCCCAAGCCGCTGTTCACCGCGGTGACGACGCCGCCGCACGTGGTGGCGCCGTTGGGCGACGCGGTATTGGTGAGGCCGGCGGGATAAGTGTCGGTGAACGCGGCGCCCGTGATCGCGCTCGCATTGGTGTTGGTGAGCGTGAAGGTGAGCGTCGCGGTGCCGCCGGCGACGATCGGGTTCGGCGCGAACGCCTTGGTGAGCGACGCATGCGCGAGCACCGTCAACGTGCCCGAGCCGCCCGCGGCGGTGCCCGCGTTGGTGGTGGTCACGCTGCCGGTCGCGTTGAGATAGCTGCCGGGCGCCGCCGACATCACGTTCACCGTCACCGTGCACGACCCGCCCGCGGGCACCGTGCCCCCGGAAAGCGCGACGCTCGTGGCGTTGTTGGTGGCGGTCACGACGCCCGCGCCGCAAGTGGTGGCGCCGCTCGCCGAGGCCGTGTTCACGAGGCCCGCCGGATAGGTATCGGTGAATGCCGCGCCCGTCACCGCGGAAGCGTTCGCATTGGTGAGCGTGATGGTGAGGACGCTCACGTCGTTGGCGCCGACCGACGCCGGCGAGAAGGTCTTCGCCACGCCGAGGCCGCCCAGGACCGTGAGCGTGCCGCCGCCCGCCGCGGTGTTGGAGCCCGCGTTCGCCGTGGTGAGCGCGCCCGCCGGGATGTTGTTGTTGTAGGTGCCCGTGGCCGCGGAGGTCACGTTGACGGTGACCGTGCACGAGCCCGACGCCGGAAGGGTCGCGCCGGAGAGCGCGACGCTCGCGCCGGCGTTGGCCGCGGTGACGGTGCCGCCCACGCACGTGGTGGCGCCGGAAGCGCTCGCGGTATTCACGAGGCCCGCAGGATAGGTGTCCGTGAACGCGGCGCCGGTGATCGCGGAGGCGTTCGGATTGGTGAGCGTGATGGTGAGCACCGAAGTCACGCCCGTCCCGATCGCCGAGGGCGCGACCGACTTCGCCACCGTCGCATGCGAGAGCACCGTGAGCGTCGCGGTGGCTGCCGCCGAGGATCCGGCATTGGTCGTCGTCACCACGCCCGTGGAGTTGAGGTAGCTGGCCGCCGCGGCCGAGGTCACGTTGACCGTGACGGTGCACGAGCTGCTCGCGGGCACCGTGGCGCCCGAGAGCGCGACGCTCGCGCCGCCGTTCGCGGCGGTGACGGTGCCGCCCGCGCAAGTCGTCGCGCCGGAAGCGCTCGCCGTGTTCACGAGGCCCGCCGGATAGCCGTCGGTGAAGGCCGCGCCGCTCGCCGCCGTCGCGTTCGGGTTGGTGAGCGTGATGGTGAGGACGCTCACGTCGCCGGTGCCGACCGACGCGGGGGCGAAGCTCTTCGCGACGCCGAGCGCGTTGAGGACCGAGAGGGGCGCGTTGGCCGCCGCGGTGCTGGCGCCAGCGTTCGTCGTCGTGAGCCCGCCCGCGGCGATCGTGTTGTTGTAAGTGCCGGCCGCCGCGCTCGCCACGTTCACCGTCACCGTGCACGAGCCGCCCGCCGGGATCGTGCCGCCGGAAAGCGCCACGCTGTTGGCGCCGTTCGCGGCCGTGACGGTGCCGCCCGCGCAGGTGGTCGCCCCGCTCGCGCTTGCCGTGTTGACGAGGCCCGCGGGATAGGTATCCGTGAACGCGGCACCGGTGATCGCCGCGACGTTGGAGTTGGAGAGCGTGATGGTGAGCACCGATGGCACGTTCGGCGCCACCGCGTTCGGCGTGAACGACTTGGCCACGGTGGCGCGCGCGAACACATCGAGCGTCGCGGACGCGGCGGTCGCCGTGCCTGCGTTCGTCGTGGTGACGCTGCCCGTGGAGTTGTTGTAGCTCCCCGCGGAGCTCGAGGTCACGTTCACGGTCACCGTGCACGATCCGCTGGCGGGGATGGTGCCGTTGGAGAGTGCCACGCTCGCGCCGTTGTTCGCCGCGGTCACCGTGCCCGCGCCGCACGTGGTGGCGCCGCCGGCGGCCGCGGTGTTCACGAGGCCCGCGGGATAGGTGTCGGTGAAGGCCGCGCCCGTCGTGGCCACGGCATTCGGGTTGGTGAGCGTGATGGTGAGCACGCTCGTGTTGCCGGTGCCAATGGCAGCGGGCGCGAACGCCTTCGCCACCGAGAGCGCGTTGTTGATGGTGAGCGAGCCGTTGCCCGCCGCGGTGGAGGCGCCCGCGTTGGTGCTGGTGAGCCCGCCCGCCGGGATGCTGTTGTTGTACGTGCCCGGAGTCGCGCTGGTCACATTGACGGTCACCGTGCAGGAGCCACTCGCCGGGATGGTGGCGCCCGAGAGCGCAACGCTGTTGCCATTGTTCGCCGCGGTCACGGTGCCGCCCACGCAGGTGGTCGCGCCGGAAGCGGCTGCGGTGTTCACCAGGCCCGCGGGATACGTATCGGTGAACGCCGCGCCGGTGATCGCCGACGCATTCGCGTTGGTGAGCGTGATGGTGAGCACCGAGGTCGCGTTCGGGGCCACCGCGCTGGGCGCGAACGCCTTGGCGACGGCAGGATGCTGCAGCACGGTGAGCGTCGCGCTGCCGGCCGTCGCGGTGCCCGCGTTGGCGGTGGTGACGCTGCCCGTGGAATTGAGATAGCTGCCCGCGGCGGCCGAGGTCACGTTCACCGTGACCGTGCATGAGCCGCTCGCCGGCACCGTCGCGCCCGAGAGCGCCACGCTGTTGGCGTTGTTCGCGGCGGTGACCGTGGGCGCGCCGCCGCAGGTGGTCGCCCCCGAAGCGGCGGCCGTGTTCACGAGGCCGGCCGGATACGTATCGGTGAACGCCGCGCCCGTCACCGCCGACGCGTTGCCGTTGGTGAGCGTGATGGTGAGGACCGACGTGTTGCCGGTGCCGATCGAGGCCGGCGTGAACGACTTCGCCACCGTGAGGCCGTTCAGCACCGTGAGCGTGCCGCTCGCCGCCGCGGTGTTGGACCCGGCGTTGGTGGTGGTGAGCGCGCCGATCGCGATGGAGTTGGCGTAGCTGCCCGCCGCCGCCGCGGTGGTGTTGACCGTGACCGTGCAGGAGCCGGAGGCCGGGATGGTGCCGCCCGAGAGCGCCACGCTGTTGGCGTTGTTCGCGGCGGTGACGACACCCGCGCCGCACGTGGTCGCGCCGCCCGCGGCCGCCGTATTCACGAGGCCGGCGGGATACGTATCGGTGAACGCAGCGCCCGTGATGGCGGAGGCGTTCGGGTTGGTGAGCGTGATGGTGAGGACCGAGGTCACGCCGATGCCCACCGGGGTCGGGCTGAACGACTTGACGAGCGTCGGGTGGCCGAGCACCGTGAGCGTGCCGCTCACCGCAGCCGCGTTGGATCCGGCATTGGTCGTCGTGATGGCGCCGATCGCGAGCGTGTTCGCGTACGAGGCCGCCGCGGCGCTCGTCACATTGACGGTGACCGTGCACGAGCCGCTCGCGGGAACGGTGCCGCCGGAAAGCTGCAGCGTGTTGCCGCCGTTGGCCGCGGTGACGACGCCGCCGCAGGTGGTCGCGCCGCTCGCCGCCGCCGTGTTCACGAGGCCCGCGGGATAGGTGTCGGTGAACGCGGCGCCGGTGATCGCCGACGCATTCGGGTTGGTAAGCGTGAGCGTGAGGACCGACGTGTCGTTGGTGCCGATGGAGCCCGGCGCGAACGCCTTCGTCGCGGTGAGCGAATTCAGCACCGTGAGCGTGCCGCTCACCGCCGCGGTGTTCGAGCCCGCGTTGGTGGTGGCGATGGCGCCGATGGCGAGGGTGTTCGCGTAGGAGCCCGCGGCGGCGCTGCGCACGTTGACCGTCACCGTGCACGAGCCCGACGCCGGGATGGTCCCGCCGCTCAACGCGAGGCTGTTGCCGCCGTTGGCCGCGGTGACGACTCCCGCCCCGCACGTGGTCGCGCCGCTCGCGGCGGCCGTATTCACGAGGCCCGCCGGATAGGTATCGGTGAACGCGGCGCCGGCGATCGCGCTCGCGTTCGGATTGGTGAGCGTGATGGTGAGGACCGAGGTCGCGTTGAGGCCCACCGCCGACGGGGTGAAGGTCTTCGTCGCCGTGGGATGGCCGAGCACCGTGAGCGTGGCCGTGGCCGCGGTCGCCGTGCCCTGGTTGGTCGTGACGCTGCCCGTGTTGTTGAGGTAGCTCGCCGCCGCCGCCGACGTGACGTTCACCGTGATCGTGCACGAGCCGCTCGCCGGAACCGTCGCTCCCGAGAGCGCCACGCTCGCGCCATTGTTCGCCGCGGTGACCGTGGGCGCGCCGCCGCAGGTGGTCGCGCCGGAGGCCGAAGCCGTGTTCACGAGCCCCGCAGGATAGGTGTCGGTGAAGGCCGCGCCCGTGACGCCCGACGCGTTCGGGTTGGTGAGCGTGATCGTGAGCACCGAGACGTCGTTGGTGCCGATCGAGGCGGGCGCGAAGCTCTTCGCGATGTTGAGCGCCGAGAGCACCGAGAGCGATCCCGCGCCCGCGACCGTATTGGCGCCGGCATTGGAGGTGGTCACCGCGCCGATGGCGAGCGAGTTGTTGTACGTGCCCGCCGCCGCGCTCGTCACCTGCACGGTCACCGTGCACGAGCCCGAGGCAGGGATGGTTCCACTGGAGAGCGCGACGCTGTTGGCGCCATTGGCGGCCGTGACGGTCCCCGCGCCGCACGTCGTGGCGCCGGCGGGCGCGGCGGAGTTCACGAGACCCGCGGGATAAGTATCGGTGAACGCCGCGCCCGTCAAGGCGACCGCGTTGCCGTTGGCGAGCGTGATGGTGAGGGTCGACGTTCCGTTGATGCCGATCGGGTTCGCCGCGAACGCCTTGGTGACCGTCGGGTGCGCGCGCACGGTGAGCGTCGCCGAAGCGCTCGCGGCGGTGCCCGCGTTCGTGGTCGTCACGCTGCCCGTGTTGTTGAGGTAGCTGCCCGTCGCCGCGCTCGTCACGTTCACCGTCACGTTGCACGAGCCGTTCGCAGGCACGGTGCCGCCCGAGAGCGCGACGCTCGCGCCTCCCGCGGCCGCGGTCACGGTGCCCGCGCCGCAGCTCGTGGTGCCCGCGGGCGCGCCCGTGTTCACCAGGCCGGCGGGATAGGTATCGGTGAAGGCCGCCCCGGTCACCGCGACGGAGTTCGGGTTGGTGAGCGTGAGGGTGAGCACGGCCGCGTCGTTGGTGCCGATCGACGACGGCGCGAAGCCCTTGGAGACCGTGAGCGCGGAGGCGATGGTGAGCGTGTCGCTCGCGGCCGCCAGGTTCGCGCCGGCGTTGGTCGTGGTGAGTCCGCCGATCGGGAACGTGTTGGTGAGCGCGCCAGGCGCAGCACCGGTCACGTTGACCGTCACCGTGCACGAGCTGCTCGCCGGGATGGTGCCGCCGGAGAGCGCCACGCTCGCGCCGTTGTTGGCCGCGGTGACGACGCCGCCGCAGGTGGTCGCGCCGCCCGCCGCCGCGGTGTTGTTGAGGCCCGCGGGATAGGCATCGGTGAAGGCAGCGCCGGTGATCGCGGCCGCGTTCGGATTGGTGAGCGTGAGCGTGAGCACCGCGGTCGCGCCGGGCGCGATCAGCGAGGGGCTGAACGACTTGGCGATGGTGGGGTGGCTGCGCACCGTGAGGGTCGCCGAGGCGCTCGCGCCCGTACCCGCGTTCGTCGTGGTGACCCCGCCCGTGCTGTTGGCATAGGCGCCCGCGCTGGCGGAGGTCACGTTGACCGTGACCGTGCACGAGCCGCTCGCGGGCACCGTGCCGCCGGAAAGGGCAACGCTATTGGCGCCGTTCGCGGCGGTGACGACCCCGCCGCACGTGGTCGCGCCGCTCGCCGCGGCGGTGTTCGCGAGGCCCGCGGGATAGGTGTCGGTGAACGCGGCGCCGGTCACCCCCGCCGCGTTGGGATTGGTGAGCGTGATGGTGAGCACGCTCGTGTCGTTGGTGCCGATGCTGGCCGGCGCGAAGGACTTGCCGACCGTGAGGACGCTCGGCACCGTGAGGCTCGCGCTGGCCGTGCCGCCGGTGAGCGCGCCGGGACCCGTGGCGGAAACCGCGCCGCTGGTGTTGTTGTACGTGCCGCCGCCGGTGGGCGGCGTCACGTTGACGGTCACGGTGCAGGTGCCGCTCGCGGCGATCGTGCCGCCGCTAAACGAGATCGAGCCCGCGCCGGCGACCGGCGCGAAGGTGGGCGCGCCACAACCGCTGGTGGTCGCGCCGGGGGCCGGCGCGACCACCATGTTGCCGGGGATGATCGGGAAGGTGTCGCTGAAGGCCACGCCGGTGATGGCGTTCGAGGCATTCGCGTTGGTGAGCGTGAACGTGAGGGTCGAGACGCCGCCGGCGCCGACCGGGTTGGGCGCGAAGCTCTTGGCGATGGTCGGAAGCTCGAGCACCGTAAGCGTCGCGTTGACGCCGGCCGTGTTCATGGACGGCGTCGCGCCGCTGATGTTGCCCGCGCCGTTGGCGTACGACCCACCCAGCGCGGAGGCCACGTTCACGGCGATCGTGCAGCTCGCCTGCGCCGCGGCAAGCGATCCGCCGGCGAGCGAGATCGATCCCGACCCGGCGGTCGCCGTCACCGCGCCACCGCAGTTGTTCACCAGGCCGTTCGGTGTCGCCACGACGAGGTTGGCGATGAGCGTGTCGGTGAATGCAAGGCCCGTCTGCGCTGGGTTGCCCGCGCCGTTGGTGATGGTGAAGGTGAGAGTCGAGATCGCGTTGCGCCCCACGATCGCGGGAGCGAACGCCTTGGTGAGGGCGGTGCCCACCACCGAGAACGAGGCGTTGACGCCGGCCGCGGTGAGACCGCCGCCGAGCGCGCTCACGTTCGAGCTGTTATTCACGTAGGCGCCGAGCACGCTCGAGGTCACGTCGACGCGCAGCTGGCAGGTCGCCACCGCGGCGTTCATCGCGGCGCCCGTGGCCGTGATCGTCCCGCTGCCCGCCACCGCCGTCGCCGCGAATCCGGGAGCGGCGAATCCGGCGCCCGCCGGGCAGTTGGTCTGCACGTTCGGCACCGCGGCGATGACCGCGTTGGCGGGCAGCGAATCGGTGAAGTTGAGTCCCGCCTGCGCCGGGTTGCCCGCGCTGTTGGTGATGGTGAACGTGAGCGTGGTGGTGCCGCCGGATGCGATCGATGCCGGCGCGAACGCCTTGGTCAGCGTCGCGTTGCCGAAGTAGTTGACGGTCGCGGTCGCGCCGGCCGCGCTCAACCCCGACGACAGCGCCGAGAAGTTGGTGTTGTCGTTGGTGTAGGCGCCCGCCACCGCGCTCACCACGTCGAGGCTTACCGTGCAGGGGCTCGCGCCCGAGGCCATGGTGCCGCCGGCGAGCGAGACGACGCCGCTACCCGGCGTGGCGGTGATCGTCCCCGCGCCGCATGTGGTGGCGGCGTTGGAGGGATTCGCCACCACGAGGTTCGCCGGCAGCGTGTCGGTGAACGCGAGGCCGCTCCAGTTCACCGCCTGGGTGCTGGTGAGCGTGAGCGTGAGATTGGACGCGACGCCGAGCGCGCGCGACACCGGGTTGAACGCCTTGGTGACGTTGATCCCCGCGACGGTGAGGTTCACCGTGGGCGACACGGCGCCCACGGTCGGCGTCTGCGTCGTCGTCACGCCCGAAGTCGCGTTGGGTTGCACGCCGGGCGTGGTGCTCGTGACCACCATCGTCACGGTGCAGCTGCCTCCCGCGGGAATCGTGATCGCGGTGAAGCTCAACGCCGTCGCGCCGTTCGCGAGCGCCGCCGGAGTCGTGCCGACGCAGGTTCCGCCGACCGCCTGCGCGCCGGACACCGACATGTTGGTGAGCGTGTCGGTGAACGCCGCGCCCGTCAGGGCGGCGAACGCGTTCGGGTTGGTGAGCGTGATGGTGAGCGTCGAGGGGTCGCCCGCGGCGATCGTCGCCGGCGCGAAGGCCTTGGCGATGGTCGGCGGGCCGAAGACCGTGATCGACGCGGTGTCGGTCGCGCCCACGAATTGCGCCGGGGCGGTGCCGTTCACCGTGTTGGACTTCACGCCCGTGGTCGTGCCCTGCACCGCGAAGGACAGGGTGCACGTCGCGCCGTTGGTGAGGTTGTTCAGGGCCGTGAGGTTGTACGCCGCGGCGCCGGCGCCGATGACGGCGGGCGCGAGCCCCGTGCAGGCGCCCACCTGCGTGACCGCGCCTCCAACCGCCACGAGGCCCGCGGGGAAGTTGTCCGTGAAGGTGAGGCCGGCGCGCGTCGCGCCGCTGTTGTTGAGGATGGCGAAGGACATCGTCGCCGTGCCGTTGGTCTGGATCGTCGCCACCGAGAACGACTTGGTGATCTGCACGCGCCCGACCGCGAGCACGTCGGAGCCGCCCGTGGTAGCCGTGGTCGTCTGGTCCGAAAGGATGTTGGTGACCGTGTTGGTGTAGCTGCCCACGGTGGCCGAGGTCACGTTCATCATGATCGTGCAGCTCGCGCCGGCGGCGAGGTTGGTGCTGGAGAACGTGATGGGATCGACGTTGCCCGCGACCTTGCTGGTCGGGATCGTCCCGGTGCACGTTCCGCGGGCGCCGCCCGTGAACGTCTGCGCGGCGGTGTTGGTCAGGTTGGCCGGCAAGTTGTCGGTGAAGCGGATGTTGGTGAGCCCGAGCGCGTTCGGGTTGGTGATCGTGAAGGTGACGACCGAGGTGCCGCCGCTCGCGATGGAATTCGGCGCGAAGGCCTTGGTGATCGTCGGCGGCGCGTAGACGATGAGGTTGCCCGTCGCCGCAGCGCCGGGATTCACCGACGTCTGCGTGCTGCCCACGGTGCTCGTCGTGTTCGGATGGCCCGCCGCGACGCTCATCACGTTCGAAGTCACCGGCGAAACGGTGATGGAGCAGGTCTCGCCCGCGTTCAGCGTGTTGAGGGAAAGCGTGAAGTTGGTGCTGCCCGCGACCACGTTGGTAGGCGTGACCACGCCGGCGCAGGTCTCCACGACCGTGGGCGCGGCGCCCAACGCCATGTTGACGAGCGGATCGCTGAACACGACCGTCGTGAGCGCGTTGGCGCCGTTCGGGTTGGTGAGCGTGAACACGATCGACGTCGTGCCGCCGGTCTGGATCGAGCTGGGCACGAAGTTCTTGGCGAGGGTGGGCGGCGCGAGCACCACGAGGTTCGCCGTGTTGGAGGCGGCGCCCGCGGCGGGCGTCTGCGTCGAGGTGACGCCGCTCGCCGCGTTGGGCCACGTTCCCGAGACGTTCGAAGCCACGGTGACGCTCACCGTGCAGCTCGAGGCGGCGGCGAGCGTGGGCACGGTAAGGTTGAGCGCCGTCGCTCCCACGACGAGCGCGGGCGCGTTCGTGGTGCCCACGCAGGTCCCGCCGATCACGGCGCTCGACGCCGACATGCCCGTCAACGCGTCGGTGAAGTTGAGGTTGTTGAGGGCGATCGTGTTGGCGTTGTTGAGCGTGAAGGTGATGACGCTCGAGGCGCCCTGCGAGATCGGGCTCGTGCCGAACGCCTTGGTGATGGTGGGCGCGACGGCCACGTTGAGCGTCGCGACGTTGGAGCCGGCGCCGGCGACGCCGGTCTGCGTCGTCGCCACTCCCGACGACGAGTTGTTGTAGGTGCCGGGGGCCGCCGAGGTCACGAGGACGGTGATGGAGCAACTCGCGCTCGCGGGACTGTTTCCGGCGGTGACGTTGAATGTTCCACCACCCGCGGCTGCCGAAGTGGTCACGCCGGTGCACGATCCGCCCACCGTGAGCGGCGTCGCGTTCACCACGTTGACCGGATAGGTGTCCGTGAAGCTCATTCCCGAGAGCGCGGACGGCCCCGGGTTGGTGATCGTGAAGGTGAGCGTGCTCGTGGCGTTCGGGGCGATGGTCGCAGGCGCGAACGCCTTCGCGATCGTGGGCTTGCCGAGCACGGTGAGCGTCGCCGTGTTGGAGGTCGGCCCCGGCGGCAGGAGCGCCGTGGTGACGCCGCTCGTGGTGTTGTTCTGGGCGCCGACCGTGGCGCTGGTGACGACGAGGGTGATCGTGCAGCCGGCGGCCGGGATGTTGAGACCGGCGAAATTGAGCGCCGTCTGCCCCGCGGCGAGTGCCGTCACCGGCAGGCACGTGCCGGCGGTGTTCTGGTTGGCGTTCACCGACATGTTGGTGAGCGTGTCGGTGAAGGCGCCCGCGGTTTGCGCGACACCCGTCGGGTTCGTCAGCGTGAAGGTGATGGTGGAGGTGCCGCCGGAAACAATGGTCGCGGGCGCGAAGGCCTTGCCGATGTTGATGACGCCCACGCCGAGAACCGCGGTGTTGGAGACCGGCCCCGTGGTGCCGTTCTGCACGGTCGTCACGCCCGAGGTGGTGTTGGGCTAGATGCCGGTCACGGCGGAACGCACCGCGAAGGAGACCGTGCACGTGGTGCTGGCGGGCAGCAGGCCCGCGGTGAACGTGATGCCGGTCGCGCCCGCGCCGATCACCAGCGGCACGAAGCCCGTGCATCCTGCCGGCGCCACCGTGATCGCGCCGCCCGTGGCCACGAGGTTCGCCGGGAAGTTGTCGGTGATTCCCGGGTTCGCGAGGTTCACCGCGCTCGTGTTGTCGTTGATGAGCGAAATCGTGAGGGTGCTGTCGGTGTTCGGCGCCACCGCGGTCGGAGCGAACGCCTTGGTCACGCGCACGTTCGAGAAGAGCGTGGCGCTCGCCGGCGCGAGGTTGCTCACGTTTTGCGTGTCGGTGAGGGTGCCCGCCGGGATGGTGTTCACGTACGGCCCGGGCGCCGTGATGGTCACGTTGACGGTCACGTTGCACGAACCGCTCGCGGGTATCGTCGCGCCGGCGAGCGTGAATCCCGTGCCGTTGGGCGCGGCGGTCACGCTGCCTCCGCACGTGGTGGCGCCGCCGGGCGCCGCCGTGTTCACCAGGCCCGCCGGGTATGTGTCGATGAGGCCCGCGCTGGTGAGCGCCGTGGTGCTCGGGTTGGTGATCGTCACCGTGAGCACGCTCACGCCGCCCACCGTCACCGCGGTGGGGTTGAACGACTTCGCGATGGTGGGCGCGGCGAGCACCAGCACGTCCTCGTTGGTCGTGGAAGCCGAGTTGTAGTTGCTGCCCGGCACGGCGCCGCCGGCGGTGTACGTGCCGCCCGGCGTCACGGTCTGCGCCGCGGTGCGCGTCGGATCGAGATAGGAGACCGTCGCCGGGTTCTGGTAGGTGCCGGGCGCGACCGCCCCCGCGACGTTGGTGACGAAGGTGATGGCCACGCTGCCGCCGCCGGGAACCGTGAAGTTGCCCCACGAGGGCGTGGGCGACGCGGCGACCGGGTTGAGGACCGAGGGACGCGTGGAGCCGCCGCCGAGGACGATCGACGACGTGCTCGCGAACGTGATGTTCGGATTCGCCGGCAACGCATCGGCGAGGACGACGCCCGCCGCCGAGCTCTTGCCGGCGGCATTCGACACGGTGATGGTGTACGTCGCCGTGCCGCCGGCGGGCACCATCGGCGTCGAGGTCGCCTTGGTGACCGTGAGAACCGGGAAGCACGCGCTCGAGCTGCCCGCGCCGGGGATCTGTGCCGCGCCGAGGTTCACGATCTGGAAGCCGCCCGATGAGGACGTGGAGCCGTAGTCGGACGTGGACGTTGGGCTCAGCGCGGTGACGCCGCCCAGGCCGCCCGCGACGTTCACGGTCGCGGTTCCGGAGAGCAACGCGAAGCCGCCGCTGCCGCCGCCGCCGGGGCCGTGCGGCGAGCCGCCCGTGGGCACGCCGCACGTGCTGGTGAACGTGCCGCCGCCGGTGTTGCATCCGCCGCGTCCGCCCTGGACGTTGATGGTCGCGCCGATCGCGGCGCCGCCGTTGTTCACGAAGACGAGCGCGCCGCCGCCGGCACCGCCGCCGCCCGAGGCATCGTTCAACACGGTCGTGTTGGCGCTCGTGCCATTGGCGTTGATGGTGCCCGCGCCCGATGTCGTTCCAGCACGCACGAACACGAGTCCGCCGCCCGAGGCGCCCGACGAGGCCGCGCCGCCCGTCGGGGTGCCCGTCGCGTCGTTGGTCGCGCCGGAGCCGCCGCCACCGCCGAAGAACAGGCGCGCGGTCCCGTTCGGCACCGACATGCCGCCGAATCCGCCGCCATCCCAGCCAGGCGGCGTGCCGGGGGTCCAGCCGAATCCGCCCTTGCCGCCGATGCCGTAGTTGCCGCCGCCTGCGCCGCCGGTGTTCTGGTCGTTGGCGGGCGTGTCGCCGTCGGTGCCGCCGCCGCCTGCGTTGCCCGGCGCGCCGCGGCCGAAGCTGCCCACGGGGTAGCCGCCGCTCGTACCGTCGGTGCCGCCGGTGTTGGTGATGGCGCCCGCGCCGCTGTTGAACGGCACGGTTGGCGTGAACACGATGATGGGCGTGCCGGCGATACCCTCGCCTTTCGCGCCGTTGGGCACCGATCCGGTCGTCCCTCCCACGCCGAGCGTGCCGGTACCGACGTTGCTCACGTAGTCGGTGATCGCGTTCACTGGCGCGCCGGTGCCATCGGTTTTCGATCCCTGGCCGCCGCCGCCGCGGAATCCCATCCCGTTCACGTCGATCGTCTGGCCGTTCCAGTTGAGGTTGCCGGCGACGTCGATCGCCACGACGCCGCCCACGGCTCCGTTCCACGGCGGGGCGGTGACGGTGCCCGTGAGCGTCGCGGACGACGCCTGGGGCACACGCAGCACCTGGTAGGTCTTCTGCCCGTTCGCGGCATTGGCTGCCGCCGAGT
This sequence comes from Burkholderiales bacterium, assembly GCA_038244725.1. Taxonomy (GTDB): domain Bacteria; phylum Pseudomonadota; class Gammaproteobacteria; order Burkholderiales; family Usitatibacteraceae; genus Usitatibacter. The sequence continues at coordinate 100,198 of JBBRTF010000003.1, forward strand.
GATAGCTATTGAGCAGCGTCGAGGCGAGCGGAATCGATCCTGCCGCAACGGGGCCCGCGGCCACGGCGTACTCGAAGAGGCCGCTGGAATTGAGGCTCGTGTAGCCCTGACCCGAGCCGCTGCCGCCGTAGGCCGCGGTGTTGCTGGTGGAGATCGACGCGTCCTGCATCTGGATGATGAGCAGCAGGTCGCCTGCCGCGACTGCGGTGAGGCTTCCGCGCCCGTCGATGGAGCCCACGCCGATCGAGCTCGTGCCCGCGGAAGCCGTCGCGCTCGTGCCCGGGTAGTAACTGTTGACGATGCCGGTGAAATTGGCCGCGGGCTGGATGACCGGCGCGCAACTCGCCTGGGCATACGCGTTCGAGGACGCGCACGCGAGGGCGGCGAGCGCGAAGGCGAACGCGAACGCGAAGCGAACGGCATAGGGCACGCGAAGCCTCATCGCGCCGCCTCCGCCTTCTTCTCGGCCTCGAGCAGCGTCTCGTCGAACTTGTAGCGCAGCCTCACGTAGGGGCCCTTCGCGGTGTAGTCGGCGCCCGCGAGGTCGGCGTCACGATAGCCGGCGAAGTTGTAGCCCCCCGACACCCAGAGATTTGTGGCGAGGAGGTAGCCCACCTCCAGGCCGACGCCGTACTGGCGCGAGCCGCTCGTCTCGCCGAAGAGCACGCTCGACACGATGCCTACGTCCCACTTGGGAGCGAATTCCCACGTGGCGCGGCCGCCGATGGCCTGCGCGTGGTAGCGCGTCGAGAGCCCGTTGGACTTGTCCTGCGACCACTTCGCGGCATAGCGTGCCGTGAGCAGGAACGGACGCCACGGCTGCCAGTCCCCGTGGATCGAGACGATCTGCGTGGTGCTGCGAAGATCGATGCCGGCCTGCGAGTCGTCGTTCTCGACGCGGCTTTCGACACGCGCAAGCAAGTTCCACTGATTCGTCTCGCTGTCGCGCCATGCCATCCCCGCTTGCATGCGGTCGATCACGTGTTCGCCGCCTCCCATTTTGTTGCGGGTGAGTGTATAGGCATTGCGGGCCAGGGCAGTCCAGTCGCGGTTCAGTCGCGCGGCGAGGCCCACGGTGTAGAGCAGCGATTCCTGGCTCTGTCCGTCGCGCAGCTCGACCCGCGTGCTGCCCTTCCAGTTGGGGTTCGCGGTGTACTCGAGGGCGAGAGCGAGCGCGGTGTTTTCGTTCTGCCCGGTGCCGGCGAGCGAATGCACGCGCTCGAAGGTGGTCCCCAGACGAAGTCCGGGCGCGATCGACCAGAGGTTCTTCAACCCGAACGCCGCCTCCGTGTCGCCGCCCGAGATCGCGTCGCGGATGCGGTACTCGCTGAACACGCGCCCGTCCTTCATGTACTCGGTGTCGATGCCCACCGCGGTGATGTTCTGGCGCTCGCTCTGATTCAGGCCGTAGGGGCCGGTGATCGAGGAGATGAATTCGTGGCGCGCGTAGATGCGGCCCTTGTTGGACAGCAGGTACTCGCCGCCCACGGCAAGCACCTTGTGCGATGCGTTCTGCACGTCGACTTCCGCCTCGCCATAGGCGGTCGCTCCCTCGACGAACGGCACGCCGCCGGTGAGGCGCGCGCGCACCGAGGTGACCTCGCCGGGGTTCGGAGTCGGAGCCGGTTGGCCGTCGAGCGCGGGAACGGGCGACGCGGAGGCGGCACCGCTCTTTTCCGTCGCGTGGCGAACACCCAGCTCGAAGGACAGTTTGTCGGCGATCTGGTACGTCATCGCCAGCGCAGCGCCGTCGCGCCGCGAGCCCGTCGCCAGGTCTTCGGTGCGCAAGGCCTCCGCGCGCAGCTTCATGCGATCGGAGAGCTTGTAGTCGAGCTTGCCGCCGGATTCGCTGCGCCCCTCGGTCAGGTACGCGCCCGGATTCTCGAAGCCGCGGTCGGTCCGCGCGAGGTACGCTTGCGCCTTCAGGTCTTTCGAGTCGTGCTTGATCTCGATGCGCTCGGCATTGCCTTTCAGGTCGTCGACGCCGGAGCGGCTGCGCGCGACTTCGGTGATCACGTAGGTCGCGGCGCCGAGCTTTACTGTCATGTTCGCGCCTTCGAGCGTGAACGGCGCGAGCGGGTTCTTGTCCTTCACGTACACGCCGCCCACCTCGACGCGATCGCCGAGCTTCACCTGCGCGTCGACGCCCGCGACCCAGAATTCCGGGCCACCCTGGTCGACTTCGTAGGTCACGCGCACGAACACCGGGTTCAGGTTCTGGTCGACCGAGGGCACCGGCGCGCGGAAGACAATCCTCCCGGTCAGCGCCTCGACCTCGTAGTCGGAGAAGCGCGTCTGCGGGACGCTCGAGACGACGAGCGCGGGCTGGTTGCGGTCGCGCGCGATGATCTCGATCTTCTCGCTGTTGATGAGCGCGCCCTGGGTGCCCAGCTGGAAGGGACCCGAGGTGCCGTTGGCGCGCAGCTCCTCGATCACCTGGCGCGTCGTGTCGCGTGAGGCGAAAGCGTTCACCGAGACGCGCTCGTTCTCGAAGTGGTGCTTGACGCCCGTAAGCGAGCGATTGTAGTTGCTGAGCTTGCGGGCCTCGGTCGCCGCGTTCGTGGTGAAGTCGCCCCACAGGAGGTACGAGCGGCCCTTGTCGACTCGAACGTAGAGCTTGCTCGTGGACTGGGCGTCGAAGCCGCGTACCGCGGAGTCGCCGTAGATCGGGTAGAACTCGTCGGGCTGGATATCGCGGAAAAGGCGCTCGCGCGTGTCCTTGTCGGAATCGTAGGCGGCGGTGAGGAGGTACTCGCCCTTGATCTTGCCCTTCAGATAGAACGCCGCGCGCACGCCGGCCTCGTTGCGTCCGGCGTTCCACTCGCGCGACAGGTGGCGCAACTCCAGCTCGAAGCCGTCGGCGGCACGCGCTGGAACCAGTGCGCGCGTGTTGATGTTGCGTGCGTTGATCACACCCTCGATCACGCCCGTCGCGATCATGCTGCGCAGCTCCGGGAGGAAGGAGAGGCGCGCCTCGGCCTTGAAGCCGCCGCTCGACACGTAGAGCTGGCTCTCGCCGGGCGCGAGCGGCGGCATGATGAGGAACTCGCCGCGCCCGCCCTCGATGAAGGCCTGCACGCCCGGCTCCTTCGCGTCGAGGTCCTCGACCTGCCAACGGCCGAGGGTCGCGTCGAGGGTCACGGCGGTGCGCACGGTGACGGGAACGCCGTCCTCGTCGGCGAGCCTCACCACCACTTTCACCGGCGTCTTGCCGTCGGCGATGCCGCCCGCGGCGGGCAGCTCGAAGGTCACCTTGCCGAGGCGTCCGGGCGCGAGCACATGGATCGTCTCGGCGCCGCGCGCGTTGCCGAAGGAATCCACCTGCGCGACGCTGAGCGTGTTCCTGCCCGGTCGCATCTCTACGCCGATCCATTCCCACGCCTCAACTTCCTTCTCGGCGAGCACCGAGCGCTTGCCGACGCTCGAATCGGGCAGCTCCACGCCGTTCACCGTGAGCCTGAAGGTGGCGCCCGCTGCGCCCTTCACGCGGACGTTCGACTGCGCGTAGCCCAGCGTGTCGCCGTCCTTCATCTCGACGAACGCGAGCTTGTTGTCGGCAAATGCAGGCACGAGGGCTTCCAGCGCGACGCTCTCGCGCGTCGCCCAGGCGCGGGGCGTGAGGCTGGGCGCGGGCGTGGGAAGCTTCGGTGTCACCGTCGGCATCACGGCCGAAAATCCTCCAACACCGATCGTGGGAACCGGAGTGGCCGCGGCGGCGCCGGGCATTCCGCCCGCAGGCGCGATCTCCACCACGCCGCTCGCCGGCAGCGCCTTCAGGTCGGTGATGACGCGGGGCTCGGTGAGGAGCTGCGCGCCGGCGAGCGCCGCGAGCTCGTCGCCCTTCTTCGCGGCGGCGGCGCGCGCCTTCACCTCCGCGGCCACTCCCGCGTCGCAGCCGGCGATGGCGAAGTCGGCGCGCGCCATCTCGCCCGACTTGAGATCGACGATGCGGCTCCCGGCGTCGCCCAGGTTGCGCGCGCTGATCACCTCGAGCCTCGCGCCCGCGGGGAGTGTCGCGCGGTCGACCTTCACGACGTGCGTGCGGTTGGAAATGCCGTAGAAGCTGAACTTGCCGCCGCCGTCGGTGACGATGAAGGTGCCGTCCTCGAGGACGATGCGCACGCCCGGCACGCCCTCCTCTCCTCGGTCCTGCAAGCCGTTGGCGCTGCAGTCCATGAAGATCTTGCCGAGGATGAAGCCCTTGTCGCTGAAGACCCCGCCCGTGACGCGAACCTTCGCGCTCGCGATGTTCGACGCCGTGTGGGTGCCCGCGACACTGTAGGTCGCCTGGACGCGGTTCACGCCGTCGCCCTGCATGGCGCCGGGACCGATGCGCACGCGGTAGGTGATGGTGGTCTGCGCGCCGCGGTCCAGGTGCCCCAGCACGAGCGCGAGGCGCGGGCCGCTGCCGCCCGTGGGATTGGCGATGACGCCACCGTCGCGCCGCGCCGTTCCCGAGACGTAGGCGAAGCCGGCGGGAAGGTTGTCCGCGAGGAGCACGTCCGCGCGGTCGAGCGCGTTGCCGGTGCCGTTACGAACGCGCACCGTGTAGTCGACGAAGTCGCCGATCTCGGCCACCGCGCGTGAGGCTTCCTTCTGGACGAAGAGGCCATCCTGCGCGGCCACGTCCAGCGGAATGTCGGCGACCACGCCGCCCGCGGGCACATGGAAGGGATTTCCGTACGAGCCGCCGCTGGTGGGCCCGGTGACGGCGAGGTTGCGGTCGAAAGGCAGGTGCGTGTAGGCGACCGTCGAGGGGAAGCGATAGCCGTTGGGCGGGCGCACCGAGATGCAGTAGTCGCCGTCGGGCGCGGGGAACGCGAAGCGGCCGTCGGCCAGCGTCGTGACGGGCGCGAATGCGGGCGTGGTGCCGCACTGTCCGCCGCTCGCATTCACGAGCGTGACCGTGGCGCCGGCGATGGGATCGTCGCTGCGGCTGTCGAAGACCACGCTCACGGGCTCGGTCAGCGTCACCACGTTGGCGATGCGCCGGCCGCAGCCGAGGATCTCGAAATCGAAGACGTCGTTGGCGACGCCCTCGACGATGCCGTCGGCGGCGACCACGGGCGGGGCGCGCACGCGCAGCGCCGGCAGCACGAAGACGCCGGTGTTCGCGCCGGTCTCGGTCGCCGTCGCCTCCTCATGCTCGCCGTTGGCGCCGGTGATGACGACGGTGCGTGTCTCCACCGCGGAGGGATCGGCGTTGCAGGCCGCGGCGTCGGCGCGAATGTAGAGGCTGCGCCCGATCACCGCCCAGAAGGTCGGCGAGGCGTAGCTCGCGTCGGTGAAGTTGCGGATCGCGTTGTCCGGCTGCCCCGCGATGTCCTCGGCGTCGATGAGCGTGGTGTCGCGCACGACGAGCGAGCCGTTCGAGGCCCCGCTCACCACGAGCGTCGTCACGTTGGAGTCGACCACCTGCTTCGCGCGCGCGGCCTTCGCGGCGGCGGTGTCGTCTGCGGGCGCATGCACGTCGACGAGCACGCGCACGCTCTCGCCGGGCGCGAGCACCTGGGTCCAGCCCTGCACGATGGGCGTATCGGTCGCATCCACGACGCCCGGGAGCGAGCCGCGTCCGGCGACCTTGTTGTCGATGTAAGCGGCCGACGTCCATCCCGGCTTGCTGTCGCCGAGGTAGCCCAGCATCGCGCGCAGCGTCTCCTGGCAGTTGCCGCGGTTGGTGAGGTAGTGCGTGTAGGTCACGTGCTGGCCGCGGCCGATGAGCGCCTGGTTGTCGGGATCGAACGTGACGCGGCATTGCTGGGTCACGGCGTCGACGCTGTCGTCCACCGTCACGAAGCGGTTCGCGGCGTTCGCCGAGCGCGCGGTCTTGCTCACCTTGTACGCGCCGGCCGGCGTGGTCTCGGGAAGCGCAACCGTCACCACGATGTTGTAGCTGGCTCCCGGCGCGAGCGGGCCAGTGTCGGGCGTGCCGTTGCCGTCGGTGTCGGCGAGCGGCGTCACGCCATCGGCCTTGTAGAGCGTGATCACCGCGCCCGCGGGGAACGTGCTGCCGGAGAGCGTGATGTCGAAGGTATCGGTGAGCGTACCGAGGTTGGTGAGCACGTTGGTGAAGACGACCGTGCTGCCCGGGTTCGCGGTGGCGACGCGCGCGCCCACGAGGCGCAGGTCGATCGTCCCATCCACGGTGTACGTCGAGCTGGTGAACTGGCGCAGCTCATAGGCGCCCGACGCGCTGTAGAAGTTGTACTCGGCGGTGTTCACGACCTCGGTGCCGATCGGGATGCCGGGCTCGATGGCGACGTTGAAGGTGATCGAGCCCTGGCTATTGGCGGGGATGTTGTAGACCCACGCGGTCACCGTGCCCGGCGTGGTCACGTTCCAGTCGTAGGCGATCTGCGAGGAGACCGCGCCCTCGCGATCGTTGCCCACCACGGCGTCGGAGAGCGGCGCCGCGCCCGTGCCGCTCCAGCGAGCGCTGCCCGCGATGTAGCGCATGCCCGCGGGAAGCTTGTCGGCGATGAAGAGCTTGGAGCGCGCCTTGTCGCACGGCGAATACGCGATCGTCACCGTCACCAGCGGCAGCGGCGACGGCCCGTTGATGCGCGATAGCGATTTTCCGACGACGGCGCAATCGCGCGGCGTGTTGTCGAGGAGCGAGACGGTGTCGGTGACCGGCGCCACCACCGCGCCGCCGACGCTCGTCGCGTCGATCCGCGCGCGCGCGTCGTTGGAGCTGAAGTCGCTCGCCGGAACGGTGAGGCGCACGACGAAGCGCAGCACCTGCCCCGGCGCGAGCGCGGTCGGGTTGGCGAGCGGCACGGCGCTGTCGGGCTGGCCGTCGCCGTTCGCGTCGAGGAAGAGCACCGGGTTCAGGTTCCATCCGCCCGGTAGCCCCGTCGCCGTCACGCTGAACGTATCGGCGAGGGTGCCGGTGTTGGTGAGGGTGTGCCTCTGGTAGAGCGTATTGCCCGGCAGCGAGTAGACATGGTTGTCCTGCTGCAGGACGCCCGCGAAGACGGCGCCCGCCAGCACGCCCACCGTGGCGGAAACCGTGTTGGAAGCGGCCGAGGTGTTGTTGCCGCCCTGCGTTCCGGTGGACGACGCCTGGTTGCTCACCGTGCTGCCCGCGGCGACCGGGTCGATCTTCACGCAGAAGTAGAGCACCGCCGATTGACCGGCGTTGAGCGCGCCCACATTCGCGCTGACCGTGCCGGACGCGCCGTCGGCGGGCGTGGTCGCGGCGATCGCGCCCACCGTCACCGAGGGCGCCGAGACGGCGTTGCCGCTGCACGCGTAGTTGATGCGCGTGTTCGCGGGAACGAGGTCGTTCGCGGTCACGGCGGTGATGGGCGCCGAGGAGCTGTTGGTCGTGGTGACGCGGTAGGCGATGCAGGCCCCCGCGGCCGTCGATGGGCTCGCGGCGATGGCACCCTGCGCGTAGCCCGCGCCCGGCGCGTTGTTGTTGGTGCAGCCCGCGGCACCCAGCGCCTGCTGCTCCTTCACCACCATGAGCCCGCTGGTGATCGACGTGGTGTCGGTCACCTGGAGCGGGCCCGAGTAGGTGGCGCCAAGCGTGGTCACGTTGGCCGGGTCGGCGGGAAGTGCCGTGCCCGGAGCCGTCACGCGCACGAAGATCGCGCGCGTCTCGGTGGGATTCAACGTGACCGACGAGGTGCCGCAAACGAGCGGCGTATCGGTGCCGGCTTCGAACGTGCCGTTGGCGTTCGCGTCGATGAACGCGGCGGAGGCCCAGCCCGCGCGCGTATCGGTGAGGCAGGCCGCCGGGAATGTCGCGGTGTCGGAGGCATTGCCGAGATTCGCGAGCGTGTGTACGTAGACGATCGAGCCGCCGGGGAATGTCTGCGACGTGTTGTCCGGAGTGAACGTCATGTTGCGCACCGCGTTCACCGTCACGCGGTCGCGAGCGTAGTCGGTGACGCTCGGGTTGGTGGCCGATGTGGCGATGAAATCGAAGTCGTAGTTGCCGGCGAGGGCGGCGCCGCTCGCGAGCGGCGGGACGGTCACGTCCGCGCACACGAAGCGCGCCGTGCCCACGGCGATCGCGCCCGTGGTGGTGAGCGGCGCGCCGACCACGGAGCAATCGGCGGGCGCGCCGGACGCGTCCGCGCGGAAGAGGACCGACCAGCCCGCGGGCAGGGCCGGCGGCGCCACGCCCGCGACGTTGGCGGCGGCGAAGACCGCGGAGAGGTTGAAATCGTCGGCGACCGAGCCGCTGTTGGTGACCCACACGCGGAAGCGAGTCGTGCTCGCCGCCGCGCCGGGTGTGACCGTGTTGGTGCGGATCACGGTGGTGGTGGTCGCATCCAGGCCGTCGGCCGCGACGGCGGCGCCCGCGGGAGGCGCGGGACGGTCGTTGGTCACGTCGACCGTGTTGGTGGCGACGGCGGCGAGCGTGTCGGTGACTTCGTCGAAGACCGCGTTGTTGAAGACCGACGTCGCGCGCTTCACGATCGAATACGACGCGTTGGGCGCGTTGGCGGGGAGCGTCACGCGCACCACGACGCGGTAGCCGCAAACGGCGGGCGAGACGGTGGTGTCGGCCACGAACGGGGCCGGGCACGGCTGGCCCACGCCGGGAATGGGTCCGGTGTCGGGCGCCGCCGCCCCGCCGCTGTTGATGAGCGTGGTCGCGCCGTCCTGCTGCAGGAAGACGACCGTGGTGCCGGCGGGGAACGTGTTCGACGTGATGGTCATGTCGAACGTGTCCGTGCCGTTGCCGCGATTCCACACGTAGTTGTTGAAGGCGATCGTCGAGCCCGCCGCGGCGGTGCCGATGGTGACCGGCTCGCCGGTGCCGTTGGTGGAGATCGTCGCCGAGCCGTTGGCCACCACCGCGGCGCCCTGCAGCACCTGGAAGCTCGCGGTGTTGCTGTTGGTCGAGGGCTGGCTCGCGGTCTGGTACTGCGCCGTGTTGTTGATCGTCTGCGGCGCGAGGTTGGGCGCCACGTTCACCTGGAAGGTCACGTTGCCCGACGCGCCCGCGGGCACGCTCGGGATCAACGCGGTGACGGTCGCGCCGGCGCCCAGCGACGAGCGGAAATCGATGCCGGGCGGGAAGGAGCCCGCCTGCTCGACGCCGTCGTTCGCATCGGTGAGCGCGGCGGCGCCGGAGACGCTCCAGCGCCCCGAGCCCGCGACGTACACGAGGCCCGCGTTGAGTGCGTCGGTGAGCAGAACGCTCGCGGCGCTCGCGGTGCCGGTGTTCTGGTACGAAAGCGTCACGGTCACCGGCCCCGAGGGCGAGGCGCCGCTCGCCGACGACAGCGACTTGGTGAGGTTGATGACGGAGTTCGCGACCGTGGTGGTGTCGGTATTGGTGTCGGTGGTGGGCGTCGTGTCGCTGGCCGAGACCGTGAGGGTCGCGCTGTTGCCGCTCACCGCCCCGGCGGGCACGGTGCCGGCCACCACGAAGCGGAACGTGCCGCCCGCGACGAGCGGCCCCGTGGTGGCGATGGGGCTCGCGTTGTCGGGGATGCCGTCGCCGTTCGCGTCGATGTAGTAGGCAAGCGAGCCGTGCGGGCCCGCGCCGAAGTTGCTCGACGTGGGCGCATTCAGCGAGTACGTGTCCGTGCCGTTGCCGGTGTTGGTGATCGTGTGCGGGTAGTAGACCGTCTGGCCCGGCGCCGCGGTGCGCGCGCCGTTCGCGGTGAGCGTGAAGGACTTCACCTGTGTGACCGTGGTCTGCACCAGGTTCGAGGTCGCGGTGCGCTGCGTGCCGCCCGCGTCGTTGTACGTCGCGGTCGCCTGGTTGCCGATGACGGTGCCCGCGGCGGGGGCCGCAAACGCGAACGCCGGCGCGAGGAAACCCGCGACGGCCAAGGCGATGGCGGCCAGGCGCTTCAGTCGAGCACCTTCACGCGCGCGCTCACCGTGAAGGACTTGCCCGCGGCGAGGTCCACCGGCGCCCAGCGCAGGTAGCGATATTCGCGATAGGGAACGGTCTCGATGGTCTCGCGACCGTTCGCCACCGTTTTGCGCTTAAGCGGAAGCGGCGCGAACGCGCGTCCGTCGAGAGCGGCGGTCACGTTCGCGGGACGGGGGCTCCCGGCGACGAGCTCGGTCTGCTCGGGAAGCGGCAGCATCGGCTCGAGGTTGCGGATCGGCTTGTCGGTGGTGTTGCGGAAGGTCGCGACGTACTCGATCACGTCGCCGGGCTTGACGCTCTCCGCGCCCGAGCCTTCGCGCGCGCCGGGTCCGCGCGTCACGTTGCGCGCCTCGAGCTTCGCCTCCACCGGGGCCAGGGCCTTTTGCGCATGCAGCGGCACCGCGAGGACGATGAGGATCGCCGCCGCGGCAAGGGCCTTCACGAGGGTGATGAATCGCGCCTTCTCCATGGGTGCGCGAAGGATACTTTTCGGGGCGTGCGCACCGGTATGACGCAGTGCACTCGCCGCGCGAATGCGACCTACAAATGAAATCGAGGCGCGACGGGCGGTCATTTTTCGGGCCCCAGCGTGCGCTGCAGCCGCTCGATGCCGCCCAGGGAGAATTCGGTGATCTGCGCCGCCAGGGCCTTGCAGGTGTCGGGGCCGTAGGCGAATCCGGGCGAGAGATCCTCGATGGTGGGTCGCGCGTAGAGGTACAGGACGCACTGACCGAGAATGCCGAGGGCGGCGTGCGCGAGCTTGCGGTCCGGGACATCGGGGCCTGCGATCTCGCGCAGCAACGCGTGGATGCGCTCAACCTCGGGCTTCATGGTGTCGCCGATGAGGCTCTCGAGGTTGCCGGTGGGATCCATCGCCTCGTGGGCGAGGATGCGGCCCAGGGGCGAAGGACGATCGCTGCCGATGAAGCGATCGAGGATCGCGTAGACGCGGCGCTGCAGCCGCTCTTCAGGCGCGCGGCCGCGGCGATTGGCGATGGCCTTGGCGGGCACGGGGCGCCCGGCGAGATAGCGAAGCGTCGCGCGGTAGAGACCTTCCTTGCCGCCGAAATAGTAATTCACCGCCGCGACGTTCACCTTCGCCGCGACGACGATCTGTCGAATGCGTGCGCTGGCGTATCCGTGGCGGGCGAACTCTTCGGACGCGGCCGCCAGCAAACGGCGACACGTCTCGTTCTGCAGCTCGTCCTGATCGGCGAGCATGCCGGCTCCCTGTTGTTTGAAGTTGTTGTTTCAAATATTTGTTTGAATCTGGATTCTCCTTTTCCTACACGGGGTTGTAAAGGATTCCTACAGCTATTCCTCCAAATGGACTAGGAGGGGCATTTTAGATAATTTCCTGTTGTTTCAGGCAATTATGGGAGATCTGGCGGAAAAGTCCGTACCCGCGTCCAAGTTTCATCCGACATAAGGCGTCGGCGCGCTGACAGACGGCGCACGATAAGCGACTGATCGAGCGGGGGAAATCGGTCCGAGGGCCTAGCCGCGGGACCTAGGAAATGGCCGGAACCGCGCGCTCCACGAAGAAGCGCTCGAACTCGGCCGGCGGAAGCGCGCGGGAGATGAGGAAGCCCTGGATCTCATCACAGCGCAATTTCGTGAGGAGAGCGAGCTGCCCCGCGGTCTCGACGCCCTCGGCGATCACCGTCTTTCCGAGCGCGTGCGACATGGCGATGATGGCCGCCACGATCGCCTGTGAATCGGAGGTTCGATCGATGCCTTCGATGAAGACGCGGTCGATCTTGATGGTGTGGACGGGGAAGCGCTGCAGGTACGACATCGAGGAGAAGCCCGTGCCGAAATCGTCGAGCGCGATTCGGTGGCCGCTCTGGTCCAGCTCGAGCAGGAGTCCTTCGACCGCCTCGCCGCGCTCGAGGAGCAGCCCCTCGGTAATCTCGAACTCGAGGCACTCGGCCGGAAGGCCCGAGGATTCGACCGTCGCCCGGATGAAATCGCCCAGCCCGGGACGGCGAAACTGACGCGGGGACACGTTGACGGAGACGCGGCTCAAGTCCAATCCCTTCGCGCGCCATTCCTTCATCTGGCCGCAGGCCCGCTCGATGGTCCAGCGGCCGATCTGCTCGATGAAGCCAGACTCCTCGGCGAGCGGAATGAAGCGCAGGGGCGAGACGAGGCCCTGCTTCGGGTGGTTCCATCGGATCAGCGCCTCGGCGCCGCTGATGCGCCCCGTGACAACGTCGATTTGTGGCTGGTAGTGAAGGACCAGCTCGTTGCGGTCGATGGCGGCGCGCAGGTCGCGGTCGAGGGTCACGCGCGCCACCGCCTCGCGGTTCATCTTCTCCTCGAAGAAGATCGCTTGCGCCCGCCCCGCCGCCTTCGCCCGATACATCGCGGTGTCCGCGCTTTTCAGGAGCTCCTCGGCCGACGCTCCATCCGCCGGGAACGACGCGATGCCGATGCTCGCGCTGAGGAAGCACCGCTGCTCTCCCAGGTTGAACTCCTGCGAGAGCGCCGCGATGATCGTCTCGGCGAGAAGCCATGCCTCCTGCGGACCATGCAGGCGGCTCAACATGACGGTGAACTCGTCGCCGCTCAAACGCGCCACCGTGTCGCTGTGCCGGAGGCACTTCGCGATCCTGCGCGCGGACTCGCCCAGGACCTTGTCGCCCTCGGAGTGGCCGAAGCTGTCGTTCACATGCTTGAAGTGATCGAGGTCGATGAAGAGGAGCGCGAACGTGGCGCCCTCGCGCTGGCTGCGCGCGATCTCGCGCTCGAGGCGGTCCTTGAAGAGGAGGCGATTCGGCAGTCCGGTGAGGGTGTCGAAGTGCGCCTGCTGGTAGAGCTGCTCGTCGCGCCAGGCCGAGGCCACGGCGACGGCGACGCGGTCGGCAAGGTCGCGCGCCTCCTGGCTCTCTTCTTCCGTGAGCCTTGCCGCGTCGCGATACGCGAGGGAAAGGACGCCGCAAACCGCGCCGCCCCAGGCGATCGGCTGCAGGTACGCGGCACGCACGCCATAGGGCTCGGCGTGGGCGAGGAAGAATGGAACGGCCCTGGAGCCGTCCACGTCTAACCATGAGCCGCGCGAGTCGGGATCGAGGAGCGCGCGATCCCCGACCGTGGCCGCATGCCGCTCCAGTGACAGGGCTTGCGGCGCAGCCGGAAGGACGAAGAACGTGCGCGCCTGATCTGCGCTGTCCTGGTTAAGAAGCGTAATCGACACGACCTGCGCGGGAATGGAGTTGCATAGCCGCAGCAGCACTGTGCGCACGATCGCCTCGATGTCCTGGGCCCCGAGGATGAGGCGGTCGATTTCCGAGAACGCGCTGAGGGAATCGAACTGGTTGCCGAGCCGCTGCGACATCTGGTTGAAGGCCACTGCCACCTCCCCGAACTCGTCATCGCGACGCAGCTCCAGCCGCGACTCGAAATTGTTGACCGCGATGCCGCGCGCATGGACCGCGAGCTTCTCGAGGGGCGCCACGATGTCGAGCGACTGGCGGGCGGTGAGCCACGCGACGAGCAACAAGGCGAGTACGACGATCGGAACGAAGAGCGCCGCGAATTTCTTTACCGGCGCGAGCTGGTAGGACTCCGACTGGGCCGCGACCACGATCCAGTCCAGGGTGCCGAATCCCTCGCGCATGAAGTGCGGCCAGACGCGCGCTCGAAAGCGCTGCCCCTCGGATTCCCAGCCGGTCGACAGCAGCGCCGACGCCGTCTGCGAGTCGATCGCACGAGCCGCCGGCGCTCTCATCGACGCGTCGGGACAATGCAGCACCCGGTGGCTGCCGTCCTCGATCACGCAAACATCGATCACCGTCGGCAACTCGTCCGGTGATCCCCACAGGAACTCGGGACGCACTTCCCCCACCGCGAATGCCCCGGGTGATCCAGAGAGTGGAAAGCCGAGGAGGATCGCATTCGTGCCCGTCGTGTCCACGATCACCGCGGGCCTGCCCTTCGCGATGCGGGAGCGGGCGTCGGACGGGATCTGGGGGCGCGTGCCGTCTCCCGCCCCGGACCGCCATCGGCCATCCGCTCCCACTACGCCGACTCGCGAGAAAATGCGCTGGACGACGGTGCCGGTCTTCCCGTGGTCCATCGGCTCGGCGAGGCCCGCCCCAACCTCGCTCGCGAGTTGCAGCCTCTCGAAGAGCGTCATCCCGTAAGCCTTTGCCGCCGCGCCCAGGCGCTGCTCTCCCTGTTTCAGCAGGAGGGATTGCACCTGGGAGAAGGACAACACCGCGATCGCCGCGAGCGGCACGAAGGCGCACAGCACGAACAGCAGGAACAAACGCGTTGCCACGCGCATCGTGACGATGCGCCTGATGAAGCCGATCATGGATCGAACTCCTCGGCGGCACCGATGAATCCGCCGTCGCGCGCGCGCACGATGTCGTCGCGGCTGCGTGCGTCGGAGAGCGCGGGCGCCGTCTGGGCGTCCTTGCCCGGACTGTAGAGGTCGAAGTCGGAGTTAAGGGGCGAGAGCTTGTGGTCCCTGCGCGCCCCGCCCGTGCCGTTCACGCGGATGTCGTAGTACATATACGCGGAGCCCCACGGGTCCAGCTTTCCGGCGTAGTTCACGTCCGCGAGGCTTGCGGGCAGCGAGCCGGTCCTCTTCTCGTAATCGCGAATGTCCCTGGACATCTGGCCCATCTGCACGATCGTCTCGAGGATTCGGGACTTGTTCACGTATCCCTCGACCAGGGGCACGGTGATCGCCACGAGGATGCCGCCGATCACGAGCACCAGGAGCATCTCGATGAGCGTGAAGCCGCGGATCGCAAGGCGCTTAAGCACAGACGTTCGACGGCGTGGACAGCGAGGTCGCGCAGGAGGTGGCGGCGGCGGGACACGCGTTGAAAGCGGACACGAGGAGCGAGGTGCGGCGAAGCGTGGCAGTGGTGCCCGAAATCGCGGGCTGGGGGCGCACCTCGATCGAGTCGAAGGGGCCACTGGGCGCGAGGTCGAAGCTCGCGAGGCCGCCATCCGGATTGCAGCCCGCCTTGGTGATCGAGTCCACCTGGGTCGTGCCGTCGAAGAAGCGGAATTCCACCTGCTCCGCGAACAGGTTCGCGCCGACCGTGAAGGTGCCGAAATGGTTGAGGGTAATGCCGGCCTTGGCGACGGTGGACCCCACGATCTTGATCTGGAGGAACTCCGAGCCCTGGGAATTGATGTAATTCGTCGTGCCGCCCCCGCCGCCGCGCACTCCAATCCCGTCCACTCCGCCGCTGGTGTCGAACGCGATGTTGGTGGCGGCCGAGCCCGCTCCGGAAAATCCGGAGACGCTCACGCCGGGAAAGTTGATCACGGTTTGCCCGGTGCTTCCCGGCGAGACGCTCCCGACCCCGAGGGCCGTGGCGAGCGTCGCGGCGTCGAAGACTGCCGACGTCGTCTCCGGCCAATCGCGCGCGACAAGGTTCGCCCGCTTCACGAATTCGGCGAGCCTGCGGTAGACGAGCTGGTCGTCGTAGTGCGCCGGATCGGACGCGGCGACTTCCGGATGCGATTCAGGCCGCGCGGTGAATTCCCCGGCCGCAAGGGTGTTGTCGTGCTCGTCGCCGGTCGCGGGCGCCGGCAACATGGCGCCGGAGATGGTGAACGCGCCGAGCCCGGTCGCCCCGTGGCTCATCAGCACATATGCCGCGTCCACGTACTTGTCATACTTCCCCGCGTGACCGGGTTTTGTCGCGGCGCCGTCCGGATTGAACGCCCACACCGTGAGGCCCTTGCCCGCGAGGAAGTCGGCGGGCAACGTGTTTCGCAGATAAGGATCGGCATTCGACGCGCAGAGCCCCGTCGCGTCGACCGGCGTGGGAGGAGCAGCGGGCGTTACGTCGCATTCGACCATGCTCGCGCCGCCGTTCTGCGTGAGGCTTCCCACCCCGCCACCGGTGTACACGCGATAGGAGATCCTGCGGCCCCAGGCATCGAGGGTGCTCTCGCGGTTGAGGCCGAGCGTCTTCCAGGGCAACGTGCCGTCGGGGCTCGCGCACGTGAGCGCCGTGGGGCTTGCCCTGTTCTCCAGTCCCGCGTTTGCGTCGGTGTCGGGAAGGTTTCCGTTGGCCGGACACGGCAGGCGCGAGGCAACGCTCGCGTATTGCTCCAGCGATGACGCGGCCGCCTCGAGCCGCAAGGATGTGACGGCGCGGTCGTCTCCGCCCGAGCCCATGCGCGACAGAGCATAGGACGCGATCATCGCCACGACGATGAGCACGAGGATGACAAGGACCAGCAGGCCCGACGCGCCGCGCTGGGCGATGCCGCGCATCAGTGCGAGCGGGGCGCGAGCCCTGCCTTGGTCGCGACACTCATCACCGAGGGGCGCGAGACGATGTCGTCGAAATGGGCGGCGCCCGGGTTCTCGTTGGGGGAATCGTCCACGAAATATCCCGCACCCACCAGGGTGAGGTCCGCATAGTTGTGGAGCTTCTCGATGTCGCTATCGGTGGTGTTGCTGGAGGAGAGCACGCCGCTGTTGAGGTAGCCGCCTCCCCCGGATTCGCCCGGGCTGATGAGGACGTAGGCGGCGCCTGTGTGGGGCGTGCCGGCCGGGTCCATTAGCGTGGCCGTGCCTGCAGCATTCCTGACGACAAGGCCTTTGCCCTGCAGATAGAAGGATGGCGTCGTGCAATTGCCCATCGCCGAGCTCGAGCAGGTAGCGCTGCATGAATTGTTGGCGCCGAATACGGCGGTTCCTCCGGCCGGGTCGCACCACGACAAGTCCATGCCGTTGTCGGCAGCCAGCAATGGCGACACGCGATAGGTCAGCCGCCGATCCCAGCCGTCGCTCGCTTCCGCCTCGCTCAGGGCAAGCTCGCGCCACGGCGCCACACCATTCGCCTGGTTGCCCGTGCAGCCGGTGCCGTCGCGAGGCCCCTCGAGCCCGGCATTGGGGTCGGTGCCCGGGGTGGTGCCGACGGCGGGGCACGGCAGGCGTTTGCGCTGTTGCACGTATTGCATCAGTGCAAGGTCGACAGTCGCGAGTCGCGTCCCCGTGAGAGACCGCTTTTGCCCCGCGGAAACGCCGCGGGTCACCGCCGCCGCCATGGCGATGATGATGCCGACGATCAACAACACGACGACGATCTCGATCAGGGTGAAGCCGCGCGCCTTGCGCATCAGTTTCGATCGGGGCGTAGTGATGGGCCCCTATGATACCGATGCGGTTTGGGGACGGCCTTTCGTCCCCGACGAGCGGAATGGGGTCCCCGCCTGCGCGGGGACGACCATCAGGCGAGGATCATCCGGTTCACATCGAGGCCCTCGGCGTAGGGAACGCCGATCATGCGGCCCTGCACGTGGGCGAACTCCCGGTACATCTCGGTATCGAGGCCGCGGCCGCCGAACTGGCTCGCGTGCGCGGTGATCGCGTGCATCTTGGCATCGATGGTGTCGGAGACGTCGACGTAGGCGCGCGGATGGAAGGCCACGGGCACGGGGCGGCAGTTGGTCGGTTGGTAGGAAAAGAAATCGAAGTAGCGCAGGCGCTGCGTGGGCATGCACGCGTTGTAGATGATCAGGTGGTCGTTGTGGAAGTCGGCGTTGCTGTGCGTGAGGACCGCGGCGGGCTCGTATTCGCGGATCACGGCATCGAGCATTCCCACCAGGTCGCAGGTCTTCACGTCCTCCAGGCGCTTCGGGCCGTCTTCCATCAGGAACTTCAGCTCGCAGCCGAGGACCTCGGCGCCGCGCTTCGCCTCTTCCATGCGCACGGGGAAGTCCTTCGGGATCGAGGCGACCACCATCACCACGTGTGCGCCGCCCTTCTGCAGCTTGGCGAGCGTGCCGCCGATGCCGATCTCCAGGTCGTCGGGATGCGCCCCGATCGCGACCACGGTGCGTCCCGCGTAGCGCGAGGCGAGCGATTGGGATTGGGGGAGGGTCGCGACGTCGCAGTCTCTCTTCATGACATCCTCGGGAGGCAATCGCCCTGCCAGGCGGGGGTCTTGTACAGGAACATCGTGAAGTCGTTGGGCAGGTACGTGTGGTCGATGCGCGCCGCGGGCGAGAGCGAGAGCGCCGCCTCCAGCGCCTTGCACGGGTCCACGTAGATGCGCGCTTCGGCCGGGCTGGGCGAGCGCGTGCTGAGGAAGTTCATCGCGGTGCCGATCCGGCTCCACGCGAAGAGGCGCTCGATCGTCGGGCGAATGCGCTCGCGCGCGCCCACGGAATCGAGCCCGAAGAGCCCGCTCGCGATCACGTAGTCGTACGGCTCGTCGGGCTCGAACTGCAGGGCGTCGCCTACGAGGAAGCGCGCCGCGCCGCTGGGGAAACGCTCGCGGCAGCGCTCCACCATCGGCTCGCAGATGTCGAGCCCCGTGTACTCGGGCTCGATGCCGCGATCGGAAAGGTAGGCTAGGAAGTCGCCGAAGCCGCAGCCCACGTCGAGGACGCGCGCACCGTCCAGGTCTCCCAGCGCGAGCATCGCCTCGAATCGCCTCGCCTGCGAGCTCTTGTTGCGGAAGCCCAGACCGCGATGGTCGAAGCCGTAGGTGCGGACCTTGTCCGCGTACCAGCCGGCGGCGTCTTCAGGCAGCGAGCAGCTCATGGGCCTTCGCCTGGGTCTGTCGTGCGATCTGCGCGCTGCGCGGACCACAGTTGAAGAGAAGATCGAGGACCGTGAGGCCCTTCATGAAGGGCGCGGCGCCCGGCTGCGGATAGACCGGGTGGCTGAATTCCTGCCACACCGTGCCCATGCCCGCGGCCGCGAAGGCCTCCTTGTCGAGGTACTCGCGCGAGCCGCCCATTCCGCCGAAGAACGCGGACGCGCCCACCTTCTGGCAGATGGATAGGAGCAGCGCGGACTTCTGTCCTTCCACCTGCAGCGTGGAGCTCCTCATGAGCGGAGTGCGGATCTCGAGCGCCTCGCGCGCGAATTCGAGCGTGGCGATATTGAGGTCGATGAGCTTGTCCCAGCGCGCCTCGAGGATCTCGCGCAGCCTCGGCGCGTAGAGATCGAAGTACGGCGCCTTTCGATAGGCGTAGCGCAGGGTGTTGAAGTGGTTCGGCCCCCACCAGCGGGTGCCGGAAAGGTCCTCCGGGTTGTCGATCATCTTGTCGATGATCTTTTCCTTCTGCGACAGCTGGACCACGGGAACCGTCAGCCACTTGCCCGTGTCCTCGCAGCGGATGAGGCAGCGGTTCTGGTAGTTGCGGCGCTCGAACTGCACATGGTCCAGCAGCACGAACATGTCCGCCCGGATCATGCGGTCGAAATAGCCGAGCCAGGGCACGAAGTTGGGCTGGTGGATGGCGACATTCATGCATGTAGCCTACAAAGCGAATCTTTCCGGGGCGCTGCGCGCGGATGGTCCGGACGGACCATGGCTTGGCTGGATTTCGAAACGGGGAGTTATTCCTCCCTCATTAGAGTGGGAACGAGTCCTACGCCCGCTTCGAAATGTCGACCCAGATCAATCTTCCGCTGCACCGCCTCGAACGCGTCCCCGTGCTTCTCATGGGCGGGGTGAACCTCGTGCGCTCGCTCGGCCTCGCCGGCATCCCCGCGATCGTCGCTTCCCACGATCTGGGCGAGCCCGCTTTCGGCTCGCGCTACTGCGTCGGGCGCTGCCTGCTGCCCGCGCCGGACACGGGCGAAGCCGCGGTGGACACCATCGTGAGGATCGGCGACCGCCTCGCCACGAAATACGGGCGGCGCGTGCCCCTCATGTACGGCAACGACGATTACCTGGAGCTCATCCACGCGCATCGAGAGCGCATCGAACGCTACTACCTCCTCGTCCTCAACGATCCGGAGGTCGCCGACGCCCTGATCGCGAAGGATCGCTTCCAGGAATTCGCGCAGCGCCGCGCACTGCCGGTGCCGCATTCGCTCGACTGGGAGAGGCTCGCCGAGGCCCACGGGCCCGTGCTGGTGAAGCCCTCCAACAAGGTCGACTGGCACGATTCGGTGCTGCGCCGCGACCTCTTCCATCGCGCCAAGGCCCTCACCTTCGCGTCGGGTGCGCACGCCCTGGCCGAGCCGAACATCGAGCGCTTTCGCGAACAGCTCACGTTCCAGGAATACATCCCGGGCGACGACACCCTCAACTGGTCGTTCCATGGCGTCGCCGACTCCGAAGGGCGCCTCCTCGACTCCTTCGTCGGCAGGAAGCTGCGCACCTTCCCGACGCGGTCGGGGGAGAGTTCGTTCATCGAGCTGGCCCGCGACGGCGAGCTGCATGCGCTGGCGAGCGAGATCGCCGCGAATATCCCGCTGAAAGGCGTCTTCAAGATGGATTTCAAGAAGGACGAGCGCACCGGGCGCTGGTACCTCCTCGAGATCAATGCGCGCTTCAACCTCTGGCACTACCTGGGAGCGGCCAACGGCGTGAACCTGCTCGGCGTCGCCTACGACTACCTGGTCGAAGGCGCGCGCCCCGCGAGGAGTGGCGAATACCGCACCGACCGGCGCTGGCTCTCCCTCGAGCTCGATGCGCGCGCATTCCGCGAGCTCCACGCGCGGGGCGAGCTCGGCCTCTTCTCATGGCTTGCGTCGATCCTCTTCTCGCGCAAGGTCTGCAACCTCTTCGCCTGGCGCGATCCCGGTCCCTGGGCGCGCTTCTGGGCTTACCGCCTGGTACGCCGCTGGCACCGCGGCGCGGATCAATTTCTCGCGAGGATAAGGCAATGCCTATCTACGGCGTCCTAGGCGATATCCACGGCAACCGCGAGGCGCTCGAGGCGGCGCTCGCCGACCTCGAGGGCGAGCGCATCGAGCGCCTCATCTGCGTGGGCGACATCATCGGCTACAACGCCGACCCCGATTCATGCGTGGCGCTGCTGCGTGAACGCGGCGCCATCTGCATCGCCGGCAACCACGACCTCATCGGCACGGGCGAGCTCGGCTTCGAGCGCTGCTCGAACAAGGCGATGCATTCGTTGAAGCGCACGCGCCGCAGCCTCGCGCCCGCAACCGCCCAATGGCTGCGCGCCCTTCCCTCCCACCGCGTGCTCGAGGAGCGCATCCTCCTCACGCATGGAGGCGTGCGCGACGTCCAGCAGTACATGACGCGGCCGCGTCATTTCCTGGAGAACGCCGAGTACCTGCGGCGCGACTTTCCCGGGATCCGCGTGTGCTTCTTCGGCCATACCCACGAGCAGCGCGTCTTCGAGATCGATGGCGAGCACGCCTGCGAGCTGGGCGCCAAGCCCGGCACGCGGCTGAATGCCGATCGCACCTACTTCGTGAATCCCGGCTCCGTCGACGCTTCGCGCAAGCGCGCCCACAAGCTCGCGGAGCTCGCCGTCTTCGACAGCGACGCCCTCACCCTCGACTTCCACCGCGTCGCCTACGACGATGAGGCGACCGAGATCCGGGCCGAGGCCGGCGGCTATCGCATCGACCGCTGGCGCGACCGGCTCTACGACGTGCAGCGACGCATCATCGGGCCGCGGCACGTGGAGGGAGGCGCGTGAGTGATCCGATCGGCGCATCGCAGCCCCCACCACTGTAGGACGGTGCCCTCTTCGATGACAACGGCAATGTGACCTATCGCACATTCCGGGGGTCGGCGGTCCAACCGTTCAATGAATCTCACATTGAACGGGAAAATGAAGAACAGGACCCAGATCGACGCAGCCGATCTCTATGTGCTGCTGCAACGCGAGTTCCGACGACGACAACCGCGCGAATGCGAGCATTGCTTCGTGCAGCTGCCGTTTCGTGTCGACCGGCAGGACGAGAGCGCCGCCAACTGGGAGCTCATCATGCCGCGGCCGTGCGCACGCGGCTGCGCTCCGGTCCTCGAGGAGCTCACGCTGGAATTCGGCCTGCTCTACGACCTGAAGCCGAGCGGATAGCTGGGGGGCTGAACTCTCAGCCCCGTGCCTTCTCGATCGAGCGCGGCCACGTGTCGATGTAGTCGGCGAAGCGTTGCGCGGTCATGTCGCGCGCATACGCGTTGCCGGACTCGCTCAAGCCCGTGATCGTGTAGCGCACGGTCACGCGCGTTTGCGCGCCGTCGGCCTCGCACTTCACCCTGACGAGCGCCACGCGCGAGCCGGGCGTGACACGCACGTACTCTGCGTAGCCCGCCGCGGGCTCGAAGCGCGCGAGGAGCCACAGCGTCTCCTCGCCACCCGCCGCGGTCGTGAACACCATGCCCTCGACGGTTTCGCTCGCCGCCGGGTAAACGTAGGCCGGATCCCAATCCCCGGCCCACGCGCGCTCGCCCTCGGGGGTGAACCAGTCGAGCGCCTGTGCCGGAGCCATCGCGAGCAGGAACGAATGCTCGCGCGCGACGCGCTCGGCGCGAAAGCCGCTCACCGCGGCTCGCAGCGCACGTCGGTCTTCACCGAGCTCGCGATGAAGCATTGCGCGTGCGCCTCGTGATGCAAGGCCTCGTGCTCTTCACGCGTCGGCATCTTCTCGCCGGAGAAGCGAACAGCCGGGCGCAGTGTCACGCGCGTGATGGCGAGCTTTCCCAGCGCGTCCTTCTCCATCACTCCCTCGGCGGCATCCTCGTAGCGATCGACGCGAAAGCCCCCTCGGCACGCGAGATCGAGGAACCACAGCATGTGGCACGAGGAAATCGAGGCGACGAAGAGCTCCTCGGGATCCACCGCGCGCGGATCCGAGAAGGGCTCCTTCACCACCGCGGGCGATGAAGAGCCCGGCACCTCGGCGCCACCGTCGAAGCGGATCACGTGCCGGCGGCTGTAGCGCCGGTCGACGAAAAGCTCGTCGCCGCGCTCCCAGAAGATGGTCGCGGTATGCACGGCTAGCGGACTTCCACGAGCTCCACGTCGAAGACCAGCGTCGCGTTGGGCGGAATGACGCCGCCCGCGCCGCGCGCTCCGTAGCCCATCTCCGGCGGGATGATGAGGGTGCGCTTGCCGCCCACCTTCATGCCTGCGACCCCTTCGTCCCACCCGCGAATCACCTGGCCACCGCCGAGCACGAACTCGAAAGGCTGGCGGCGATCCACCGAGCTGTCGAATTTCTTGCCATGGCCGTCGGCCGCGGCGGGATCGTGCAGCCATCCCGTGTAGTGGACCACGACGGGGCCCGATTTCGCCTCCGCGCCGGCGCCCTGCACCACGTCGATCTTCTTCATCTCGGCCATCTTGGATCTCCCGTGAATGGAAAGGAAAAGGCCCGGTGCGACTGCATCGGGCCTTCGCGAGAAAACTGGCGGAGAGGGAGGGATTCGAACCCCCGGTACGTTGCCGTACAACAGATTTCGAGTCTGCCGCAATCGACCACTCTGCCACCTCTCCGGTGACATGCGAAAGGGGTCGATTATAGCGGCTTCCGCGCGCCCTTCGAAGCCCCGCGCGCCGCGATTGCCCCATGCGCCGGACGCCCGAGAGGCGCATGTGCATCCAATGCGCTGCGCAATATTCCCTTGACGGCCTTCTCCAACATCTCGCGCGTTCGTAGGAGGAGTCCGACGATCATTGCGGGCGTCCGCCCTACAGACTGCCGGGACATGCGAGAGGACAATCACTTCACCTCTCGAAGATTCGTTGGTGGATTCACGCATGTCGACTCACGATTTCAGCGGGCACGAGCAGCGTTCCCTTCCCGTCGGTTGGCAGGATCAGCTGGAGGACGCCGACAACGTTCATGACGTCATCGCGATCGTTCGCGATTTCCTCGCCTCCTGGGACCGGCACGACCTGGCGGACCTTCCCGAGCCGTGCCGGCCCGGCAAGATGTTCGACGCCAACGACGTGCAGTCGTACGCGTTGCAGCTGCTCCGGTTCGACTGCGCGTCCGATTCCGGCGCGGCGCAACTCATCACCCGCATGGCGTCGTTCTTCTCGAACGCGTCGGCTCGGCTCTCGGCGATCCTCGCGCGTCAGCCGCGGTCCAGCGCGCTGCGGTAGCTTTCGAGATCCGCGCGGTAGCAACCGCAGGCCACCTTCTGCAGGCCCTGGCGGTCGAGGATTTCCAGGAACCCGCGCTGGTAGCGGATGAGCTTCATCCGCTTTAACGAGCTCGCCGCGGTGGTCACGCCGACGCGGCGCACGCCGAGCATCGAGGCGAGGAAGCCGTGCGTGATGTGGAAGGATTCCGAGTGCGCGCGGTCCCCGGTCATGAGGAGCCAGCGCGCGAGGCGCGATTCCACCACGTGGAAGCGGTTGCATCCCGCCGCCCTCGCGAGCTGCCCGAAGCGCGCGTAGAGGTACTTGTCCAGCGTCTTTCTCAGCGCGCAGCCCGCGCCCACCTCGCGGCGAAAGCGGCTCGCGCTCATGCGCAGCGCCGGCCCCGCCCCCTGCACCTGCGCATGGTCCTGCGAGACATCGATGCCCATGAGGATCGGGAGCCCGATCATGCCCTCGTTGCCGACGAGCGCAACCTCCAGCTGGCCTCCTTCGGGCACCGAGGTGAGGATCGACACGAAGCCGCCGGTCGGAAAGTGCACGTGCTCGATGGCGTCACCCGGCTCGGAGAGCTTCTCCGCGAACGTGAGCTGCACGCAATCGCACGCGCCGAGGATGCGCTCGCGCTCCTTGCGAGGCAGCATGTCCAGCAGGCGATTCGAGGGTGATGGGCGGGACAAAGAATCCGCAATACGATTTGCGCTGCGAGGGACTTGCATCGAGGCCTTGCGTTATTGTTCTTTTGTCATGATTCGGAAACTTGAGGGCCGAATCTATCCGTTGCGGGATTTTCGAGTCAAATTTGTCGCAAGAGTGTTCGCTAACGGACAGTTGTGCGAACGCTTCGCGCCGCTCGACGAATTTGCGTACGCGCCACTTTCGTGGACGCGCGATGGCCCGTGCGATAATTCGCGCCGCAACGCCCCGGTAGCTCAGTGGATAGAGCAGCCCCCTCCTAAGGGGCAGGTCGCACGTTCGATTCGTGTTCGGGGCGCCACCATTTCTAGAGTGAAATCGCAGAGAAATCGACCTTCGCTCACCGATCGGTCTAGGCTCCGTAAGTGCGATGTAAGTGTAAGTGCAAACCAGGTCGCCGGACGCGCAGGGAGTGATTTTGGGCGGTGCGGGATGGGCGGTAGGTAGCGGGGTACGCCCGCCGCGTTATAACCCCGTTGGCGCGACCCGTAGTACACTTGGCACGCCGATTGACAGTATTACCAAGCCAATCGAGCTACTCTCCCCGCCTACGTGCGCGAATGCCGTGAAATGATTATTGAATTGATCCTCAATGGACTGCCTGTCGAAAAGGCATTTACTCAGGCAATGTCATTCCATCTTGGAGATGGCAAGGCCAAGAACAACCTGTGACCGTCGGGATTGCCATGATGAAGCCGAAGAAATGGAGACCGAGAATTGGCCCAGTTCGATTCCGACCGTCTGAATACGGACTCAGGCCTTCGCGTTCGCTCCTTGCGCCACCAGAGCCCCGCGAGACAAACTTCAATGGCAACCAGGACCTGTGCCGGCGTCGATCGCACCGAGAAACGTTGCAATTGGGGAGATTTCGGTAAACGACTTGCCAGCTCCAACTGTAAACGCGATTCGGCCGTTACCTGCCATTGCGATGCTGCCGTAGTCTATTTGCAGGCCGGCAGTCGATCCTCCTGGCACGACTCCCGCCGCAAATCCCCCATTCCCGAACGCAAGATCCAACTGACCTGTCGTTAAGAGCCGAGCAATCAGCGGAACGGGAACTGTGTATGTGGCGTCGGTGGCATCGGTAGCCGCCACAATTTTCCCATTGTTTTGAAGGACGACTTCAAACGCAAATGCCCGAAACCCAGTGCGAAACCTGCTGGCGCCATCGCCGCTAGATCCGAACGGCAAATCGACAGTGCCGTCGGAGTTGAAACGAAAGACAACTGCGGATTGAGGGTCCGAGCCGTCACTCGGATAAATCCCACCGGACGCTACGATCTTGCCGTCGGTCTGGATTGCAAGTTTCCTTGCGTTCGCGCTTGTGTTTGGCCCAAAGTCACGAATCGCGAATCCGTTGCTCCCAAAACTCGTGTCCACGGCTCCACTGCTGAGAAGTCGGGCTACAAATGCCTGCCAGTGACTAGATCCGTCCGGATTGGGAATGGTGAAATGACCTGAGACCACAACCTCACCGTTGCTTAGCAATTTCAAATCTCTACCGCGGCCCCAAATCGCGCTGGTCCCGGCAGGCAATAGGAAGGCAATGCCGCCCGAGCCAAAACTTGAATCAAGCGCACCGGCGGGCGTCAGTTTGACAGCGACGGGCTGTTCGCTGAGGGATGATGATGGATCTTTGGCGGTCGTGCCGATGAACACGCTGCCATCTGTCGCCGTTGCCATACCCAAAATTGGCCAAACAAATGACAGGTTTACCTGGGCAACGCCATTAACGCCGAATGAGCTGTCGATCGTGCCATCTCGAAGAAATCGCGACACCGCCAAACCGGCACTATTGACTAACACGAAGAGCATGTTTCCACTGGGGTCCTGAGTAAGGGCCACATTTGACCCACGTTGCGACGGCAACGCCTGGCCGCCCGGAGAGACGAGGCCCATGCCCCCATAACCGCTGTCAGCCGCACCCCCCCTTGCGTTTCGCACTAGCCCCACCATGGCGCTACCGCTGCCGTTATCGAACGTGATCGGGGTCGGGGTGTATATCTTGTTATCGATACTTCCGAACGCCAGACCCTCGACGTTAGCTGTCGGTTGCAACCAAGGGGACACCTGTACATAGCCGCCAGAAGCTGTGGGACCGAAGGCAGTATCAAATTGGCCGGCAGTGCATTGGGCGTGGGCGTCAATGATCACCAAGTCCAGCAATCGTCGAAACGAAGCGAACTAGGACTGCGTTCATAGCAACTCTCCGCTTTCCAAGATCCGAATGATGGGATTTCCAAGCACGTGTCTGCGCCTGTCGCGAGCCTTGCACCCGGCGCGGATGGATCGCATACGTCCGAGCACAGTCTACGCTTTTGCGTTACACCGTTGGCAGTGCGTCGCACCGCAATCTCTCGATCGCTGCGAGATTTTCGGTGTTGTTATCTCGGCACTGTCTTCCGCATCGCCAGGCAGCGCCTCATCCCGCCTCGCCTGCTCTTCGAGAAATTGAGTGACCGTCGAATGAAGCCACAGCGGTTTCTTGGCTCCGGCGCCCTTCTTCGCGCAGGGTGCCGCGCTCAGCGAGTCCGCATGCGCAATCATTTCGCGGGCCATTTTGCCCGCTATCTCTTGAATCCGTCGCTGGCTTTCTTTCGACATGGCCGCGATAATTTCGTCAATGCTTCTTCCCATTCGTATCTCTCGAAGACGGGTAAGTTTGAGGCCACGGCGGTTTCAAATTGAAAACTACGGCGAGGCCTGAGACCCCCTACATCAATCTCACGACGCGGGTCGAACGGCGTCCTTCCGAGCCACCGGCAACTTTTCAATCAACAAGGGAAGCGCAGACTGCAACGTTTCCCACACCACCTCCAAATTGATGTCGAAATAGCCGTGCGCGATCCTATTGCGCATGCCCTTCATGTTTCGCCACGGAATGTCGGCATGGCGATCAAGAAACGAGGAAATCTTCTTTACTCATCCGCTCAACATACGAACGCGCCAGTTTGGCTGACTCAACGATGTGGTCTAGATAGTCCTCCAAGCGACTCGGCGTCATATCGGTACCGCTTCCGCCAGCACTTTGTCGCGAAACTTGGGCGGCAGGTCGCCGGGCGTTACCACGTCGACCGACACACCAAGCATCTCCTCCAGCTCGACCTGAAGGCCGCCGAGATCGAACAGAGTGGTCCCGGGCAACGGATCGACTAGTACATCGAGATCGCTGCCCTCGAGATCATTGCCGTGCAATACAGAGCCGAATACGCGGGGATTGGCGGTTCGGAATCGTGTTACCAGATCTCTCACCGCCCTTCGCTTCAGCTCCAATGCCAAAGATGGCTTCATCTATTGCTCCTCTTGAGATCTATCTTATGTGAAAGGGCCGGAAAGGGAAGACCGCCGGCGACGGACGAAGAATGGCTCATTCTTGTACCACCGAGCAGGAAGCAGCGAAGCCCTCCCCTCGAATCTCCGTTCGTTAGCGTTCAAATTCGAAAAAAAGCGCCCGCGTGACGCGAACCAGCGCTTGACTATATGAGTGAGCTCAGCGAGGAAAAGCTGAGTGAACAGCTCTACCCTTTGTCTCGGCCATCATCGGAAAGGGGTGGGCGAAGGCCGCAATGCCGCTATAAGGCTTCCCGCCGTCGATATCGCAGACGACTCGCACGGCTCAGTCTCAGACAGTACCGCGACGCTATTTCTTCCCATAGGCCATATCGTGGTCGGGCGCGATCGAAAGCAGTCGCAAGAAGTTTCCGTCCCGATAAGCTGTGGCTCGCCTTGCTAGTGTGACGCGCAATGTGTAGATCGCCGCGATGCCCTTGGGAGGATCAATGCTGCTGACCTTCTCCCACTTCATGCCTTGGTCCCGATAGGCCTGGTCCCACGTGAGCTGGCGTATCTTCTTCAGCGTATCGGTAACTCGATTGCGTTCCTGCTTGTCCAGGTCCAGCCAATTCTCCTGGAACACCTCATTGTTTAGATCCAGCTGAACGTTTTTTTTGTTTTGGCTTTCGTTCATTTTCTAGCCTCTTGAGAATGACGTCCGGGTCCGACTCTTCAGGACGATGACGCTGTGCCCAATCCAGCGCGCGGAGCAAATCCTCCCGAGCAGTCGGTTGGTGCAGCCAGAGCTCATTTTCCGGAACGACGAGCGCGGTGCGAACCAGCCATACCCCCGGCTCCCGCTCCTCGACGAGTACCTGCCTTCCGGCGAACTCCTTGCCCAGCGAAATCTGTCCATTCGAGCCAACGACCTTGACGCTGACTTTAGTTACGAGCGCATTCATTTCGACGCGTGCCTTCGCTTGTTAGGGTGGGGGCACGGTAGTTTCAAGTTGTGCGGTAATGCAGCACGAAGGCACTATAGCACTAAATTGAGCAATTACTCACCAGCTTGAGTAGTGTCAGATATGGAGCTATACTTCTGACACCATGACGACTGCCGAAAAGGTCTTGAAGCACGCCAACGAGGTACCAGAGGGGGTACCTTTGGCTGCCAAGGAATTGCTGCACCTGGGAAACCGGGCGGCTGTCGATCAAGTACTGTCGCGCGTAACCCGGCGCGGAGTGCTGACCCGAGTGGGTCGTGGGATTTATCTAAGACCCGTCAAGGGCCGTTTTGGCAGCCGCGCGCCCTCGACTGCCAAGATGGTTGAAGGTCTCGCTGCGCAGCAGCGGAGAGACGATCGTGGTCCACGGTGCCGCTGCCGCAAACGCATTGGGCCTAACGACGCAGGTGCCCGTGCGCGAGATCTATCTCACATCCGGTCGCAACCGTCAGTTGAAAGTTGGCTCCCAGGTTATCGAACGACACTATGAACGCCGCAACGACGACACTTGCCGAGAAGGTCCTAGCGCATGCCACCCGGGTCCCGGAGGGCACACCTATGGCTGCCAAAGAATTGCTGCATTTGGGCAACAGGGCGGCAGTGGATCAGACGTTGTCTCGCCTAGCCCGCCGCGGTGCCCTCCTCCGAATTGGGCGCGGGACGTATGTAAAACCCGTCAAGGGCAAATTTGGTAGTCGCGCCCCGTCAACTGCGAGCATGGTCAAAGGCCTTGCAGAGCAACGGGGTGAAACGATCGTGGCGCATGGAGCTGCTGCCGCCAAGCGATTGGGGCTGACCCAGCAAGTGCCAGCACGCGAGGTTTTTCTCACGTCCGGTCGCAGCCGTCGATTGAAATTTGGCGCGCAAACAGTGGAGCTACGGCACGCCCCGGCATGGCAACTCGTTCTGCCTGGCAGTGGAGCGGGGGATGTAGTTCGAGCTCTTGCATGGCTTGGTCCAGAAAAAGCTGGCGGCGCAATCAGTCAGCTAAAGCAAAAGTTGCGGTCAAGCGAACTGAAAGAAGTTGCATCAGCCCGCTCTCATCTACCGACTTGGATGGCACACGAGGTAAGCCAGCTTTTGAGCGATGGCTGATTTCTTCGCGTCGCCCGACAAGGAGCGCCGCGAAGCATTGACCTTTGCTGCTGACGCGTCTGGACGGCCCATTCATCTAACCGAGAAGGATGTCTGGGTCGTCTGGTCTTTGAAGCGGATCTTTGGAGGTCCGTACGCCGCACGCCTGGTTTTCAAAGGAGGAACCTCACTCTCGAAAGCCTACAAAGTGATACGGCGATTCTCCGAAGACATCGATCTGACCTACGACATCCGCGAAATCGCTGGCGATCTCATTGGCGAGTCAGGCTCCGTACTCCCGCCAAGCAAGAGTCAGGAGAAGAAATGGACCAAGGCAATCCGTGAAAGGCTCGCAGACTGGGTATCCAGCAAGATATTGCCCACGATCTCCGCGGCCATCGTTCAGCAGAAACTACCCGCGACCGCAAAGGCTGACGGGGAAAAGATCCTCATTGAATACCAAGCCCTCGCTGCCGGCACAGGCTACGTCAGGCCCACGGTGACGCTAGCGTTTGGTGCACGCTCCACGGGTGAGCCCAGTGAATTGCGACGTTGAATGTGATGCCGCTGAGCACATGCCATCCATCACATTTCCATCGGCGAGACCGATGGTCATGCGCGCGGAGCGAACATTCTGGGAGAAGGCCACTGCGATTCATGTCTTCTGCGCCCAAGGCGAATTCCGCGGGGGCGACCGCTTTGCGCGTCACTGGCATGACGTGACACGACTCGATGCTGCCGGCTTCGCCGACGCCGCAATTGCCGACAAGGGCCTTGCGACGAATGTCGCGGAGCACAAGAACATCTTCTTCGCGGAAAAGGACAGCGACGGAAATGCGATCGACTACGTCGCGGCAGTTTCCGGAGGACTCAGACTGGTTCCAACCGGCGGCGCGTTCGAGAAGCTGGCTGCCGACTGTCAGCATATGGTCGACGATGGCCTCTTGCTGGACGATGCCGAATCGTTTGACGCCCTGATTTCCCATTGCAAGGCGGTAGAAGAAAAGGCGAATAAAATCACCCGCACCTGATCGTCAGTCAGCCTGCGTCAGGACAAGTCCCGGTGGAAAAGCGAACCCCTCACGAGCAGCCCAGTGACTCCCGCAGCCATTTCGAGCTCGGCCCTTCGGCCGCGAGTATTTTCTCCAGGCGGCTCCGCACTTTGTCCGGCTGCCCCGAACTCGATGCTGCCTCGAGGGCATATCGATACGCATCCCTCGCATCCAGGCTCGTCATTTCGTAACCATATCCACGAGAGATCCAGAAGAGCGCCGCAACGGCGGCTTCTCCCGAGAACGCGGGCTGGGTCTTCAAATGGTCGCGCGCGGCCCGGATCAGGGTCTTCGGGTCGCACGGTGAGCGAGTCGCGAGCTCGATCGCAAGCTCGAAGCGCCCGAGTGATTTTGCCGTCGCAAACCACTTGCCCTCTTCGCCGGGACTGGACCTGACGAGGTCGTTCAACAAGCGATCGGCAGCGACCTCGGGATACTTTTTCACGATCGCCCGGAACGTCGCGATGCGGGTAGCGCCTTGATTGGCTTCGATGGCGTACTTCTCGTAGGCTTCCTCTCGCCGCCCCGCGTCGAGGAGCACCTTCTCTGCGAATCGGGCAAGCGCGCCCAGCGGAGTGTTGATCCCGGCGCGGTTCGTCATATAGGCGATGGCCTCGTCGGCTCGACCTCGGGAAGCCAGCACCCGTCCGCCCCACTTCAAGTATGGCCAGATGGGAGGGCGGCCCGCGTCCAGCAGATCGAGCAGCTCGCCATGCCGTCCGGCCGCGAACAATGCGCTGTAGCAGAGGCTCGTCCCCTTGAACCACGCAAACACCCCTCGTTTGCGCTCATCGGCAACTCGACGAAGTGTCGGCAGGAGCTCATCGGCCCATCGCGAGGATTCTTCCGGGCTCGCGCACAGATCGCCCCAGTGGTCGCCCAGTGACTCGATGTAGGGCGGGTCGTCCTCCTGAATGGCCTCGAAGAGGCGATCGAGCCACTTGGCGCGCACCGCTGGTGTCGCCGGCGCTACGACGATGATCGGCACCAGCGCCGTAACGGCCGCGTAGACCGCATTGCCCAAAGCTCCGGACGAGCTATCGACGTCTCGCACTGCGGGCGAGATCTTTTCGAGGAACAGCACGGCGCCCTCCGCCGCTTGCATGACGTCGTGCTTGGCGACGGCACGAATCTCCGACAGCGCCTCGTGGACCCGTGTGATCGCGATATTGGTGCCGCGCCAACCAAAGGCCGAACGCCGAAGTCTGCTACGAAAGGTCCAATGCGGCACGGCTCGCATTACCGCTTCCGCCGAGATCCGAAGTCGAGAATATCGAAGGAGCCTTCTGCTTTGGCTTCTGTGATGGCCGAATGGAGCGCTCTCTTGAGGAGCGGCTTGGAAAGATCCAGCGCCCCTCTCTTGGGATTCGGACCGAATGGCTGACCGGGTGCAATGCCGAACCATTCGTCGTTGAACGGCAGCTTTGCGGACTGACGAAGATTGAACTTCGTGTCCCGTGAAAGACCGGCACTGGACTCGGATGCCGGAACGGTGAGCTCTCCCGGATATCGATTCGAGACATCTTGCGAAGTCCCATACGCGACTACGACGTCGCAAGACCCATCCGGAAAAGTCTCCACATCGAGCACGAGACCCGGTCGTTCCTTCGGACCGGGCCGGGGAATCTTGCGCTCGGGAAAACAACACTGGACGATGTCGCCCGGCTTTGGCGGAGGAAAATCCACTTCTAACGAATCAGCGACTCGACAATGCCGGCCTTCTTCCGCCGTGGCTGATGCTTGCGTATCGCCTCGAGTTGTCGGCGGGACAGAGGCGGATACTCGCCCTCCCCAGGCTTCGCCGACGTTGCGCTTTCGTCCACTTCCTTCTTCAGGAAAGCGAGGGCATAGTGAACCGTCTGCGTTTCGTTGAACCCGAGCCTCTTGGCCAGGTCTTTCAAAGTGTCGCGGCTGACCCGAGTGAGGGCATCGTCGGCGAAGTGTATCGGCAGGACCGATTTTTGCGCCGACCTGGGGATCTTCGACGAACTCCGAGCTCGAGGGGTTGCCATTGGGGAGGCTCCGAATCAATAGATAATGAATATATAAACATTATACTATCGACCATCAGAGCTGCGCAAAGGTCATGGTCATCGGCTCCGCGCCGAGCGTCGCGAGCTTCTCCTTCATCTGCGGCGCGCCCAGCGCCCTCACCGCTTCGGAGTTGAGGCGATCGACGATCGCCTTGGGAATTCCAGCCGGCGCGATCAAGGCCACCCAGAAGACATAGTCCGATTGCGCGAATCCGGCCTCGACGGTGGTCGGCACGTTCGGCAGCACGCTCGAGCGCTGCGCGGTGCCCACCGCGAGCGCCTGCAGGCGGTTGTCCTTGATGAGCGGGATCGCCGAGGAAAGCGGCGCGAAGAAGAAGTCGACGCGGCCGGTGGCCGTCTCGGTCATCGCTTCCGGCGTGCCCTTGAAGGGGATGTGCACGGCGTCGAATTTCGCCGAGCGGCGGAAGATCTCCGCGTTCATGTGCGTGGCGCTGCCCATGCCCGCGGAGGCGTAGTTGAGCGCGCCCGGATTGGCGCGCGCCTTGTCGACCAGGTCGGCGACCGATTTGTAGCCTTTCGCCGGGGAGACGATGAGCACGTTCGGCAGGCTCGCGAGCGTCGTCACGCAGGCGAAGTCCTTGAGCGTGTCGAACGGAAGATTGGGATAGATGCTCGGATTGGCCACGTGGCCGGCGGAGTGGATGAGGAGCGTGTAGCCGTCGGGGGTGCTCTTCGCCACCTGCGCCGCGCCCAGCGTGCCGCCGGCGCCGGGGCGGTTCTCGACGATGATGGGCTGCCCCAGGCTCTTGCCCAGCGACTCGCCGAGCGTGCGAGCGATGATGTCGGTGCCGCTTCCGGCGGTGAAGGGCACGATGAAATGGATGGGCTTGTCGGGATAGTTTCCCTGCGCGAGCGCCGGGACCGAGGCGATGGCGAGGACGAAGGCGAACGCGGGCTTTAGCGATTTCATCGGGCTCTCCGGGGAACGAATGCGAGTCGGTTGGGACTGCCGCTCAGCACCTTGCGATAGGCGCCCGCGGCTTCTTCGAACGGAAATCGATCGGCCTCGGCGACCGGGAAGGGCCGCAGCGTGCCGTCTTCGAAACCCGGCGCGAGCCCCTCGAAGACCGGCGCGCAGTCCGCCACGCCGAGCGCGAGGGTGTCGATGCCGACGTAGGTATGCATGCCGCGGTAGAACGCGAAGATGTCGAACGGCACGGCGCGCTCCTGGGTCGCGATGAAGATCTGCGTGCCGCGCTTGGCGAGGCTCGCGTTGGCCTCCGCGAACCAGGGGCTACCCACGGTGTTGAAGATCACGCGCGCGCCCTTGCCGCCGCTCTCCGCGCGAATGACTTCCGAAGGCTTTTCGCGGCTGGCTTCGACATATCGCACCGCGGCGCTCGCGAAGCCGCGCGACGCATGCGCACTGCGGTTGACGGCGAAGACCTGCGCGCCGGCGCGCGATGCGAGCTGCACCGCCGCCTGTCCCACCTTGCCGCTCGCGCCGAAGACCGCCACCGCGTCTCCGGCGGCCGGCATGCCCGCGCGCCGAAAGCCCTCGTACGCCGTCACGAACGGAACGCCCACCGTGCCCGCCTCGGCCATGGTGAGATTGCGCGGCTTCGCACGGATCGCGGCGGCGGGAAGGACGAGGCGCTCGGCGTGCGAGCCGTTCCTCGAGATGCCCAGGTCGCCGCCAGAGCCCCACACCTGCATGCCGATCAACTCGCGCGGGCCCTCGATCACCACGCCGGCGAAATCGCGCCCGGGCGTGCGCGGGAAGACCGCGCTCGGCATGAGGCCGAGCATGGCCTTGGCGTCGCTCGGGTTGATGCCGGCCGCGTGGATCTCGATCGTGACATCGCCCTCGCTCGGACGGTTCGAGCCGAACTCGACGAGCGACACCACGATCCCGTCCGCATTCGGCGCGGCGGCCGCGACGTTCAGCGCCTTGGCCATCAGCGTTTCGCGAGTCCCAGCATCGCGCGCGCCTGCGCGACGCTCGCCACCGCGCCGCCGAGGTCCTCGACGATGCGCCGCGCCTTCGCGACCAGCTCCGCGTTGCTCTTCGCGAGCACGCCCTTCGAAAGATAGATGTTGTCCTCGAGCCCCACGCGCACGTTGCCGCCCAGGAGCCACGTCTGCGCGAGCATCGGATACTCCCAGCGGCCGATGCCGAAGGCGCTCCAGAGCGCCCCCGCCGGAAGGATGCTCTTCGCGTAGAAGACCGTCTCCGGCAGGCTCGCGAAGCCGTACTTCACGCCCATCACGATGGTGAAAAGGCCCGGACCCTTTAGCGTGCCCTCGGCGAGGAGGTCGCGCGCGAGGTGGATGTCGCCGCTGTCGAACACCTCGAGCTCTGGAAGCACGCCCGCCTCGTTCATGGCCCTGGCCATCTTGCGCACGTTGGCGGGCGTGTTGATCACGACGTCGGGACCCGAATTCATGGTGTTGAGGTCGAGCGAGCAGACGTCGGGCTTCAGCTCCACCACGTGCTTCACGCGCTCGAGCGGCGGCACGAGCGTGGTCCCCGGCGCGTAGAGCTTGGGATCGTCCGCGTTGGGCACGTAGCGCCCGCCGGGGCCGGTGGTGAGGTTGATGATGAGCGAGGAGTTCTTCGCGCGGATGCGCTCCATCACGTCGCGGTAGAGGTTCACGTCCATCGACGGGCGCCCGGTGGCCGGGTCGCGCACGTGGATGTGCACCGCGGCCGCGCCCTCGTCGGCCGCCGCGAGGCACTCGTTGGCGATGTGCCCGGTGGCGATGGGCAGGTGCGGCGTCTGCTCCGGCTTGGTGATGTTGCCGGTGACGGCGCAGGTGATGAAGGTCTTGTCCATGTTCTCCCTTAGAGCGCGCGCCCGCCGTCGACGACGAGGACCTGCCCGGTGGCGAAGCGAAGCGTGGTGGCGCAGGCTTCGATCGCCGCGGCGACATCCTCGGGAAGGCCCACGCGCTTCAACGGCGTCGCCGCCGCGACCTTCGCGTTGAAATCGGCGCCGCGTCCCGGGACGAATTTCGAGTCCACGGCGCCGGGCGACACGGTGAGCACGCGCACTTCCGGCGCGAACGCGCGCGCGAGCGCCTTGCCCATCACGTCGATGCCCGCCTTGGACGCGGCGTAGGCGAGGTTGCTCCCCACGCCGGTGGTCGCCGCGATCGACGACACGTTCACGATGAGGCCGTCGCCGCTCGCCTTGAGCATCGGGTGGAACGCGCGAATGGTGGCAAAGACGCCGCGCCAGTTGGAGGCGAAGATGGAATCGATGAGTTCGTCGGTGAGGCCGTCGAGGTTCGCGGCCGCGACCGGTTGCGTGAAGCCCGCGGTATTCACGAGGATGTGCGCGCCGCCCGCGCGCTCCTTCACAAGCGCCGCTGCTGCCGCGAGGCTCGGCGAATCGGTGATCGACGCGGTGACGCCGAAATGTCCGCTGCCCTCGAGCGTGCCCAGGAACTCGCCCAGCTCCTCTTCGCTGCGACGATGCAATAGCACCACCCGCGCGCCGAGAGCCGCGAGGCGCAGCGCCGTGGCGCGCCCGATGGCGCCCAGCCCGCCCGCGATCACCGCGACCTTTGCGTCGAGGCGCGAGCGCGGGCTGAAGGCAATCTCGCTCATGGCAGCGGCGCCTTCGGAATGCGCTTCTTCCCGGGCCGCATCACGAATTCGTATTGGAGGTGAACCGTGCCGTCGGGCCGGCGCTCGAAGTTGCCGCGGAGAGCGGGCGTGACGCCGAACACGACGTCGGCTGCGATCGCGTCGTCATCGTTCGCGAACACCTGCGTGACGAGGGTCTTGTAGCCATCCTTCGAGATCATGAAATGGATGTGGGCGGGACGATAGGGATGGCGGTCCTGCGCGCGCAGCATCTCGCCGCAGGGACCGTCGGTGGGAACGGGATAGCCCGCGGGCCGCACCGAGCGCAAATCGAAGCGGCCGTCGACGCCCGTCTCGAAGAGGCCGCGCAGGTTGCGGTCCGGCTGCTTCGGGTCCTGGTTCTCGTAGAGCCCGACCGGCGACGCCTGCCACACGTCGACTTGCGCGCCGGCGACCGGCTTGCCGCCGATGTCGGTCACGCGGCCGCGGACCGCGAGCGGCTCGCCGCCGCGCTCGTCGAGGCTGATGTTCGCGCCGGACGCATAACGCGGAGATTGCGCGCGATAGAAAGGCCCGAGGAGAGCGGGATCGGTCTCGCCGCGGCCCTCGGCGTTGTTGATCATCGTGACCAGGGTCGACAGGCCCAGCAGGTCCGAAAGCAGGATCATCTCGTTCTTCTCCGCGCCCGAGGCCTTGCCGACGCGCATGAGGAAGTCCAGGCCCTGCTCGAATTCCTCCTCGGTCGGCCGCGCTTCGCGGACGAACGCGTGCAGGTACTTCACGAGGCTCGCCATGATTTCCCGAAGGCGCGGGTCGGGCGTGCGCGACATCGCTTTCAGCACGATGGCGGTGACCGAATCGGCGCCGTTCACGACACCGTGGGGTGAAGGCTGCGTCACGAAAGGTGAAAGGCGATGCGGGGAACGTAGCTTACACTGGAAAAAACGGAGGGCTCATGGCGGACGGATCGACGACGACGTGGAAGGGCGGCACCGAGCACTGGACGAAGAAGGGCGAGGTCAAGCTCTTCCTCTGGAACCGGAAACCCGCGGCCGGGACGAAGCCGGCGGGCACCATCTTCTTCGTGCACGGCTCGTCGATGGCGTCGCAGCCCACCTTCGATTTGTACGTTCCGGGCCGCGCCGACTCTTCCGTCATGGATTACTTTTCGAGGCTCGGCTTCGACACGTGGACAATGGATAACGAGGGCTATGGCCGCTCGGACAAGGACCGCCCGATCAACAACGACATCTCCAACGGCGCGGACGATCTCGCGGCTGGCACCGAGCACGTGATGCAGCAAACCGGTGCGAAGAAGATGCACATGTACGGCATCTCGTCGGGCGCGCTGAAGGCGGGACTCTTCGCCCAGCGCCATCCGGAGCGCATCGCGCGCCTCGCCCTCGACGCCTTCGTGTGGACAGGCGAAGGCAGCCCCACCCTCGCGGAGCGGAAGAAGAAGCTCCCGCAGTTCCTCGCGATGAACCGCCGGCCCATCGACCGCGCGTTCGTCCACAGCATCTTCAACCGCGACCACCCCGGCACCGCCGACGAGGCGACCGTCGAGGCCTTCGCCGACGCGATCCTCGCGCTCGACGATTCCATGCCCACCGGAACCTACGTGGACATGTGCTCGAAGCTGCCGCTCCTCGATCCGGCGAAGATCGTGAACCCCACGATCGTGATGCGCGGCGAGTACGACGGCATTGCGGGCCTCGACGACCTCATCGGGTTCTTCAAGGCGCTTGCCAACGCCGACAAGCAGTTCGCCGTGATGGCGGGCATCTCCCACGCGAGCTTCCAGCAGAAGAACTACCGGGTCGTCTATCACATCCTCAATTCCTTCTTCACCCAACCGGATCCCGTCTACCGCGCATGAAAAGAACCCTCGCCGCACTCTTCCTCGCCGCGATCGCCCTGCAGGCCGCCGCGCAGGATTACCCGAACCGGCCGATCCGCATCGTCGTTCCGTTCGGCCCCGGCGGCTTCACCGACGTGGTCGCCCGCATCATCCAGAAGGAGCTCGGGGCCGCGATCGGCCAGCCCATCGTGATCGAGAACAAGCCCGGCGCCGGATCCACCATCGGCACCGCGGAGATCGCGCATGCGAAGCCCGACGGCTACAACCTGGTGATGATCTCCACCACCCACGTGATCACGCCGCACCTCTACAAAGGGATGCCATACGACCCGATCAAGGACTTCACGCCGGTGATGAAGCTGGGCGAAGGCCCGTACGTGCTCGTCGTCCACTCGAGCCTGCCCGTGAAGAACGTGGCGGAGCTGATCGCGCTCGCCCGGGCCGAGCCCAACCGGATCGACTACGCCTCCTCGGGCAACGGCAGCAGCCAGCACCTGGTGGGCGCGCTCTTCGTGACCATGGCAGGGGCGCCCATGAACCACGTCCCCTACAAGGGCAGCAGCGGCGCGATGAACGACCTCCTCGGCGGGCAGGTGAAGGTGAGCTTCGTCGGCATGCCCAACGCGTTGCCCAACATCGCGTCGGGCAAGATCCGCGCGCTCGCGGTGACCACGAAGAAGCGCTCGCCGGACCTGCCGAACGTCCCGACGTTGGACGAGGCCGGCGTCCCGGGCTTCGACGCCACCATCTGGCTCGCCCTACTCGCGCCCCCGGGCACGCCGCGCGACATCGTGATGAAGATCAACGCCGAAGTGACCAAGGTGCTCTCGACCGCGGAGGCGAGGAAGCTCATGTCCTCGGCGGGCGTGGACGTGGCGACGAGCGGCCCCGAGGAGCTCGCGAAGCTCATGCAATCGGACCTCGAGCGCTGGGGCAGGGTCGTGCGGGAAACCGGCGCGACCGTGAACTGACGACCTGGGGCTAGTCGTCCCCGCCGACGCGGGTCGAGGGCGGATGCCGGCGCAGCACGAGCTCGGGGCCGGCCTTCTCGACGAAGCGGATGTTCTGGCGCACCGCGTCCATGTAGAGGTTGGTGCCGCCGAAATGCTTCTGCGCGAACTGGTAGGCGCCGCCCAGGTCCTCGTCCAGGCGCCGCGACGCGTTCTGGTAGAACGACGGCGTCTTGCGCAGGAGGTCGTCGCCCGACGAGAACACCACCACCTCGCCGTTGTCGGTGTGCTTCTTCGTGATGCCGCCGGCGACGAACTCGGGATAGAGCCGGTCGCGGCATTTCTCGAGGTAGCAGCGGTCCGACATCTGCGCGATGATGTCCGCCGAGCCGAGGAGGCTACCCACCAGGCGGAAGATCGGGTCGGGCACGCGGATCTTCGCGACCGGAACCTCGTAGCCGGTGAAATGCAGCACCGACCCCGCGACCTCCGCGAGATCCTCCATGCCGATGGTGGGCAGGTAGTCGCGCAGGAACTTCGCGCCGCGCGAAACATGGATCGAGGTGTACTCGGCGCCGTTCATGTGCCTCTTGTCGTTGGTGCGCCGGATGTAGCCCATGTCGTGGAAGAGCGCGCAGATCACGCCGAGCTGAAAGTTGCGCTCGCCGATCGCGGGACCGTCCCCGCGCGAGCGCTCGTAGCCGTCGAGGAGCCGCGCCATCGCGAGCGTCACGTCGAGGATGTGCTGAAGGTCGTGATACTCGGTATCGCAGTGGGTGTAGCCCGGAAACTGCCCGCGGTACAGGCGCACGACGTCGTCGAAGGCGCTGCTCAGGACCGGCGCCTGGTTGCGCGCGTAGAGCGAGCGGAAGAGCCGGATGACCTCGAGCTTCACGCACACCGGATCGGTCGTGTTGATGCGGTTGGTGACGTCGAAGTCGCTGCGTCTGAAATTCATGCGCGGTTTGTGCAATGTCATGTTTTTTAGGGGCTTTTTCGTGATCGCCACGCCCCCTGCCGATCCTGCATTGGAACGCATTTGAAGGAGGGCCGCAAGGGGCCGCGAGCGTGCCCGCCGGACTAGCCAAAGGCGCGTCGCGGGAGTAAGGTTTTTAAAACTCGACTAGGATTTGCGCCCATGGCGACCATGACGCTGGAAAGCGGCGAAGAAATTAAGCGGCGCATCAACGAGCTGAACCTCGAGCACCGCGACCTGGACCGCGCGATCGAGGCGCTCGAGCAGAACCCGCTCCACGACGAGCTGCAGTTGAAGCGCCTGAAGAAGCGCAAGCTCATGCTGAAAGACCAGATCTTCATGCTGCAGCGCCAGCTGGTTCCCGACATCCCCGCCTAGCCAGTCCCCGCATCACCGCCGCCGAACGCCGCGAGCCCGCGCGGCGCCCGCCTCTATAATGGCGGCTTTCCTCCGGACGATCCTCGAAGAATGCGCAAACTCGTCATCGGCGCGGCCGCGCTCGTCGTTCTGCTCGGCGTCGCCGGCCTCGCCTATTGGGCGGGAAGCACGCGCGGCGCGCTGTCCGTGCCCGTCGCCGCTGCGCCCAAGGCCGGCCCCGCGCCGAAAGGCATCGTGGTCGAGGCCTCGCGCGTCACCCTGGCGAAGCTGCCACAGGCGCTCGCGGCCGTGGGGAGCCTGCGCTCCGACGAGACGGTGATCCTGCGCCCTGAAGTCGCGGGCCGCGTGAGCCAGATCCTCTTTCGCGAAGGCGAGCGCGTGGCGCGGGGCCAGGTCCTCGTGAAGCTCGACGACTCGGTGCAGCAGGCCGACCTCGATCGCGCGCGCGCCAACCTCACGCTCTCCCGGACCAAGCACGAGCGCTCCATCGACCTGCGCAACAAGGGCTTCATCTCGAGCCAGGCGCTCGAGGAAGCAGAGAACAACTGGAAGGTCGCGCAGGCCGACTCCGAGCTCATGGCGGCGAGGAGCGGCAAGGCGACGATCCGCGCCCCGTTCTCCGGCACCATCGGGCTGCGCAGCGTGAGCGTGGGCGACTACGTGAAGGAGGGCCAGGACCTGGTGAACCTCGAGTCGCTCGATCCGCTCAAAGTCGATTTCCGCGTACCGGAGCTCGCGCTCTCGCAGCTGCGCGACGGCCAGCTCCTGCAGATCACGCTCGACGCGCTGCCCGACAAGGCCTACGACGGCAAGGTGGTCGCGATCAACCCGCTCATCGACGCCAACGGGCGCGCCATCTCCATCCGCGCGCAGGTGGCCAACAAGGACGGCAGGCTTCGCCCCGGGATGTTCGCGCGCGTGCGCCTTTTCACGAGCGTGGCGCGCGAGACGATCGTCGTCCCCGAGGAGGCGCTCTTCCCGCTGGGCGAGGACAAGTACGTCTACAAGGTGGTCGAAGGCAAGGCCACGCGACAGAAGATCGACATCGGCCAGCGCCGTGAAGGCAAGGTCGAGGTGCTCGCCGGCCTCGATCCCGACGACGTGATCGTCACCGCCGGGGTGGTGAAGCTGCGCGAAGGCGCGCCGGTGACCGTCGTCAACGCCGCACCGGCGGCTCCGGCCGTCGGCAAGAGCGACGAGCCGGTGCGCGCGCCCAGGACATGACCCTTCCAGAGATCTGCATCCGCCGCCCGGTCTTCGCGACCGTGCTCTCGATCCTCGTGCTGCTGGTGGGCGCGATCTCCTTCCAGCGCCTCACGGTGCGCGAGTATCCGCGCATCGACGAGCCGGTGGTCACGGTCGAGACGCGCTACGTGGGCGCGAGCGCGGAGGTGGTCGAGTCGCAGATCACCAAGGTCCTCGAGGATTCGCTGGCGGGCATCGAGGGCGTCGACGTGATGACCTCCACCTCGCGCTCGGAGACCTCACAGATCACCGCGCGCTTCCGGCTCACGCGCGACCCCGATTCGGCCGCGGCCGACGTGCGCGACAAGGTGGCGCGCGTGAGGGCGAAGCTTCCCGAGGCCATCGACGAGCCGGTGATCGCGAAGGTCGAGGCGGATTCCTTCCCCATCATGTGGCTCGCGGTGGCGGCGCCCGCGAAGTCGCAGATCGAGGTCTCCGACTACGTGACCCGCTACATCAAGCCGCGCCTGTCGACGCTGCCGGGAGCGGCCGACGTGCGCATCTTCGGCGAGCGCAAGATCACCATGCGCATCTGGCTCGACAGCGCCAAGCTCGCCGGCTACCGGCTCACGCCCGCCGACGTGGAAGATGCTCTTCGCCGCCAGAACGTCGAGATCCCCGCGGGGCGCATCGAGAGCGACAAGCGGGAATTCTCGGTGCTCTCGCAGACCGACCTGCAGACGCCGGCGCAGTTCGAGGCGATCGTGGTGCGCGACGTGTCGGGCTACCCGGTGCGCGTGCGCGACATCGGCCGCGTCGAGGTGGCCCCGCTCGACGAGCGCGTGATCACGCGCTACATGGGCACCACCGCGGTGAGCATGGGCATCATCAAGCAGGCGGTGGCCAATCCGCTCGAGCTCTCCAAGGCGGTGAGGAAGGAAGTCGCCCTCATCAACGCGAACCTGAAGGACATGAAGATCGAGGTGATCTACGACTCGTCGGTATTCATCGACGAGTCGATCAAGTCCGTCTTCAGCACCATCGTGGAGGCGATCGTGCTGGTGGCGCTGGTGATCTTCCTCTTCCTGAGGAACGTGCGCGCGACCCTGATCCCGCTGGTGACCATTCCCGTGTCGCTCATCGGGGCGTTCACCTTCATGTACATCATGGGGTTCAGCGTGAACACGCTCACGCTGCTGGCGATGGTGCTCGCCATCGGCCTCGTGGTGGACGACTCCATCGTCGTGCTCGAGAACATCTACCGCCACCTCGAGGCCGGCATGTCGCGCCTGGACGCGGCGCTCCTGGGTGCCCGCGAGATCGCCTTCGCGGTGATCGCGATGACGATCACGCTCGCCGCCGTGTTCGCCCCGCTCGCCTTCCAGACGGGGCGCACCGGCAGGCTCTTCATCGAGTTCGCGCTCGCGCTCGCCGGCGCCGTGCTGGTGTCGGGCTTCGTCGCGCTCACGCTGTCTCCGATGATGTGCTCCAAGCTCCTGAAGCACGAGACCCGGCACAGCCGGATCTACGAGATCACCGAGCGCTGGTTCCAGCGCCTGATCGAGGGCTACCGGCGCGCCCTCGACTTCGCGCTGCACCACCGCACGTACGTCGTCGTCGCCGCGGTGGCGATCGGGTCGTGCAGCGTCGCCCTCGGGTTCGTGCTGCGCCAGGAGCTCTCGCCCACCGAGGACCGCGGCGTCGTCTTCGGGTTCGTGAGCGCGCCCGAAGGCTCCACGGTGCGCTATACCGCGGAGAACCTGAAGAAGATCGAGGATATCTATCGCACGGTCCCCGAGACCGAGCGCTTCAACGCGCTCGCGGGCTTCCCCACGGTGGCCGACGGCATCGCCATCGCCCGCCTCAAGCCCTGGAGCCAGCGCACGAGGAAGCAGCAGGAGATCACGGCTTCCCTCATGCCGCGCTTCAACGAGATCCCCGGCGTGCGCGCGTTTCCCACCAACCCGCCGTCGCTTGGCCAGTCGCCGCGCTCGCGCCCGGTGGAATTCATCATCATGACGCAGGCGCCCTTCGAGGTGCTGCAGAAGTACGTGGATGCGATGATCGCGGAGGCCTCGAAGAATCCGGGCCTGCAGAATCTCGACTCGGACCTGCGGCTGGACAAGCCCGAGCTCAAGGTGACGGTGAACCGCGAGAAGATCAACGACGTGGGCGCGTCGGTGGATGTGGTGGGCCGCACGCTCGAGACCATGCTCGGCGGGCGCCAGGTGACGCGCTTCAAGAAGGACGGCGAGCAGTACGACGTGATCGTGCAGGTGGCCGAGCGCGAGCGCCGCTCCCCCACCGACATCTCCGACATCTACGTGCGCGGCAAGGGCAACGAGATGGTGCAGCTCTCCAACCTGGTGGTGGTGCGCGAGTCGGTGTCGCCGAAGAACCTGAACCACTTCAACCGCATCCGCTCGGCGACCGTGACCGCCACCCTC
Organism: Burkholderiales bacterium; assembly: GCA_038244725.1. GTDB lineage: Bacteria > Pseudomonadota > Gammaproteobacteria > Burkholderiales > Usitatibacteraceae > Usitatibacter. The sequence goes on from JBBRTF010000003.1 coordinate 144,342, forward strand.
GCGCCGGGATACGCGATGGGCGACGCGCTCGCCTTCATGCAGGACACCGCGCGGCGCGTGCTTCCGGTCACCGCGCAGACGGACCTCAACGGGCTCTCCAGGGAATTCCGCGACTCGTCCAGCGAGATCTACTTCGTGTTCCTACTCGCTCTCGCCTTCATCTTCCTCGTGCTCGCCGCGCAGTTCGAGAGCTTCATCGATCCCTTCATCATCATGCTCACGGTGCCGCTCGCCGTGACCGGCGCCCTCCTCGCGCTATGGCTCGTGGGAGGCACCCTCAGCATCTACAGCAAGATCGGGCTCGTGACGCTCGTGGGCCTCATCACCAAGCACGGCATCCTCATCGTGGAGTTCGCCAACCAGATCCAGGCCCGGGGCAAGGGCGTGATCGAAGCGGTCGAGGAAGCGGCGGTGCTGAGGCTGCGGCCGATCCTCATGACCACCGGAGCAATGGTGCTCGGGGCCGTGCCGCTTGCGTTCGCTCATGGCGCAGGCGCCGAGTCGCGCCAGCAGATCGGCTGGGTCATCGTGGGCGGCATGCTCCTGGGCACCCTGCTCACCCTCTTCGTCGTGCCGACCGCCTACACGCTGCTCGCGCGCAGCCACAAGACCTTCGAGGAGCGCCTCCAGGAAGACCGCGCCGCGAGCGGCGCCGAACCCCACCCCTCCGCGGCCGACTAAAAGATAACCGGGGACAGACCTCGGTTATCTTTTCGGGGCTGGAAAAGACATCGGGCACAGACCCCGGCCGTCACGGCCAAGCCCTGTGCCCAATTGAGGGGAGCGACTTCCTAGACGATCTTCTTCGAGAGGAAGTTGCGGTAGAAGCCGAGGACGCGCGGGACGTAAGTGCGGGTCTCGGCATACGGGGGAATCTTGTGGCCGTAGCGGATCACGGCGTTCTCGCCGGCGTTATAGGCGGCGATGGCGAGGTCGATCCTTCCCTTGAACATCGTGAGCAGGTCGCGCAGGTAACGCACGCCGCCGTGGATGTTCTCGGTGGGATCCATCATGTTCTGCACCCCGTACCGGCGCGCGGTATCGGGCATGAGCTGCATGAGGCCCATGGCCCCCGTTCGCGACACGGCGTGGGCGTTGTAGCCGCTCTCCGCGGAGATCACGGCATGGACCAGCGAGGGCTCGACGCCGTAGGCCTTGCTCGCGGTCTGGATGATGTTGGCGTACTTCTCGATGTCCTGCTGCGACGGCATGAACACCTTGGCCGCGTAGCTGGAGGACGCGTTGGTTGGCGAGCCGTCTTCCTTGCGCACCAGCTTGTAGCGGTTGTCGAGGCCGGCGATGTTGGTGAAGTGCACCACGCCCTTCTCGTCCTTGAACGAGAAGATGTCGGCGAATGCGGGCGCGGCTACGGACGCGGCAAGGGCCGCGGCCATCACGAACAATCGTTTCGATCGCACCATCTCCTACACCTCGCCTTCGTCGTCTCTTACAGAGGCGTCGATTTTAACCCAGAAAACTCGGATTTAAAAATGACAGCCGTAATGAGCTGTCATAGAGATCAACGCCTTAGCGAGGTTTGACGGCGATTTTCCGGAATTCGGAGGGTCCGGATGGACCCTCGACCCGCTTTCCGGAGGCGTCAAGTCCCTGGATCCAGGTGCACGTCGAGCTCGACGCGAGATAGAAGTCGGAATGCTCGTTGACCACCTCCGGGCGATCCCCGCGGCAGGCCGCTCCCACGCCGCCGGCCGCGAAAAGGGACTCCAGCTGCCTCACCCACAGCGTGCGGCAGCCCGGAATTTCCTTGAGGCTCGCAGGGTTCACGCCGGCGAAAGGCCTGTCCTTTCGCCACTCGCCCAGGTAGTGGGCCGGATCCCCGGGAAGTGCGTAGAGCATGCCCTCGACGCGGGCGCCCTCTCGCCGGAAACGGAAGATGCGCTGGCGAAGCACGCGCGCTTCGTTGTCCGGCGCCACGTACTCGGCGTACAGCCAGTATTCGCCGGAGCGCTCGAGCCACAGGCGCGCGATGCGAAGGCGCATGGGAGTGGAGTCGCCGTACTCCGCCGGCTGCGGCACGGTCTCCCAGGTTCCCTCGAGGTAAGTCGTGAGCAGCTCGACGTCGCGCTGCGCCAGCGTGGCGGCCAGCGGGTCGACGGCGGGACCGGGCGCGGCCTTCTCGGGCGACGTCGTCGCGGCGCATGCGCCCAGGAGGAGAGCCACGGTGAAAGGGATCGCTTGTCTCATGGGCCGATATTCCAACCGCGCGCCGCGCCAGCTCGATTCGAGCCGCCGACGCCGCGGTCATCGCCAGGTCGTAGGCGCCTGCGCCACCTTCCCGAGGCGCCTTCCCGGTTTGCTCCGCCCGGGAAGGGATGCCAGACTCGACCCGCCGAGACTCCTTCTTGTCGGCGGGAGCTGGCGCCGCAGCGTCGATTTGCGGTCGGGATTCGCACAAGCTCATTTGGGGAAAGCGGCTTCATTGGACTTCCGGGCCCTCGCAGGGAGCACGTCGTGGTTCGGCCGGCATCGGCGGCAGCTCGCCCTCGCCGCGCTCGTCGGCTTCTGATACTGGCTCGCGGCCTGCTACAGCATCGCGATCGGAATCTATCTTGCATGGCCCGGGGACGGGATCGCGCTGCGCGTGCTCCTGTGCACCCGCCCGCGCGACTGGCCCTATTTCCTCGTCGCGGTATTCCTCGGCAGCCTCTTCGCCGGCAGCGAGCCTGTCGCGGTGAACCTGCTGTACTCGTCGTTCAATGTGATCGAGCCATTGCTGGTCGCAATCGCGGTCACGAAATTCCTCGGCGTGCGCCCCGGGATCGACTCGGTGGCGAGCGCCCTCGGTCTCATCGTGCTCACGCTGGCCGTGATGGCGGTTGCGATCCTCGTCGACAATTCGATCGACTGGCTGATCCATCCCACGGAGTTCTGGAGGACCTGGGTCGAGTGGTACCTGTCGAACGTATTGGGGATGCTCGTGTTCGCGCCGTTCGTGATGGCGCTCTCGAGCGACCTGCGCATGGAACTCGCCAACGCGACCCGCGCGCGCAAGCTCGAGGCGGCCTCGATCCTGGCGGGGCTGCTCGTCGCCGCTTCACTGCCGTACCTCGGGCCCACCCTGCTGGACAAGTGGTTGAAGCTGTCGAGCTCGCCACTCCTCGCCCCGAGCCTTTTCCTCATGTGGGGCGCGTTGCGCTTCGCCCTTCCCGGCGGGACGGCGAGCCTCGTGATCCTCACGCTGCTCACTATGGCTTTCACCGGGCACAACGCCGGCGTCCTGCCGGCGCCGGACCAGGATCCGGCGCCGGCCCTCTTTCATCTTCAGGTGAACCTGGTGGTCATCACCATCACCGTCCTCATGGTGTCGTCCGTGGCCAAGGAATGGCGCTCTTCGAGAAACCGGCTCGACCGGGCCCTGGAGAGCGCGCGGCTCGCGCTCTTCGAGGTCGACCTCGCGTCCGACCGCGTCTACTTGAGCGAGGGATGGGCGGAGATGATCGGCGCGGGGAGGGGCGAGACGCATACGACGGCGCGCCAGCTGCTCGAGCTCGTGCACCCCGACGAAAGGAAGCACCTTCTGGAGACCGGGTCCGAGGTGGTGTCCGGCAAGCGCGACGTCTACGAAATGGAGCACCGGATGCACCGGCGCGATGGCCAGTGGATCTGGATCCTCAGCCGCGGACGCATCGTCGAGCGCCACGCGTCTGGGCGCGCGCTGCGCATCGCCGGCACCAACGTCGAGATCACGGAGCGCAAGCTCACCGAGCAGCGGCTTCACTACCTCGCCACGCGCGACACGCTCACGGACCTCACGAACCGCGCGCTCTTCGGCGACCGCGTGCAGCGGGCCGTCGAGGAGGCGAGGCTGCGGTCGCACCGCGTAGCCGTCATCTCCGTGGGCCTCGACCGCTTCACGGCGATCAACGATTCCCTCGGCCACCAGACGGGCGACCAGGTGCTCAAGTCGGTGGCGATTCGCATCACCTCCGTCGTCGGCGCCGAGATCACGGTAGCGCGTCCCGGCGGCGACGAGTTCCTGGTGCTGATGCCCGCGATCCACTCCCCGCACGAGGCGTCCGAAGCGGCCGAGGACATTCGTGCGGCGATCTCGCGGCCTATTCACATCGACAGGCATGAGCTCGTGGTCACGGCGGGCATCGGGGCCGCGCTCTACCCTGACGACGGCGACTCCGCGGGGCAATTGCTTCGCAACGCCGACATCGCGCTGCACAGCGCGAAGGCGGCGGGACAGAACAACGTGCAGTTCTTCGCCGAGCGAATGAACATCGCCGCGAAGGACCGCATGGAGATGGAGCAAGCCTTGCGGCGCGGGCTCGAGCGCGACCAGTTCATCGTCCATTACCAGCCCGAGATCGAGCTCGCCACGGGGGCGCTGATCGGATTCGAGGCTCTGGCGCGCTGGCGGGATCCGGATCGCGGGCTCGTGTCTCCCCAGGATTTCATTCCAGCCGCGGAGGCGATGGGACTCATGGTCGCGTTCGGCGAACGCATCCTCACGATCGCGTGCCACGACGCCGCTCTCTGGCAGCGTGCATCGCGCACCCGGATCCGAGTGGCCGTGAACGTGTCCCCGAGCCAGCTGCGCTACCCGGGGTTCGCGAAAAGCCTGGAGGACACGCTTGCCGCGACCGGGCTCGACCCGCGCCTGCTCGAGCTGGAGATCACGGAAGGATCGATCATGGAGCACGGGGCGCACACCATGGAGACGCTCGCCGCCATCGGTCGCCTGGGAGTGCAGATCGCCGTGGACGACTTCGGCACCGGCTATTCGAGCCTGGGGTACCTGAAGCGCCTGCCCATCGACAAGGTGAAGATCGACCGGTCGTTCGTCTCGGACCTGCCCGGAGATGTCGATGCGGGCGCGATCGTCGACGTGATCATCGCCCTTTCACACAGCCTCGGCTTCAAGGTCATCGCCGAGGGCGTCGAGACCCAGGCGCAGGTCGAATACCTGCGGGACCGCGGATGCGACCATGCGCAGGGCTATTTCTTCGGCCGCCCGCAGCCCTATGAATTGCTGGAGCTGGATACGGGCCCTCCCCGCCGCGACGCCCTGGCGTAACGGCGGGAAGGAAACCCGCGCGCGGCGCTCACTCGCTGGACGGCGTCACCGGTTGGGGCCGAGGGGTCTCCAGGGGCACGAAGATCCAGAGCAGCACGTACATGAGCAGTCCGAGCCCGTGGAGAAGCGCGGTCAGCACGAAGAGAATGCGCCATGACCACGACGGGACGCCTGTCATCTCCGCCAGGCCGCCGCACACGCCGCCCACCCAGCGATCGGTGCTGGAACGGCGCAACTGATTGAGCGCCGCCTTCGGTTGACAGGGCTCTTGGGCCCTGGGCTTTTCGTTGGCGATTTCCGCCTCCAGCAGCCGCTTCTTGGCCAGGCTGAATTCTTCCTCGGTGAGCGCACCCTGCTCACGCAGGTTGTGGAGCTTCTGAAGGTCGTCAGGCAGCGGCATGGTCTTGCTCCTCTTCGCGATTCGGACTCTTGCAGCCAAGGCTCGGCGGCACGTTGACAAGATAGTGCGAGGGAGCCGCTGCGTACAGTCTCCTGCGACAAAATGCGGAGGGCGGGGCATGAAGTGCATGAAAAAGCCCACCGAACATCGGTGGGCTTTGTTTCATTTTCAATCCTTAGAACTGCTGCGGCTGCGGGCAGACGATCGACGTTACTCGCCCGTTACCGTCATGACCGGGATTGGGACCGTAGCCGCCGTCCTGGCTTACAACGACGATCTGCTTGATATCGCCGCTCAGATTGGGTCCGTCCTTGATGACAGTGGAAGTGACGACGACCGCGATATTCGCAGGGATCGTAGCCGGCGGAGGTGGGCTATTACCCGGACGAGACTTCCAGACACCGCCGCAAAGAAGCTCGGCGCTGGTGGCGAATCCCTTGAAGCTGGCCCGAGACGAACCGGGGCTGGTCAAGCCGCTCATGATGTTGTTCTTCCACCATTGCGCACCCCAGAAATTCACGCGATTGCCGACCGCGTGGGGCTCGACGTCCCCGATCACGAACACCGGCAGGAGGGGTGGCTGGGGCGGGGGCGAATTGGTGGGGCAGAAGTCGACCACGGTGTTGCTCAACGTCACGGCTCCGGTGCGCAGTGAATCCGTGCCAGTGCCGCCCGCCAGGACTTGGCCGTCCAGGTTCCCACGCGTAACGGTGATGTCCGAACCCGCGAGGATATTTCCGATGAAGGCCGAATCCGTCAGTGTCGCGGCCTCGGCGGTCCACCAAAGCACATCGTTGTTGCACGTCGCTCCGCCGGTCATGACGACCGTGAAGTTCGTGCCCGTAAGAGCGCCGGTGCCGAGGGTCCCGATTCTAAAAATCCAGGTGTCGGTGGCGGACCCGACGAGCGTCAACGTGGCGCCCGTCACGGTAACCGCTGCGTCATAACAATAGACGCCTGGCCGGAGAAACGCTCCGGCCAGAGGGACATTGTTGAAGTCGCACGGCGGCTGGCTCTGGAGGCTGGCGTATTCCGCCAGGAACGTTTGGTAGGCGGTCTGGGCGGCTGGGGTCCCCGCTTCTGTCGTCCCCGTTATCGTGCAACCGGTGTTAGTGATCGCGCCGGCGTTGGCGAGGCCCACGTCTCCCTTGATGCTGGAGTCGGTGCAGGTCACGGCCGCGCCAGCCAGAACGGCGAAGTCCCCCGCGAGGGCGACTCCACAACCCAATGAAAGCACTGCGGCAATCAGGATTCGAATATGTTTCATGTATTTACCTCCTGGATAGTTTGGCCAAGACGCCCACGCCTCAGCTCGGTCCTGGACGGCCGTTGCCTCGCATCGATCGATCGATCGGTTCGGAGCGACCTGGGTCCAGGAATTTGTCCAGCGGATCGAGGCTACCGAAGCCCCTCCTTGCTGTCTGTGCGATGCGGAACATAGGCCTCGGTATGACTGCGCCTGCGAGCGACGCGTCGCCACATCCGCTGTCAGCACGTCAGGAAGATGGAAATGAAAAAGCCCACCGAATATCGGTGGGCCTTTTCATTTCTGGCGTCCCCACGGGGGGTTTGTCTCGAATATAACGTACCCCGCGCTACAGGTCGACGCCTGGCTAAGGGCGGCTTAAAGCCACCGCAGCAGCGCCCGCGCCTTGGGCAACAACCACATCACCGACAACACCACCTCCAGCGGCGTCCTCACGGCGACTCCCCTGAAATAACGTTGGCGAACAATCGGCGCCCCAACAGACTTGATTCCGCCGACGAAGACCCCTGCCGCTTCAACGGGGCAGGGTTGATTTTCGATTTGGCGAAGGCGAGCCGCATCGGAGAGCGGCGAGCGCGCTCGGGCTTGCATAGCGAGCCTTGGCGACTGGTAGCATCGCGCGCCGGCGTTTCCTTAGGCCGTCGGGACATTGCTGAGTGTGACAGCGCACAGACGCGCGATCCACACCGCGCGCACTTATTGGTAGGACTCGGAAGTGGGCGAACCGATGTAGGCTCTGAAGTAATGAGCCTAGGGACACTATCCCCAAAGGTCCCGCTTGGAGTACCTGGAGCAGGAAGGGTCCGCACTGTGCGGGCCTTTCTTCCAAAGCAAGATCGGAGTGCCCTCTTCGGGAGATCGCCGTGAACAAACGCAAAATCCCGGTCAAAGCTCTGGTGCTCATCGCCGCCATGACGTTGTGCGGCCCGGTTCACGCCGCCCTCTTCCGCGCCTACCTGGAATCGACGGGCAGCGACGCCAATCCTTGTACGCTGCCGGCGCCTTGCCGCCTTCTTCCGGCCGCGCTCGCCGCGGTTGCCGACGGCGGCGAAATCTGGATGCTCGACTCGGCC
>JBBRTF010000004.1:0-144850 GCA_038244725.1 Burkholderiales bacterium
AGCCGGGCGACATGGACTTCTCCATGGCATCCTTGATCTCGCCGATCTCGCCCTTCTCGATGAGCTCCTGGATGTTGCGCGTGTTGAGGAGCACCTCGACCGCCGGCGTGCGGCTGCCATCCACCGTCTTCACGAGGCGCTGCGAGACGACGGCCTTCAGCGACACCGAAAGATCCTGCAGCAGCATCGGGCGCACTTCGAGCGGGAAGAAGCTGATCACCCGGTTCATCGCCTGGTAGGCGTTGTTCGCGTGGAGTGTTGCGAGGCAGAGGTGGCCCGAGAGCGCGTAGGTGAGCGCCATGCGCATCGTCTCGAGGTCGCGGATCTCGCCGATCAGGATGCAGTCGGGCGCCTGGCGCATCGCGTTGCGAAGCGCGTCATGGAACGTGTGCGTGTCGTTGCCGACTTCCCGCTGGTTCACGATGGACTTCTTCGGCGTGAACACGAACTCGACCGGGTCCTCGATGGTGAGGATGTGCCCGGCCTGGACCGAGTTGCGGAAGTCCAGCATCGAGGCGAGCGTCGTGGACTTGCCCGAGCCCGTGGCGCCCACGACGAGGATGAGGCCGCGCTTCTCCATCACGAGGGAGGAGAGCACCTGCGGCAGGTGCAGGTCCTGGATCTTCGGGATGTCGGCCGTGATGAAGCGGATCACGCACGAGACCGAGCTCTTCTGCCAGAAGAGGTTCACGCGGTAGTTGCCCAGGCCCGGCATGGGCTTCGAGAAGTTGAGCTCGTGGTCGCGCTCGAAGATCTCGATCTGCTGCGGCGTGAGCATCTCGTAGGAGATCTTCTTCGACATCTCCGCATCCATGACCTGCGGATTGACGGGCATGATGTTGCCCTGGATCTTGATGCTGATGGGCGAGCCGGCGGAAATGAAGATGTCGGACGCCTTCTTCTCCGCCATGAGCTGCAGCAGCTTCTCGATGAACATGCGACTGTCTCCTAGTCTCCGCGCAGCAGCTCGTTGATGCCTGTCTTGGCGCGCGTCTTCGCATCGACCTGCTTGATGATGACGGCGCAATAGAGACTATACCGGCCATCATGCCCGGGCAAGTTGCCCGACACGACCACGGATCCCGGCGGAATGCGCCCGTACGACACTTCCCCGGTCATGCGGTTGTAGATCTTCGTGCTCTGGCCGATGTACACGCCCATGGATACGACGGAGCCTTCGCCGACGATGACGCCCTCGACGATCTCGCTCCTCGCGCCGATGAAGCAGTTGTCCTCGATGATCGTGGGATTGGCCTGCAGGGGCTCCAGCACGCCGCCGATGCCGACGCCGCCCGAAAGGTGCACGCTCTTGCCGATCTGCGCGCACGAGCCCACCGTGGCCCACGTATCCACCATCGTGCCTTCGTCGACATACGCGCCCACGTTCACGTACGACGGCATCAGCACCACGTTCTTCGCGATGAAGGCGCCATGGCGCGCCGCGGCCGGGGGCACCACGCGGTAGCCGCCGGCGGCGAAGTCCGCCTGGGTGAAGCGGGCGAACTTCGAATCCACCTTGTCGAAGAAGTGCGTATAGCCGCCCTGCATGATCTCGTTGTCGCGCAGGCGAAAGGAGAGCAGCACCGCTTTCTTGATCCACTGGTGCGCGATCCAGTCGGCGCCGCGCTTCTCGGCGACGCGCAGGCGCCCGGCGTCCAGCTCCGCGAGCACCTTCGCGACCGCGTCCTTCACCGCCTGGGGCGCGGAGGCGGCGGAGAGGTCGGCGCGGCGCTCGAAGGCTTCGTCGATGGTGGCCTGCAGGGGATGGGTCAGGTCGTTCACGTCGTCATCATGCGGTTCACGTCGTCATCCCGGCGTAGGCCGGGACCCCATGAGAAGCGAATCTCGCAACGCGCTCGGCCGCCTCGATCGCATCCTCGACGCTGGACACGAGCGCCATGCGCACGAACCCGCGACCCGGGTTCACGCCGTGCGCCTCGCGGCCGATGTAGCTGCCGGGAAGCACGGTGACGCCTGTCGCGGCGAAGAGCGCGCGCGCGAAGGCGGTGTCGTCCCCCGCCACGTGCGCCCAGAAATAGAACGCGGCCTGCGGCATGGTGAGCGGCAGCACCGGGTTCACGCGCTCGTAGAACGCGGCGAACTTCTCGCGATACAGGCGCCGGTTCTCGATCACGTGGACCTCGTCGCTCCACGCGGCGATGGAGGCCATCTGCACGGTGTTGCTCATCGCCGAGCCGTGATAGGTGCGATAGAGGAGGAAGCTCTCGAGGACCTTGCGGTCGCCGGCGGCGTAGCCCGAGCGCAGGCCCGGCGCGCTCGAGCGCTTGGAGAGCGAGCCCAGCGACACGAGGCGCGGGAAGCCGTCGCGGCCGAGGGATGCGGCCGCGGCGAGCGCGCCCAGCGGCGGATGCCCTTCGTCGAAGTAGATCTCGCTGTAGCACTCGTCCGCGGCGATGAGGAAGCCGTGTCGGTCGGACAGCTCGAAGAGGAGCTTCCACTCATCGAGCGCCATGACGCGACCGTGGGGGTTGCCGGGCGAGCAGGTGATCACGAGCCGCGTCTTCGCCCAGACGTCGGCGGGGATCGCTTCCCAGTCGGGACGCAGGCGGTTCGCGGCGAGGGAATTGACGAAGTAGGGGCGCGCGCCGGCGAGGAGCGTCGCGCCTTCGTAGATCTGGTAGAACGGGTTCGGCATCACCACCCACGCGTCGCGCTCGTCGGGATCGAGCGCCGCCTGCACCAGCGAGAACAACGCTTCCTTGCTGCCGTTCACCGGAAGCACCTCGGTCGCCGGATCGAACGATTTCAGCCCGTAGCGGCGCGCGATCCACACGGCGATCGCCTCGCGAAGCTTCGGCTCTCCGGCGGTCGCGGGGTAGCGCGCGAGCCCGCCGAGGTTCGCGGCGACCGCGTCCTTGATGAGCTGCGGCGTCGGATGCTGCGGCTCACCGAGCCCGAGGCTGATGGGGGCCACGCCCGCCGGGGCGCTCACGCCGGCCAGCAGGCCCCGCAGCCGCTCGAACGGATAGGGCTGCAGCAGCCCGAGGCGGGAATTCATCCCGCAATTATACGGGTCGAAAATGTCGTACCTGACACGACTTATTTCATGAGGCCGAGGAGGAGGAGGGGGAGCTTCACCCACCAGCGCCAGGAGCGGCGCGCGAGGAGCTCGTGTTCGCGCTCGGAGAGCGAGATGACCGCCACGGCGAGCTCGGCGTCGCGGCGATGCAGCGCGGCGTGGCGCTCCGCGGCGAGCGTCTCGGCCTGGGCGCGCGCCTCGAGCGAGCGCCGCACCTCGCCGTGCAGGGCGCCGATCTCGCGCCCGCGCAACTCCACCTCCGCGAGGAGCGACTTGCCGCGCGCGGCGTGCAGGTTCAGGTCGCGCATCACCTTCTCGTAGTCGCGATGGACCCAGTCGTCGCGGTCGGCGAAGACGGAGAGCGCGGGAGCGAGCGCCTCGAGCGCCGCGGGCGAACGCGCGGCGACGAGCACGAAGTAGAGCGGGTTGGAAAGCGCCGCGGCCGATTCGGTGATCGAGCTCTGCGCGCTCTCGATCAGCTGGCCCACGCTCGCGCGCGGCTCCTCGGGCGCGATCACCGAGAAGAACGACGGGCGCTGCCCGTACCAGGCGAGGTGGGGGAAGCGCGCGCCCACGAGCGCGGCGAGCTCGTCGCGATAGAGCTCCTTCACGTGGAACTCGTTGGCGAACGAGCGCTTGTCGCTGTACTCGAGCTTGTTGGGGCAGGAAAGGATGAGCACGCCCTCGGGCGCGAGCACGCGCGAGAGCTCGTCGAGGAACCGCGCCTGCTCCCCGATGTGCTCGACGGTCTCGAAGGACACGGCGACGTCCACGCTCGCGTCGGCGAGTGGCAGCGCGGTGCACGGCGCGCAGGCGAATTCCACGTTCGCGAGGAGCGCGTAGCTTCGCTTCGCGTGCGCCACCGCCTCGGGCGAGATGTCGACGCCGGTCACGCGCGCCGCCGTCTTCGCGAGGAGCGCCGAGCCGTAGCCCTCGCCGCAAGCGACATCGACCACGCGCCTTCCCGCGCACCACCGCGCCGCGAAATGGTATCGATGCCAATGCTCGATCCAGATCTCCCCGGGCGTGCCGGGGATGAAGCGCTCGCCGGTGAAAGGCAGCTCGTTCACCGCGTGAGCCTCAGGCGCCGCAACACGCCGCGCGCGAGCTGGCGGTACGAGGCCGCGCGCGCGAGGACGCGGCTCGCCCCGACGAAGCGCCGCAGGTCGCCGCGGGTCACCATCATCACCGCCTGGGAGCGCACGTACGCATCAGCCATCTGCGAGAACTCACGCGGCGAGAGCGTCACGCGCAGCTTGCGTTGCCGCTCAAGGGCGTCGAGGTAGGCCTTGTCGAGGAGCGCCTGGCGTTCCGCCGCGACGTGCGAGTCGGCGGGCACGCGATACTTGGAAGTGGTCTTCTCGACGAGCACGAACTCATCCTCCAGCGTGTATCGCGTCCACAGGTTCCAGTCCTCGAGCTGGTCCATGCCCGGGTCGAAGCCGCCGTGCTCCTCGAAGAGCCGCCGGTTGAACATGACCGCCTGGATCGGCAGGTAATTGTGGTGCCACAGCGTGAGGCGGTCAAAGCGCTGGTAGTGGCGCGTGACGTGGAGGTGTTCCCGGTAGTGCGCGTGCTGCCGGTCGAGGAATTCGGTCTGCGTCTCCCACGCGAGCGCATAGGCTCCCGCCACGCGCCGCAGCCGCACCGCGTCCACCAGCACCTCGACGTGGTCGGCGAAGAAGAGGTCGTCGTCGTCGAGGAAGTTGAGCCACTCGCCGCGCGCCTCGGCGAGCGCGATGTTGCCGGCGAGCGCGCGCCCGACGCGCTCGCCGGTGGCCATGTAGCGGATCGCGAGCCGGTCGGCGAATTCCTCGACGATGGCGCGGGACTTCTCGGCGCCGTCCTCGATCACCACGACCTCGAGGTTCTCGTAGGTCTGGTTGGCGCACGAGGCCAACGCCTCGCGAAGCCACGCCGAGCGGTCCACGGTGCGGATGAGGATCGACACGAGCGGCCGGGACTCGGCCCGACTTTCGCGGCGCGAGGCGAACTCGTGGAACGCGCCGTCGCGGCGCATCTCGTAGCCCCAGCCGCTGAAGAAAGGGCGAAAGGTCGCCGTGGGGGCGACCCGCGTCCATGCGAAGTAGGGCCAGCGCCAGAGGAAGGCCGCGCCCGTCCAGGCGAGCCCGCGGCGCCTCCCGGGGAAGGAGCGCGGCGAGAGGATTTCCGCGGCGAGCATCGCGAGGCCTTCGAGCGTGCGCAGGAAGCCGCCGAAGCGCGCGCGCAGCGCGAGGTTGGTCGCCACGCCGCCGAAGACCTGCAGCGGCTTCACCTCGCCCGCCTCGCGGTACGTCCGGTGCACGACCGCGAGCTTCGGCCGGTAGACCACGCGCCAACCCTTCGCGCGGAGCCGCCACGAAAGGTCCACGTCCTCGCCGTACATGAAGATGCGCGGTTCGAAGCCGCCGACCGCCTCGAACGCCTTCCTGCGTAGGAGCAGAGCCGCGCCGCTCGCCCACGGCGTGTCGAGCGAGACCGGGTCGTAACCCTTGGGATGCTCATAGGGGATCTGGCGCAGCTCCCAGGCCGCGATGTCCGCGGGATCTCGCGCGGCGCAGGACAGGAGCCGGTCGAGCACGCCGGGCTCGAGGACGCAGTCCTGGTTCAGCACGAGGATGAGGGGCGCGGTCCCGCGCGCGGCGTTGGCGTTGTGCGCGCGTCCAAATCCCACGTTCGAGCCGGAACGCTTGAGGTCCACCATCGCGAAGGCGCCGCCGGGGAGGAGCTCGGGGAGCGCGGCGAGCTTCGTTCCCACCTCGGTGCCGGGGCTGTTGTCCTGGATGAAGAGGTTGCGCCGGATCGGCGCGTCGGCCGACTCCGAAAGGCTCGCGAGGAGCTGGCGCAGCAGCGCGAAATCGGGCCGGTACGTGACGACGCTGATGTCAACTTCGCGCATCGAGGATCTTCTTGAGGAGGACCTTGCGCACGAATTCGGGGAGGAGGTCGAAGGCGTCCTTGTGGATCTTCAGCTGCACGATCTCCTGGGCGAGCGCGCGGCGCGCCTCGACCTCGCGCGCGACCTCCGCCTGCACCGCGGCGATGTCCGCCTGCAGCTTCGCGATCCAGCGCGTCGACTCGTCCTTGAATTCGCCCGCCTGGCGCCGCTCGAATTCGAGCGTCGCCTCGAGCGCGGACTTCATCTGCGCCATCTCGTCGGCGAGGCGCACCAGCTCCTGGCGGAAGAGCGAGCCGTCGAGGTTCTTCGCGAGGAGCTCGCGCACGCGCGGGGAGTCCGCGTCGACGCTCTCGCCGGGGGCGATGCCGAAGCGGGCGTAGAGGGCGTCGAGGGAGCGGATCATGTCGTCCAGGGAGGGCACGCGCCCGGGATCGGGAAGCGCGAGCCGCGATTTTACCCGCGCGAGCTCTTCGGCACCTTCTTCCGACAGCAAGCGGCGAAGCATGCCCGCGATGTCGCGCGCCGTGAAGCGCTCGGGCAGGAGCCAGCCCGCGCCGTGGCGCTTCACCCGCTCGGCGAGCGCGCCGTCCGGGGATACCAGCGCGGGAAGGCCCGCGGACCACGCGTCGGAGAGCGTGTAGCTGAAGCTCTCCGGCACGAGGTGCGCGAAGAGCGCGATCTGCGCGCGGTAGGCCTTCAACAGCGAGGCCGCGTCGTCGTCGTCCCACGCGCCGTGGACGAAGAGGTGATCGCCGCGCCAGCCGGGAACGACCTGCATGTCGAGGTAGCCCACCACCACGATGGCGATGTCCGAGCCCTCGAGCGCGCGGCCGAGCTCCTCGATCACGCCGCTTCCCTTGTGCGGGCCGATGGCGCCCAGCACGGCCGCCACGTGCCGCGGGCGCCGCCGCTGGAATTCGGCGTTGGGCTCGATCGCGCGCTCCTTCGCGGCACGATCGGGCGAGCCGTTGGGTACGACCGCGACCTCGAGCCCTTCGATGTTGCCGCGCGCGAGGTCCGCGACGAAGCTCGATGGCGCGACCACCGCGGCGGCCTCGCGCAGGAAGGGCGCGGTCAACGCGACCCATGCGGGATCGGCCCCTGGCGCCGCACCCGGCTCGAAGCCTTCGCGCCGCAGGAAGAGGATGTCGTGCAGGGTGACGATGGTGCGCACGCCCAGAGCTTGCGCCGCCCACGTGGCGCGGCGGCGCGCCGCGTTTCCGACGCAGTGCGCGTGGACGATGCCCACGCCGCGCGCCCGAAGCCAGCCCGCGAGGATCGCGGGCTCGCGCTCGATCGAGGGCGCGTCGAGCGCGAGGATCTCCGCGCCCGGACTCTCGATCACGTCGGCGCCGTCGCAGGTGTGCCAGACGATGTGCCGGCCCGGCTCGGCGCGCGCGACGTCGCGCACGTGGCGGTCCACGCCGCCGCCCAGCATCGAGGTGATGTGTAAGACTGCGCACGAGCTCATTTTTTTGGATGGTACCTTGAAGGCGGTTTCCTCCGCGCCGACGTGGGCGCTCCTCTTCGGCGCCGCGATGTGGGGCGTGCTCTGGTATCCGTATCGCCTCCTCGCGCAGGCGGGGCTCGACGGCATCTGGTCGTCGCTCGTCACCTACGCGGTGGCGCTCGCCGCCGGCATCGCGATCTTTCCCCGCGCGGCGGCGAGCCTTCGCCACATGCCGCTCGCCGCGTACGTGATGGGGGCCGCGATCGGATGGAGCAACCTCGCGTACGTGATCGCAGTGCTCGAAGGCGAGGTGATGCGAGTGCTGCTGCTCTTTTACCTCGCGCCGCTCTGGACCGTGCCGATCGCGTGGGTGCTGCTGAAGGAGAAGACCGATGCCGCGGGCCTCGCGGTGATGGCGCTCGCGTTCGGCGGCGCGATGGTGATGCTGTGGAAGCCGCAGATCGGAGTGCCGTGGCCGCAGGCGCGCGCCGAGTGGCTCGGGCTCGCGGCGGGATTCCTCTTCGCGCTCGGCAACGTGCTCGTCCGGCGCCTCACCGGCATGGGCGCCGCCGCGAAGTCCATCGTGATCTGGGCGGGCGTGACGGTGGCGGCCGCAGCGAATCTGCCATGGAGCGTTGTTCCCTCGGGCGTCGCGGCATCCGCGGCGATGTCCAGCTCGGTGCTCGTGGCGATCATCTCCGCGGTGCTCGTGGGGATGAGCCTGTGCATCCAGTACGGCCTCTCGCGCATGCCCGCCAACCGCGCGATCGTGATCCTGCTCTTCGAGCTCGTGGTGGCCGCGATCGGCGCTTACTTCATCGCGGGCGAGACCATGCGCCTGCAGGACTGGATCGGCGGCGCGCTCATCGTCGCGGCCACCCTTGCCAGTGAAATCCCCGTGAAAAAAGTGGTGTCAGGTACAGGTTGAAAATTCGTACCTGACACCATTTGTCATGAAGGCGGCTATTTCCCGATGTTCTCCGCCAGGAATTTCTCCATGGCGCCGTAGAACATGACCTGGTTCTTCATGTCGCGGAAGCCGTGTCCCTCGCCGTCGGCGACGATCCAGATCGGCTTGTTGCCGGCGCGCTCGAGGGCGGCCTTCATGCGCGTGCCGTGCTCGATGGGCACGCGCACGTCCGCGCCGCCGTATGCCATCAGCACCGGTGCCTTGATGCGGTCGGCGAGGAGATCGGGCGAAGTCGCCTTGAGCTGCGCTTCATCCTTGTCCGGATCGCCCATCAGGCGCTTGGCGCTGAACTTGATGAAGTCGGAATACGCGAAGTCCGACCAGGTGGCGCCCAGCATCAGCGGCAGGTCGGTCACACCGACATAGTTGATGCCGCACTTGTAGAGGTCGGGATCCTTCGCGAGGCCCATCATCGTGGCGTAGCCGCCGTAGCTCCCGCCGTAGATGCAGACGCGCTTCGGATCGGCGATGCCTTGCGCCACCGCCCACTTCACGCCGTCTGTGATGTCGTCCTGCATCGTGAGACCCCATTGCTTGAAGCTCGAGCTGTAGTGCTTCCAGCCGTAATGCAGCGTGCCCCGGTAGTTCGGCTGCAGCACCGCGTAACCTCGCGAGGCGAGGAACTGCGCTTCCGGGTTGAAATACCAACCGTCGCCATGCACCCAGGGACCGCCGTGGATCACCATCACGAGCGGCAGGTTCTTGCCTTCAGAGCCGCGGGGTAGCGTCAGGTACGCGGGGATCTCGAGGCCGTCGCGCGCCGCGTAGCGGACCGCGCGCATGTGCGCCATCTTCTTCGGATCGATCCAGGGCATGCGGTCCGCGAGGTACTCGATCTTGCGAGCGGATTTGTCGTAGAGATAGAACGTGCCCGGCGCCACATCGGAATAGGAAAAGATCACGAACTTGCTCTTGTCGAGCGACCACGACAGGGAGTTCACATGATCCGGGAACGTCTTGTCCACCATCGCCTGGACGCTCGCGATGTCGGCGTCGAACCACGCGGCACCGCCGCGGTCCGCATCGTAGGCGACGCCGCGTACGCCCTCCTTGTCGCTCAGGAGCTGCTCGAGGTCCACCTGCGGATGGGAGGCCATGGTTTCCACGAAGGTCTTCGTGGCCGGATCGTAGAGCGCGAGCGCGGCCTTGTCGCGGCCGTCGCGGTGCGTCGAGACGATGAGGCGCTTGCCGTCGTCGGCCATGGCGACCGGTCTCCAGTTTCCGGAAGCGAGCGGGTCGAATTCGTCGAGCTTTCGCCACGCCGAGTCGACGCCGGCGCGATACCAGATGCGAACGGTGTTCTCGACCACTGTGGTGAGCGCCCGCGCGACGCCGTTGCGGTCGACGACCCAGCTCTCGGAGTTCGCCGACTCGGGCTTGCCGTCGGAGAGGGTGGTCTTGCGGCCGCTGCGCGTGTCCATGCGATACAGGGTGCCCGGGGTCACGGTGCGATCCTGCGCAGCCACGTATTCCTGGACGATGATGTCGTCGGTATCGCCCGGAAGGAAGCGCACCGGCTCGAGGAACCGAAAGGTCACCCGGATGCCGCCCGTATTGCGCTCGGTGTCGTCGCCCTCGCTCACCACGCGCAGCTGCGAGGCGTCGCGGTCCACCGCGAGGATCGCTCCGCCGCGGGAATCGAACACGCGCTCGCCGATCGTGCCGGTGCGGAAGAGGAGCCGCCGGGAGTTGATCCACGAGACCGTCACCACGTCCTTGTTGGGGAGCGAGGTGATGACGATGGGATCGCGCTTCGCGATATCGATCACGATGAGGTTCTGGCGGCCGGCCACGGGCGCGAGCGCGGCGAGGTACTTGCCGTCGGGCGAGATCCGCATCGACGCGTACTTGGCGGGCTTGAAGAGGTCCTCGATCGAGGGCTTGTCGTCGGCCGCCACCGCGGCGCAACACGCGGCCGCCATCGCGACCAGGGCAATCAGGCGCTTCATCGTATATCTCCCGTATGTGTGCTCGGCTGGGAATCGAATTGTTGGAGATCCACCCGCGCCGGCGCTTCCCATCCCGGCTTCCTGTGCTCTGCGACAACCGTGGTGAAGATGCCGCCGCGCACGAAGAATTTCGCGCTGAGGCGCATGAATCGCGGTGCCGTGGCGCGCACGAGGTCGTCGAGGATCTCGTTCGCCACCGCTTCGTGGAATTTCCCCTCGTTGCGGAACGACCAAATATATATCTTCAGGCTCTTCAGCTCGACGCAAAGCTGGTCCGGGACGTAGTCCAGGAGGAGCACGGCGAAATCCGGCTGGCCGGTCTTCGGGCACAGGCACGTGAATTCGGGGATCTGCATGTGGATCGCGTAATCGCGATCCGCGGCGGGGTTCGGGAAAGTCTCCAGGACCTTCGAGGATTTAGCCATTGGGAGTCGGCGGGGTGTTCCGGTAAAATCCCTATTCTACTGAAGTGCCCGGACGGTAACGGGCATCCAAAACAAAGACTTACTCGACGCCCCGCGGTGGATCCCCCAGCGGGGCGTGTTCCATAAAAGCGGCCTCGAACTTGCGACTGACCTCGGTAAAGCTGTCCGGCTTCAAATCCTTCGTCGATCCGACCTCCATCGCGGTGCCCGGCCAGCTGGTGGGCGTGGTCGGCCCCAACGGCTGCGGCAAGTCCAACGTGATCGACGCGGTGCGCTGGGTCCTCGGCGAATCGTCGGCGAAGCAATTGCGCGGCGAGCACATGCACGACGTGATCTTCAACGGCTCCGCGGAGAGGAAGCCCGTGAGCCGCGCGTCGGTGGAGCTCGTGTTCGACAATTCGCTCGGTCGCATCGGCGGCGCGTGGGCGCAGTACTCCGAGATCAGCGTGAAGAGGATCCTCACGCGCGACGGCGACTCCAACTACTACCTCAACGGCCAGCACGTGCGCCGGCGCGACGTGCAGGACATCTTCCTGGGCACGGGCCTGGGGCCGCGCGCGTACTCGATCATCGAGCAGGGCATGATCTCGCGCGTCATCACTTCCAAGCCGGAAGAGCTGCGCGTCTTCCTCGAGGAGGCCGCGGGCGTCTCGAAATACCGCGAGCGGCGCCGCGAGACCGAGCTTCGCCTCGAGGACACGCGCGAGAACCTCTCCCGCGTGGGCGACATCCGCGCGGAGCTGGAGACGCAGCTCGAGCACCTCTCGCGGCAGGCGGAAGTCGCCGCGAAGTACCAGGACCTGCAGGGCCAGCTCGCGTTGAACCACAACCTCCTCGCCTTCACGCGGCTACGCGAGGCGGAGTCGGCCAAAACCCGCTACGCCAACGAGGCGCAGAAGGTCGCGGTCGCCCTCGAGGCGGAGACGGCGAAGCTGCGCGAGTCGGAGCGCGCGCTGGAAGAGCTGCGCGGCAAGCACTACGAGGAGACCGACCACCTGCAGGAGCTGCAGGGCGCGCTCTACTCGGCCAATGCCGAGGTGCAGTCGCTCGAGCAGGAGATCACCTTCCTCGCCGAGAACCGCCGGCGCATGGCCAACCAGCTGGAGGCGATCGGGCGCGAGGCGCACGAGGTCGAGCGGCGCATCGCGCAGGCGAATGCCGAGCGCGACCGTTGGCAGGGCGAGATCGACACCGCGCACGCCGCCATCGCCGAGCGCGAAGGCGAGGTAGCGCGCGCGCGCGAGGCGCTGCCGGCCGCGGAGGCCGCCGCGCAGAAGGCGGCCGCGGAAGTGCGCTCCACCGAGGCGCAGATGAGCGCCGCCGAGCAGGCGCAGGGCGTCGAGGAGACGCGCGAATCGCATGCGTTGAAGCTCGTCTCGCAGATCGAGGCGCGCAAGAATCGCCTGAAGCAGGAGAACATGGCGCTCGTCTTCCCCGAGCCCGAGAAGCTCGCGGGGATCGAGAGCGAGCGCGCGTCGCTCGCGGAGAATCTCGCCGCGCTCGCCGAGGCACAGCGCGCCGCCGAGGCGCGGCTTCCCGCGCTCGAGGCCGAAAGGCGCGCCACCACCGAGCGCATGCACGAGGCCACGCGCGAGCTGGCGAGCCTGGAAGCGGCGTTGAACGCGCTCGAGGCGCAGCAGGCGAAGCTCGACACCGATTCGAAGCTGAAGGAGTGGATCTCGGCCCACGGGCTCGAGCGCTCCGAGCGCCTCTGGCAGGCGATCCACGTCGAGGCCGGCTGGGACGACGCGGTCGAGGCCGCGCTCGGCGTGCGCCTGAACGCGGTGAAGCTCGCCGACGAGGGCGCGTTGCCGCAGCTCCTGCGCGACGCGCCACCCGGCAATTTCGCCGTGTTCGTCGAACGCTCCGCGCTGGAGCCCGCGGCGGCGGCCTCGCGCCTCACGCCGCTCGCCTCGGTGGTCACGCGCACGCGCACGGGGGTGACCACATACCTGCGCGACGCGCTGGCCAACGTCTTCATCCTCCCCGAAGGCGAGGACGGCATGGAGCTAGCGCGCCTGCTGTGCGCCGGGGGCCTCATCGTCTCGAAAGCGGGCCATCTCTTCAGCCGCCAGGGCGTTGTCTTCCACGGGCCGCAATCGGAATTGCACGGCGTCCTGCAGCGCCAGCGCGAGATCGAGGAGCTGCAGGGGCGCATTCCCGCGCGCGCCCGCGAGCGCAGCGACGTGGAAGCGCAGCTGAGGTCGCTGGAAACGCAATTGAAGGAAGGCCAGGACGAGGAGCGGCGCGTGCGCGAAGAGCTGCAGCGCCGGCGCCAGGAGGACCATGGCCTCGAGGTCGAGTATCTCAAGCTCTCGCAAAGCTCGCGCCAGGCCGAGGCTCGCCGCGAGGCGATCCGCGCGGAGCTCGCCGTGCTCGAGGAGGAGGACGCGCGCGAACGCCTCGAGATGCAGGAGGCGCAGCACGCGCTCGAGGAAGGCGCGCGCGCCATCGAGGCGATCGTGCAGCGCCTGCAGGCGCTCGAGGGTGCCGCGGCCGAAGCGCAGCGCCTGCTCGCCGATGCGCGCGCCGCCGTGGGCAGCGCCGAGCGCGCGGCCACCGAGGCGCAGTACCACGAGAGGAGCTGCCACGAGAAAGTGGAGAGCCTCGCGCGCCTCTCGGTCTCGCTCGCCGAGCGCCTCGAGGCGCTCTCGGGCAACCGCGACAGCGTCGCCGAGGAGCTCGGCAAGCTCGAGGAAGGCCAGGTCCGCGAGAAGCTGCAGGCGGCGCTGGGAGTGAAGGCGGAGCGCGAGAAAGTCCTTGCCGACGCGCGCTCGGGCCTGGAGCACCTCACGCAGAACCTGCGCGAGCTCGAGGAAGGCCGCCTCACGGTCGAGCAGGGCTTGAATCCCCTGCGCGAGAAGATCATGGAAGTGCGCGTGAAGGAGCAGGAAGCCGCGACGCACGTCGAGCAGTACGCGCAGCAGCTCCAGGAAGCCGGCGTCACCCGCGAGGAGATGGCCGAGCAGATCGAGCGTCGCGTGGGCTCCAGGGGCATGCAGGCGGAGATCGCGCGCTTGACCGAGGAGATCGGGGCGCTCGGGCCGGTGAACCTCGCGGCGCTCGCGGAGCTCGCTACCGCGCGCGAGCGCAAGAACTTCCTCGACGCGCAGAACGCGGACCTCGCGCAGGCGATCGAGACGCTCGAGGCCGCGATCAAGCGCATCGATCGCGAGACGCGCGATCTCCTCCAGGGAACGTTCGAGACCGTGAACAGGAATTTCCAGGAGATGTTCCCGGCGCTCTTCGGCGGCGGGCAGGCGAGCCTCAAGCTCACGGGCGAGGAGATCCTCGACGCGGGCCTTCAGGTGTTCGCGCAGCCCCCCGGCAAGAAGAACCAGTCGATCCAGCTGCTTTCCGGCGGTGAGAAGGCGCTCACGGCGATCGCGCTGGTGTTCTCGCTCTTCAAGCTCAATCCCGCGCCCTTCTGCCTGCTGGACGAGGTGGACGCGCCGCTGGACGATTCCAACACCGAGCGCTTCTGCGAGCTCGTGCGCCAGATGTCGGGGCAGACGCAGTTCCTCTTCATCACGCACAACAAGATCACCATGGAGCTCGCGAGCCAGCTCGTGGGCGTCACGATGCCCGAGCCCGGCGTCTCCAGGATCGTGGAGGTCGACATCGACTCCGCGATGGAGCTCGCGCGCAAGCAGGCTGCCTAGTGAGCGATGCGGGCGAAAGGCTTTGGAACGCAGATGAACGCAGACTAAGAGCGCGCAGATGAACGTACCCCGAAACCCGATACTTGCGAGATATGGCGGCGATTCATTTCAATGCCGGGGTACGTTCATCTGCGCTGCATCTGCGTTCATCTGCGTTTCCAGGGCCTTTCGCCTACCGTAAGCCACGATCGCAAATGACCGACCTGCACCTCGCATTGATCGCATTCGGCGTGGCCCTCGTGGTGGCCGTGGTGATCTACAACGTGGTGCAGGAGCGCCGCGCGCGGGGCAAGGCCGAGAAGGCCTTCGGCAGCCGCCCGCCGGACGCGCTATTCGATGCGCCGGGCGAGCGGCGCGAGCCCACCTTCGGCTCGGTCGCCGCGGTGGAGCTCGACGAGGCCGCCGAGCCGATGAAGGCGACCGCCCTCGACGAGACCACGCCGCGCCTCGTCGCCGAGGAGCTCGATGCGAGCGGCGCCCCCGCGGCCGAGGTCTCGAGCAAGATCGACACCGTCGCGGTGATCCTCGCCGACGACCCGGTGATGAGCGAGCAGCTCCAGGCGCTCCTCGAAGCGCTCGAGACCCATCCCACGCCGACGCACGTCGAGGGCATCGTCGACGAGCAGTGGCATCCGATCGACACGTCGCCCCGGCGCAGCTGGCGCGAGCTGCGCGTGGGCCTGCAGCTCGCGAGCCGCAAGGGCGCGGTGGCCGAGGACGAGATCGAGCGCTTCAACCACGCCATCGCGGACTTCGCCGCCGCCGTGAACGCGGTGTCGCAACGCGAGGCGCCCGCCGCGGCCGCCGCGCGCGCGCGCGAGCTCGACGCCTTCTGCGCCGATACCGACGTCGAAGTGGCGGTCAACGTGATCGGCCAGTACGGCGCGACCTTCGCGATCCCGCGCGTGAAGTCGCTCGCCCTCGAGAACTCGCTCTCGGAGACCGCTTCGGGCGAGCTCGTGCGCTACACGCCCGACGGCCACCCGGGCTTCGTGATCCGCAAGTTCGACGACGCGCTCGCCAAGCACACCGCGACGTACTACACGGGCCTCACCTTCGCGCTCGACCTGCCCAACGTCACCGGCGCGCCGCAGGTGCTCGCCGAGATGGTGCGCGTCGCCGAGGTCTTCGCCGCCACGCTCGGCGGCCAGCTGGTCGACGATGCGAGGAAGCCGTTGAGCGAGGCCGGGCTCGCCTCGGTGCGCCGCTCGCTCGAGGGCATCGTGAAGAAGATGGATTCGTACGGGATTCCCGCCGGCAGCGCCTTGGCCCGGCGGTTGTACATCTAGCCGCCGGAAGATGGGGTCGGGTCCGGCTTCTCGTCTCCTGCCGCGAAATTGACGCCTCCCGAACCATGTCGCAAAAGGCGAACCCGACCCCACTTTCCAGCCTCGCGCAAAGAGCCGGGAAGCTGCGCCGCGAGATCGAGCGCCACAACCGCCTCTACTACAACGAGGCCGCGCCCGAGGTCTCCGACGCGCAGTACGACCGGCTCTTCCGCGAGCTCGCGCAGATCGAGGCGGACCACCCCGAGCTCTTCACGCCCGATTCGCCGACGCAGCGCGTGGGCTCGATGCCGAGCGAGGGTTTCGCCGAGGTGGCGCATCGCGTGCCGATGCTCTCGCTCGCCAACGGGTTCGACGCAGACGACGTCGCCGCCTTCGACCGGCGCTCGCGCGAGGGGCTCGGCGTGGAGGGCGTGGAGTACGCGGCCGAGCTCAAGTTCGACGGCCTCGCGGTGACGCTCGCCTACGAGGACGGCGTCTTCGTCCAGGGCGCCACGCGCGGCGACGGCACCACGGGCGAGGACGTCACCGCGAACCTGCGCACCGTGCGCACGATCCCGCTGCGCCTCGCGGCGCGCAAGCCCCCGAAGCTGCTGGAAGTGCGCGGCGAGGTGCTGATGATGAGGAAGGACTTCGAGGCGATGAACAAGCGCCTCGCCGAAGCGGGCGAGAAGACCTACGTGAACCCGCGCAACGCCGCGGCGGGCGCGCTGCGCCAGCTCGACCCGCGCCTCACCGCGCAGCGCCGCCTCTCGTTCTTCGCCTACGGGGTCGGCGCCCACGAGGGCTTCCCGCTTCCCTCCACGCACACGCGGCTCCTCGATGCGTTGCACGACATGGGTTTCCCGGTCGCGAAGGATCGGCGCGCGGTGAAGGGCATGGAGGGGCTCCTCGAATTCTATGCGGCCGTGGGCGAGAAGCGCGCGAAGCTTCCGTACGACATCGACGGCGTCGTCTACAAGGTGAACCGCTTCGACGAGCAGGAGAAGCTGGGCTTCGTGTCGCGCGCGCCGCGCTGGGCGATCGCGCACAAGTTTCCCGCGCAGGAGGCGGCGACCGAGCTCCTCGACATCGGCGTGCAGGTGGGGCGCACCGGCGCCATCACGCCGGTCGCGCGCCTCGCGCCCGTGTTCGTGGGCGGCACCACCATCGTGAACGCGACGCTGCACAACGAGGACGAGGTGCGCCGCAAGGACGTCTGGCGCCGCGACACCGTGATCGTGCGCCGCGCGGGCGACGTGATCCCGGAGGTCGCGCGCGTCGCCAAGGCCGGCCCGCGTGAGGAGAAGGACTGGTTCGAGATGCCGTCGAAGTGCCCGCAGTGCGGCTCGGCGGTCGAGCGCACCGAGGACGGCGCCGTGGCGCGCTGCACGGGCGGGCTCTTCTGCCCGGCGCAACGCAAGCAGGCGCTGCTGCACTTCGCCTCGCGGCGCGCCATGGACATCGAGGGCATGGGCGAGAAGCTCGTGGACCAGCTCGTCGATTCCGGCCTCGTGCGCACGCCTGCCGACATCTACAAGCTCGGCCTCGCCAAGCTCGCCGAGCTCGAGCGCATGGCGGAAAAGTCCGCGGCGAACGTGGTGGCCGCGATCGGGAAGAGCAAGGACACCACCTTCGGGCGGTTCATCTACGCGCTCGGCATCCGCAACGTGGGCGAGACCACCAGCAAGGACCTGGCGCGGCATTTCGGCAAGCTCGACCTGCTGATGGACGCCACCGTCGAGGAGCTGCAGGAAGCGCCCGACGTGGGGCCCGTGGTCGCCGAGTCCATCGCCGCCTTCTTTCGCGAGCGCCACAACCGCAAGGTGATCGGCGAGCTG
The DNA here is from genome assembly GCA_038244725.1 of Burkholderiales bacterium. Taxonomy (GTDB): domain Bacteria; phylum Pseudomonadota; class Gammaproteobacteria; order Burkholderiales; family Usitatibacteraceae; genus Usitatibacter. Next base: position 17,502 of record JBBRTF010000004.1, read on the forward strand.
CGCGACGCCGGCGTGCGCTGGAAGGAAGGCGAGCGCGCCCCCCGCGCCGCGGCCGGCCCCTTCGCGGGTAAGATCGTGGTGCTCACCGGAACGCTCGGCGCCATGTCGCGCGACGAGGCGAAGGAAAGGATCGAGGCGCTCGGCGGCAAGGTCGCCGGGTCGGTGTCGAAGAGGACCGATTTCGTGGTGGCCGGCGAGGACGCCGGCTCGAAACTCGACCGCGCCCGGGAACTCGGGGTCGCGGTTCTCGACGAAGAACAATTCAAGAAGCTACTGGGCGCATAGCATGCAAAAGGTCACCAAAGCCGTATTCCCCGTCGCGGGCCTGGGCACGCGATTCCTGCCGGCGACGAAGGCCTCTCCCAAGGAGATGCTGCCGATCGTCGACAAGCCGCTCATCCAGTACGCGGTGGAGGAGGCGGTGGCCGCGGGCATCACCGACCTCATCTTCATCACCGGCCGCGGCAAGCGCGCCATCGAGGACCACTTCGACAAGGCCTACGAGCTCGAGGCGGAGCTGCAGGCGCACGGCAAGAACAAGCTCCTGAAGGAAGTGCGCGGGCTCCTTCCCTCGGGCGTGTCCTGCGCGTACGTGCGCCAGGCCGAGGCGCTGGGCCTGGGCCACGCGGTGCTGTGCGCGCGCCACCTGGTGGGCGACGAGCCTTTCGCCGTGATCCTCGCCGACGACCTCATCGACGCGCAGGTCCCGGTGATGAAGCAGATGACGCAGGTGCACGCGAAGAGCGGCGGCAGCGTGATCGCGGTGCAGAACGTGGCGCGCGAGGACACTGCGAGCTACGGCATCGTCGTCTCGGACAAGGTCTCGGCCGGCATCTCGCGCATCACCAACATGGTGGAGAAGCCCAAGCCCGAGGAAGCGCCCTCGACGCTCGGCGTGGTCGGGCGCTACATCCTGTCGCCGCGCATCTTCCATTTCCTCGAGAACCTGCGGCCCGGCGCCGGGCGCGAGATCCAGTTGACCGACGCGATCGGGCGGCTCCTGCGCGAGGAGAACGTGATGGCCTACGAATTCCAGGGGCAGCGCTACGACTGCGGCTCGAAGCTGGGCTACCTGCAGGCGACGGTGAACTACGCGTTGAAGCATCCCGAGCTCGCCGAAGACTTCCGCGTCTTCCTCGGCACCGTCAACGCCGTGGGAAAGAAGCCGTGAAAGCCCGCGTGGAGGCGATGCGCCTCCTCAGGGAAGCCGACCCGCTCTTCTCCGAGGCCGAAGTGCGCGCGGCCGTCGCGCGCGTGGGCGAGGAGATCAGCGCGAAGCTCGCGGACGAATTCCCGGTGGTGCTCTCGGTGATGGGCGGGGCGGCGATCTTCACCGGGCAGCTGCTGCCGCTCCTGGAATTCCCGCTGGAATTCGGCGCGATCGAGGTGACGCGCTACAACAACGACATCCAGGGGCGCGAGATCACGTGGCGCCTGCCGCCGCGCGACAACGTGCGCGGCCGCGTGGTGCTGGTGGTGGACGACATCCTCGACGAAGGCATCACGCTCGCCGCGATCAAGCAGCGCCTGGGCGAGATGGGTGCGGCCAGCGTCTACAGCGCGGTCTTCGCCGACAAGGACATCGGCCGGCCCAAGCCCGTGGCGGCGGACTTCGTCGGCGTCACCGTGCCGAACCGGTATGTCTTCGGCTTCGGCATGGATGCGTACGGCCTCTGGCGCAACCTTCCCGCGATCTATGCTTTGAAGGACTAGGCGCGAGGCCCGAGGCACGAGACGCAAGATGTACAAACATTGGATACCACGACATTGAGCGCATCCACCACCTTCTTGCGCCTCGGGCCTCGTGCCTCGCGCCTGTTGTCATGATCGCGGTCATCGGCGGCAGCGGCCTCACGCAGCTCGCGAACCTCGAGATCACGAGCCGCAAGATCGTGAGGACGCCCTTCGGCGAGCCGTCGGGCCCGCTCACCTACGGGCGCGTCGGCAGCCAGGAGGTGGTCTTCCTCGCGCGCCACGGCTACGGGCACACGCTCGCGCCCCACGAGATCAACTACCGCGCCAACCTCTGGGCGATCCACCAGCAGAATGTGACGCGCGTGATCTCGGTGTGCACCGTGGGCGGCATCGCGGCCTCGCTCGGCGCCGGGATGATCGCGCTCCCCGACCAGATCATCGACTACACTTGGGGTCGCCCCTCGACCTTCTTCGAGGGCGCCGAGCAGCCCGTGACGCACATCGATTTCACGCATCCGTACGACGAGGAGACGCGCCAGATGGCGATCGCCGCGGCGCGCGAGGCGGGCGTGGGCCTCGTCGCCGCCGGCACCTACGCGGCGATGCAGGGGCCGCGCCTGGAGACCAAGGCCGAGATCGACCGCCTCGAGCGCGACGGCGCGACCATGGTCGGCATGACCGGCATGCCCGAGGCCGCGCTCGCGCGCGAGCTCGCGCTGAAATACGCGGCGCTCGCCGTGGTGGTGAACCCGGCCGCGGGCCGCGGCGCCAGCGCGCGCACGGTGTCGCTCGACGACATCTCGCGCGTCATGGAAGAGACCATGGGAGGAGTGCGCTTGATCGTCGCGAAGCTGGTGGAACGCCATGCCGGTGCGTGAAGTGCTGAGGATGGGGCACCCGGTGCTTCGCGAGCGTGCGAAGCCCGTGGAGAATTTCGCGACGCCGGAGCTGCGCGCGCTCCTCGAGGACATGAGGCAGACCATGGCGGCGAAGAACGGCGCCGGGCTCGCGGCGCCGCAGATCGGCGTCTCGCAGCGCGTCGTGATCTTCGGCGTGGAGGAGAACCCGCGCTATCCCGACGCCGAGCCCGTGCCCTTCACGGTGCTCGTGAATCCCCGGCTCGTCATGCTCACCCGCGAGGTCGAGGAAGACTGGGAGGGGTGCCTGTCGGTGCCCGGCATGCGCGGCGTCGTGCCGCGCTACACGAAGCTGCGCTACTCGGGCTTCGACATCGAGGGCAATCCCATCGAGCGGGTCGCCGAGGGCTTCCATGCGCGCGTCGTGCAGCACGAGTGCGACCACCTGGACGGCATTCTTTATCCGCAGCGCATGACCGACCTCGCGCGCTTCGGCTTCAACGAAGAGCTCTTCCCCGGAGAGGAAATTCCCGATGACTGAGATCGAGCACGACGCCGGGCGCCCGGTGGACACCTCCACGGCGCAGATCCTCTACGTGATGCACGGGATCTCCCCCTTCACTCTGTGGACGCTCTCGGTCGTGGCCGTGATCATCGGCGCGGTCGCGCGCGACCGCGTGCGCGGCACCTGGGTCGAGACGCACTACTCGTGGCTCGCGCGCACCTTCTTCTGGGGGCTCTTGTGGGTGGCGATCACGACCTTCGCCTTCACCATCACGGTGGTCGGGATCTTCCTGCTCTTCATCCCCTGGGGCATCCTCACCATCTGGTACCTGTACCGCGTGATCCGCGGCTGGCTCCTGCTGAACGACAGGAAGCCCGCGCCAGGCTAGTAGGGTTGCCGCACGATGGCCTTGGATTGATTCGTCCCGGCAAACGGCCCCGCTGTGAAGTTGTAGTTGAGCGAGGCGTTGTTCGCGTCCGAGAAGTTGAAGGTCATCGTCCCCATCGCGGCGACCGCCAGCTGGCCTGCGTTGTAGGCCGCACCCAGCCATGCCGAGCCCGTCGTCGCATAGAAGGTGCCGCTGTAGCTGTTGCCGGCCCAGCTTGCGTCCGGCAGCACGAACCACGTCGCCTTGTTGTCCGGCCCGTAGGTGTACCAGACCGAGAAGACCTTGCGGTAATGCTGCACCAGGTTGATTCCCCATCCGCTCTGCGCCGCGCCGCCCCACCATATGTCGGAGGTCATGAGCGGGTAGGCGTAGCGCGGCGCCCCGGAGAGCAACGACGCTCCCGCATACCTGAAATCCGGCGCGCCGAAAGCCTGGCGGCTGATGGGCTTCGTTCCGGAGACACCGTTGAGGGTGTAGGCGAGGGTCGCGGTGCCGGCGGCGCCATACGTGATCGACACGCTCCCCGGTGAAGCGCCGACAACGATCTGGCTGGTGCTGAAATTGTTGAGCGGCGTGCCGGTGGGCACGTAGACGGGCCCGGAGAAAGTCTTGAAGGCGTTGCTCCATGTGCCGCCCGGCATCACGTACCAGATCGGCTTGCCCGCGGCGTCGTAGACGTAGAGGACGTTGAACTGGATGCCGCTCGCGTGCTGCTGGATCGACATTCCCCAGCCGTTCTCGGCGCTTCCCGCCCACCACATGTCGGAGTAGTCGAGCGGCGCCGTGCGAAGCGTGCGGTTGAGGAAGGACTTGTAGCCGATGTCGGGCGCCGGATTGGTGTAGTTCATCAACAGCAGGTCGGACCGTCCGTCGCCGTCGAAATCGACGGCGTTGATCATTCCCGAGTCGAGCTGCGCCGGGAGCGCGCTCGGCGCGACCGCAGTCCACGTTGCGTTGCCGTTGTTCAGCCACAAGCGGGTGTAATCGCCCTGGCCCATGGCATCGCAGTAGAGGTCCTCCCATCCGTCGGCGTTCCAATCGACGAGACGGATGAAGGGGCACCACGGTCCCCCGGGACGCGAGGTCGAAGTGCCCAATCGCGCCACGGTTTCATCGGCGAGGGTCCCGTCGCCACGGTTGATCAGCACCTGCAGGCCGAAGCCGCTCGCGGTCGAGTGCGCGGACGACAGCAACAGCAGATCGAGTCGCCCATCGCGGTTGATGTCGATGGGGACGATGTCGAGCATCAGGAAGTTGTCCCGCGCGAGCGGCCCCTGGGGAAGCACATACCGGGCACGCCGCGTGAAATCGCCGGCGCCGTCGTTGTACAGCACGACGTTGTCGAGATAGCCGTTGTCGCCATGGCTGCCGAGCACCAGGTCGGGATAGCCATCGCCGTCGATGTCGACGAACGCGCAGGTCAGGAACTTTTCCTGGGTCGTGGTGCGCATCTGTTCCGGCAAGCCGCTCGTCTTCTGCGTGAACGTGCCGTCTCCACGCCCCATCAGAAAGTAGGGCCCGACATTGCCGGAGCCCGAGATGTTGCCGACATAGATGTCGAGATTGCCGTCGCCGTCGATATCGCCGACGCAGGCGGAATGCGAGAAGTCGGGCGCCTGCGGCAGCGTCGAAGAGCGGTCGGTGTAGGTGCCGTCGGCGTTTGAGATGAGCAGGATGTTGGTCTCGCCGTCGAACGGAGCCGCGTCGTATCCGTGCGCCGCGATGAAGATGTCGGGACGCCCATCGCGATTGAAGTCGCCCACCACGATCTTGCGCGGGTGCTCGACGCTCGGCAGGGCGCCGTTGCCCAGAAGTTGGCGCGTGATGTCTGCGACCGTTCCGTCGGATTGCGGCCGCATGATGCGGCAGGGGACCTTGGCCTTCGGGTTGGGCGGATAGGCGGCATGGCAACCCACGATGTCGGGTCGGCCGTTGCCCTGCAGATCGACCGGCATCATCAAGGCGAACACCGCCGGGACGCCCGACGCCAGGATCGGTCGAATCGTCGGATCGGAAATGACCCCGGCTCCCGAGGTGCCCGGGCCTTGCAGTGCAGGCAAGTCGAAAGTAAGCGTCGTGGCGCCCTGCGCAGGCGCAAAAGGAATCGTGGCCAGTGCGGCAACTGCCATCGACGCGCGGCCATACCGGCCTGCATGCCGGATGAAGCGATCCGCGACGTTCCTGGCCGGCATGGTGCCTCCCGAACCGACAAGATCACGCCGGCCGTGAAAACACAAGCGATTCCTGCAGGGAGATCAGTTTCCGAACGCGGTCATGGTCCCGCCCCTCACGATGGCGACGGGAATGATCTTTCCTTCATGCATTCGGAAGATCGTCATCTCGGCGTCCTTGCGGTCGCCCTTAGCGTCGAACTCGATCTTGCCCGTGGCGCCCTGCAGCGAGATGTTGTAGATCTCCGGCGTGAACTGCGCGGGGTCCACGGATTCGGCGCGCCGCATCGCCTCGATCACGACGTTGGTGGCGTCGTAGAAGAAGGGCGCGTAGAGCTTGGTCTCGCCGTAGCGCGCCTTGAACGCGTCGCGAAATTCCCGGCTCGCGGCGGAGGCGGGCAACCCGGCCTGCGAGCAGGCGAGGCCCTCGCCCGCGGGCCCGGCGAGCTGCGACATCTCGTCGGTGCACGCGCCGTCGCCGAAGGCGAACTGCGCCTTGAGCCCCAGCTCGCGCGCCTGCTTCACCATGAGCCCGCCGGTCGCGTCCATGCCGCCGTGGAAGACCACGTCGGGATGCTTCGCCTTCAGCCGCGTGAGGATCGCCTTGAAGTCGGCTTCCTTGTCGGTGGTGCGCTCGTGCGCCACCACCTCCACGTGCGCGGAGCGCAGCGCCTTGTCGACCTCGCTCGCCAGGCCCTCGCCGTACGCGGTCTTGTCGTCGACGATCGCGACGCGGCGGGCCTTCAATTCCGAGACGATGTATGCGGCGATCGCGGGGCCCTGCTGGTCGTCGCGTCCGACGGTGCGGAATACACCTTTCAGTCGGCGCTCGGTGAGCTCGGGATTGGTCGCGGAGCCGGAGATCACCGGGATCCCCGCCTTGTTGTAGATCTCGCTCGCCGGAATGGTGACGCCGGAATTGAGGTGGCCGATCACCGCGGCCACGTGCGCGTCGACGAGTTTCTGCGCGACCGTCGTGCCGATCTTGGGGTCTCCCTGGTCGTCCTCGCTCATGAGGCGGAAGGTGACGTCGCGCCCGCCGATCGAGAGCTTGCGATGGTTGGCCTCCTCGAGGGCGAGCGCCACGCCGTTCTCGTCGTCCTTGCCCTGGTGTGCGATCGAGCCCGTGAGCGGGCCCGCATGGCCGATGAGGACCACCAGCGGCCGCGCTTCGGGCGCCGCCGGCGCGGGCGCCTCGCCGCGGCCGCAGCCGCCGGCGCATAGCGCGAGGGCGAGGGCTAGGAGGCGGCCTTGCACAGCTCGCCGCGCAGCTTTTCGCGCGCCCCGGAGTCCTCGAGGGCGGGACCGTCCACCACGAACACGTCCTCGGCGCGCGCGCCGAGCGTGGTCACGCGCGCGTCGGCGAGGTTCAGGCCCCGCGCGAGGAAGATGCGCGCGACCGACGAGAGGAGCCCGGGGCGGTCCGCGCAGGAAACGCTCACGACCCAGCGCCGCGGATGGCGATCGGGCACCACCGTCACGTGCGGCTCGATCGGGAAATGCTTCACCCAGCGCGAGACGCGTCCCGGCGCCGTCTCATCGAGGCTCGCCTGGGCGGCGATGCGCTCCGCGAGTCCCGACTCGACGGTCCGGATGAGGTCGCGGTAGTGCTCGCCGTTGCGCGTCCTGGTGAGCACCTGGAAGCTGTCGAGCGCGAAGCCGTGCTGCGTGGTATAGATCTTGGCGGCGGCGACGTCGAACTGCATGCGCTCGAAGAAGCTCGTGATGCGCGCGAAGAGGCCCGGCTGGTCGGGCGCGTACACCAGCACCTGCAAGCCCTCGCCGACGGGCGACAGGCGCGCGCGAACGATGGGCTTGTCCGGCGCCACGCGCGCCCAGAGGGTGCGCGTGTGCCACGCGATCTCGGGCACGTCGAAGCGCTGGAAATAGGGGTCGTCGAGGCTCTTCCACAGCGCCTCGTGGCGCCCGGGCTCGGGGACGTACTGGCCGAAGATGCGCAGCGCCTCGGTGCGCTTCGCGACGATCGCGCCGGCCGCGTACCCGGTCTCGCCGCGCAGGATCCGCCGCGTCGAGCGGAAAAGGTCCTCGAGGAGCTTCCCCTTCCACGCGTTCCACACCGCGGGGCTCGTGCCGCGGATGTCGGCGACGGTGAGGATGTAGAGCGCCGTCAACGTGCGCTCGTCGCGCACCAGCGTCGCGAACGACGAGATCACCTCGGGGTCGGTGAGGTCCTGCTTCTGCGCGGTCATCGACATCACGAGGTGCTTGTCGACGAGCCACGCGATCAGCTCGCCGTCGGCCGTCGCGAGCCCGTGCTCGTCGGCGAAGCGCGTCGCGTCCTTCATGCCGAGGTGGGAATGATCGCCGCCGCGTCCCTTGGCGATGTCGTGGAAGAGCGCCGCGAGGTAGAGCACCTCGGGGCGGTCGAACTCCTGCATGAGCTTCGACAGGAAGGGGTACTCGTGGTCGAAGCGCGGGATGCGCAGGCGGCGCAGGTTGCGGATCACCATGAGGATGTGCTCGTCCACGGTGTAGACGTGGAAGAGGTCGTGCTGCATCTGGCCCACGATGCGCCCGAACGCGGGAAGGTAGCGGCCGAGCACGCCGTAGCGGCTCATGCGGCGCAGCGACCACGTGAGGCGCTCGGAGCGCATGATCTGCATGAAGCGCCGGCGATTGTCGTGATCCTCGCGGAACTCTCGGTTGAGCAGCGGCAGCGCGCGCGACAACGCGCGCAGCGTGCGCGGCCCCAGCCCCACGATGTCGCGGTGGTCCTGCAGACGGCGGAACGCCTCCAGCACCATGCCGGGCTTCTTCTCGAAGAGCTCCTCGTCGCGGATGTCGAGGGTGAGGTTCACCACTTGGAAGTCGGCGTCGAGCCGCGTCACCTTGCGCTCGGATCGCGGCGTGATGCGCTCGAAGAGGTTGGCGAGCAGGATCTGGTTGAAACGCCAGATCGCCTTGGCCGCGAGGTAGTAGCGGCGCATGAGGAGGTCGGAAGGCGCCATGCCCTGCTGGCCCTTCAGCTTCAGCTGCCGCGCGATCTCGATCTGGTGGTCGAAGACGAGCCGGTCCTCGCGCCGCCCCGCGAGATAGTGCAGGCGAATGCGAAGGTCCTGCAGGACGCGCTCGTTGATGGTGATGGCCGTGCGCTCGGCGGTGGTGATGAGGCCCTCATCGGCGAGGGCCTTCCACGATTGCCCCAGTCCCGCGGCGCGCGCGAGCCAGAGCACCATCTGCAGGTCGCGCAATCCCCCGGGGCTTTCCTTGATGTTGGGCTCGAGGTTGTAGGCGGCTTCCTGGAAGCGCTCGTGGCGGCGCTTCTGCTCCTGGAACTTCGCCTCGAAGAACTCGCGCACGTCGCGGCGCTTGCGTAGCCGCACTTCCATCTGTGCGAGGAGGGCGGCATCGCCCGCGATGAGGCGCGCTTCCATGAGGCTCGTGTCGACGGTCACGTCCTTCGCGGCCTCCTCGACGCACTCCTCGATGGTGCGCACGCTGTGCCCGGGCTCCAGGCCGCTATCCCAGAGCGCGCCGATGAAGCGCTCGACGGCGGCGCCGGGCCTGCGGCCGTCGGGCAGCAGCACGAGGACATCGACGTCGGAGTGCGGGAAGAGGGCGCCGCGCCCGTAGCCGCCGACCGCCACCAGCGCGATGTCCGCGTCGACGACGGATTCCTTCCACAGGCGCTGCAGCGCCTCGTCGACGAACGCGGCGTGGGCGGCGAGCGTGCGCGCAGGGTCGGGGCGGCGGAAGTAGCGCCGCTTCAGCTCGTCCCTGCGCGCGCGGGTCCACTCGCGGTTCTGCGCCGACGACGGATGCGGCGCGGCGGTGGGGGCGGTAAGGGTGGCGGTGCTCAGGGCGAGCTGCTAGGAGACGGTGGTGCGCTGCTCGACGAAGGCGGGCACGGCCGGGGTGCCCGCGGAGACGGTGAACACCTCGTAGCCCTCCCCGGTCACGAGGATGGTGTGCTCCCACTGCGCGGAGAGCGAGTGGTCGGCGGTGACGATGGTCCAGCCGTCGCCGAGCTGGCGGATGTCGCGCTTGCCGGCGTTGATCATGGGCTCGACGGTGAAGGTCATGCCCGCCTGCAGCTTCAGGCCCTGGCCGGCGCGCCCGTAGTGAAGGATCTGCGGCTCCTCGTGGAAGCGCTTGCCGATGCCGTGGCCGCAGAATTCGCGAACCACGCTGAAGCCGTTCGATTCCGCGTGCTTCTGGATCGCGAAGCCGATGTCGCCGAGCGTGGCGCCCGGGCGGATCACGTCGATGCCCTTCCACATGCACTCGTAGGTGACCTCGGAGAGGCGCCTCGCCTGCACCGAGGGCTCGCCCACGTAGAACATGCGGCTCGTGTCGCCGTGCCAGCCTTCCTTGATGACGGTGATGTCGATGTTCACGATGTCGCCCGCGCGAAGCACCTTGTCGCCCGGCACGCCGTGGCAGACCTGGTGGTTCACCGACGTGCAGATCGACTTCGGATATGGCCGGTGCCCGGGCGGCGCGTAATTGAGCGGCGCGGGAATGGTGCCCTGCACCTGGACCATGTAGTCGTGGCAGAGCTTGTCGAGCGTGCCTGTGGACACTCCCGGCTTCACGTACGGCGTGATGAAGTCGAGGACTTCGGACGCGAGCCGGCCCGCGACGCGCATGCGCGCGAGGTCCTCGGGGCTCTTCAGGGGCTGGTGGAGGGGCTGGAGCATGGTGGAATTATAGCGTTAGGCATGGCCTGCACGACGCGGTTCCGAGATGCAGCCCGCGCCGCGGCGGGCTGGAGGGGGAGAGGGGCTAAGGAACGGATAGCGGTCCAAGCGGGGCGGGGAAATGTTTGAAAAGGCGGGTCTTTTCCGGCTATAATGTCCAGCTATCCGGACCCATTTTCGGGGCCGGAAATTCGCACCCCGCCAATGGCTAAGGTCCCGGTTCTCTTCGAGCCGGGTAAGTCGCGGGGGAGGCCAACCTTACCAAGGAGTTGTTCGATGTCCGTTACCATGCGCCAGATGCTGGAGGCCGGCGTTCACTTCGGCCACCAGACGCGTTACTGGAACCCCAAGATGTCTCCGTACATCTTCGGCGCCCGCAACAAGATCCACATCATCAACCTTGAGAAGTCGCTCCCGATGTACCAGGACGCGCTCAAGTACGTGCGCCAGCTCACCGCGAACAAGGGCCAGATCCTCTTCGTCGGCACCAAGCGCCAGGCGCGCGAGATCGTGAAGGAAGAAGCCCAACGTGCAGGCGCGCCCTATGTGGACTATCGCTGGCTGGGCGGCATGCTCACCAACTTCAAGACGGTGAAGGGCTCGATCAAGCGCCTGAAGGACATGGACGCGATGATCGCCGACGGCTCCATGGAGCGCTTGTCGAAGAAGGAGCAGCTCCTGAACGGGCGCGAGCGCGAGAAGCTCGAGCGCTCGCTGGGCGGCATCAAGGACATGGGCGGCGTCCCCGACGCGCTCTTCGTGATCGACGTGGGCTTCCACAAGATCGCGGTGACCGAGGCCAAGAAGCTGGGCATTCCCATCGTCGGCGTGGTGGACTCCAACAATTCGCTCGACGGCATCGACTATGTGATCCCCGGCAACGACGACTCGACCCGCGCCATCCGCCTCTACGCCCGTGGCGTGGCGGACGCGATCCTCGAGGGCCGCAGCCAGGTGATGAACGAGATGGTCGCGCCGCAGAGCTCCGAGGAGTTCGTCGAAGTCCAGGACGCGGAAAAGCAGTAAGGGAACACGAGAGCACACGAATGGGCCGCGAGGCCGCGTAAAAAGGGGCGCTCAGCCCCTTTTTCGTAACTGAAGACATGTCACCCCGTTGAAGAACGGGGTCCAATCAATTAGACCCCGGCCTCGCGCCGGGGCGACGGAGCAGGAAATGGCGGAAATCACCGCGGGAATGGTCAAGGAACTGCGCGAGCGCACCGGGCTCGGCATGATGGAATGCAAGAAGGCATTGGAAGAAGCCGGCGGCGACATGGCCAAGGCCGAGGAGCTGTTGCGCATCAAGAGCGGCGCGAAGGCCTCCAAGGCCGCCTCGCGCGTGGCTGCCGACGGCGCCGTGGCGACGTGGATCTCGCCCGATGCGAAGCTGGGCGCGATGGTCGAGGTGAACGCCGAGACCGACTTCGTCGCCAAGAACCCGGACTTCACGCGGTTCGCCAATTCGGTGGCCGAGCTCGTGGCGAAGGAGAATCCCGTGGACGTCGCGGCGCTCTCCAACTTGAAGATCGGCGGCGAGACTGTGGAAGCCGGGCGCCAGAAGCTGGTGCAGAAGATCGGCGAGAACATCACCGTGCGCCGCTTCGAGCGCATGGAGACCGGCGCGCGCCTGGTGAAGTACGTGCACCCGGGCTCCAAGGTGGCGGTGATCGTCGACATCGAGGGCGACGACGAGGTCGCCAAGGACCTCACGCACCACATCGCCTTCGCCAAGCCCAGGTATATGACGAAGGGCCAGTACCCCGCCGAGGCGCTGGCCGCCGAGAGGAAAATCCTCGAGGCGCGTGCCGCGGAATCCGGCAAGCCCCCGGAGATCGCCGCGAAGATGGTGGAGGGCGGCATCAACAAGTTCCTCGCCGAGAACACCCTCATGGGCCAGCCGTTCGTGAAGGACGACAAGCTCACCGTCGAGAAGATGCTCGCCGCGCGCAAGGCGAAGCTCCACGGCTACAGGGTGCTCGTGGTGGGCGAGGGCATCGAGAAGAAGCAGAGCGATTTCGCGGCGGAAGTCGCGGCCATGACAAAGAACGCGGCGTAGCGATGCCGGACGCTCCGCGCGACGAGCCGAATCCCCCGGCGAAGCCCGCCTACCAGCGCATCCTCCTCAAGCTTTCGGGGGAAGCGCTGATGGGCAACGACGCCTTCGGCATCAACCGCGAGACGGTCGATCGCATCGTGGGCGAGGTGAAGGAGATCTCGAACCTCGGCGTGCAGGTGGGCGTGGTGATCGGCGGGGGCAACATCTTTCGCGGCGTGTCGCAGGGCGCGGTCGGCATGGACCGCGCCACCGCGGACTACATGGGCATGCTCGCCACCGTGATCAACGCGCTGGCGCTTTCCGACGCGATGAACCGCGGCGGCCTGGTGGCGCGCGTGCAGTCGGCGTTGAGCATCGAGCCCGTGGTGGAGCCCTACATCCGCGGCAAGGCGATCCGCTACCTCGAGGAAGGCAAGACCGTGATCTTCGCCGCGGGCACCGGCAACCCGTTCTTCACGACAGACACCGCGGCTGCGCTGCGCGGGCGCGAGGTCGAGGCCAACATCGTCCTCAAGGCGACCAAGGTGGACGGCGTCTACACCGCCGATCCCATGAAGGACAAATCCGCGACGCGCTACGCCACGCTCACTTTCGACGAGGCGTTCGTGAAGAACCTGAAGGTGATGGACGCCACCGCGCTCGCGCTTTGCCGCGACCAGAAGCTCCCCATCAACGTGTTCTCCATCTTCAAGCCGGGGGCGTTGCGGCGCGTCGTGATGGGCGAGGACGAGGGTACACTCGTCCACAACTAGCCAAAGAGCCAGGAGGAACGAGGACCATGGGTATCTCCGATATCAAGAGGCAGGCCACCGAGAAGATGGCCAAGTCGCTGGACACGTTGAAGCACGACCTCGCCAAGGTGCGCACCGGGCGCGCGCACACGGGGCTGCTGGACCACCTGCGCGTCGACTATTACGGCGCCGAGATGCCGCTCAACCAGGTCGCCAACGTGACGCTGTCGGACGCGCGCACCATCGCGATCCAGCCCTTCGAGAAGAAGATGGCGCAGGTGATCGAGAAGGCCATCCGCGACTCCGACCTGGGCGTGAACCCCGCGAGCTCCGGGGATGTGATCCGCGTGCCGATGCCCGCCCTCACCGAGGAGCGCCGCCGCGAGCTCACCAAGATCGTGAAGCACGAGGGCGAGAACGCCAAGGTGGCGGTGCGCAACATCCGCCGCGACGCGATCACGCACCTGAAGAACCTGCTGAAGGAGGGCGAGGTGAGCGAGGACGAGGAGAAGCGCGCCCAGGAAGAGGTGCAGAAGATGACCGACAAGTCGATCGGCGACATCGACAAGCTGGTGGCGGACAAGGAGAAGGATTTGATGGCGGTGTGAGGCATGAGGCATGAGGCATGAGGCATGAGGCATGAGGCATGAGAGAGGCATAACGATGAAGCACGACATGAACCTGGCGACTGCGCTCACGCCTCACGCCTCACGCCTCATGCCTCATGCCTCACGCCTCATGCCTCACGCCTAGGCATTTCATGACCGACTTCGTCTCCTCCACCGCCGCCGTTCCCGCCATCGGCGACACTCCGCGTCACGTCGCCATCATCATGGACGGCAACGGGCGGTGGGCGAAGAAGCGCCTGCTGCCGCGCGTGGCCGGCCATCGCCGCGGCGTGGAAGCGGTGCGCGAGACTGTGAAGGCGTGCGCGAAGTCGGGCGTGCGCTACCTCACGCTCTTCGCCTTCTCCAGCGAGAACTGGCGCCGCCCGCCCGAGGAGGTCTCGTTCCTCATGCAGCTCTTCCTGCGCTCGCTCGAGCAGGAGGTCGGCAAGCTCCACGGCAACGGCATTCGCTTCAAGGTCGTGGGCGACCTCGCGCCCTTCGACCCGCGCGTGCTCGGGCACATCCGCGATGGCGAGGCGCTCACCCGCGACAACACCGGCCTCACGCTCACCATCGCGGCCAATTACGGCGGGCGCTGGGACATCCTCCAGGCCGCCGAGCGTTGCCGCCTCGAGGATCCTGCGGCGCCCATCACCGAGGAGCGCCTCTCGCGCTTCCTGTCGATGGCGTACGCGCCGGAGCCCGACCTCTTCGTGCGCACCGGCGGCGAGCAGCGCGTCTCCAACTTCCTCCTCTGGCAGCTCGCCTACACGGAGCTTTACTTCACCGACGCCCTGTGGCCCGATTTCGGCGCCGAGGCGCTCGAAGCCGCCTTCGCCTCGTACCGCCAGCGCGAGCGGCGCTTCGGACGCACCAGCGAGCAGCTGAAGGAAGGCGAGCCGGCGACCCAGGCCGGCTAGCTGCCCTTGCTCCTCACCCGCGTCATCACCGCGGTCGCGATCCTGGTGGTCCTCCTCGGGATGCTTTTCTTCGCGCCCGCCATCGCCTGGTCGCTCTTCGTGCTCGCCATCGCGCTCGCCGCCTGCTGGGAGTGGTCGCGCATGGCGGGACTGGCTTCGCGCGGGCAGGCGGCCTTCCTCGTGGCTTCCGGGGCGCTGGGCGCGGGCTTCTGGCTCCTCTACGCGCGCGCGGCCGACGCCGCCTTCGTGTCCGCGTCGAGCGCGGCGTTCGTCGCATCGGCCGCCTTCTGGATATTCGCCGCCGTGCCCTGGCTCGCGCAGAAGGCGCGCCCCGGGCCCGTCGCCTGCGCCGTCGCCGGATGGCTGGTGGTGTGGCCCACGTGGTTCGCCTTCGTCGTGCTGCGCGACGCGAGCCCGTGGCTCCTTCTCGCCATCGCGGCGCTGGTGTGGGTCGCCGACATCGCGGCGTATTTCGCCGGGCGCAGGTTCGGGACGCGCAAGCTCGCGCCCGCGGTGAGCCCCGGCAAGACGTGGGAGGGCGTGTACGGGGCGCTCGCCGGCGCCGCGCTCTACGGCATCGTGCTCTCGTGGATCTCGCACACGTATTCGACGCCGTTCTCGGCCCTCTTCGCTCCCGCGCTCGGCATCCCGGTCATCGCCTGCATGCTGGGCCTCGTGGCCCTGAGCGTGGCGGGCGACCTCTTCGAGTCGTGGATGAAGCGTGGCGCGGGCCTGAAGGATTCGAGCGCGCTCCTGCCGGGGCACGGCGGCATCCTCGACCGCATCGATGCGCTCACCTCGACGCTGCCCGTGGCGGCGTTCCTGCTGTCGCTGCGCCTGGCGGCCCCATGAAGACGATCGCCATCCTCGGCTCCACGGGCTCGATCGGCACCAGCACGCTCGACGTGGTGGCGCGACATCCGGATCGCTATTCGGTCGCCGCGCTCGCCGCAGCGAAGAACGACGCGCTCCTCCTCGCGCAGTGCGTCGCCCATGAGCCGCGCTACGCGGTGATGGCCGATGCGGGCGCCGCGGAGCGCCTTCGCAAGGGGCTCACGGCCCGCGGCGTCGCCACCGAGGTGCGCTGCGGATCCGAAGCGCTCGAGGAGATCGTCGCGCTCGACGCCGTGGACACCGTGATGGCCGCCATCGTCGGCGCGGCGGGCCTTCCCTCCACCATCGCCGCAGCGCGCGCGGGCAAGCAGGTGCTGCTCGCCAACAAGGAAGCGCTGGTGATGTCGGGCGCGCTCTTCATGAAGGCGGTGGCCGAGGGCGGCGCGACGCTCCTTCCCATCGACAGCGAGCATTCGGCGGTCTTCCAGTCGCTGCCGCGCGGCTTCGTGTGCGGCCGCGAGGGCGAGCTCGAGCGCTCGGGCGTGCGCCGCATCCTGCTCACCGCCTCGGGTGGGCCCTTCCGCGCGACGCCCATCGACAGGCTCGCGCGCGTGACGCCCCGCGAGGCCGTGGCGCACCCCAACTGGGTGATGGGCCCGAAGATCTCGGTGGATTCTGCGACGATGATGAACAAGGGCCTCGAGGTGATCGAGGCGCACTGGCTCTTCGGCGCGCCGCTGGAATCGATCCAGGTGGTCGTGCATCCGCAGAGCGTGATCCATTCGATGGTCGAGTACGCCGACGGCTCGGTGATCGCGCAGCTGGGCGCGCCCGACATGCGCACGCCCATCGCCTGCGCGCTCGCTTTCCCCGAGCGCATCGAGTCGGGCGCCGAGCCGCTCGACTTCACGACGCTGGGCCGCCTCGAATTCGAGCGCCTCGATGCGCAGCGCTTCCCGTGCGTCGCGCTCGCGCGCGAGGCGATCCGCATGGGCGGCACCGCGCCCGCCGCGTTGAACGCCGCCAACGAGATCGCGGTGGAGTCGTTCCTCGCCGGGCGCCTCGCGTTCACGGCGATCGCGGAAATCATCGAAAAGGTGCTGGGCGAAGTGAACGCCGAGCCCCTTTTGTCCATCGAACAGGTTTACGCTGTGGATGTGGAAGCCCGGGCGCTCGCCGCGCGGTATATTTCGCGCCTCGTGCCTCACGCCCCGACTCTCGTCTCATGACCTGGTACACCCTCCCCGCATTTCTCGTCACCGTCGCCGTGCTCGTGGTGTTCCACGAGTTCGGCCACTACCTCGTCGCGCGGCTGATGGGCGTGAAGATCCTTCGCTTCTCCGTGGGATTCGGCAAGCCCCTCCTCGTGCGGCGCACCGGGGCCGACCGGACCGAATGGATGCTCTCGGCGATCCCGCTGGGCGGCTACGTGAAGATGCTCGACGGGCGCGAGGGCGAAGTGCCCGCAGCCGAACGCCATCGCGCCTTCGACGCGAAGGGCGTTGGAGCGCGCGTCCTCATCGTCCTCGCCGGGCCCGCGGCGAATTTCCTCCTCGCGCTGCTGCTCTACTGGGTGCTCTTCATCGCCGGGCTTCCCGGCGTGAAGCCCATCGTTGGCGATCCTCCCGCGAGCAGCCCCGCCGCGGTCGCCGGCTTCGCCAACGGCGACACGCTGGTGAGCATCGCCGACGAGCCCGTGGCCACCTGGAACGATGCGCGCTGGATGCTCCTCAAGCAGGCTGTGAAGCGCGAGTCCACCGCGATCGACGTGCAGACCGAGCGCGGCTCCCACGCGACGCGCAGCCTCGACATGTCGGGCCTCACCAAGGACGACCTCGACAGGGATTTCTTCGCCAAGCTCGGCCTGCGGCCGCTGCGTCCGCGTGCGCCCGCCTATCTCGGCCGCGTCCTCCCCGGCAAGCCCGGCGAGCGCGCGGGCCTCGCGGCCGGAGACCTGGTGCTCAGCGTGAACGGCAAAGAGGTCGCCACGTGGGGCGATTTCACCAGCGAGATCGCCGCCAATCCCGGCAAGGACCTCACCCTCGAGGTCGAGCGCGCCGGCAGGCGCTTCCCGGTGCACGCCACGCCCGAGGCGATCAACGACGCCGGCGCGCGCATCGGACGCCTGGGGATCGAGATCCCCGCGGAGCTCAAGCGCGAATACGACCGCATGACGACGATCGTGCGCTACGGTCCCGTGGTGGCGCTCGGCAAGGCCGCGGCCAAGGTCTACGACCTGTCGGCCTTCAGCGTGAAGATGCTCGGGCGCATGGTGGTGGGCGACCTTTCGTGGAAGAACCTCTCCGGGCCGATCACCATCGCCGACTATGCCGGGCAGAGCGCGCAGGCGGGCTGGATCACGTGGCTGGGCTTCCTCGCCCTGGTGAGCGTGAGCCTCGGAGTGCTCAACCTCCTGCCGATTCCCCTGCTGGATGGGGGTCACCTGGTGTATTATTTTGCCGAAATCGTGAAGGGAACGCCGGTCTCCGAGAAGACGATGGAAATCGGACAGCGGCTCGGCCTCGCCCTTCTTCTCGGACTCACCTTCTTCGCCTTCTACAACGACCTCAACCGCCTGTTCACGGGCTGACCCCTTGAAGCGTCCTCGATTCACCGTTCCCAGCGCAACCGCCGTCCTCCTGCGCCTCATCGCCGCCTGCGCCCTCGCCGCGGCGCTTCCCGCACTCGCGATCTCGCCCTTCGTGGTGAAGGACATCCGCGTGGAAGGCGTGCAGCGCACCGAAGCGGGAACCGTGTTCACCTATCTCCCGGTGAAGGTGGGCGAGCGCATCGACGACGAGAAGGCCGCCGCCGCCGTGAAGGCGCTCTACGCGACCGGCTTCTACTCCGACGTGCGCCTGGAGAGCGAGGGCGACGTCCTCATCGTCTTCGTGCAGGAGCGCCCGGCGATCGCGCAGATCGAGATCGAGGGCGCCAAGGAATTCACCAAGGACAACCTGAAGGACGGCCTCAAGCAGGCCGGGATCTCCGAGAGCAAGATCTACGACAAGTCGCTCCTCGACCGCGCGGAGAAGGAGCTGAAGCGCCAGTACACGGGCCGCGGCTTCTACGCGGCGAAGGTGACGACGACGGTGACCCCGCTCGAGAGGAACCGCGTGTCGCTGCGGTTCGACATCGAGGAGGGCGCGGTCACCAAGATCGCCGACATCAACATCATCGGCGCGAAGGACTTTACCGAGAAGGCGCTTCTGCGCAACATGAAGCTCACCACGCCGGGCTGGTTCACCTGGTTCACCAAGGACGACCAGTACTCCAAGCAGCAGCTCACCGCGGACCTGGAGAGCCTGCGCTCCTTCTATCTCAACCGCGGCTACCTCGAGTTCAACATCGAGTCGACGCAGGTCTCGATCACGCCCGACCGCGAGAAGATCTTCATCACCATCGCGATCACCGAGGGGCCCGTCTACCGCGTGGGCGAGGTGAAGCTCGCCGGCGACCTCATCGTGAAGGAGCCGGAGCTGCGCGCGCTCATGCTGGTGAAACCGGGCGACGTCTTCTCGCGGGAGAAGGTGGTCGAGACCACCAAGCGCATCTCGGATCGCCTCGGCAACGACGGCTACTCGTTCGCCAACGTGAACCCGGTCCCGGACCTGAACCGCGAGAAACGCGTGGCGGGCTTCACGTTCTTCGTGGATCCCGGCCGGCGCGTCTACGTGCGCCGCGTGAACATCTCGGGCAACACGAAGACGAGGGACGAGGTGATCCGCCGCGAGCTGCGCCAGCTGGAGAGCTCGTGGTACTCGCTGGAGAAGATCGCGCGCTCGAAGGAGCGCCTGCAGCGCACCTCGTATTTCTCGGAAGTGACGATCGAGACCCCGGCCGTCCCCGGCACATCGGACCAGGTCGACGTGAACGTGACGGTCACCGAGCGCAACACCGGCACGCTCAATTTCGGCGTCGGCTACTCCGCCGCGGAGAAGCTCACGCTGCAGGCTTCAGTCTCCCAGGCCAACATCCTCGGCACCGGCAACCTCGTCGCCTTCCAGATCAACAACGGCTCGGTGAACAAGGTCTACTCGCTCTCGTACCTGAACCCGTACTGGACCACCGACGGCATCTCGCGCGGCTTCGACGTCTTCCACCGCGACGTGGACACTTCCAGCCTTTCCATCGCCGCCTACCACACGTACTCGTCGGGCGCGGGCGTGCGCTTCGGCATCCCGGTGAGCGAGCTCGATTCCGTGAACGTGGGCTTCACCGCGGAGCGCACGCGGCTCACCATCGACGCGCTCGCGCCGCCGCGCTACCTGGACTTCGTCGCGCAGTTCGGCGAGAAGAGCAACACCTTCCGCACCAACGTCTCGTTCGCGCGCGACAGCCGCGACAGCCTCACCTGGCCCACCAAGGGGTGGCTGAACGAGATCGGCGTCGAGGTGGGCGTGCCGCCGGGCGACCTCACCTACTACCGCGTGAATTACCAGAGCCAGTGGTTCTACACGCTCGAGCGCTTCTCGTGGCTCACCTTCATGCTGAATGGCGAGGCGGGGTACGCCAACGGCTATCGCGGCAAGCCGTTGCCGTTCTTCAAGAACTTCTACGCGGGCGGCGTGGGCTCGGTGCGCGGCTTCGAGACCGCGGGCCTGGGCCCGCGCGACGCGAACGGCGACATCCTCGGCGGCGACCGGCGCGTGGTGGGCAACTTCGAGGCGCTCTTCCCGATGCCCGGCTACAAGGAAAAGAACGTGCGCATCGCGTACTTCATCGACGCGGGCAACGTCTGGGGACCTGGCGAGAAGATCCGCGGGCAGGACGTTCGCGTCTCCACCGGCCTCGCGGTAAGCTGGGATTCGCCGGTGGGGCCGCTGCGCTTCTCGCTGGGCATCCCCATCAAGAAGCGCCCGGAAGACAAGGTCGAACGCTTCCAATTCCAGCTGGGCAAGATTTTCTAGATTGGCGACATGAAGACTTTCCTCGCATTGGTGCTTTCCGGGCTCGCGCTCGCCGCGGGCGACGCCGCGGCGCAGTCGCTGAAGATCGGCTTCGTGAATACCGAGCGGGTCTTCCGCGAGGCGGCTCCGGCCAAGCGCGCGCAGCAGAAGCTCGAGCGCGAGTTCGCCGCGAGGAACGCCGACCTCGCCAAGATGGAGAAACAGGGGCGCGACCTGCAGACCGAGCTCGAGCGCGAGAACGTGACCATCCCGGAGGCCGCGCGCCGCGAGAAGGAGCGACAGCTCGCCGACATCAGCCGCAATTTCCAGCGCATGCAGCGCGAGATCCGCGAGGACCTCAACCTGCGCAGGAACGAGGAGCTCGCCGGCGTCCAGGAGCGCGCGACCCGCGTGATCAACCAGATCGCCGAATCCGAGAAGTACGACCTCATCCTCCAGGAAGCCGTCTTCGCCAGCGGCAAGATCGACATCACCGAGAAGGTCATCAAGGCGCTGTCGGACAAGTGAGCCATGGGGACCCTCACGCTCACCCTGGGCGAAATCGTCCGCCGCCTCGGCGGTGAGGCACTGGGCGAGGCCGCCGCGCCGCTCACCGGCGTCGGCACGCTGGACGGCGCCGGGCCCGGCGAGATCACCTTCCTTGCGAATCCCAAGTACCGCGGCAAGCTCGCCGCCACGCGCGCGGGAGCCGTGATCCTCGGCCCCGGCGACCGCGACGCGGCCACCATCCCGCGCATCGTGAGCGAGAACCCCTACGCGTACTACGCGCGCACCGTCGCGCTCTTCAACCCCGAGAAGCCCGTCGTCCCCGGCATCCATCCGTTCGCGCAGATCGAGGGCTCGGCCAACGTCGACGCCGGCGCGGAGATCGGCGCCTTCGTGGTGATCGGCGCGGGCGCATCGATCGGCGCGGGCGCGAAGGTCGGGGCGCATTCGGTGATCGGCGAGCGCGTCTCCATCGGCGCCCACACGCGCCTCAATCCCCGCGTCACGATCTACGACGACTGCGCCATCGGCGAGCGCTGCGTGCTCCACTCGGGCGTGGTGATCGGCGCCGACGGCTTCGGCATGGCGCGCGACGCCGGGCGCTGGGTGAAGATCCCGCAGGTCGGGCGCGTTCGCATCGGCGACGACGTGGAGATCGGCGCCAACACCACCGTCGACCGCGGCGCGCTCGACGACACCGTGATCGAGGACGGCGTGAAGCTCGACAACCAGATCCAGGTGGGGCACAACTGCGTGATCGGCGCGCACACGGTGATCGCCGGCTGCACCGGCATCTCGGGAAGCGTCACCATCGGGCGCGATTGCCTCATCGGCGGCGGCGTGGGGCTGGTGGGCCACATCAGCGTCTGCGACCGGGTCACGATCTCGGGCTTTTCCCTCATCACCAAGTCGATCACAGAGCCCGGAACCTACACTTCGGGATCTCCGTTCATGCCGCACGCCGAATGGCTGAGGAACGCGGTGCACCTGCGCCGGCTCGATCGCATGGCGAAGCAGCTGAAGACGGAGGAAGACCGTGAGTGAGATGACGATCGACGAGATCAAGGAATACCTGCCGCACCGCTATCCGTTCCTGCTCATCGACCGCATCGTCGAGTTCGAGAAGGACCGGCGCATCGTGGCGCTGAAGAACGTGACGGCGAACGAGCCGTACTTCCCGGGCCATTTCCCGCACTACCACGTGATGCCGGGCGTGCTCATCGTGGAGGCGATGGCGCAGGCCGCGGCGGTCCTGTCGCTGAAGAGCCTCGGGCAGAAGAACGACGGCAAGTGGGTCTACTACTTCGTCGGCATCGACGGCGCGCGCTTCAAGAAGCCGGTGATCCCCGGCGACACCCTGCACATCACGGTGGAAGCGGGCCGCAGCGGACGCGGCATCGCCAAGTACAAGGCCGCCGCCCGCGTGGGCGATGTCGTCGCCGCCGAGGCCGAGCTCATCTGTGCCCTGCGGGAGTTGTGAGTGTTGCGAGCGAAAGGCTTTGGAACGCAGATGAACGCAGATAGAAGCACGCGGATGAACGTACCCCAACTTCATGCAATCGAGAGTTCCCGGCTCCCAGTCCATCATCGGGGTACGTTCATCTGCGCTACATCCGCGTTCATCTGCGTTTCCAAAGCCCTTTGATCCCGTGAGCCCCGCCATCCACCCCACCGCGGTCGTCGACAAGCGCGCGAGGCTCCACGCGAGCGTGAGCGTGGGTCCGTACACGGTGATCGACGGCGACGTGGAAGTGGGCGAGGGCACCACGATCGGCGCGCACAACGTGATCACCGGCCACACGGCGATCGGCCGCGACAACCGCATCTTCCATTTCTGCTCCATCGGCGAAGCGAACCAGGACAAGAAGTACAAGGGCGAGCCCACGCGCCTCGAGATCGGCAGCCGCAACACGATCCGCGAATACACCTCGATCAACCGCGGGACGATGCAGGACGAGGGCGTGACGCGCCTGGGCGACGACAACTGGATCATGGCCTACGTGCACATCGCGCACGACTGCCAGGTCGGCAACAACACCGTATTCGCGAACAACGCCACCCTGGCTGGGCACGTGCACATCGGGGATTTCACCACCCTCGGCGGCTTCGTCGGCGTGCACCAGTTCGTGAAGGTCGGCGCGCACGTGATGGCCGGCATCTCGAGCGTGATCACCCAGGACGTGCCGCCGTTCATGACGATCGCGGGAAATCCGACGGCGCCCCATGGCATCAACGCCGAGGGCCTGAAGCGCCGCGGCTTCACGCCCGAGGCGATCGCGGCCCTGAAGCGCGCCTACAAGACCCTCTACAAGTCGGGCCTCGCGCTCGCCGACGCGCGCGCTGCGCTCGAGGCGCAGGGCGCGCAATCCGCGGAGGTGCGCGCCCTCGCGCAGTTCCTCGCCACCTCGACGCGGGGCATCCTGCGTTGAGGCCGCGCGTCGCGATCGTCGCCGGGGAAGCCTCGGGCGACCTCCTCGGCGCGGCATTGATCCGTGCCTTGAAGGCCCGTTGGCCCGATCTCGAGTTCTACGGCATCGCCGGCCCGAAGATGATCGCGGAGGGCGCGCGCTCCCTCTATCCCATGGAGAAGCTCGCGGTGCGCGGCTACGTGGAGGTGCTGAAGCACCTGCGCGAGATCCTCGGCATCCGCGCGGGCATGGCGCGCCACCTCATGAACGACCGGCCCGATCTCTTCATCGGCGTCGACGCGCCCGACTTCAACTTCGGGCTGGAGAGGAAGCTCAAGGCCGCGGGCATTCCCACCGTCCACTACGTGAGCCCGTCGATCTGGGCGTGGCGCTCGGAGCGAATCCACTCGATCGCCAAGGCGGTGGACCGCATGCTGGTGATGTTCCCCTTCGAGGAGCCGATCTACGAGAAGGCCGGCATCCCGGTCACCTTCGTCGGCCACCCGCTCGCCGACCAGATGCCGCTCGAGCCCGACCGGCGCGAAGCGCGCGCGCAGCTTCGCCTGGCGACCTCGTCCGTTCCCGTGGCGCTCCTGCCCGGGAGCCGCGTGAGCGAGCTCGAGCTGCACGCCGACCTCGTCATCGAGACCGCGCGCGTCCTGCACGCGAAGCGCCCGGAGCTGCGATTCTTCGTTCCGCTCGCCACGCGCGAAACACGCGACTACTTCGAGCGGCGCATCTACGCGCTGGAAGCCCGCGAGCTGCCCGTGACCATCCTCTTCGGCCACGCACGGCTCGCGCTGCACGCGGCGGAAGTGGCGTTGGTCGCGAGCGGCACCGCGGCGCTCGAGGCCGCGCTCGCGCGCTGCCCGATGGTGATCACCTACCGCCTCAACAAGCTCACCCATTGGCTGGTGAAGAGGAAGCTCCTGCTTGCGTACGTGGGCCTGCCCAACGTGCTCGAGGGCGAATTCGTCGTGCCGGAGCTGCTCCAGGAGCAGGCGACGCCGGCCAACCTCGCGCAGGCGCTTGGCAACTGGCTCGACAGCCCCACCGCGCGCGAGCGGCTGCGCGCGCGCTTTGCGAGGCTTCACGAAGGGCTCGCGAAAGGTCATGATGAGCGCGTCGCGCAGGCGCTCGCGCCCTACATCAACAAGAACATCGAGAACCATGCACCCCCCACGAGCATCGCTCACGACCGCCTCGCTTCTGTGCGGGGTCGATGAGGCGGGACGCGGTCCCCTCGCGGGAGCGGTGTTCGCCGCGGCGGTGGTGCTCGATCCCGGGCGGCCCATCGAAGGGCTCGCCGATTCCAAGGTCCTCTGCGAGAGCGCGCGCGACGAGCTGGCCGCGCTCATCAAGGCGCGCGCGCTGGCCTGGGCCGTCGCCTCGGCGAGCGTGCGGGAGATCGACTGCATCAACATCCTTCGCGCAAGCCTGCTCGCCATGCGCCGCGCGGTCGAGCGGCTGGGCATGGAGCCCGGGGAAGTGTGCGTCGACGGCCTCTACACCCTGGACATCGCGTTCAAGTGCACCGCCATCGTGAAGGGCGACTCGCGCGTGCCGGCGATCTCGGCGGCCTCGATCCTCGCCAAGACCGCGCGCGACGCCGAGATGACGTGCCTGGACGGCGAGTACCCCGGCTACGGGTTCGCGCAGCACAAGGGCTACTCGACGCCCGAGCACCTCGCCGCGCTGAAGGCCCGCGGCCCCTGCGCCATCCACCGCAGGAGCTTCGAGCCGGTGCACGCGCTGCTGCAATCCGACCTGCCGTTCTGATGAAGAGCATCGCCTCGCGCGAGAATCCCGCGTACAAGGCGCTCGCGCGCGTCGCGGCGAGCGGCTCCGAGCGCCGGCGCAGCGGCGTCTCCGTCCTCGACGGCGCGCACCTGCTGGGCGCGTTCCTCGACGCGGGCCGCGCGCCCGAGGAGATCGCCGTGAACGCCGCGGGACTCGCCGATGCCCAGATCGCGGCGCTCATCGAGCGCGCGTCGCCGGCGCGGGTGACGCTCTATGCCGACGCGCTCTTCAGGTCGCTCTCGACGGTGGATTCCCCCACCGGCGTGATCGCGCTGGTGCGCACGCCCGCAGCCGAGCCGGTGCCGGCCGACGCGGCGCTGGTACTTCTCCTGGACGCCATCCAGGACCCGGGCAACGTCGGCACTCTCGTGAGGAGCGCCGCCGCCGCCGGCGCCGGGCACGTGCTCCTCTCGGCGCAATGCGCGTTCGCCTGGTCGCCGAAGGTGCTGCGCGCGGCGATGGGCGCGCACTTCGCCCTGAACATCGTCGAGGGCGCGGATCTCGGCGCGGTCCTCGGGGCCTATGGCGGCACGTCCGTCGCGCTGCACGCGCGGGGCAAGGCTACCCTGTACGATCTCGACATGACGGGCCCGTCAGCCATCCTGGTGGGCAACGAGGGCGCGGGCATCGCGCCCTCGCTCCTCGAGGTGTGCTCGCTGCGCGCGCGCATCCCGATGCCCGGGAGCGCGGAATCCCTCAACGCCGCAACCGCCGGCTCCATCGCGCTCTTCGAGGCGGTCAGACAGCGCGGTAAATCGAAAAAAAGCGTTTGACGCGGATGAACGCAGATGTAGCGCAGATGAACGTACCCCGACATCGAAATCAGAAAGGGCCTTTCGGAGGGGGGCGGGGTTTGAGGTACGTTCATCTGCGCTACATCTGCGGCCATCTGCGCTTTCAAAGCCTTTCGCCCGCATGAGCCACCCACCCCGCAGGGAGTACAAGTACTACGAGTTCGTGCTGGCGGCGTTCGTGACGATCCTCATCTGCTCGAACCTCATCGGGCCGGCGAAGATCGCGCAGCTGGATTTCCCGCTGATCGGCACCGCCACCTTCGGGGCCGGCGTGCTCTTCTTCCCCATCTCCTACGTCTTCGGCGACGTGCTGACCGAGGTGTACGGCTACGCGCGGAGCCGCCGCGTCATCTGGTGCGGCTTCGCCGGGCTCGCCTTCGCGTCTTTCATGTCGTACGTGGTGGTGAGCCTCCCGCCGGCGCCCTTCTGGAAGAACCAGGCGGCCTACGAGATCGCCTTCGGCCTCACCTGGAGGATCGCGCTCGCCTCGATGATCGCGTATTTCTGCGGCGAGTTCGTGAACTCGTACATCCTCGCCAAGATGAAGATCATGACCTCGGGGCGGTGGCTCTGGACGCGCACCATCGGCTCGACGATCTTCGGCGAGGGCGTCGACTCCGCCCTTTTCTATCCGCTCGCCTTCTACGGCACCGGCATCATCCCCGACGACAAGCTTGCCTCGGTGATGGTGGCGCAGTTCATCGCCAAGGTCTCGGTGGAGGTGCTCTTCACGCCGCTCACCTACGCGGTGGTGGGCTGGTTGAAGCGCGCGGAGCACGAGGACTTCTACGACCGGGACACGCGCTTCACGCCCTTCACCCTCAAGGTGTAGGAAAATGGCGGCGTGAGATTCCCCCGCGCCAACGCCCGCCTCCTGCTGGCAGCCTGCCTCGCGTGCGCGGCGCTCGATGCGCTCGCCCAATCGGCGCCCGCGCGCCCGCGCATCGGCCTCGTGCTGGGCGGGGGCGGCGCACGCGGCGGCGCTCACCTTGGCGTGCTCGAGGTCCTCGAGGAGCTGCGCGTCCCCATCGCGTGCATCGCCGGCACCAGCATGGGAGCGCTCACCGGCGGCGCGTACGCGGCGGGCGCTTCTCCCGCGGAGATCGAGGACAACGTCGAGAAGACCGACTGGATCAATATGTTCGACGATAGCGCCGGGCGCCAGTCGGTGAACCTGCGCCGGAAGGCGCTCGACGACCGCTACTACTCGGGCCTCGAGTTGGGCGTCTCGCGCAAGGGGCTTCGTTTCCGCGAAGGCGCCCTCGCCGGGGAGAAGCTGAAGCTCTTCTTCAACCAGCTGGTGCACTCGGAGCTCGGCGACCGTTCCATCGAGCAGCTGCCGCTGCCGCTTTCCATCATCGCGACCGACATCGGCAGCGGCGAGCGTGTCGCGATCCGCACGGGCAACCTCACCTCGGCCATGCGCGCCAGCATGTCTGTGCCCGGGTTGATGGCGCCGGTGGACCGCGAAGGCCGCAAGCTCGTCGACGGCGGGCTCACCGACAACCTGCCGGTCGCCGAGGTGAAGAGCCTGTGCAACGCGGACGTGGTGATCGCGGTGAACGTGGGCTCGCCGCTCCTCAAGCCGGAGGAAGTGACGGGCGTCGTGACCGTGCTGGGCCAGGTGGTGAACCTCCTCACCGAGCAGAACGTGGAGAAGTCGAGGCTCCTCCTCACCTCGAAGGACATCTACATCCAGCCCGATCTCGGCGACATCACCTCGACCGCCTTCACGCGCCAGATCGACGCGGCCAGGCGCGGGCGCGTGGCGGCGCTCGCGGCCTCGGACGAGTTGAGGCGCTACTCGATCCCGGAAAGGGAGTTCCTCGCCTGGCAGGGACACCTGCGCGTCGCCGGGCACCCTGAGCCGCCCGTGGTGGACAAGGTGGAGATCGCGCAGACGCGCTTCGTGAACCCGCAGACGCTGCGCGGAGGCATCAGCCAGAAGGAGGGCGCGACGCTCGATTCCGCGAGGCTCGCCACCGACCTGGTCACCGAGTACAGCCAGGGCGACCTGCACTCGCTCGACTACAGCGTCGTGCGCGAGCGCGACCGCACGATCCTGCGCATCACGCCCGTGGAGAAGCCGTGGGGCCCCGATTACCTGCGCTTCGGCTTCGGGCTTGCCTCCGATCTGCGCGCGGAATCGGACTACAACTTCCGCGTGCTCTACCGGCGCACGTGGATGAACTCCTACGGGGCGGAGTGGCTCACCGGCGCGCAGATCGGCAGCGAGCAGGCGATCAACACCGAGTTCTACCAGCCGATGGACCAGCAGCACTGGTCTTACCTGCGCTTCTTCGCGTCGGCGGGACTGAGGAAGCGCCCGCTCTTCTTCGGCGGCGACCGGCTCGCCGTCTATCGCATCCAGGAGAATCGCGCGGGCATGGAGGCCGGCGTGAACATCGGCGTGCACGGCCAGGCGAGCGTGGGCTGGGTCGGGAGGAGCCTGGGCTCGGTGCTCGATACCGGCCCCAGCGCGCTGCCCAACGCGACCGAGCAGGTGGGCGGGCCGACCGCGACGCTCGCCATCGACACGTACGACCAGCCGTTCTTCCCCACGCGCGGCATCAAGCTCGACGTCACGCATTTCGACGCCGTGCGCGCGTCGAGCAACGCCCCCGGTTTCAGCCCCTACTCGCGCAGCGAGGCTCGCTTCGGCGCGGCGTGGTCGCACAACCGCTTCGCTTACCTGCTGGGCCTCGAAGGCGGCACGGCGCTGAAGGGCACGCTTCCCCTCGCCGACGCGTTCACGCTCGGCGGCCCGCGGCGCATGTCGGGCTTCGCGCACGACCAGATGCTGGGCAGGGACTACATGTTCGGCCGCGTCGAGGCGCAATACCGGCTCAACTTCGCCTCACCCCTCTACGGCCTCACGCTCATCGCCGGCGTGACGGCGGAGGCTGGGCGCATGAACAAGCTCCTCAGCGAGACGTCGCTCTCCGGATGGCAGCGAAGCTTCGGCGCCTACCTCGCGGCGAGCACCTTCCTCGGTCCTGTCTACCTGGGCGTCGCCGACGCCAAGAACGGCAAGGGGCGCTTCTACCTCTTCATCGGGTCGCCCTGAAAAGTGGGGTCGGGTACGGATTAAAAAAATAATCCGTACCCGACCCCACTTATCGTTCCAGGCCTGCGCCGCAGGACCAGCAGAGGTCGAAGGCGGGCGGGTTGTCTTCGCCGCACTTCGGGCAGGTGACGGGCGGGCCGCTCACGGAGGCGCGAAGGTATTCGTCGATGAGGGCGCGGGCGCGGGGGGCGTCCCCGGGATCGTCGACCCACACCTGCGGCAGCGACGCCTCGATGGGCAGCTCCCCCGCGAGGCTCGAGGCGTTCGCGTTGAAGATGCGTGC
The DNA here is from genome assembly GCA_038244725.1 of Burkholderiales bacterium. Classification (GTDB taxonomy): domain Bacteria; phylum Pseudomonadota; class Gammaproteobacteria; order Burkholderiales; family Usitatibacteraceae; genus Usitatibacter. The sequence continues at coordinate 46,676 of JBBRTF010000004.1, forward strand.
GCGAACGCCCCGATCCGCGAGCCAATCCGCGAGGAGGTGCGCCTCCGGCAGGTTGGCCGCGGTGTAAACGCGCTTCAGAACCGGTACGACAGCACGCCGGTCACGCCGTCTTCCGAGATCCCCGAACGCCCGGAGACCTTGTAGTAGGCGAGGCTCACGCCGAGGCGCTCGGTCACGAGCCCGCGGATGCCGACGGCCCCGGTCATGAACGAGTTGTCGAAAGAGACCGCCGGGACGTCGTAGCTGTTGAGGCTCGCGAGCGACAGCGGGGTCGCGGTCACCACGCGTGCCTGGTCCTTGCGCTCCTTGTCCGCGGTGATGCGCACCCAGGGCGTCCAACGGCCGAAGTCCATCGAGGCCCGCACGCCGGCGCTCCACACTTCCGAATGCCGCGACTGCGCGGCGATGCGAAGGTTCGCGCTGCCGGCGCCTTCCTCGTCGAACTGGTTGATGCCGACGTTCTGCGAGGTGACCGACACCGTCGGGCCGATCTTCAGGCGCCCGATGGGGAAGTCGTATCCCACGTTCACGAAGGCCGAGGAGTTGGAGCCGTCGGGGCGCGAGGATGCGGTGCGCACCACGGGGCCCAGCACGATGTTGCGGCTCACGCCGGTGAAGCTCACGTCGGAGATCGACACGATGGCGTTGCCGTAGAGGCCGCGCCACTTCATCGAGGCGAACGCCGACCACACGGTCTCGCTCGTGTTGAAGCCGCCCAGGTCGTGGCCGAGGCTGCCTTCGCTCGTGCTCTTGCCGATGGCGAGGCCCACAGTCACGGCCTCGGAGACGCGCGCGGTCACGCCGATGCTGCCCGCGCGAGTCTTGCTGTTGCCCGGATCGATGTCGAACGTGCCGCGATCGCCCGCGGCGAAGACGGTGAGGCGGCCGATGTCGCCGAGCTCGCCGGTCCCGAGGCCCTCGTTCACCGTGCGCACGTGCGCCGCGCGCGTGCGCAGCGGCACCTCGGCGAGCACCGAGTACGCGGTCGGCCCGTCGATCAACGCCTCGACGAACTGCGCCACCAGAGCCTGCGAGGCCGAGGTGGGGTGCACGCCGTCGGCGAAGAGGTACGTGTTCTGCGCGTTCGGCGGGGTGTTCACGCCCGCGATGCAGAACTGCGAGCTCGCGGTGGCCGCGGTGGTGATGGGCGGGAAGGCGCCGCACGCCGGCGTCGTCGTATTGGTGAATCCGTAGGCCGCGGCGTTGGCACGCACCTCGTTGAAGAACGTATAGGTGTCCACGACGATCGGGCGCAGGCCCGCGCCGGCGAGGCCGGTGAAGAGGGTGGTGTTGTAGCCCGCCGAGAGCGCCGTCACGGCGCCCCGGGTGGCGGCGTCCGCGGCTCCGAATTGCGGCGTCGCGCCGATGTCCGGCAGGCCAAACACGAGGACGTAGCGCGCCCCGGCCGCCTGAAGGCGGCCGACCTGGCCGATCTCGGCGGTGGCCGCGGCGAGCACGTTGGTCTGCAGCTGCGCCTGGGTGATGCCCCCGCCCGAGTAGGCGCCGAGGTTCACGAAGATGTCGTTCGCGCCCGCCCACACCGAATAGAGCGCGTTGGGGTCGGCCGCGCCGCCCGCGCGCGCGAGGTACTCGCCGATCTGCGTGCTCACCGGGCGCTGCGCCTGGCCCGGGGGCGTGAGGGGCGAGGCCTGCGCCACGCGCGCTCCGCCCTGGGCGTAGATGTTGCCCCCGGTCACGTTGCTGGGAGCGGGGGTCACGCCGTAATACCGCGAGATCAGCTCGGAGAAGACCGGCCCCGGGTTGGTGGTGAAGCGGCCCAGCGTGGCGACGGTGGACGCGGGCAATCCCAGGCTCGCGAGGAAGGGGCGGTAGTAGCCGGCGTCGGAGAGGCTGTCGCCGAACACGTAGACGCCGCTGAACTGCGCGCTCTGGGCGCTCGCGGTGGTGGCGCCCGCGCCGGCGAAGAGGGACATCAGCAGGGCGGGCAGGATGCGGTTCTTGGCTTTCATGGTTCTCCTCCGGGGCGGTATGGAATTCTTGTGCGGAGAAGTATAAACCGCCGCCGGGAAATTAAAACGACCGTTTGAATCCGTCAGTACGCCCGCCTGACGAGCTGCGCCTCGTGCAGCATGTGGGTCGCGATCTCCTCGATGGACTTGGTCGTGGAATCGAGGTAGGTGATGCCCGCCTGCTTCATGAGCTTCTCGGCGGCGTTCACCTCGTAGCGGCAGTTGGCGAGCGCCGCGTAGGTGGAGTCCGGACGCCGCTCGCTGCGGATCTGGTGCAGGCGCTCCGGCGCGATCGACAGCCCGAACACCTTGCGCTTCAGCGGCACGAGCGAGGGCGGGATGCGGTTGGCCTCGAGGTCCTCGGGGATGAGCGGGTAGTTGGCGGCCTTGATGCCGAACTGCATCGCCATGTAGAGGCAGGTGGGCGTCTTGCCGCTCCTCGACACGCCCACCAGCACGATGTCGGCCTCCTCGAGGCCGCGGTGCGTGACGCCGTCGTCGTGGGCGAGGGTGTAGTTGATCGCCTCGATGCGATGGTTGTAGTCCTTGGCGTTGGTGAGGCTGTGGGAGCGCCCCACCGCGTGCATCGACTTAAGGCCCAGCTCGTTCTCCAGCGGCACGATGAAGCGCTCGAAGACGTCGAGCACGAGCCCGTCGCACTTGTTGATCTCGGTCCTCACCGCGTCGTCGACGATGGAGCTGAAGACGAGCGGGCGCTGGTGCGATTCCCTCAGCGCCTCGTTCACCTGGTCGACCACGGCGCGCGCCTTGCCCACCGAGTCGATGAAAGGCAGGGTCACGCGCAGGAAATCCATCTCCGCGAACTGCGTGAGCAAGGAGGATCCGAGGGCCTCGACCGTGATACCGGTGCGGTCGGAGACGAAGAAGACGCGCTTGCGCTGCGGCATGGCGGGAGGTTTCTGGAGGGGATTGGGTAACCCAGCGTGCCCTATAATTACAAATTCCCTCCGGCACGTCACTTCCGAATCGATTCCTCCATGGCGAACCGCTACGTCCTCCCGCTCGAAAGCCTGCGCATGACTGACGTCGCCCAGGCGGGCGGCAAGAACGCGTCGCTGGGCGAGCTCATCAGCCAGCTCGCGGCGAGCGGGGTGCGCGTCCCCGGAGGCTTCGCCACCACCGCCCAGGCCTTCGACGACTTCCTCGCCCACAACAAGCTCACCGAGGCGATCGACGCGATCCTCGCCGGCGCGGACGTGGACGACATCCCGGCGCTGGCGAAGGCCGGCGCCCGGATCCGCGGCATGGTGGAGAAGGCGGCGCTGCCGCCCGAGCTCGAGAAGCAGGTCCACGAGGAGTACGCCCGCGTCTCGGCGGGCGCCGCCCACGCGAGCTTCGCGGTGCGCTCGTCGGCCACCGCCGAAGACCTTCCCGACGCCTCCTTCGCGGGCCAGCAGGAAACCTACCTCAACATCCGCGGCGTGGAGAACGTGCTCGAGGCCGTGCGCCGCGTCTATGCCTCGCTCTACAACGACCGCGCCATCGCCTATCGCGTGCACAAGGGCTTCTCGCACGCCGAGGTCTCGATCTCGGCCGGCGTGCAGCGCATGGTGAGGAGCGACCTCGCCGCCGCCGGGGTGATGTTCACGATGGACACCGAGTCGGGCTTCCGCGAGGTGGTCTTCATCACTTCGGGCTACGGGCTGGGCGAGACCGTGGTGCAGGGCTCGGTCAATCCCGACGAGTTCTACGTCTCCAAGCTCTGCCTCGCGAAGGGCAAGCCCGCGATCCTGCGCCGCACCCTCGGCACCAAGGCGATCAAGCTCGTGTTCGACACGCAAGCCAAGGCCGGGAAATCGGTGAAGGAAGTCGAGGTCGCGACCGCCGATCGCGACCGCTTCTCGCTCTCCGACGCCGACGTGGAGGAGCTCGCCCGCTACGCAATGTCCATCGAGAAGCACTACGGGCGACCCATGGACATCGAGTGGGGCCGCGACGGCGAGGACGGCAAGCTCTACATTCTTCAAGCCCGCCCGGAGACGGTGAAGAGCCAGGAGACGCGCAGGGACACGCTCACGCGCTATCGCATCGGCAAGCGGGGCGAGGTGCTCGCCTCGGGCCGCGCCATCGGCTCGAAGATCGGGCAGGGGCGCGTGCGCGTCATCATGGACGTCGCCGAGATCGGCAAGGTGAAGGACGGCGACGTGCTCGTGACCGACATGACCGACCCGAACTGGGAGCCGGTGATGAAGCGGGCGTCGGCGATCGTCACCAATCGCGGGGGTAGGACGTGCTTTTCCGGCGGGACGCGCCTGCTCACGAATGCCGGCTTCCTGACCTTCGGGGAGCTGCATGAGCGCGGCTACGAAGGGGTGAGCGTGCCGTCCCTGAATCGCAAAACGCTACGCATCGAGTGGAAACCGGTGCTTGCCGTGATGAAGAAGACCGCTAGCCTGATCCGGATTGGCATCTCGCAAACCGGTCGGATGCAAGGCAACACGCTCGATGTGACACCCGATCACAAGATGCTGAACCTGGCGGGATCGGAGCTGGTCGACAGCGAAATCGGCGACATGGTGTCCCGGCAGGACTGCGTGCTGCTCCCTGAGCGCCTACCCCAGCTGTCGAGCTCCACGCAGAAAGAGCACTCGCTGGCCTATCTCCTCGGCGGTCTCATGACCGACGGCCACGTGCATCTCACCCGAACGCACGGGGAGGTCACGTTCATCCAGAAGCCGGACACTGTGAAGTTGAACTTCATCGCCCGGATGAACGAGGCCCTGCAGGAAAACTACGGCAAGGTCTTCAAGGAGTCGGTCAAGAAGGCATCGAGCGGCTTCATTCGCGGACAGCGCGTGGTGGGGTCGGCCAATGCCTGCCGCTGCTATTCGAAGGCGATCGCGACGGCGGTGCGTGCCGAACAGGACACGATCGTGACGACCCTGCTGAAGGGCGATGTCGAGGTGTCCTGCCACTTCCTGGCCGGAGTGATCGACGGCGACGGCACCTTCGTCCGTGGGCGCGTCAACGTGTATGTAACCGGCGCAGAGCTGCTCGAGGCCGTCATCGTCGCCTGCCTGCGTATCGGCACCGTGCCGCAGGTCACCGTCAATCGCACGATCTACAACGTCCAGATCGTCGAGAAACTGGACCTGCTGGGGCGATACACCCGGCGGATCCCATGCTGCGATGAGCGAGCCATCGGCAGCCGATTCTTCAACACGCGCCAGCTGCTGCCCGACACGATCAATTCGGATATCAACAACCGCGTGCGCAAGAACCTGCTGATCGACGCGCGCGGCCTGGCGCAGCACCTGCCCGCCATCGCCGATGCCGGACTGAGGGCTCGTCTGGAAAACCTGCTCTCTTCCGATCTTCGTCAGGCGCGCGTCTCACTCGAAGAGACGCTCCCGAACGACGAAGTCTTCAACATCACTGTCGCCGACAATCACAACTACATGGTGTTCACGGAACGGTATACGCCTGTGCTGGTGAACAACTGCCATGCGGCGATCATCGCGCGCGAGCTGGGCGTGCCGGCCGTGGTGGGCTGCGAGAACGGCACCGACGTGCTGAAGGAAGGCGCCGAGGTGACGGTCTCCTGCGCCGAGGGCGATACCGGCTACATCTACGGCGGCAAGATGGATTTCGAAGCGGTGGAGGTCGAGCTCGCGAAGATGCCGCAGATCCCGGTGAAGATCGCGATGAACGTCGGCAACCCCGACCTCGCCTTCGACTTCTGCCAGCTCCCCAACGAGGGCGTGGGCCTCGCGCGCCTGGAATTCATCATCTCCAACATGATCGGCGTGCACCCGAAGGCCTGCCTCGAGTTCGCCTCGCTCCCCGCGGAGCTGAAGGCGCAGGTGGCGAAGCAGTCGCGCGGCTACGCGGACCCGGTGCGCTTCTACGTGGACAAGATCGCCGAGGGCGTGGGCACCATCGCCGCCGCCTTCTGGCCGAAGAAGGTGATCGTGCGGCTCTCGGACTTCAAGTCCAACGAGTACAGGAACCTCATCGGCGGCACCAAGTACGAGCCCACGGAGGAAAACCCGATGCTGGGATTCCGCGGCGCCTCGCGCTACATCGCGCAATCGTTCCGCGATTGCTTCGAGCTCGAGTGCGAAGCGATGCGCAAGGTGCGCGACGCCATGGGCCTCACCAACGTGGAGCTGATGGTGCCGTTCGTGCGCACGGTGAAGGAGGGCGAGCAGGTCCTCGCGATCATGAAGGAGTACGGCCTCGAGCGCGGCAAGAACGCCCTTCGCATCGTGATGATGTGCGAGATCCCGTCCAACGCGATCCTCGCCGACGAGTTCCTCAAGCACTTCGACGGCTTCTCCATCGGCAGCAACGACATGACGCAGTTGACGCTCGCGCTCGACCGCGACTCGGGCCTGGTGATGGAAGCCTTCGACGAGCGCGATCCCGCCGTGAAGCGCATGCTGCACCTCGCCATCCAGGCGTGCCGCAAGGCGGGGAAGTACGTCGGCATCTGCGGCCAGGGCCCGAGCGACTACCCGGACCTCGCCGAGTGGCTCATGGCCGAGGGCATCGAGTCGATGTCGTTGAACCCCGATACGGTCGTGGAGACATGGCTTCATCTGGCGAAAGCGGCCGCGCCCAAAGCGACGGCGTGATCGGTTGGCGTTTCGCTCGCTTCGACGAGCTCACGCCGCGCGAAGTCCATGACGTCCTCCAGCTTCGTGCCGCGGTCTTCGTGGTGGAGCAGGCGTGCGCCTTCCAGGACGTGGACGGCGCGGACCCGTCGGCGTGGCACCTCCTCGGCTCGCGTGCGGGCGAGCTCATGGCGTACAGCCGCCTCGTTCCCGCGGGCGTCAAGTTCGCCGAGGTTTCCATCGGGCGCGTGGTAACGTCTGCGGCGCTGCGCGGCACGGGCTGGGGGCGCGAGCTCATGCGCGAGTCGCTTTCCAGAGCGGATAAACTCTGGCCCGGGCAGCCGATCCGCATCGGCGCGCAGCACCGGCTGGAGCGCTTCTACCGGGACTTCGGCTTCGTGCAGGCCTCGGAGCCCTACGACGAGGACGGCATCGTGCACATCGAGATGGTCAGGAAACAAGAAGAGGGAGCGACAAATGGCGGGTGAACTCAAGGGCAGGCGCGCCCTCGTCACGGGCTCGACGAGCGGCATCGGCCAGGGCATCGCGCAGGCTCTCGCGCGCGCGGGCGCCGACGTGATGCTGAACGGATTCGGCGACCCGGCGGCGATCGAGAAGCTGCGCGCCGGCCTGGAGCGCGACCACGGCGTGAAGGCGCGCTACCACGGCGCCGACATGAGCAAGCCCGCGCAGATCGCCGAGATGATGCAGCGCGCCTCCGTGGAGCTGGGCGGGGTCGACATCCTCGTGAACAACGCCGGCATCCAGCACGTGGCCGCCGTGGAGGACTTCCCCCCGGAGAAGTGGGACGCGATCATCGCGATCAACCTCACCTCGGCATTCCACACGACGCGGCTCGTGCTGAAGGCCATGAAGGCCGCGAAGTGGGGGCGCATCATCAACATCGCTTCCGCGCACGGCCTCGTCGCCTCGCCCAACAAGAGCGCGTACGTGGCGGCCAAGCACGGCATCGTCGGCTTCACCAAGACGGTGGCGCTCGAGGTGGCGGAGCTCGGCATCACGTCGAACGCCATCTGCCCGGGCTTCGTGCACACCCCGCTCGTGCAGATCCAGATCGAGGACCGCTCGCGCGAGCTCGGCATCTCCACCGAGAAGGCCGCGCGCGACGTGATCCTCGCGCCGCAGCCCAGCAAGCAATTCGTGAAGATCGAGGACATCGCCGCGCTCGCGCTCTTCCTCGCGGGGCCGAACGCCGCGGGGATCAACGGCTCGTCGTACTCCATCGACGGCGGGTGGACCGCGCGTTGACCATGCTTCGACGCAGGCGCAAGGGCGTGAAGCCCCGCGCTCCCGCCCCCGCCGCGGCGCCGAAGACCGCACCGCCCGCGGCGCGCAGGCGCGCGCGCGGCACGCCGGTGCCTGCCGAGCTCATCCTCAAGGCGCAGCCGGTTCCCCACAAGAGCGTCGAGGTGGTCCTCGTCACCGGCTTCGAGCCCTTCGGCGGCGAGAAGATCAATCCCTCGTGGGAGATCTGCAAGCGGCTCGACAAGGAGATCGCCGGCATGCGCGTGGAGACCTGCCGAGTGCCGTGCGAATTCCGCCGCTCCATCGAAGTGGTGGCCGATGCGATCGAGCGCCTGCATCCGCACTTCGTGATCTGCCTCGGGCAGGCGGGCGGGCGGCATCGCCTCGGCGTCGAGCGCGTCGCGATCAACATCGACGATGCGCGCGCGCCGGACAACGTGGGCGCGCAGCCCGTGGACGAGCTTGTCGCCGCCAACGGGCCGCCGGCCTATTTCGCCTCGGTTCCCACCAAGGCCATGGCCGCCGCGATGCGCGAGGCGGGCGCGCCCACCGAGGTGTCCAACACCGCGGGCACCTATGTGTGCAATCACCTGATGTACGGCGTGCTGCACTACCTCGCGGCGAGCGGCCACCGCGCGCGCGCGGGCTTCATCCACGTGCCCTGGTCCGAGGAGCAGGTGCACGACAAGCGCGACGCGCCGTCCATGGCGCTATCCACCATGGTGCAGGGCGTGCGCGCGGGCATCGCCGCGGCTCGCGAGCATCGGCACGACATCAGAACATCCGAAGGAGCGACTCAATGAGCAAGGTGTACGCGGACGCGAAATCCGCACTGGCGGGATTGCTGAAGGACGACATGACCATCGCCGCCGGCGGCTTCGGCCTGTGCGGCATTCCCGAGAACCTCATCGCCGCGCTGGTGGATAGCGGCGTGAAGGGCCTCACCATCGCGGGCAACAACGCGGGCGTGGACGACTTCGGCATGGGGCTCCTGCTGAAAGCGCGCCAGGTGAAGAAGGTGATCGCCTCGTACGTGGGCGAGAACAAGGAGTTCGAGCGCCAGGTGCTCGCCGGGGAGCTCGACCTGCAGTTGACGCCGCAGGGCACTCTCGCCGAGAAATTCCGCGCGGGCGGCGCCGGCATCCCCGGGTTCTACACACGCACGGCCTACGGCACCAAGCTCGCCGAAAAGCACGACACGCACGTGTTCGACGGCCGCGAATACGTGCTCGAGGAAGCGATCCGCACCGACCTTTCCATCGTGAAGGCGTGGAAGGGCGACAAGGCCGGCAACCTCGTCTATCGCAAGACGTCGCGCAACTTCAACCCGATGATCGCGACCTGCGGGCGCGTGACCGTCGCGGAAGTCGAGGAGCTGGTGGAGATTGGCGAGCTCGACCCGGACCAGGTGCATACGCCGGGCATCTTCGTCGACCGCATCATCCAGGGCGCGAAGTACGAGAAGCGCATCGAGTTCCGCACGGTCTCCGGCGCCGCCGCCTCGAAGAAGGACTCGCCGGTGCGCGACCTGATGGCGAGGCTCGCGGCGAAGGAGCTGCGCGACGGCTTCTACGTGAATCTCGGCATCGGCATTCCCACGCTTGTGGCGAACCACATTCCGCCGGGCATGACCGTGCACCTGCAGTCGGAGAACGGGCTCCTCGGCATCGGGCCCTTCCCCACCGAAGACCAGGTGGACCCGGATCTCATCAACGCCGGCAAGCAGACGGTGACGACGCTCCCCGGCTCGAGCTTCTTCTCCAGCGCGGATTCCTTCGGCATGATCCGCGGCGGCCACGTCGACCTCTCGATCCTCGGCGGCCTCGAAGTCGCGGAGAACGGCGATCTGGCCAACTGGATGGTGCCGGGCAAGATGGTGAAGGGCCCGGGCGGCGCCATGGACCTGGTCTCCGGCGTGAAGCGCGTGGTGGTGCTGATGGAGCATTGCTCGAAGGACGGCGCCTCCAAGATCCTCAAGCGCTGCACGCTGCCCATCACCGGCAAGGGCGTGGTCAGCAAGATCATCACGGACCTGTGCGTGTTCGAGGTGGAGCCCGGCAAGGGCCTCGCGCTCACCGAGCTGCACCCGGGCGTGGCGCTCGAGACCGTGAAAGAGAAGACTGCGGCCGATTTCCGCGTTGCTCTCTAGCCAACCCCTCTGGCGGCCTTCGCCGCCGGGCGTCGCGAGCGCCAACATGACGGCGTTCATGCGGCTCGTGCGCTCGCGCCACGGCGTGGAGGTTCGCGACTACGCGGCGCTGCACCGCTGGTCCGTGGACCGCCTCGAGGATTTCTGGACCACGGCCTGGGATTTCTTCGCGGTCGTCGCCGAGACGCGCGGCGAGCGCGTGATCGCGGACAAGGACCGCATGCCGGGCGCGCGCTTCTTCCCCGACGCGCGGCTCAACTTCGCCGAGAACCTCCTCAGGATCCGCGACGACACCGACGCCATCGTCTTCTGGGGCGAGGACAAGGTGAGGCGGCGCCTCTCGCGTCGCGAGCTCTACGCGGGCGTTTCACGCCTGCAGCAGGCGCTGGTGCGCGCCGGGGTGCGCGAGGGCGACCGCATCGCCGCGTGCATGCCCAACATGCCCGAGACCGTGATCGCCATGCTCGCCACCGCGAGCCTGGGGGCGACGTTCACATCGTGTTCGCCGGATTTCGGCGTGCAGGGCATGCTGGACCGCTTCGGGCAGATCGAGCCCACGGTGCTCTTCTGCGGCGACGGTTACTTCTACAACGGCAAGGTGGTCGAGACGCTGCCGCGCATCGCCGAGCTCATGGCGCTGCTTGCGAGCGTGCAGCAGGTGGTCGTGGTGCCCTACATCGGCGAGCGACCCGACCTCGCGGTGGTGCCGCGCGCGATGACGCTCGAGAGCTTCGTGAAGCCCTTCGCGCCGATCGAGATCGAGTTCCGGCGCGTGCCCTTCAACCATCCGCTCTACATCCTCTATTCGAGCGGGACCACGGGCGCGCCCAAGTGCATCGTCCACGGGGCGGGCGGCGTGCTCCTCATGCACATGAAGGAGCACATGCTGCATTGCGACGTGAAACCCGGCGACCGGCTCTTCTACTTCACCACCTGCGGCTGGATGATGTGGAACTGGCTCGTCTCGGGCCTTGCCAGCGGCGCGACGCTGCTCCTCTACGACGGCTCGCCCTTGATGGGGCGCGGCAACATCCTCTTCGACTTCGCGGCGACCGAGGGCATGACGCACCTGGGGACCTCGGCGAGGTTCATCGACGCCGCGGCGAAAGTCGGCGTGAATCCGATCGAGTCCCATGACCTTTCGGACCTGCGCGTGCTGCTGTCCACGGGCTCGCCGCTGCCCCCGGAGAGCTTCGACTACGTCTACTCGCACGTGAGCGAGGACGTGCTGCTCGCGTCCATGGCGGGCGGCACCGATCTCGTGGCGTCCCTGTCGGGGGGCTGCCCGATCCTGCCGGTGTGGCGCGGCGAGATCCAGTGCCGGATGCTCGGCATGAAGGTCGAGGTGTTCGACGATGAAGGACGCGCGTTGCCGCCCGGGCAGAAGGGCGAGCTCGTCTGCACCGCGCCCTTTCCGACGATGCCGCTCGGCTTCTGGAACGATCCGGGCGACGCGCGCTACAAGGCCACGTACTTCGAGCGCTTTCCCGGCGTGTGGCATCACGGCGACTGGTGCGAGATCACGGAGCACGGCGGCATCGTGATCCACGGGCGCTCCGACGCGGTGTTGAACCCGGGCGGCGTGCGCATCGGCACCGCGGAGATCTACCGGCAGGTGGAGAGGCTGGACGAGGTGGTGGAGTCCATCGTCATCGGCCAGGACTGGAAGAGCGACGTGCGCGTGGTGCTCTTCGTGCGCCTTCGCGACGCCAGGAAGCTCGACGACGCGCTGGTGAAGCGCATCAAGGACGCGATCCGCGCCAATACCACGCCGCGCCATGTGCCCGCCATCGTGCTGCAGGTGGCCGACATCCCGCGCACCCGGTCGAACAAGATCGTGGAGCTCGCCGTGCGCGCGGTGGTGCACGGCCAGCCGGTGAAGAACGTGGAAGCGCTCGCCAATCCGGAGGCGCTCGAGCAGTACCGCAATCGCCCGGAGCTGGAGGCGTGATCCTTCAGGCGCTGCGGTGGGCTTCCAGGCCGACGCGCGCATCCACCGGCGAGGCGAGGCGCTCCTCGATGATGCGCTGCAGGAAATCGAGGTCGTAGACCGAGAGCAGGTGCGGCTGGTAGCGCTGCAGGTAGTAGCCGAGCTGCGCGCGCAGGTCCGGCAGCCCCATGAGCGCCGTCCACACGCCCTCGTCCCATTGGAAGCGCAGTCCCAGGTCCCAGAAGGCGCGGTTCAGTGATGTGCGGTCGGTCGGCATGTGCCCAAGCTATTCCCATCGGGCATTAAACGAAAGTAAAATATAATTACCGTTTGATTAAGTGATCGATTAATCATGAAGAACGCCACGCTGCGCCAGCTGCGCGTCTTCGAGGCCGCCGCGCGCCACCTGTCGCTCACGCGCGCCGCCGAGGAGCTGCACCTCACGCCGCCGGCGGTCTCGATCCAGGTGCGCCAGCTGGAGGGCCATGCGCACGCGGAGCTCTTCGAGCGCGTGGGGCGCGGCTTGAAGCTCACCGAGGCGGGGATCGAGGTGCTGGCGCGGGCACGCGACATCCTCACGCAGATCCGCGCGGCGGAGGAGGCCATCGAGGGGCTCGCCTCGCTGGAGCAGGGCACGCTCGAGATCGCGGTGATCAACGCGGGCGACTATTTCTTCCCCTGGATCGTCGCCGCGTTCCGCGAGGGCCATCCGTCGATTCGCGTGCGCCTCGCGGTCGGCAACCGCGAGGAGCTCCTCGCGCGCCTCGCCGCCCACGAGATCGACCTCGCGGTGATGAGCCATCCGCCGGCGCAGGCGCAATTCGCGGCCGAAGCCTTCGCGCCCCACCCGCACGTGATCGTCGCGGCTCCCGGGCATCCGCTCGCCGCGAAGCGCTCGGTCGCGCTCGAGCGCGTCGCGCGGGAGCCGCTCATCACGCGCGAACCCGGATCGGCCACGCGCCTCGCCATGGACCAGGTCTTCAGCGAGGCCGGCGTCGTGCCGTCGATCGAGATGGAGATCGCGAGCAACGAGACCATCAAGCAGGCCGTGGCGGCCGGCTTCGGGGTAGGATTCCTCTCGGCGCACGCGGTTCGCCAGGAGCTTGCGCTCGGCACGCTCGTCGTGGTCGCCGTGAAAGGCTTTCCCGTCATGCGCCAGTGGTACGTCGTGCACCGCCGCGATCGCCGGCTGCCGCGCATCACCGAGGCGTTCCGGAAGTTCGTCGTGAAGGAGGGCGCCCGGTTGATCGCGAGGCACGAGAAGGGCGCCGAATGAACCTCCGGCCGCGGACTTTCTACGCGTGGCTCTCGCTCGCGACCTCGCTCGTGGTGATCGGCCTCAAGTTCTCCGCGTACCAGCTCACCGGCTCGGTGGGGCTTCTGTCCGACGCCGTGGAGTCGGTGGTGAACATCGTCGCGGCCCTCGTCGCGCTCGCGGTGCTCACCTACGCGGCCGCCAAGCCCGACCGCGAGCACAACTTCGGCCACGAGAAGGCCGAGTATTTCTCGAGCGGCATCGAGGGCGCCCTCATCTTCGTCGCGGCTGCGGGCATCATCTGGACCGCGGTGCCGCGGCTCGTGAAGCCCGAGCCGCTCGACCAGGTGTGGCTGGGCCTCGCGCTCTCCGTGGTCGCGTCGGTGGCCAACGCGGGCTGCGCGTGGGTCATGCTGCGCGCCGCGCGCGCGCATCGCTCGATCACGCTGGAGGCCGACGCGCGCCACCTCCTCACGGACGTGTGGACCACGGCGGGCGTCCTCGTGGGCGTGGTGCTGGTGCAGACCACCGGGTGGCTGAGGCTCGATCCGCTGATCGCGCTCGTCGTCGCGCTGCAGATCGTGCGTACCGGCGCGCACCTCATGGCGCGCTCGTTCGACGGGCTCATGGACCGCGCCGTGCCCGACGAGGACCGCGACGTCATCGTCGGCGTGCTCGATGCGCTGCGCCACGAAGGCGGCGACTACCACGCGCTACGCACGCGCGTGGCCGGCGCCAAGAGCTTCGTCGACGTGCACGTGCTCCTGCCCGGCAAGATGAGCGTGCAGGCCGGCCACGACCTGTGCGAGCGCCTGGAGAAGGAGATCCAGTCGAAGCTGCCGCACGTCGAGGTCCTCACCCACCTCGAGCCCCTCGAGGATCCGCGCAGCTGGGACGATCCCGAGAAGCCGCTCGCGGGGAGTTGAAGTTTTCAGGCGCTCCAGGTCATCTCGGGGTCGAGCGGATATACCGGCCGCGGCACGTGGCGGTAGGGCACGCGCGACAGGATCGGCGTGGTGAGGCCGGGCACGTCGACTTCCACGATGCGATCGTCGCTGAAGAGGAGGTCGAAAGCGGCGCGGAAGTGGCCTCGCGATTTCACGACGACGCTGCGAGCCTCGGCGATGCGGATGCCGAAGCACTCGAACATCACGGTGTCCTTGGCCTGCTGGCGCACGCTCACCACCACCACGCGGATGCCGCCCACCTGAAGGAGCGCCATGGGGCCGAGATTGATGGTGTGCCCCGCCGAGATGCCGCGCTCGCCGACGAGCTGGCCGTCGTGCAATCCCAGCACCTCGGCCTCCGCCGAGAACTTTCCCGAGAGCTCGTGGGTCTCGTCGCGATTGAAGCGCGCGAGGAACCGCGTCGCCTTGCCGCGCGAGCGGGCCTCCGCGGCCAGCACCGGGTCGAATACGATTCCCAGCAACGCGCCCCGCACGCCGGCGTTGTGGAAGGATTCCAGGATCCACATCGTGTTGCCGCGCCCGCCCCCGCCCGGGTTGTCGGCGACGTCGGCGAAGAGGAGCGCAGGCCGAGTAGGATCGCGTCCGCATTCGAGCGCCAGGCGCGTCGCGTCCTCGAGCGAGGTCAACCGCGGCACGTAGCGCTGGCGGTCGTCCCAGCACTTCTGCGCGATGTCGCGCGCGAGCGACTGCGCGAGCGCCGGGTCCCCGCGCGTGGTGACGATCACGCTCATGCCGTTCTTCACCGAGTCGCCCAGGGAAAATCCGCTCACCACGGAGACGTTCATCACGCGCGCGTCCACCTTCGACTGCCCGTAGGCGATGATGTCCGCGTAGGGCCCGCTCTTCGTGTTCTGCGTGACCGAGGGCGGGATGAACGGGAGCTTCACGAAACCGGCCGCGGCCTTCACGCCGCCCAGCATCTCGCGCATGAGCGCCGCGCACTCGGCGCCGCGCTCGGCCATGTCGACGTGCGGGTTGGTGCGATAGGCGACGAGCACGCTCGCGTTGTCCACCATCCGGCGCGAGACGTTGGCGTGCAGGTCGAGGGTCGCGAGGATGGGCACCGAAGGCCCGACCACCGCGCGCACGCGCTCGAGGATCGCGCCCTCGGGATCGTCCTCCGCCTGGCCGATGGCGCCGCCGTGGAGCGAGAGGAAAACGCCCTCGACCGGGAGTGCCGCGCGAAGCCTCTCCAGGTGCTCCTCGACCACCTCGTTGAAGAAGCGCTTCTCCACCGGGCCGCTCGCGCCCACCATCGCGCACATGAGCGGGAGCGGGACCCACGGGCCGGAAGCGTTCATCGCGTCCACGAAGCCAGTCAAGGTGAGCGGCGCGCGCGGGTGCCCGCATTTCCAGTCGAACTCGAGCTCCGCGCCGTGCGCGATGAAGTTCTGCGCGAACTCCTCGCGCGTTGCGATGGGCGAGCGGGCGTTCGATTCGAGCATGAAGCCGCCGACGGCGATCCTCGGTGCGGGCATGGGCTGTGTGAGAATGGGCGAGGGACGTCCATTCTAGGTGAACCATGATCAAGCGCTCGCTACTCGCAGTTGCCGCCGCTTTCCTCGCCATGCACGCAGCCGCCCAGAACCTCACGCTCGGCACCAAGCTCGAGCTGAATACGCTCGACCCGCATTTCTTCGCGGCCTTCCCCACCAATTCCTCGATGCAGTACTTCTTCGACAAGCTCGTCGAGTACGGCGACAAGCTGCAGATCGTCCCCGCGCTCGCCACCTCCTGGAAGCTCGTCGACAACACCACGTGGGAGTTCAAGCTGAGGAAGGGCGTGACTTTCCACGACGGCTCGCCCTTCACCGCGGACGACGTGATCTTCTCCATCGAGCGCATCCCCAACGTCCCCAACTCGCCCAACTCCTTCGCGCAGTTCACGCGCGGCATCGAGTCGGTGCGCAAGGTGGACGACCTCACGATCGTGGTGAAGACCAAGGCGCCCAACCCGCAGCTCCTCTCGGACTTCGCCAACATCTTCATCGTCTCCGCCAAGGCGGCCAAGGGCGCCAGCACCGCGGACTTCAACTCCGGCAAGGCGGTGGTGGGCACCGGGCCCTACAAGCTCGTGGAATTCGTGAACGCCGAGAGGCTCGTGGTCGAGCGCAACGACCAGTACTGGGGTGGAAAGCCCGCCTGGGCGCGCGTGACCGAGAGGATCATCGCCAAGGACCCCACGCGCCTCGCCGCGCTCCTCGCGGGCCAGGTGGACGCCATCGACGCCGTGCCGATCCCGGATCTCGAGCGCCTGAAGAAGGAGGGCCGGTTCGCGCTCTTCCGCGGGCCGGCGGCGCTGGTGCACTACGTGGCGCTGGATTCGGCGCGCGACGAGTCGCCCTTCGTGACCGCGAAGGACGGCAAGCCCCTCGGCAAGAACCCGCTCAAGGATCCGCGCGTGAGGAAGGCGCTCTCGCTCGCCATCAACCGCGACGCCATCGCCAAACGCATCATGGAAGGCAGCGCCGTCCCCGCGAGCCAGATGATGCCGCAGCAGTTCCCCACCGCGAGCAAGAGCCTGAGGCCGGATCCCCACGATGTCGCGAAGGCGCAGGCGCTCCTCAAGGAGGCGGGATGGGGCGAGGGCTTCCGCATCGTGCTGCACGCCACGAGCGACCGCTATCCCAACGACTCGGCGGTGGCGCAGGCGATCGCGCAGATGTGGACGCGCATCGGCCTGAAGGCCGAGGTGGAGGCTCTTCCCGGGGCGGTCTTCTTCACGCGCGCCTCGAAGCAGGAGTTCAGCGCCTTCGCGGCGCAGTACGGCGCGGAGGATTCCATGAACAGCCTGCGCGCGCTCATCGCGACCTACGACCCCGCGAAGGGCTACGGCACCGCCAACCGCACGCGCTATTCGAACCCCGTGGTCGATGGCCTCCTCACCGAGGCGCTCGTCACCATGGACGACGAGCTTCGCCAGCAGAAGCTCGAGCGGGCGATCAACTTCGCCATGGCCGACCAGCCGATCATTCCCGTGTTCCATCCCATCTTCGACTTCGCCGCCCGCAAGGGGCTCGTCGTCACGCCGCGGGCGCAGCGGCGCTTCAACGCGATGATGGTCGCTCCGGCTCGCTGAACAGGCGAGTGATGCGGGCGAAAGGCTTTGGAACGCAGGTGAACGCAGATATAAGCACGCAGATGAACGTACCTCAACCCAAAATATTGCGGCAAAGCTCGAGAGTCGATTTCACATCGGGGTACGTTCATCTGCGCTCCCTCTGCGTTCATCCGCGTTTCCAAAGCTTTTTTGCCTGAAACGGGAGCAGCCTCACACGGTCGAACTCCGATGCTGATTACGCCCACCGCCCGCGGCCTCTACTGCGCCGCGGGGGACTTCCATATCGATCCCTGGCTGCCGGTGGAGCGCGCCGTCATCACGCACGCGCACGGCGACCATGCGCGCCCGGGGAGCGCCGCGTACCTCGCGGCGAAGCGCGGTCTGCCGGTGCTGCAGACGCGCCTGGGCGCCGAGGCCCGCCTCGAAGGACTCGACTATGGCGAGGCGCGCGAGCTGAACGGCGTGAAGGTGTCGCTGCATCCCGCGGGCCACGTGCTCGGCAGCAGCCAGGTGAGGATCGAGCACGGGGGCGAGGTGTGGGCCGTCTCCGGCGACTACAAGCTCGATCCCGATCCCACGTGCGAGCCCTTCGAGCCGGTGCGCTGCGACACGTTCATCACCGAGTCGACATTCGGGCTGCCGATCTACCGCTGGAGGACGCCCGACGAGACCTTCGCGGGCGTGAACGCCTGGTGGCGCGCCAACGCCGAGGCCGGGCGCGCGAGCGTGATCTTCGCCTACGCTTTCGGCAAGGCGCAGCGCATCCTCGCCTCGGTGGACGATTCCATCGGCCCCATCGTCGTGCACGGCGCGGTGGAGGCGCTGAACCGCGGCTATCGCGAGTGCGGCGTGCGGCTTCCCCAGACACGCATGGTGGGCGAGCCCGGCACGAAGGAGGACTTCGGCGGTGCGCTGGTGGTGGCCCCGCCGTCCGCGCAATCGAGCCCGTGGATGAAGCGCTTCGGCGACTACGCCGACGCGTTCGCCTCGGGGTGGATGGCGATCCGCGGCGCACGGCGCCGGCGTGCGGTGGACCAGGGGTTCGTCCTTTCAGACCACGCCGACTGGCAGAGCCTGAACCGCGCCATCGCCGCCACCGGCGCGCAGCGCGTCTTCGTGACGCACGGACACACTATGCCGCTCGTGCAATGGCTGAACGAGCACGAGGTTGAGGCGCACTCGATGAAGACGGAATTCGAGGGCGAGGCCGGAGCGGAAGAGGCGGGCGCTTGAATTCGAGGGTTCCGCTGCCTTTGGCCCTATCGTGAAGAGATTCGCGCAGCTATTCGAAGCGATCGACGCATCGACCGGCACGAAGGCGAAGACGGCGGCACTCGTGGAGTACTTCGCGAGCGCGCGGCCCCGCGACGCGTCGTGGGCGGCGTGGTTCCTCACCGGCAACCGCCCGCGCCAGGCGGTCCCGACGCGCCGCATGGCTACCTGGGCCGCGGAGGCGGCGGGGCTGCCGCTCTGGCTCTTCGAGGAGTGCTACGACGCGGTCGGGGACCTCGCCGAGACCATCGCGTTGATCCTGCCGCCGGCCAGGGCGCGAAGCGACGATCCGCTCAGCCTGTGGATCGAGGAGCGCCTGATCCCGCTGCGCGAGCTGGGCGAGGCCGGGCAGCGCGCGCGCCTCGAGTCGTACTGGGCCGAGCTCGACGGCACGCAGCGCTTCGTCTTCAACAAGCTCATCACCGGCAACTTTCGCGTGGGGGTCTCGGCCCTCCTCGTGGTGCGCGCCATCGCGCAGGTGTCCGGGATCGACGCGAAGGTGATCGCGCACCGGCTCACCGGCGAGTGGTCCCCGGGCGATGCGGCGTGGCGCAGCCTGGTGGGCGAGGCGTCGATCGAGACCGATCGCTCCAGCCCGTATCCCTTCTTCCTCGCCCATCCGCTCGAGGCCGCGCCGGAGACCCTGGGAAACCGCGACGACTGGCTCGCCGAGTGGAAATGGGACGGCATCCGCGCCCAGTTGATCCGTCGCGGCGAGGTGACCGCGCTCTGGTCGCGCGGCGACGAGCCCATCGCGGGGCAGTTTCCGGAGCTCGTCCACGATGCGGGCAAGCTTCCCGACTGCGTCCTCGACGGCGAGATCCTCGCGTGGAAGGACGGCAAGGTGATGCCCTTCGCGGCGTTGCAGAAGCGCCTCGGGCGCAAGAATCCGGGCAAGAAGGTGATGGACGACTCGCCGGTGATTTTCCTCGCCTTCGATCTCGTCGAATTCGCGGGCGAAGACTGGCGCGAAAGGCCGCTCACGGAGCGCCGCGCCAAGCTTCGCGACGTGGTGCTCTCGATTCCCGGCGGCACGCGCTTCCAGGTCGCCTCCGAGTTGCGAGCGCCGACTTGGGAGACGCTCGCCCTCGCGCGCCAGGCGAGCCGCGAGGAAGGCACCGAGGGCCTCATGCTGAAGCGCCTCGACTCGGCGTACGGCGTGGGGCGCGCGCGCGGCGCGTGGTGGAAGTGGAAGATCGAGCCCTACACGCTCGACGCGGTCCTCATCTACGCGCAGAAGGGCCACGGCAAGCGCGCGAGCCTCTACACCGACTACACGTTCGGCATCTGGAAGGAGGGCGAGCTGGTGCCCTTCGCCAAGGCCTACTCGGGCCTCACGGACGAGGAGATCCGCGAGGTGGACGCCTTCATCCGCCGCAACACGGTGGAGCGCTTCGGCCCGGTGCGCACGGTGAAGCCGCAGCTCGTCTTCGAGCTCGGCTTCGAGGGCATCCAGCGCTCGGCGCGGCACAAGTCGGGGATCGCGGTGCGCTTTCCGCGCATGCTGCGCATGCGCAAGGACAAGCCGGTCGCGGAGGCGAACACGCTCGAGGACGCGCTCGCGCTGGCGCGGCTGGGCGCTGCCTAGCCGTAGCGTGGGGCGTCTTCGGCCGGGGAGGGCGCGGG
Organism: Burkholderiales bacterium; assembly: GCA_038244725.1. Taxonomy (GTDB): domain Bacteria; phylum Pseudomonadota; class Gammaproteobacteria; order Burkholderiales; family Usitatibacteraceae; genus Usitatibacter. Next base: position 66,750 of record JBBRTF010000004.1, read on the forward strand.
CGTCTCCCGGCGCGCCATGGAGGCGAGGAGCGTGGCCACGAAGAGCGCGATCGCCGCGGCGTTGAGAAGGGCGCCCCAGCGGCGCGCGTCCGCGTCCAGCAGGCCCGGCCCGAGGCGTAGCACGAGCGAGGCGTGCAGGAGCACGAGCGGCACGTAGAAGGCGCGCGTGAACCGCACGATCACGCGCACCACCACCGGCACGATGATGGGCGCGTGCGCGAAGATCATCGAGAACACGAATCCCAGCCCGAGCGCGTGCATCGCGACGTCGCGCGGCGCGCTCGCGGCGAAGGGCGTCGCCGCCCACGCAAGCCCGCCCAGCGCGAGCCATGCGTAGCCCGCGAGAAGCGACACCGCCGCATAGCGCGCCAGCCCCGCCGAGCGCACGGTGCGCCGCGCGATGTCGAAGGTGGCGAGCCACAGCGCCATCGCCGCCAACGCGATCCCGAAGACGACGGCGCCGGGCGCGGGACGAAACGTGGCGAGCGCGGCGCCCGCGAGGAGAGCCGCGGCGACGACGTAGAAGAGCGGCTTGGCCACCGCGCGGCGCTTCATGAGGCGCGTCATCTCGAGGCGCTCGGCGGCGATGGTGAGGACGAGAAACGCGAACCACCACGGCGCGCACGCGTCCACCGGGGCGCCGTGGACGAAGAGCGCGTTTCCCACGACCCACGCGCCCGAGGCGACGACGAGGAGGACCGTGTGGGCCTGGGGCTGGCGGCGCGCGATCGCGACACTCGCGGCGGCGAGCAGGAGCGGCGCGGCGACGAGCAGCCACTGCGCGAGCGGAGAGATTCCGAAGAGCAGGCAAAGCGCCGCGAGGCCGGAGGCGAGCGGCGCGGCGAGGGCGAGCGGCGAGCCCAAGGCGATCGCGCGCTCGAGCGAGATCACCGTGCCGAGGAATCCGCCAGTCATCAGCGCGCCGTGGAATGCGGCGGAGGCCGGGACCGCGAGGGGAAAGCCCACGCGGGCGAGCCCGCCGCTCACGCCCGCCGCGAGCGACGCCGCCCCGAGGAGGAGCAGCGCGGTGCGCGCCGCGCGAAGGCCCGGGCTCACTCCCAGCCCAGCGCGTCGCGCGCCCGCCCGCTCATGCGCCCGGGGTCCCAGGGCGGCTCCCAAACGACCTCGACGCCGACCTCGACGCCGGGGCCGAGCGCCCTGGCGAGCTCGCTCGTGGCTTCGTCCACGATGAGCTCGGTGACGGGGCATGCGGCCGAAGTCATGGTGATGCGCACCTTCACGGCGCGCGCCTGCGCCTCGACGCCGTAGACGAGGCCCAGCTCGACGATGTCGAGCGACATCTCCGGGTCGACCACGCGATGCAGCGCCGCGGTCACGGGGTCGCGCAGTTCCGCAAGGCCCGTATAGGGAAAGGACTCGCGCTCGCTCACGCGGGCGCGGCGTGGAAATGGAGGATCTCGGAGAGCCTCGCCCGGTTGGAGACGAGGTCGGCGATCGTGTAGCGATCGAGCGTCGCGTAGAACGCGTCCACGGCTTCCGCGAGCACGTTCTTCAGGCGGCACACGCGCACGATGGCGCAGGTGCACGATTCGCGCTCGAAGCATTCCGCGGGAACGTCGCCGCCCTCGGTGACGCGCACCACCTGCCCGACGCGAATGGAGGCCGCCGGCACCGCGAGCCGAAGCCCGCCGCCGCGCCCGCGCGTGTTCTCGAGCAGGCCCGCCTTGCCGAGCGCATGGGCGACCTTCACGAGGTGGTGCTCCGAGATCTCGAAGGACCGCGCGACCTCCCCGATCGTGGCCCGCCCCCGTGGGGCGATCGCCACGAACATGAGGACGCGAAGGCTGTAGTCGGTGAAGGTCGTGAGGCGCACGGGCGCTCTCAGTGCGCCCCGCGCGGCTGCGCGCCGGGCACCGGCTCGACGGCGTGGGAGCGCGGGCCGGCGAGGAGGTTCAGCGCGTAGATCGCGAGGAGCACCGCGCCGAAGGCGAACAGCAGGTCGCCCGGCACGCGCAGCCACACCCGCGTCTCCATCACGCCGGAGTGCACGATGGCCGACGAGCGTGCGTACCAGAGTCCTGTCGTGATGCTGTGCCAGGCCTGGTAGATCCCCGCGGGCAGGAGCGACAGGAAGACCATCATCGCGAGCCCGATGTTGAGGCTCCAGAAGGCCGGCGCCAGGATGCGGTCGAAGTGGCGGCTCTTCTCATAGAGGCCGCGCAGGCAGAAGAGGAGGAGCCCGATGCCGAGCATTCCGTAAACGCCGAAGAGAGCGGCATGGCCATGCGCGGGCGTCATGTTGAGGCCCTGCACGTAGTAGAGCGAGGCGGGCGGGTTGATCGCGAAGCCGAGCAGGCCCGCGCCCACCGTATTCCAGAAGCCCACCGCGACGAAGCACATGATCGGCCAGCGGTAGGCGACGAGCCACGGCGCCTTGCGGCTGCGATGGTAGTTCCTGAACGCCTCGATGCCGAGCATCGTGAGCGGTACCACCTCGAGCGCGGAGAAGACGGCGCCCACGGCGATCACCGCGGTCGGCGTCCCGGTCCAGTACAAGTGGTGCAGCGTGCCGAGGATGCCGCCGAAGAGGAGGACGACCGTCTCCATCACGATGGCGCGGTTGGCGCTCGACGCGGCGACCAGCCCGAGGCGGGTGAAGAGGAGCGCGATGACCGCGGTCGCGAACACCTCGAAGAAGCCCTCGACCCAGAGGTGGACCAGCCGCCATCTCCAGTACTCGACCATCGCGTAGTGGGTGTGCTGGCCCCAGGCGAGCGAGGCCGCGTAGAAGCCGCCGATGCAGGTCGCCGAGAGGAACACCATCGCGATGATGCCGCGCGTCTCCGACGGTTTCTTCAGCGCGGGCCAGAGGGCGCGCCCGAGGAGGAAGAGCCAGAAAAGGAGTCCCGCGAAGAGCAGGACCTGCCAGACGCGGCCCATGCTCGTGTACTCGAGCCCCTGGTTGCCGAGCCAGAACGCGAAGTCGAAGCCCTGGCGCTGCAGCGTGCCGAGCCAGCCGAACGCGGTGGAGCCCACCACGATCGCGACCAGCGCGTAGAAAAGCACGTCCACGCCGAGCTTCTGCAGCCTCGGCTCGTGCCCCGAAAGGAGCGGCGCTATGTACAGGCCGGTGGCGAGCCACGCGGTGGCGATCCAGAAGACGCCCATCTGCGTGTGGATCGTGCGGCTCGTCGTGTACGGCAGCAGGTCGCCGAGCGGGAAGCCGAAGAAGGCGCGGCCCTCGACCGCGTAGTGCGCGGTGACCACGCCCATCACGACCTGCAGGAGCAGGAGCGCGATCACGATGAAGAAGTACTTGCGCGTGGCCTTCATGGACGGCGTGGCCACCGCGTTCACGAGCGGATCGCGCTCGGGCACCGTGGGATCGGGCTCTTCGGCGTGCGCGTTGAAATACCAGACCCATCGCGGCGATGGCGCCCAGCAGCAGGATGATGCTCGCGATCGACCCACGCGGACCAGAAGAAGAAGCCGGCGAGGGCCTTGCGGTCCTCGGCGCGCGGCAGCAGGTTGTCCATCATCGCGTAACGCTCCCGCTCGGCCTGCATCCGCGGATCGTCGCCGAAGAGCGCGGTGTAGTGGGATTGCACGTGGGCGATCGCCAGGGCGCGGTGGGGCGTCACGGTGATGGTGTTGGTGGCGGCGTCGTACGTGTTGGCGCGGAGCTCGTCCTTCACCAGCGCGTCGACGGAGCCGCGCTGCTGCAGCGCGAGCTTGGCGTACGGCTTGCCGTACAGGGCGGTCGAGCGGATGTCGCGGTACTCGGTCGCTTCGCGATGCAGCCAGTCGGCGGACCAGTCGGGCGCGACGTAGCTGCCGTGGCCCCACACCGTGCCGAGCTGCTGGCCGCCGGCGGAGAGCCACGCGCGCTGGCCTTCCTGGATCTCGCCCGCGGTGTAGAGCGTCACGCCCTGGAGCTCTTCACGTCGGCGATGGGCGGCGCCTTCAGGTAGATCTCGCGCCCCAGCCATCCGAGGACGGCGAACGAAGCGAAGAAGACGATTGCCAGCGTTTGCCACAGCCTGCGGGTCGGTTGCATGACCTTTTTCCTGCATATGCCTGGTTGACTTGTATAGATGTACACCGTATGCACCTTCTGTCCCGGGGCTTTGACGTGGATCAAAGCCCCCGCGCAGGCGTCGACTACTCTTGTGAAACGTCATCGTTTCGATCCGACGCGGAGCATTCTTTATGGCAACGCAGGCCCGGCTTCCCGATTGGGCGCTGCGCGGGCGCAGGCTCCTTCCCATCGTGCAGGGCGGAATGGGGGTGGGCGTCTCTGCGCATCGCCTCGCCGGAAGCGTTGCGCGCCTCGGCGCGATGGGCACGGTCTCGAGCGTCGAGCTGCGCCAGCACCATCACGACCTCATGGAGCAGTGCCGCGGCACGCGCGACAAGGCGACGCTCGATCGGCTGAACCTGATCGCCCTCGACCGCGAGGTGCGCGCGGCGCTCGTGCTCTCCGAGGGCCACGGCGCCGTCGGCGTGAACGTGATGAAGGCCGTCAACCTGCAGGCCGCTTACGTGCGGCAAAGCTGCGAGTCCGGCGCGCACGCGATCGTGATGGGCGCGGGGCTTCCGCTCGACCTTCCCGATCTCACCGCGGATTTCCCCGACGTGGCGCTCGTGCCGATCCTCTCGGAAGCGCGCGGCGTGAGCATCGTGCTGCGCAAGTGGATGCGCAAGAAGCGCCTTCCCGACGCGATCGTGATCGAGCACCCGCGCTTCGCCGGGGGGCACCTGGGCGCCACCCGCCTCGACGAGGTGAACGATCCGAAGTACGACTTCGCGAGGGTGTTCGAGGCGATCTTCGCCGTCTTCGCGGAGCTAGGCCTCGCGCGCGAGGCGATTCCGCTCATCGCCGCGGGAGGCATCCACGCCCACGAGCAGGTGCGCGAGCTGATCGGCATGGGCGCGGCCGCGGTCCAGGCGGGAACGCCCTTCGCCGTGACCGACGAGGGCGATGCGCACCCGCGCTTCAAGCAGGTGCTCGCGGAAGCCGGGCCCGAGGACATCGTGACCTTCATGAGCGTCGCGGGATTGCCCGCGCGCGCGGTCGCCACGCCGTGGCTGCGCAAGTACCTGCAGCGCGAGAAGGCGCTCCAGGCCCACGCCAAGGCCGACCCGCGCCGCTGCGTCCCCGGGGCGCAATGCCTCACCGTGTGCGGGCTTCGCGACGGCATCGCGAGCGCGGGCCAGTTCTGCATCGCGATGCGGCTCGCCGACGCGCTCCACGGCGACGTGAAGAAGGGGCTCTTCTTCCGCGGCTCCGAGCCGCTGCCGTTCGGCGCGGCGGTGCGCCCGGTGGCCGATCTCCTCGACTATTTCCTCACCGGGGCCCGCGCCACTTAATCCAGATCAAGGTCGCAAGCGCGCGCGCGATCCAGCATGGATGCCATGAACCCGATGTTCGAAGCGCCGCGGCCCCCGACGCGGGGACGGGTGGCCTGCGGGGCTTGCGCCCTCAACCCGATGTGCCATTCGCGCTCGGCCCCGCCCGCGCCTTCTCCCGTCGAGACGCGCCGCAGGCTCGCCTCGGGAGAGGCGCTCTTCAACGCCGGGTCGCCGAGCCACTCGATCTTCGCGCCGCGCTCGGGCTTCCTGAAGGCGCGCGTCGCGCATCCGGGCGGCGGCACGCACATCGCGTGCTTCCTCCTGCCCGGCGACGTGGCGGGGCTCGACGGCTTCGCTACGGGCATCCACCGCAGCGACGCCGTGGCTCTGGGCGATTGCGAGGTCTGCGAGATTCCCTCGTACCGCGTCGAGATCCTCTCGGACACCAGCCCGCGCTTGAGCGCGCATTTCCGCAGCCTCCTCGCCGAGGAGCTCGCCCGCAGCCAGCAGCACGCCGCCGCGATCGCATGCCTTTCCGTGGAGCGGCGCATCGTGCTCTTCCTGCTCGAGCTCGGAAAGCGCTGGTTCGAGCGCGGCTACTCCGCGTCGGCCTTCCAGCTGCCGATGAGCCGCCGCGACATCGGCGAGCACCTCGGCCTCACGGCGGCGACCCTCAGCCGCGAGCTGTCGGCCTTCCAGGCGCGAGGCTGGGTCGCGATGCAACGCCGCGCGGTGGAAATTCGCGATGCGCATGCGTTGCATGCGCTGCTCGCCGAGCGTTGACCCACCCAGGGAGCGAAGACATGCTCGACCGCCCGATCCCCTCATCGATCATCGTCCTCGCGTGCGCGGCCGCGCTCGCGCAGCCCCTCGCGTGGGCAGCCGAGTCCCACGCGCACGCACTCGGCGCCGCCGCAACGAGCCAGCTGCATCTCGACGGAGGCCGCAAGTGGGCCACCGACCTGCCCCTGCGGCGCGGCATGGCCGAGATCCGCCAGGTCGTCTCCGGCGCGAGCGCGATGGCCCATGCCGGCACGGCCTAACCCACCGTCTACGCGGCGCTCGGCCGGCGCGTCGAGACGCCGGCGGGACGCATCGTCGCCGAGTGCAAGCTCGAGCCGAAAGCCGACGCGATGCTGCACCTCGTGATCGCCGACCTCGTCGCGGGAGCCGATGCGATGAAGGCCGCGAAGTCGGCGCGCCAAGGCCGGGAAGGATTGCTGAAAGTCGCAGCGGCGCTCGACGCCTACGGGAAGTATTTCGACGACGCGGGATACATGCCGCTCAGCCACTAGGCGTGCGGCGCTGCGCGAGCGTGACGTGGCCGGCGGTCCCGGCCACGAGGCTCACGAGCGGCAATGCGATGAGCGACGCGATCGCCGCGTGCGCGAGCGTGAGCGCGAGAGGCCGCCCGCCCGCCGACCCGAGATAGATGCCGAGCGCGACCTGAAGCGCCGAAAGCGCCATGACGGCGAGAGCCAACGCGCGCCGCTCGCGCGCGCGCAAGCCCGCCGCGGCCACCGCGATCAGGAACGGGACGGCCATCCACGCATGCAGCGCGGCGGACGCGGGGGCGCCCCACAGTGCCCCGGCGCTCGCGGCGGCGCCGAGGGCCGATTGCGTGAGGAGCAGGACCAGCGCGAGCGCGGGCACGATCGACAGTTCTCCCCCGGAATCGGAAGAGGGCGCCATCGCGATCTCGCGCAGCCACCAGAATGCGCACGCGAGCGCCGTTCCCCCCGTCACGTTGATCACGGTCACCGCCGCGATGCGATAGCCCGGCGTATAGCGCCCGATGGAGGCGAGCACCAGCGTGAGCGCGACGATCGCCGCCACCGCGACGACGCGGGACGCGGGCGCCGGCCGATCGCGCAAGGTCACCATCACGGTGAGGGCCGCGAGGATCGCGACCGCCATCGCCGAGAGCCGGTGCGCGATGCGCGCGCCGGTCTCGACCGCGGGCGGCAGGAGCGAGCGCGCCTCCCCGGCCTCGATCCCCGTGGCGAGCCGCAGCAGCGAGCTCGCGAGCAGGATCGCGAGCGTGAGGATCGCGCCCCACGTCCCGATGAGGCGCAGGCGGCGCTGCATCATCCGCGCCCGCGAAGCGAGCGCCACACCACCAACAGGAACGCGAGGCCGCCCACGATGGCGACGAGCCCGCCCGCTCCCATCACCCCCATGCCGATCACCTCCGGCGTGGAGCGCAGCACCTGCTCGGCGCCCGCCACCTTGCGCTGCACCCCGTAGCCTCCGGAGATCACGAGCCCGAGGATGTGCAGCAGCTGGCCGAAGCCGTAGATCCACGGCTGCCGGACCGCGAGCCGCGACACCGGCGCCGCGTAGCCGAAGCGCGGCAGGAGGAGGTAGGTGAGGCCCATCATCGCGAGGGTCACGCCGACGATGCAGCCGTGATAGTGCGCGGGCACCCGCACGTTGGCCCCGTCGATGGTGAAGCCGATGACCCCCCCCGCCGAGAAGAGGAGGATCGAGGCGGCGAGGCTCGCGCGAAGCGGGCGCGCCGCGGCGTGGACCCCGCGCTTGCGTACGAGCGCCCACGCGACCGCGAGCGCGATCGGAGGCACCGCGAGGCCGCCGCCGAATCGCATGAGCCACGTCTGCAGCTTGGGATGCTCGATGGACGCAACGGGATGGGCGAGGTAGATGTACGGCGTCACGTAGACCGCGGCGAGCGCGATCGCGAAGAGGAACGCCGCGGCGCGCGGCGGGAGCGCCAAGGGCGCGCCGAGGGCCGAAGCGAGCCAGATCCACGCGACCAGCATGAGCAGCGTGTAGGCGAACTGCAGCACGTGGCCCGCACCCCAGAAGAGGAGCTCGTAGTAGGTGGGCGCGTCGAGGGCACGCTCGACCTGCGCGAACGAGGCGGCGAAGGCGAAGGCCGCCATGCCCGCCGCCACCATCGACGCGTTGAGCCCGAGACGCAGCGCCGAAGCCCCGTCGGCGCGCGCGCCCGCGGGAACGTAGACGGCCATGCCGCGCGCGCAGGCGATCGTGATGCCGAGCGCGAAAGCGGCGAGCCCCCAGATGAACACGGGCCCGTCGAGCACCGGCACGTAGTTCGCCATCACGGGGCGCGCCGCCTGAACGAACGGCGCGACGGCCATCGTGGTCGCGCCGCCCGCGGCGACGGCGAGCGCGACCCAGCCGGCGGCGATGGCGCGCGGGCCGCCCGCGACGCTCCAGAGCATCGCGCCGAACGCGAGGAACCACACCAGCACGGACAGGTCCACGTGCGCGACCAGTGTCACGCGGAAGAAGTCGGCGACTGGAAAGAGGGTGTTCAGCCCCGGCGTGCGGGAGACCACCAGCAGAGCCGAGAAGATTCCCGAGGCGGCGAGGGCCGCGAGGCCCAGGACGAGCCACGCGAAGGCGAGCGCGCGGCGGCGATCCGTCGGCATCGCGAGGTCGTAGCGTGCCGCGCCGAGCACGGCGCTCGACGACGAGCCCGTTGCCCTGGGGAAGTGCGAAGCGACCGGAAGGTCATGCATGGGACACCTCGTTGTCGAGAAGGGACGCGACCGCGTGATCCACGCCCGTCCCATAGGAGCCACAGGAAACGACGCGCACGCGTTCGCGGGGCACGGTGCGGCGCAGCGCGGGCGCTCGCTCGCGGGCGATGCGTTCGCCGGTCCATCGGTCCCCGAGCCGGTACTCGCAGTCGCCTGCGCGGCAACCCGCGAGCACCACGCCGGCGGCGCCCGCCCGCAGCACGTACTCGATGAACGCGGGCGGAATCATCGCAGTGCATTCGGCGGTGATCGTCGCCACGCGATTCGTCCGGGCGGATGGGGGCGCGCGCGCCGGCGCGCAGGCGAACACGATCACCGGGCGCTCGGTGCGCGCGAGGGCGCGGTCGAGCTCGGCGCGCAGGTCCTGCACGGGCCGCTGCACGAGATCGATCCCGCTCGCGAGCCGCGTCATGCGGCGGAAGGGCGTGGACGAAGGGCACGCGCCGGTGCAGATGCCGCAGGCGGCGCACAGATCCGAGATCACGCGCGCCTCGCGCGGATGGGGACGCGCGTCGCTGCGCGCCACCATCACCACGGCGCCGAACGGGCAGTCGGCGGCGCAGCGCGCGCAGCCGTTGCAGTTGGCGAGGGCCACGACCGCCGCCGCGGGACGCGCGCGCCGGCCCGTCCACGGCATCGCGATCGTGGCGAGCGCGAAGGCCAAGACGGCGAGGGTGAGCCCTCCGGGCGTGATGGCGTCGGCGATCGCGTGGGGAAAGAAGAAGAACCAGTCGATGGCGACGGTCGCGGGCGCGGCGAGCGCGTCGGCCGGCTCGAGGCTCGCGACGGGGGCCGCGAGCGCGAGCAGCGCGAGCGTCGCGACGCAGCCCACGCCGAGGGAGCGCGGCGGCCACGCGCGCACGTGGGACAGGCGCAGGAGGTGCGCCCAGGTCGCGGCGAGCGCGAAGAGCGGCACGCCGATGTGCACGAAGATCGCGAGCGAGAAGAAGCGGTCGTTCATCGACTCCAGCGTGAGGAAGTTGCGCGCGAACGCGGCCATCCGCAGCGGCCACGCGGCGAGCCACTCGGCGGTCGCGGCGGCGCTGAAGAGCGCGCGCTCGTCCCACGCGAGCCAGAAGCCGGTGATGCCCGCGATCCAGGCGAGCGGCACGAGCACGAGCCCCGAGAGCCACGACCACGCGCGGAACGCGCGGAAGTGGCCGCGCGCCGCTTCGCGCGCAAGGTGCAGCGCGGTGGCAAGCACGAACGCATCGGCGCTGTAGCGGTGCAGCCCGCGCACGAGCCGGCCCACGAGGTGCGGATCCCCGGTGAGCGCGCGCCCGGACTCGTAGGCGCCCGCGAGGCTCGTGTCGAAGAGCGCGTAGGCGTACGTGCCGCTCGCGATGCACACGACGAAGAAGAGGAAGGCGAGGCTGCCGAGATGGCGCCACGGGTTGGCCGACGCCGGGAACACGCGATCGAGGAGAGCTCCCATTGCCTCGTCGCCCGACCGGATGCGCTCGCCGATGCCCATGGCCGTCACACGTGGAACTGGAAGCCGCCGCGCGAGGCGATGAAGTCGATCACGAGCACGCGCCCGGGGGCGAGGTCGACGTTCGCCTCGCCGTGATGGCGGAATTCCCCCGTGGGGGTGTCGGCGAGCCGCGCGCGGAACGTATGCTTGCCCACCGGCACCTCGAAGCGCCGATACACCGTCGAGGGCAGGTCGTGGCTCAGTCCCGAAGGGTGCGCCTCGATGCGATAGACCAGCTTCCCGTCCATCTCGACCTCGACGCGGACGTCGCTGCGCTCGCGCGGGCAGTCGAGCGCGGCGCGCATGTTGGGCGCGAGCTTCGCGAGCTCCTCGGGGGTGCGGATGTGGCACTCGTGCTTGCGCTCGCCTGCGTGGCTGAAGGAAAGCTTCACCACGGCGAGCCCCGGGGCGAGATGGCGGTACTCGGGGGCGGACGAGAAATAGCCGATGAAGGCGGCGAAGGCCGCGTACGCCGGAACCTGCAACGCGATGGAGCGCCACGACATCATGAGCGGCCTCCGAGACGCACGAGGTCGGCGTCGGGCGCGCGCATGCGCGGAGCGAGGTGGAACGCGTCCGAGAAGCAATCGTCCGGCGACAGGCCGTGCGCGGCGAAGGCGGGCGCGACCGCCTCGACCATCTTCACCGATCCGCACGCGTAGATCTGGTGGCTCGAAAGGTCCGGATAGTCGGCGAGGATCGCCTCGTGCACGAGGCCTGTGCGCCCCTGCCATTCGTCCTCGGGCTGCGGCTCCGAGAGCACCGGCACGAAGGTGAAATTGGCGTGGTCGCGCGCCCAGCCCTCCGCGAGCGCGGCGGCGTAGAGGTCGCGTCCGCGGCGCACGCCCCAGTAGAGCACCATGGGCCGCTTCACGCCCGTCGCGAACGCGTGCTCGAGCATGCTCTTCACGGGAGCGAACCCGGTGGAGCCGGCGACGAAGAGGATCGGCTTCGTTCCTTCCTCGCGCAGGTGGAAGGCGCCCATCGGGCCCTCGAAGCGCAGGACGTCGCCGGGCTTCATCGACTCGAAGACGCGCGGCGTGAAGAGACCCCCCGCGATGAGGCGCAGGTGCAGCTCGACCTCGTCGCTCACGCCCGGCGGCGTCGCGAAGGAGAAGCTGCGCTTCACGCCGTCGGGGAGCAGCACATTGATGTACTGGCCCGCGTGCCAGCGCAGCTTCCCGCCCTGCTCCACGCGCAGGCGCACCTTCATCACGTCGTGGGAGAGGCGCTCGAGGGCGATCACGCGACCTTCGTATTGGCGCACCGGGGCGGGCTTCGCGTCGGGCGCGGGCTCGTACTCGATCTCGAGGTCGCCGAGGGGCTCGGCGCAGCACAGGAGGATCCGGCCCGCGGCGCGCTGCGCATCGGGCAGGGCGCTCTCCTGGTAGGCGCGCAACCGCACCTCGCCTTCGAGGAGCGTCGCCTTGCACACGCCGCAGCCGCCGTTGCGGCAATCGAAGGGCATCGGCAATCCCTCGCGCAGCCCCGCCTCGAGCGCGGTCTCGCCGGCGCGCGCGACGACGATGCGCTCGTCGGGGTGCACCGAGAGGAGGAACTCGGGGGCGCCCGCCCGGCGCGCGCGCGGCGGCAGCCACGGCGCGGCGAAAAGCAGCAGGCTCGCGCCCGCGACCACGCCCCACGTCGCGCCGATGCCCCATTCGTAGATGAGCGGCAGCGTGGGCAGGTAGAACCAGTCGAGGCCGAGCGCGAGGGGAACGGTCGCCAGGTCCGCGGGCCCCTGGCTCGACGCGGGCTTCACGATCGAGAGCGCGAGGAGCATCGCGCCGATGCCCGCGGCGATCGGCGCGGGCGGCTGCGTGTGCACCTTCGGCACGCGCTGCGTGTGGATCCAGAGGAGCGCCAGCACGCCCAGCGGCAGGCCGATGTGCAGGAAGGAGAGCAGCGAGAAGAGGCGATCGCTCACCGCGGCCGTGTCGAGGAAGTTGCGCGCGAGGGTGCCGTTGAAGATCGGCAGCGCGTCGAGCCATTCGCTCGACGCGACCACCACGAACTGCGAGAGGCGGTCCCACGGCAGCATGTAGCCGTTGATTCCGGAGACGTAGACGAGCCAGAGCAGCGCCACGCCGCTCACCCACGAGAACCAGCGAAAGCCCCGGTGGTGCCCGAAGACGTAGTGGCGCGCGAGGTGCAGCAGCATCGCGAGCACCATGCCGTCGGAGGCGTAGCGGTGCAGCGAGCGCATGATCCCGCCCGCCCAGCGCTGCGAATGGGTGAGCGCCTCGACGCTCGCGTAGGCGAGCGTCGCGCTCGTCTGGAAGAACGCGTAGAGGTAGAGGCCGCTCCCGACCACGATCCAGAGCTGGAAGTAGGCGATGGCGCCAAGGTAGTAGAACGGGTTCAGGCGCTCGCCGAAGAGGCGGTTGAAGAGTCCCTCGACGCCGAGGAACGCTCTCTGCGCGGTGCTGCGCGGGGCGCTCAGCATGGCCGCCTCGAGCGGCGGCGCTCGCGCCACAGGAACCATGCCGTGAAGCCCAGGCACGAGAGGCCCGCGCCGAGCTCGATGAAGAGGCCGTAGTCGATGCGGTATTTGCCCGACGCCGGGTCGTACACCGTGCACAGCAGGCGCGCGCGCTCGAGCCACGCGACCGCGGCAGGCGCCGCCGGCTCGCCCAGCGCGAGCTCGCGCAGCGGCTGCACGAGCATCGGCAGGCTCATGGACTCGCCGTACACCTGCGCGTAGATCCTTCCGCGTGCGTCGAGGATCGTCACCTGCGCGAGGTGCTCGTAGCCGCCGGACTGTTGCTCGAAGGCGAAGCCGAAGTCGCGCGTGAGCGCCCGAACGCTTCCCGCGTCGGGCGTGAGGAAGGCCCAGTCGGGATCGCCGTCGACGCCTTGCTGCCGCGCGAACACGCGCATCGACAGGGGGTTGTCCGCCGCGGTGTCGAACCCGATCGACACCACGCGGAACGCATCCTTTCCGACCACGGAGCGCGCCTCGCGCAACGCCTTGGCGAGAAAGCGCGTGGTGGTGGGGCAGACCTGCGAGCACGCGGTGTAGACGAAGCTCACCACGAGGGGCTTGCCGCGATAGTCCGCGAGCGTCACGCGCCGGCCGTCGACGTCGGTGAACGCGTAGGCGCCCGGCTCGGAGCCGATGACGGCGCGGCTCGATGCGAGAGCCGGGCCGGCGTCGATGGCGGCCGCGCACGCGCCGAAGGCGACACCGAGAGAGGCCGTCGCCGCGGCCGTGATTGCGATGGCGCGGCCCATGGCCGCTAGGCGACCCGGTCGGCGATCGCGGCGACGAGGAGCAAGGTGAGCTGGACGAGGGAGGCGCGGAAGCTCGAGCGCGCCGCGGCCCTGGAGGGCGCGCGCGCGAGGCGCCAGGCCGCGCGCAGGAACATCGCGCCGCCGGCGATCGCACCGGCCGCGTAGATCGCGCCCATCCCGAACGCGACGGGCGCGAGGGACGAGGCGACGAGGAGCACCGTGCCGAAGAGCACCGCGCGCGCCGCGCGCGCTTCGCCCACCACGACCGGGAGCATCGGCACTCCCGCCTCGGCGTAGTCCTCGCGATAGACGATGGCGAGGCTCCAGAAGTGGGGCGGCGTCCACAGGAAGAGGATCCACGCGAAGAGGAGCGGCAGCGGCGTGAGCGCCGCCGCCGGAGAGACGGCCGCCGCGCCCGCGAGCACGGCGAAGCTCCCCGCGAGGCCTCCCACGACGATGTTCATCCAGGTGCGGCGCTTCAGCCACACGGTGTACACGACGCCATAGAAGAACGCGCCGAGAAACGTATAGAGCGCCGCGGCGGGATTCACGAGCCACGCCGCCGCGGTGGTCGCGCCGGCCACCAGCGCCACGATGAGCGCGAGCCAGCCGCGATGGTGCGTGAGGCGCCCCGTCGCGAAGGCGCGCCCGCGTGTGCGCGCCATGCGCCGGTCGAGGTCCACTTCCATGTACTGGTTGAAGGCGCCCGCCGCGGCCGAAGCCACCAATACCGCGAGCCCCATCACCGCGACGGCCCCCGCCCCCGCGGCGCCCGGCGAGGTCGCCGCGCCCGCGAGCGCGGTGAGGGCGATCGCGAAGCCGATGCGCAGCTTGAAGAGGTCGAAGACGAGTCGCATCACCGCAGCGGCCACACCGTGGACAGGTACTTCCAGTTCACGAAGTAGTACAGCATGAAGGAGACGAGGAACACCATCGCGAGCGAGAACGTGCCTGGCGCCACGAAGCCGCGGATGCCGACCGTCGAATGGACCGTGGCGTAGGCGGGATACGGCGTGGGAGGCGGCGCCATGCCGTCGCGGACCGCCACGCGTATCGCGGCGGGCGCGTCGATCCTCTTGCCGAAGAAAATCGATCCCACGGCGATGACGATGTAGAACGCCCCGCCCACGACCGCGGCGATGCCGGCGATCGCGGTGAGGCCCATCATGAGATAGGCGATGCCGGGCCACTCGTGCGCGAGCGGGTTGCCCGCGAAGGTGATGTCCCAGTGACGCCGCGGAATGCCGAGCGTGCCCGCGCCCATCATGAAGACCGCGAAGGCGCTCATGCCCAGGCCGAAGAGGTAGGGCTGCCACATCGCGAGCTTCGGGAACATCACATCGCGGCGGAAGAGCGTCGGGATGAGGAAGTAGGTGAGCGACATGAACGCGAGCGAGGTGCCCACCACCACGGTCGCGTGGAAGTGGCCCGGCACGTAGATCGTGTTGTGGATGATGAGGTTCAGCTGCTCGGTGCCCATCATCACGCCGGAGATGCCGCCGAGGAAGCCGAACCCGATGAGGGAGATGAACATCCCCGAGAACACCGGGTTGGACCACGGCGCCTTGCGCAGCCATTCGAAGAGGCCGCGGTTGTAGCCCTTCTCGCGCTGCGCGACCTCGATCGCGCCCGGCACCGTGAGCCCGTGCACCATGGAAGCGAGCACCGCGAGGTACATCGCGTAGCTCGTGTTGAAGATCTTCCAGTTGGAGGTGAGGCCCGGGTCGGTGAGCAGGTGGTGCGCGCTCGCGAGCTGCAGGAAGAAGATGTAGAGGAGGAAGGCGCCGCGGCTCACGCGCTCCGAGAGGGGCTTCGCGCCGAAGACGATCGCGGCGATCGCATACCAGACCGACACGTGCGCGGCGACGTTCACCTGCTGCGACGAGTGCCCGAAGGCCCACCAGACCGTCTTGTACATGAGCGAGTCGAGGTGGTCGACCAACCCCAACGACCAGAGGAAGGTGGGGATGAGGATGATGGCGCCGGAGGCGATGGTGAAGATCGCGATGATGCACGCGGTCAACGCGCCGAAGGTGACGAGCGGGAGCGACCCGTTGTAGGTCTTCTCGGCGCGGCCGACCGCGAGCGTGCCGAGGAAGACGAAGCACGCGACGAGCGCGCCCACCGCGAAGAGGATCAAGCCGAGGTAGAAAGACCAGTGCGCTCCCATCGGCACGTAGGACGTGAACATCACGCTCGAGTCGCCCTTGAACACGGCGAAGTTGTTGACGAGCGCTCCGGCGATCATGAGTCCGAACGCGGCCCACGCGATGCGCGGGGTCGCGAGCCGGCACTTGAGGAGCGTCGAGGCGCAGAAGTAGAGCACCGCGATCTCGAAGAAGATGATCCAGAAGATGAGCATGTCCACGCCGTGGGCGGTGAGCACGAGGTAGAACCAGTCGGCGGGCAGCAGGTGCACCGCGGGCCAGCGCGTGAGCACCACGAGGAGGGCGAGGACTCCGCCCAGCAGCAGGAAGACCACGCCCGCCACGGCGTTGGCCTTCATCAGCTTCTCGGCGGGCTCGTGGAAGACCAGCCCCGACGTGGGGCAGGTGCGGAACAGTCGGTTCACGGCCATTGGGCGCTCCTCACTTCACCACGTAGAGGCGGCTCACCATGGTGTGGTGATTGATGCCGCAGTATTCGTTGCATACGATCGCGTAGGTGCCGGGCGAGGTCGGGGTGAGCGTGACGATGTGCTCGTAACCCGGGTGGACCTGGATGTTGATGTTCTCCGGCTGCAGCGAGAAGCCGTGCAGGTAGTCCATCGACATGAGGTGCACGCGATAGGTCTTGCCGGCCTCGAGCTCGATCATCGGCCACCACTGCCACAGGCGCGCGATGAGGAAGACGTCGGCGCCCGCCGGCGGATGCACCACCGGGATCTTGAGGTCGGTCTCCTCGCGCACCTTGTACCTGGCGACCATCTCCTCGGTCTTCTTCTGGTAGGCCTCGGGCGTCTGCCGGTAGGCCTCGTTGGCGAGGTTCTGCTTACCGTAGATGTGCCAGTACGGCATCATGAAGAACATCACGAGGCACCAGACGAAGGCGATCGCGATCCACGTGCCTTCGACGCGGTCCAGCGGCTGCTTCCACCACAATCGGTGGCGCGGGGGTTCGATGGCGCTCATCGCGTCTTCTCCGTTCTTGGCGTCACTTCGCGATCGGGATGTTCACGATCTCCATCACACCCCAGATGATGTAGAGCACCGTGGGCATCACGATGCCGATGAACAGCAGCAGGAAAGGGTTGTCGAGGAGCTGCTGCATGGCGGGAACGGGCTCGTCCGGCGGGTCAGTCAGCGTGGCGTCGATTTCGGTCATTAGGGTCTCCGGGGGGGGCGGGAAGCATCCAGTCGAAGGCGCCGTAGCCGTACTGGAGCAGCGTGAGCGTGTCGAACATCGAGGGTGCGGCGGCGGGTCGTGCGGGCGGCGCGGTGCCGATGCGCGGTTCGAGGCGGTCGAAGGCGGCCGCGGCGATGCCGAGCCCGCTCAGGGCGAGACCGGCGGCGACGGCTTGACGAACGGTGCGTTGCATCGACGCGAACTCCCGGTCACTGCGATGGGCCCATGCTCATGCCGCGCAATTCCCGATGCCTTAATCTGTCTTAAGGAAATGCGCCGGGCCCCCGGGCGATGATGGCCGCACCTTGCAAAGCGACCCCGACGCCATCGTCGATCTGCGCGGGCTCGAGCCGCCCGAGCCGCTGCAACGCATCCTCGAGGCGTTGCCCGCGGCCACGAACGAGCCGCTGCGCTTCCTCCTGTCGAGGGAGCCCTTTCCCCTCTACGGGATCCTGAAACGCGACGGCTTCCGCTACTGCGTGCAGCGCGAGGAGGCCGGGGTGCGGCTCGTCATCGTTCGTGGAAACCCGATTCTTTAACCCACATCAAAGCCCGCGCCCAAGCTTGGCGCGACACTTCATCCAAATCCCAAAGCGCATCGAGTCAGGAGACGTCGCCATGCGCGCGCCCAACCGTATCGCCCTCGCAATCGCCGGCATGGCAATCGCCGCCGGCGCGTTCGCGCAGGGAAAGCACACCGAGATCACGCCGCAGGAACCCAAGCAAGTCGATCCCGTCGAGATCCGCTACCAGGCAGGTTCCTCGCCGATGAAGGATGTCCCGATGTACCAGGACATCAACCCCAAGGCGCCTTCCATGACGAAGGCGGAGTTCGACAACGCCCGCCAGATCTTTTTCGAGCGCTGCGCAGGCTGCCACGGCGTGCTGAGGAAGGGCGCCACCGGCAAGGCCCTCACGCCCGACATCACCATCGACAAGGGAACCGACTACCTCAAGGTCTTCATCAAGTACGGCTCGCCCGCGGGCATGCCCAACTGGGGCACTTCGGGCGAGCTGAACGACGACCAGGTCGACATGATGGCGCGCTACGTGCAGCAGACGCCGCCCCAGCCGCCCGAGTTCGGCCTGCCGGAGATGAAGGCGACCTGGCGCGTGCAGGTGCCCGTGGAGCAGCGCCCGAAGACCAAGCAGAACGGCTACAACATCGACAACATCTTCTCCACCACGCTGCGCGACGCGGGCGAGATCGCCCTCATCGACGGCGACACGAAGAAGATCATCTCGATCATCAAGACCGGCTACGCCGTGCACATCTCGCGCGTGTCGGCCTCGGGGCGCTACCTCTTCGTGATCGGCCGCGACGCCCGCATCAACATGATCGACCTCTGGATGGCGAAGCCCGCCACGGTGGCGGAGATCCGCGTGGGCCTCGAGGCGCGCTCCGTGGACACCTCCAAGTACAAGGGCTACGAGGACAAGTACGCGATCGCGGGCTCGTACTGGCCGCCGCAGTACGTGATCATGCGCGGCGACACGCTCGAGCCGCTGAAAGTCGTGAGCACCCGCGGCATGACGGTGGACACGCAGGAATACCATCCCGAGCCACGCGTGGCGGCGATCGTCGCCTCGGAGTTCAAGCCCGAGTTCCGTCGTCAACGTGAAGGAGACCGGCAAGATCCTGATGGTGGACTACCGCGACGTGAAGAACCTCAACGTGACGGAAATCCCCGCCGCGCGCTTCCTGCACGACGGCGGCTGGGACGGCTCGCACCGCTACGTGATGATGGCGGCCAACCAGTCGAACAAGATCGCGGTGGTGGACGCGAAGAAGGGCAAGCTCGAGGCCCTCGTCGACGTCGACAAGATCCCGCACCCGGGACGCGGCGCCAACTTCATCCACCCGACCTGCGGCCCGGTGTGGGCCACGGGCCACCTCGGCAGCGAGAAGATCTCCCTCATCGGCACCGATCCCGAGCACCACAAGAAGTACGCGTGGAAGGTGTGCGAGGTGATCGACGGGCAGGGCGGGGGCAACCTCTTCATCAAGACGCATCCGAAGAGCACGCACCTCTACGTGGACACGCCGCTCAACCCGGATCCGAAGGTGAGCCGCTCGGTGGCGGTGTTCGACGTGAAGAACCTGAAGGCCGGCTTCAAGGTGCTGCCGATCTTCGACTGGGCCGACATCAAGGGCGAGAGCGCCGGGCGCATCGTGCAGCCTGAATTCAACAAGGCGGGCGACGAGGTGTGGTTCTCGGTGTGGAGCGCGAAGAACCAGGAATCCGCGCTCGTGATCGTGGACGACAAGACGCTCAAGCTCAAGGCCGTGATCAAGGATCCGAGGCTCATCACGCCGACGGGCCACTTCAACATCTACAATACCCAGCACGACATCTACTGAGGACGGACATGAAGAGCAAAGCACTCATCGGGGGCGCGTTCGGCGCGCTCCTTTGCCTCGCCGCCGGGCCCGCCGCCGCGGACGCGGGATTCGACTTCGCGAAGACGAAGGGCTGCACCGCGTGCCACGACGTGACGAAGAAGGTGATCGGGCCGCCCTACGCGGAGGTCGCGAAGAAGTACAAGGGGCAGGCCGACGCGCAGGACAAGCTCGTGGGCAGCATCCTCAAGGGGAGCAGCGGAAAATGGGGCGCGATCCCGATGCCGCCCAACAAGGTGACCGACGAGGACGCGAAGAAGCTCGCCGCCTGGGTGTTGTCGCTCTAGGCCTCGTCGGCGGCGCCGAAGGCGCGCAGCCGCGCCGCGTCGAGGATCTCGATGTCGCGGCCGTCGATCTTCACCAGGCCGTCGGCCGCGAGCTCGTGCAGGATGCGCGAGAAGTACTCGGGCGTGAGATTGAGGCGCGAGGCCACCGTCGACTTCTGCGCGGGGAGCGTGATGCGCGCGGCGCCCGCCGCGAGCTCCTCGAGCGTCGCGAGGTATCCGATGACCCGCTGGGTCGCGGAGTGCAGCGTGAGCGCCTCGACGTCCTTCACCAGCATGTGCAGCCGCCACGAAAGCCCCGCGAGCATGCGGCGCGCGAGCCTCGGGTCGCGCTCGAGCTCGCGGTAGAGCGCCTCCTTGCCGACGTGCAGGAGGAGCGTGTCGCAGACCGCCGTCGCCGCGACGAGGTAGGGGCGGTCGGTGAACATGAGCGCCTCGCCGAAGGTCATCCCGGGCCCCACGATCTCGACCACCTTCTCGGCTCCCGCGGCGGTGCTCAACGCGAGCTTCACCTGCCCGAAGACCACGAAATGGAAGCCGTTGCACGGGTCGCCGCGCAGGAAGATCGACGCGCCGCGCGCGGCGCGGTGCTCCGTGGTGCCCGCGGCGATGCCCGCGAGCTCCTCGCGCGACAGGTCGCGGAAGATGGGCGCGCGCGCGAGGAGCTCCATCGTGCGGTTGCCCGAATCGGCGCGTGGCGTGAGGAGCCCGGAGCTCATGCCGCAATTTCCCACGAGCGGCGTTGCCGACCTTGTTTTGGATCAATAATGCCGGGAGGCGCGCCGATATTCTGGCTCCATGAGATCGATCGCATATCCGGCCGCGCTTGCCGCGAGCCTCGCGGCGGGCGTTTGCCTGTCGGACGCCGTCCCCGAAACCACCCCCCAGCGCATGGAGCAGATCGTCGTCACGCCGGTCGCGAGCCGCATCGTGCAGTCCGTGGACGACACGCCCGCCACCGTGAGCGTGATCGAGCGCGAAGAGCTTGACCGGGGGCTTGCGCGCGACATGCGCGATGCGCTGCGCTACGAGCCGGGCGTGTCCATCGAGAACGGGCCGGCGCGCTTCGGCCTGGGCAACATCTCGATCCGCGGCCTCGACGGCAACCGCGTGCAGATGCTCCTCGACGGCGTGCGCCTTCCCGACGGATACCGCGTGGGCAGCTTCTCCAACGCGAGCCGCAATCCCTTCGACCTGGGCCTGCTTTCGCGCGTCGAGATCCTGCGCGGGCCGGGCTCGGCGCTGTACGGCTCCGACGCGCTCGCGGGCGTGGTCGCGATGACGACGCTCGATCCGAAGGACCTGCTTCGCCCCGGCGCGGCGGTGGGAGGATTCGCGCAGGCGGGCTACGAGGACGCCGAGGGCGCCAAGAGCCGCGCGACCTACGACCGTTTCGAGCGCGCGGTCGCCACCGACGTGCTCTCGCTCAACCCGCAATCGCCGCGCACGGTGAGCCTCGACGGAAACGACCGCGCGCAGCGCACGCGCGCGAGCGTGGACGGCGTCTTCCACGCGCTCGGGCCCGTCGACCGGCTTTCGGTCGTCGCCTATCGGCAGCGCTCGAGCACCGCGCAGGACACGACGGAAGTGCGCGCCAATACGACGGCGCAGTGCCTCTCGGCGGCCGGCGCCATCAGCTGCCGCCGCGAGGCGCGCTTCCGCTTCGACCAGGAAGAGACCGGGGTGACCGCGATCGGGCAAAGCGCCGTGGGCGGCATGCACGCGCTCGTCTACGGAGCGGAGTGGTCGCGCACCAGCGCCGAGGAGATGCGCGACGGGCGGCAGACCAACCTCGGCACGGGCTCGGTGAGCAACGTGGTGGGCACCGACGTCTTCCCGACGCGCGACTTTCCGAAGTCGCACGTCGACCGCGAGGGCGCGTTCGCGCAGGACGAGATCGCAGTGATGCGCGCGACGCTGATCCCGGCGCTTCGCTACGACCGATTCCGCATGAGCCCCGAATCCGACGCGATCTACGAGGCGGGCAACCCCGGACGAAAGCCCGTCGGCATCACCGACTCCGCGTGGTCGCCGAAGCGGGGCGTGCTCTTTCCCGTCGCGCGCGACACGACGCTAACGCTGCAGGCCGCGGCCGGATTCCGCGCGCCGCCGTACTTCGACGTGAACGTGGGCCTTTCGAACCTGCCGCTCGGATACACGGTGATTCCCAATCCGGACCTGCGGCCCGAGACGAGCCGCGGCTTCGAGGCGGGACTGCGCGGACGCCACGCGGCGTTCGACTACACGCTCACGGTATATCGCACCGACTATCGCGATCTCATTATCTCGCGCGCGCCGCTCGTGTGCCCCGGCGATCCGCACTGCGTGACCACCGCGCCCATCACCTTCCAGTCGCAGAACGTGACACGCGCGCTCATCGAGGGCGTGGAGGCGCGCCTCGAGGCGCGCATCACCGCCGGCTGGACCGCGAAGGCGGGCGCATCGGCGAGCCGCGGCGACGACCGCACGCGTAACGTGCCCCTCGACTCCGTGGACCCGGCGAAAATCGTCGCGGGCCTCGCGTGGGAGAACGCGGCGCACGCGATGGGCGCGGAGCTGCACGTGACGCACGCATGGGCGAAGAGCCGCATCGCCGCTTCCGCGGGCACGCTCTTTCCCCCGCCTTCGTATACGGTGGCCGACCTCAGCGGGTTCGTGAAGATCGGCGCGCACGCGGCGCTGTATGCGGGCTTGTTCAACGCTTTCGACCGCAAGTACTGGCTGTGGTCCGACGTGCGCGGCGTCCTCAACCCGGGCGCGAGCGTCGAGCGCTACACGCAGCCGGGGCGCAACGCGGGCGTGCAGCTGAAAATGCAGTTCTGAGGGTGCAGTTCCGAGGGGGCCGCCATGGAAGTCGACCGCATCAAGGTCTGGCAGTGCGTCGGTTGCGGCAGGATCGACGATCCGCAGCCTTGCGTGGGGATCTGTCGCGACGTGAAGGTGGAGTACGTCCTCGCCGCCGACCACGACCGGGCGGTCGAGGCGTTGGTCAAGGTCGCACGCGCCATCGCGCAGACGACGCCGCGCGAAGGCGAGTGCGCGCGCCATTGGCGCGCCTTGCAGGCGCAGGCGCGCCGGGCGCTCGACGCGGTGGGATAATCGAGGGATGTACCGCGGCGAGAGATTCAACGGCTACACGCACCTCGCGGGCGCGGTGCTCGCGCTGGCGGGCGTCACGGGGCTCGTGGTCCTCGCGGCGGTGAAGGGCGACCCGTGGCGCATCGTGAGCTTCTCGGTGTACGGCGCGACGCTGATCCTTCTCTACCTCGCGTCCACGCTGTACCACAGCACGCGCGGGCGGACGAAGTCGGTCTTCCGCAAGCTCGACCATTGCTCGATCTACCTGCTGATCGCGGGCACCTACACGCCGTTCGCGCTGGTGACGCTGAACGGCGCGTGGGGATGGACGCTCTTCGGCGCCGGGTGGGCGCTCGCCGTGGCTGGCATCGCGCAGGAGTGGTGGCTCGCCCGCGGCGCCCGCGTGGCCTCGCTCGCGATCTACGTCCTCATGGGATGGCTCGCGATCGTGGCCGTCGCGCCGCTCTTCCACGCGCTCGCCTGGTCGGGGATGGCGTGGGTCGTGGGCGGCGGGCTCCTCTACACGGCCGGCATCGTCTTCTATCTCTTCGACGAGCGCGTGCGGCACTTCCACGGCATCTGGCACCTCTTCGTGATCGCCGGCAGCGCCGCCCACTACATAGCCATCCTCGCCTTCGTCGCCTGAGCCGATCCTGAAAGCTTCCGCGCGCGTTCCCGGGAACGCGCTCTTCTTCCCCGCGGCCGCGGCTTATGCGGCCGTTTTCCTTCCCGCGTCGGTCGCCGCGATGCTCGGGGCGATTCCGGCGATCCCCGGCCTCGCGTTCCCCGCCGGGCATGCGCACGAGATGCGGTTCGGCTTCGCGCTCGCCGCGGTCGCGGGGAACCAGCTGGGGCCTACGCAGCGACGCGAGCTCGCCACGCTTTTCGTCGCGTGGCTCGGCGCGCGCTTGGCGTTCCTCGCGGCGCCGCAGGGCCTCGCGTCGGCGATCCTCAACGTGGCCTTCGCCGCGATCCTCGCATGGCAGCTCGCGCCGCGCCTCTTCACGAGCGCGAAGAAGCTGCGCAACCGTGCGCTTCCCGTGATCCTCGTGACGCTGTGCGCGAGCGCGGTGGCGGCCCAGGTCGCGCTGCGGCTGGGCTCGGGGCCGCTGCAGCTCGCGGTGCTGGCGATCGCGGTGCTGCTCCTCGCCTCGCTCATGCTCTTCATGGGCGGGCGCATCATCGCGCCGGCGACGGCGGGGCAGATCCACCGGCAGGGCGGAAACCTCGCGGCGCGCGTGCAGCCGCGGCTCGAGGGGGCTCTCATCGTGGCGATGCTGTGCGCGGTCGTCGCGGCCGCGGTGGGGCTCGCGCGCATCGCGGGCGCCGCGACCTCCTCTGCCTCGCCGCGGGCTACGGGTGGCTCGCGCTGGGCCTCGCCTGCACCGGCGCGGCGCTCATATCGGCACGCCATCTCGTGACGGCGCTGCATGTCGTCACGGTGGGCGCGATGGGCACCCTCACGAGCAACGTGATGGCTCTCACCTGGGCGCGGCTCGCGCGGCGCGACCCGGCGCGCGAGGTGCTTCCCGCGTGGAGCACGGGGCTCGTCGCGCTCGCGACGCTCGCGCGCGTGGCTGCGGACTTCGGATGGGTCCAGCCGCGGGCGCTGCTCTGGACGGCGGCCGGCTGCTGGAGCGTCGCTTACCTTTTGCTCCTCGTCCTCTTCGCGCGGATGCCGCGGCGTTCGTAACCGGGGACAGACCCCGATTTTCCGCACGGCGGAAAATCGGGGTCTGTCCCCGGTTTTCGGGGATAATTCGGCGATGGCCACCGCCGCACCCGCCAAGGCATTGGATCGCAAGCTCGCGCTGAAGGAGGTCGTCGACTGGCTGGTCGAGGACGGGCTGCTGGACGCCCCCACGGCGGCGAAGGTCGTCTCGGAGGCGCGCATCGCCGGGCGTCCGGGGCAGCGCCACCCGGTGATCGTGCTGGGCGAGGCTCGGCTGAGGTCCCTGAAGCCCCCCAGCCCGGTCCTCACTGCGCAGTCCATCAGCGAGTGGCTCGCCGGGCGCCTGCGGCTGCCCTTCTATCACATCGATCCGCTCAAGATCGACTTGAAGTCGGTCACCGCGGTGATGTCCTCGGACTACGCGAAGCAGCGCGGCATCCTCCCCGTGGAAGTGAGCGGCAAGGACGTGACCATCGCGGTCTCCGAGCCGTTCATGACGAGCTGGGAGAGCGAGCTCGCCTCGATGCTGCGCCTGAACATCAAGCGCGTCCTCTCCAACCCGGTCGACATCGAGCGCTACCAGGGCGAGTTCTTCAACCTCGCCAAGAGCATGAAGCGCGCGGAGGCCTCGGGGGTGCAGACCTCGGGGCTCTCGAACTTCGAGCAGCTGGTGGAGCTCGGCAAGGCCGGGCGCACGCTCGACGCCAACGACCACCATATCGTCCACCTCGTCGACTGGCTGTGGCAGTACGCCTTCGACCAGCGCGCGAGCGACATCCACCTCGAGCCCAAGCGCGAAGTCGGCGTGCTGCGCTTCCGCATCGACGGCGTGCTGCACCAGGTCTACCAGGTGCCGTTCTCGGTGATGGTGGCGATGACGGCGCGCATCAAGATCCTCGGGCGCATGGACGTGATGGAGAAGCGCCGTCCGCAGGACGGGCGCATCAAGACGCGCATGCCCGACGGCGAAGAGATCGAGCTGCGCCTCTCGACGCTCCCCACCGCGCACGGCGAGAAGCTGGTGATGCGCATCTTCGACCCGGAAGTGCTGCTGCGCGACTTCAAGGACCTGGGCTTCACCGAGGACGAGCACACCGTCTGGCAGCACCTCATCAAGCAGCCGGGCGGCATCCTCCTCGTGACCGGCCCCACCGGCTCCGGCAAGACCACCACGCTCTACACGACGTTGAAGCAGCTCGCGCAGCCGGAAGTGAACGTCTGCACCATCGAGGACCCGATCGAGATGATCGACTCGCGGGTGAACCAGATGCAGGTGCAGACGGAGATCGACCTCACGTTCGCCGCCGGCGTGCGCGCCCTCATGCGCCAGGACCCGGACATCATCATGATCGGCGAGATCCGCGACCACGAGACCGCGGACATGGCCATCCAGGCGGCCCTCACCGGCCACCTCGTGCTCTCCACGCTGCACACCAACGACGCCCCGTCGTCGATCACGCGCCTGCTGGACCTCGGAGCGCCCGCGTACCTCCTCAATTCGAGCCTGCTGGGCGTCATGGCGCAGCGCCTGGTGCGCACACTCTGCCCGCACTGCAAGGAGCAGGTGCCGTTCAAGCGGGAAGAGGAACGCGTGCTCTGGGATTCGGTGTGCGCGCCCTTCAAGGCGCCGCCGCCGGAATCCATCTTCCGCCCGGTGGGCTGCCTCGAGTGCCGCAACACCGGCTACATGGGGCGCGTCGGCATCTACGAGATCATGCAGATCAACCGCGAGATCAAGAAGCTCATCAACGCGCAGACCGACGTGGTGGCGCTCACGCAGGCGGCGTACAAGGCGGGCATGCGGCCGCTGCGCATTTCCGGCGCCACCAAGGTCGCGCAGGGCATCACCACATTCGAAGAAGTGCTCAAGTCCGCGCCGTTGCCGTAGCGACTCCCGAGCACCGCCGCTCCCGCACGCCCCGCGACACCATGCGCCCCTCGTTCAGCCTCGAAGGCAAGGTGGCCCTCGTGATCGGCGGCACCAGCGGCATCGGCCACGCGATCGCCGAGGGCTACCTCGCATCCGGGGCGAAGACGGTCATCGCCGGGCGCGACCCGGGCAAGCTCGAGCGCGCCCTCGCTTCGCTCGCACGCTCGGGCGAGGTGCACGGCGAGCGCGCGGACGTGAGCGAGCCGGCGCAGCTGCGCGCGCTCGTGGCCTCAAACCTCACCCGCCACGGCCGCATCGACATCCTCGTGAACTGCCAGGGGACGACGACGCTCAAGCCCGCGGAGGAATTCGTCGAGGCCGACTGGAGCGCGATCATCGATACCAACCTGAAGAGCGTCTTCTTCGCGTGCACCGAGGTGGGCCGGCACATGCTCGCGCGGGGCAGCGGCGCCATCGTGAACATCGGCTCGCTCTCCTCCTACCGCGGCTGGCCGAGGAGCGCCATCTACGGCATCAGCAAGGCGGCGGTGGTGAACCTCACCGAGACCCTCGCGACCGAATGGGCGGGGCGCGGCGTGCGCGTTAACGCCATCGCACCGGGCTTCGTCATCACCGACCTCAACCGCGACAAGATGTCCGCGGAGCGCAAGGCGCTCGCGGTGGCGCGCACGCCCATGGCGCGCTTCGGCGAGGCCGGCGACATGGTGGACGCCGCGATCTACCTCGCCTGCGACGCGGCGTCGTTCGTGACCGGCGAGACCATCCGGGTGGACGGCGGCTTCCTCGCCGCCGGTCTTTGAGCGCGACGTGAAGGAGGAGCCATGGCCATCGCAGGCATGAACCATTTCAACGTCCTCACCGACGACGTCGAGGCGACGCGCCGTTTCTATGTCGACGTGATCGGCCTCACCGAGGGCGAGCGCCCGCCGCTGGGATTTCCCGGAGCGTGGCTGTACGCGGGCGGGCAGCCGATCCTGCACGTGTCCGCGGCGAAGCTTCCGGGCGAGCGCGCCGGGGTCATCGACCACATGGCCTTCAGCGCCAAGGACCTGAAGGGCACGGTGGCGCGCCTGAAGGCGAAGGGCGTCGAGTTCGCGCTGCGCCAGCAGGTGGGCACGCGCATCTGGCAGGTCTTCTGCCACGACCCCATGGGCGCGAAGGTCGAGCTCGATTTCGATCCATCCGAGGAGACTCCATGAAAACCGTCCTCATCACCGGCGCCGCGGGCGACGTCGGCACGCACCTGCGCCGCGAGCTCGCCGGGCGCTACAAGCTGCGCCTGTCGGACATCAAGCCCGTCACCGGCGTGGCCGCGGGCGAGGAATTCATGCAGGGCGACGTGGCGAAGCTCTCCGACATGGAGAAGGTGACGAAGGGCGTGGACGCCATCGTGCACCTGGGCGGCTTCTCGGTGGAGGGCCCGTGGGAGACGATCCTCGCGGCCAACATCGAGGGGACGTACAACACCTTCGAGGCGGCGCGCGTGAACTGCGTGAAGCGCATCCTCTTCGCCACCAGCAACCATGCGGTGGGCTTCTACCGCCGCGCCCAGACCATCGACCATCGCGTCTACCCGAAGCCCGACAGCCGCTACGGCGTGTCGAAGGTCTTCGGCGAAGCCCTCGGCAGCCTCTATGCCGACAAGTACGGCATGGAGGTCTTCAACATGCGCATCGGCAACGTGAACCCGCGGCCGGCGGACAAGCGGCGGCTCTCGATCTGGATCTCGCCGCGCGACCTGGCGCAGCTCGTGGCGATCGGCATCGACCATCCCGACGTACGCTTCGAGATCGTCTACGGCGTCTCGGGCAACAAGCGCAGCTGGTACGACAACTCGAACGCCCATCGCCTCGGCTACCGGCCCATCGACGACGCGGAGGACTTCGCCGACGAGCTCCTGAAAAAGGAGAAGCCCGTCACCGACGAGCGCTCCGAGATGTACCAGGGCGGCGTGTTCGTCTCCGTGGAGTCGGGCGGCGGCCCGCCGAAGCAGGCGCCCTAGCTTCGGCGCCGCATGAAAGCAGTCGCACGAATCCTCGCGGTCGTCGTGGTGCTGGCCCTGGCGGCCGCCGCCGGCGCGTGGGTATGGATGCAGCGCTCGCTGCCGCTTCTCGACGGCAATATCACGGCGAAGGGACTGCAGGCCCCGGTCGAGATCGTGCGCGACCCGGAAGGCGTGCCGCATCTTTTCGCGAAGAACGCGCGCGACGGCTGGTTCGCCATGGGCTACGTGCACGCGCAGGATCGCCTCTGGCAGATGGAGTTCCAGCGGCGCGTGGGCGAGGGGCGGCTCTCGGAATTTCTAGGCGAACGCGCCTACGACGTGGACCGCTTGATGCGAACGCTCGGCATCGCGCGCATCTCGGAGCGCATCGTGGCGCGCATGGACGAGCAGACGCTCGCGAACCTCGAGGCGTATTCGGCCGGCGTGAACGCGTTCCTCGACACCGATCCGACGCTCCCCGTGGAATTCCACGTGTTCCGCATGAAGCCCGCGCGCTGGAAGCCCGCCGACACCATGGGCTGGCTCTTCGTGATGGCGTGGGACCTGTCCTCCAACTGGCGCACCGAGCTCGCGCGGCTGCGCTTCACGGCGAAGCTGGGGCCCGAGCTCGCGAGCGAATTCCTGCCGCCATATCCGGGCGATTCCGCCGCGCCTCCGATTCCCGACTTGCGCATGCTCTACGCGGAGCTCGCGCCCATGGCCACGGCGCTCCTCGCGGCCACGCCGCCGCACGAGGAGGCGATCGGCTCGAACAACTGGGTGGTCTCGGGTGAGCGCAGCGAGACGGGCAAGCCCCTTCTCGCCAACGATCCGCATCTCGGGCTGCAGGCGCCGTCCCTCTGGTACCTCGCGCACGTCTCGACGCCCGAGGGCAACGCGGTGGGCGGCACGCTCCCCGGCGTTCCCTTCGTCGTGCTCGGCCGCAACGACGAGCTCGCCTGGTCGTTCACCACCACCAACAGCGACACGCAGGATCTCTTCGTCGAGAGAATCGCGCCCGGCGATCCGCAGAGCTACGTGACGCCCACCGGCACGGCGAAGTTCGAGACGCGAGACGAGCTGATCCGCGTGGGCAAGGAGGAGCGCCATATCACGGTGCGCGCGACGCGCCATGGTCCGGTGATCTCGGATGTGGTGAAGACCGCGGCGGGAGCGGCGCCGAAGGGACACGTGCTGGCACTCGCCTGGGCCGCGCTCACCGAGGAGAGCACCGTCGCGCGCGCCGGCTTCGAGCTCAATCGCGCGCGCGACCGCGCGCAATTGATGGCGGCGTTCCGCGGCTTCACGGCGCCGCACCAGAACGTGGTGTACGCCCTGCGCGACGGCCACATCGGCTTCATCGCACCGGCGCGGCTCCCGGTACGCAGCGCCGACAACGAGGCGATGGGGCGCGTGCCGGTGCCGGGCTGGATCGCGAAGTACGACTGGGTCGGGTTCCTGCCCTTCGAGGAGATGCCGCAATGGGTCGATCCCCCGGGCGGCACCATCGTCACGGCGAACCAGAAGATCACGCCGCCCGGATACAGGCCGTTCGTCTCCGTGGACTGGTTCGCGCCGTATCGCGCCGAGCGCATCGAGGAGATGCTCGCGGAGAGACCCAAGCACTCGCTCGATTCCTTCGCGCGCATTCAGGCCGACGTGCTCTCGCGCCTGGCGCGCGACCTGCTGCCGCTCGCCCGATCCGTCGCGCCTGCGAGCGAGGCGGGCCGCAATGCGCAGGCGATGCTCGCGGGATGGACGGGAGAAGCGAAGATGGACCTCGCCGCGCCGCTCGTCTTCACCGCGTGGTATCGCGAGCTCACGCGCCTCGTCTACGCCGACGAGCTGGGAGACCTTTTCGCGGACTCGTGGGATCTGCGCGCGACGTTCATGATCAACGTGCTCACCGCGAAGGGCGGCGAGGACCATTGGTGCGACGACATGAGGACGCCCGAGCGCGAGACTTGCCTCGTGATGGCGGCGCGCGCATTCGACCTCGCCGCCGAAGACCTGCGCAAGCGCTACGGCGACGCGTCGTCGTGGCGCTGGGGCGCGGCGCACACCGCGGCGGGTGACCACCGGCCGTTGGGCCTCGTGCCGTACATCGGGCGGCTCTTCAACGTCTCGCCCGAGACACCGGGCGATTCCTACTCTGTCGACGTGGGCGCCATCACCATCCGCGACGACGAGCGTCCCTTCGCCAACCGCCACGCGCCGAGCCTGCGCGCGATCTACGACCTCGCCGACCTGGACCGCTCGCGCTACATGCAGTCGACGGGCCAGTCGGGCAACGTGTTCTCGCCGTGGTATGCGAGCTTCGCGCAGCGCTGGGCGCGCGTGGAGTACATCACCATCCCGGCGCGGCGCGAGGAGGTCGCGGCGGCGCACACGCTCGTTCTTTCGCCGTAGCGGACGGGCTCGGCTGACCCCGGGTGTATATTTCGTGCCGCGATGACTCCTGCCGCGCGATCCCCCTCCGGAAACGACGCCGCCGAGTGAACGCTCTCCTCGACGAAGAGCTCGATGCGGCGCTGCGGCGCAATCCGCTCCAGGCCACGGTGCGCGGCGTCGAGGGCTACAACCACCTGCTGCCCGATCTCTCGCTCCGGGAGCTCGAACGAGAGCGTGCGCGCGAGAGGCTTGCGCTCGCACGCCAGACGGCGATCGACCCCGAGGCGCTCGCGGGCGAGGAGCGCATCTCGCACGAGCTTCTTCTCGACCGCCTGCGCTCGGCGGTGGAAGCGCAGAGCTACCGCGACGCGGAAGGCATCGTCCTTTCCACGCTGGGCGGGGTGCAGAACATGATGCCGCGCGCGGCGCAGGTCACGGCGTTCCGGACCGTCCAGGACTATCGGGATTACACGCAACGCCTTCGCGCCACGCCGCGCCTCGTCGACGACACGATCGAACGGTTGAAGGCGGGAATGCGCAGCCGATGGATGAGCGCCTTGCCGGTCGTGACGCGCGTCGTCGCGGCGATCGATGCGCACGTCGTCGATGACGTGGATAAGAGCGCGTTGCTCGGACCTTTTCGCGAGTTCGCCGGCGGCATCGCGCAGAGCGAGCGCGCGGAGCTCACCACCGCAGCGCGAGACGCCATCGCCGACGAGTACCAGCCGGCGCTACGCCGCTTCAGGAGCTTCCTCCTCGACGAGTACCAGCCCATGGCGCCGGACGCGGCCGGGCTCACCGCGCTTCCCGGCGGCCGCGACTACTACGAGTTCCTCATCCGCAGCGCCGTGGTGCAGGGCAAGGGCGCGGCCGAGATCCATGCGCTCGGCCTGCGCGAGGTGGCGCGAATCCGCGGCGAGATCGGCGCGCTCGCCAGATCCACGGGACATGCCGAGGCCGCGGACACGTTCATCGAGTTCATGCGCACGGACCCGGGGTTCTTCTTCACGTCCGCCGAAGAGGTGCTCGCGACCTATCGCGCGCTCGCCGAGCGCATCGACCCGCAGCTGCCGAAGCTTTTCCACGCCGTGCCGCGCATGCGCTACGAGGTCCGCGCCATGACGCCGCCGGAGCGGGCGAGCAGCACCGCGGCCAACTACACGTCCGGGTCGTTGAAGCTCGGCACGCCCGGCTACTTCACCATCGACGCACTCGGCCACGCGGGGCAGGCGCGATGGAGGAGCGAGACGCTCTTCGCGCACGAGGCCGTTCCCGGGCACCACATGCAGATCGCGCGCGCGGGCGAGATCGAGGGCCTGCATCCGTGGCGCACGATGCTGTGGAACGTGGCGTACGGCGAGGGCTGGGCGCTCTACGCGGAAAAGCTCGGCTTCGACATCGGCCTTTTCACGGATCCCTGCCAGAAGTACGGCCACCTGCAGGCGGAGCTCTTACGCGCGGCGCGCCTCGTCGCGGACACCGGCATCCACTACTACGGGTGGACGCGCGAGCAGGCGATCGACTACATGGCGGGGCAGGGCGGCGTGGCGCAGGATTACGCGGTGAGCGAAGTCGATCGCTACTTCTCGAATCCGTCGCAGGCGCTGGGCTACATGCTCGGGCAGCTCAAGTTCCTCGAGCTTCGCCGGCGCGCGGAGAGGGCGCTGGGCGCGAAATTCGACGCGCGCGATTTCCACGCGGTCGCCATCGACCACGGCTCGATGCCGCTCGCCGTACTGGAGAGGCGCGTCGATCAATGGCTATGCGAAGCGTCGCCGCCCGCACACTGACGCTCGAGCCGCAGACCGCGGCGCATGCGGCGGAAATGTTCGAGGTGCTGGGCGATCCCGCGATCTACGAATACGAGAACGCGCCGCCGGTTTCCCTGGAATGGCTGCGCGCGCGCTTTGCCAAGCTCGAGTCGCGCCGCTCGGCTGACGGGCGCGTGCAGTGGCTGAACTGGGTGATCCGCGTGCCTTCGCTGGGGCTCGTCGGTTATGTGCAAGCCACCGTGCGCCCCGATGGCGCCGCCGGCATCGCCTACGAGCTCGCCAGCGCGCATTGGGGCAAGGGCCTCGCACGCGAGGCGGTGGAGGCGATGATGGGCGAGCTCGCAGATCGGCATGGGGTGAAGCGCTTCACGGCGGTGGCGAAGCGCCCGAACTTGCGCTCCACGCGGCTTCTCGAGCGCCTCGGCTTCGTCGTTGGCGATGAAGCGCTGCGAGAGCGCCTGCGCGTGGAGGACGACGAGGTCGTGATGGGGCGCGACGCCGCATGAAGCCGCGCGTCGTCACGTCGCTCACGAACGAGACGGGCGACCATTGCGTCGACATCTTCGTGCGCGACGATGCGAGCTTCGGCTTCGAGGAGTGCCGCCGCGACGCGGAGGACGGGCGCGGATGGTTCGCGTTGAACCGCTTCGGCCATGTGCGCTTTCCGACGCAGCACGAGGCGCTCGCCGAGGCACGCGCCCGGGTCGAATGGCTCGCTGCGGTCGATGCAGTGCGCATCCGGCGCGCGAGCGCGGCCGACCGCGCGGCGCTCGACGATCTCTACGACGCATGCCGTCGCGACGCGCAGTGGCTTCCCGCCGAGAAGCGGCGGCGCGCGAGCTTCGACGACGTCTGCGCGGGCGAAGCGGTGTTCGTCGCCGTGGACGGCGCAGGCGAGATCCTCGGGCTCGTCTCCGCCTGGGAGGCCGATTCCTTCATCCATCACCTGTACGTGCGCGAGCGCTCGCGCAACCGGGGCGTCGGCCACGCGTTGCTCGCATCGCTTTCGAATTGGCTGCCGTTTCCGTGGCGCCTCAAGTGCGTGCGCGCCAACACGCAGGCGCTGGATTTCTACGCCAAGCGGGAGTGGCGGCCGATCGGCACGGGCCACGGCAGCGAAGGCGAGTACGTGGAGCTGCAGCTGGACGCCTCGGCTAGAATTCCCCCATGACCTTGCGCCGCCTCGTGCCCTCCGACGCGCCCGGATACCGCGCGCTCATGCTCGAAGCCTACGAGCGCCACCCGGACGCGTTCACGTCGAGCGTGGCCGAGCGCGCGGCGCTGCCGATGTCGTGGTGGGAGAAGCGGCTTTCGACCGATGTCGAGTCGAGCGACGTCGTGCTCGGCGCCTTCGAGGGCGATGCGCTGGCGGGCGTCGCGGGCCTCACCTTCGAGACGCGGGAGAAAGCGCGCCACAAATGCACGCTCTTCGGCATGTATGTCCCGCAGCGCTTCCGCCAGGGCGGGCTCGGCAAGAGGCTCGTCGCCGCCGCGGTCGACCTCGCGCGCTCGCGCTCCGGCGTGCGCGTCGTCCAGCTCACCGTCACGCAAGGCAACGCCGCCGCGCTTTCCCTCTACGAGCGCTGCGGCTTCGCCGCCTTCGGCATCGAGCCCATGGCGGTGGCCCTCGACGGCGCATACGTCTCGAAGGTGCACATGTGGCGGCAGCTCGAAAACAAATAACCGGGGACAGACCTCAGTTATTTATCGCCTGCCGAAAGGTAACTGAGGTCTGTCCCCGGTTATCGCCCGGTTATCGGTTCTCCCAGGAGCTCGCGCACCAGCGCCGACTCGCGCGCGTAGAAGCCCTCGGTGTGGAAGGTCTCCGCGAGCTTGAAGTGCTCGTAGTCGAGGTGATGGCAGACCTCGTGGACGAGCGTGCGCAGGAACGTGCGGAATTTGACCACTTGTATTCGCTGCGCGGTGCGCATCCACACGCTGATGCGTGCTTTGCCGCCGGTCACTTCATCGGGCTCGTAGAGGCCGTGCAGCTCGCCGCCGGAATTGGCGGGGCGCCGCTCGAGCAGCTTGACGATGACGGGCGGCGCGGCAAGCCGATCGTTGATTCCGTTCACCAAGGCCTGGGATGCACGCTCCACGCCGGCGCGATCGCCGGGCTCCAACGCGGCGGCGATCTCCTGCGCGATCGCCATCAGGGGGCCGAGCTCCGGCACCTCGATGCGGCGGATCTCGTCGCTCTTGCGGTAGGTGCGCTTGCTTTCAGCGCCAAGGCTGTCGTAGTAGGCGAAGGGCATGGAAATGGGAAAATGGGGTCGCCATGGCCCTTTTCCATAGCGACGCCTTCACCCTGCCGCTCCCGGCGAACCACCGGTTCCCGATGTCGAAGTACGGGCGGCTGCGGCAGCGGCTCCTCGAATCCGACGCGTTCGCCGAGGGCGAGTTCCACGTGCCGCCCGCGGCGACGCACGCAGAGATCACCCGGGTGCATTGCCCGCGTTATCTCGATCGCGTCGTGACGGGCGCCCTCGACGCGAGCGAGATGAAAGCGATCGGCTTCCCGTGGTCGGAGCGCATGGTCGAGCGCTCGCGGCAGTCGAGCGGCGCCACGCTCGCCGCGGCGCGCGAAGCGCTTACTCGTGGCTGGTCGGCGAACCTCGCCGGCGGCACGCACCACGCCTTCCGCGATCGCGGCGAGGGATTCTGCGTCTTCAACGACGCCGCCATCGCCGCGCGCGCCCTGCAGCTGGAAGCGGGGCTTCAGCGGATCGCCATCGTCGACTGCGACGTGCACCAGGGCAACGGCACCGCGTCCATCTTCCGTGGCGACGAGTCGGTGTTCACCTTCTCCATGCACGGCGCGCGCAACTTCCCGTTTGCGAAAGAGGCGAGCGACCTCGACATCGAGCTCGCCGACGGCACCGGCGACGACGAGTACCTCTGGCACCTGGAGCGCGGCCTCGACGAGACGCTCGAGCGAAGCCGCCCGCAGCTCGCCATCTACCTCGCGGGCGCGGACCCCTACGAGGACGATCGCCTCGGCCGCCTCAAGCTCACGAAGGCGGGGCTCGCGAGGCGCGACCGCCACGTCCTCGAAACGCTCCGTGCGCGCGGCATCCCCGTGGCCATCGCCATGGCGGGCGGTTATGCGCGCGACATCGACGACTCCGTGGCGATCCACGCCAATACGCTTCGCACGGCGCGCGATACCTGGACCGATTCGTGAAAGAATTGCGCTTCTCCGCCGCCATGAGAGATCCCATGAACGCACTGCGCCGCGCGCTCCTTCGCTCTTCGGCTGCGCTCCTCGGCGCGGCGCTCATCGCGGGCTGCGCCGCCACCCAGCCCATCCCGGCGCCGGTGAGCGGCGGCAAGCCCCGCCTCGTGGTGGTGATCGTGATCGACGGCTTCCCGCAGCGCCAGGTGGTCGAATACTGGGACCAGCTCGCCCCCGACGGCTTCAAGCGCTTCCTCGACCGCGGGGCGTGGTTCTCCGACGCTCACTACAACTGCGCGGTCACGCAAACGGGTCCGGGGCACGCCACGATCCTCACGGGCGCCTATCCGCACCGCACCGGCATCATCGCCAACGAGTGGCGCAATCCCGCCACGGGTAGAGCGGAGTATTGCGCGGGCGATACGTCGGCGACCTACATCGGCCACAAGACGAACGCGCTCGACGGCACCAGCCCGAAGAACCTGAAGGTCGAGTCGCTCGGCGACGTGCTGAAGCGCGCCGACGCGCGCTCCAAGGTGATCGCGGTGTCCGGCAAGGATCGCGGCGCCATCATGCCCGCGGGGAAGTCCGGCACGGCGTACATGTACCACGCGCAGACAGGCGAGTTCTCCTCGACCACGTACTACATGAAGGAGCATCCGAAGTGGGTCGACGCGTTCAACGCGCGCAAGCTCGCCGACACCTACGTCCACGCGGAATGGAAACCGCTCCTCGCCGAATCGGCCTACGCGCGCTCGGTGCCCGACGCCCGGCCATGGTTCGCGCCCGGCGGGAAGCTTCCCAAGACCCTCGGGCAGGGCGAGGACAAGCCCGGGCCGCTCTTCTACGGCGAGGTCCTGGCGAGCCCCTTCGGCGACGAGCTCACGCTCGCCTTCGCGCGCGCGGCGCTCGCCGGTGAAGCGCTCGGGCGCGACGCGTCTCCCGACATCCTCGTCGTGAGCCTCTCCAGCCACGACTACGTCAACCACGCCTACGGCGCCGAGTCCCGCATCTCGCACGACCACACGCTCTACCTCGACCGGCTGCTGCAGGACTTCCTCAACGACGTGGATACCGCCGTCGGGCGCGACAACTACGTCGCCGTCCTCACCGCGGACCACGGCTTCATGCCGGCGCCGGAATACAGCCACTCGCTGGGACGCGATGCCGGGCGCGTCAACACGGCGCAGATGGTGGCGCGCGTGAACGCGGGGCTCGCGAAGAAATTCGGCGAGGGACGCTGGGCGCTCGGGATGTCAGCGCAGGGCCTCGTGCTGGATCGGCCGCTCATCGCGCGCAAGGCCGCGAGCTACGCTGAAGTGTCGGAAGAGGCGCGCAGGCTGCTCCTCGAAGAGCATGGGGTCGAGGTCGTCTACACTCGCGCGGAATTGGAAAGCGGGAGCCGCGCGGGCGCTCCCGCGTTCGCGGCGATGCGCAACGCATGGGATCCCGAGCGCTCGGCGGACCTGCAGGTGGGCCTCAAGCCCTACTGGATGTACGGCGGGCGTTTTGGCACGACGCACGGATCGCATCATGCCTACGACACGAACGTGCCGATCCTCCTCTACGGGCCGTCGTGGATTCCCGCCGGACGCGTCGACCAGCATGTCGAGGTGGTGGACATCGCGCCGACGCTCGCGCGCATCCTGCGCATTCCCGCGCCCGCCGCATGTGAAGGAAAGCCGCTGCCCCTGGAGACCGCGGTCCGGTGAAACGCGATTTCCCGCAGGCGCTGCATCGCCTCGAGTCGTGGTTCGCCGCGAACGGCTGGCAGGCCTTCGATTTCCAGCGCGAGGTGTGGCGCGCCTATCTCGACGGCGAGTCGGGACTCGTGCATTCGGCCACCGGCAGCGGCAAGACGCTCGCCGCGTGCCTCGGTCCCCTCGCCGAATGGATGGACGAAGCGAAAGAGGAAAGCGACAAGGCTCCGCGCCTTCGCGTCCTCTGGATCACGCCCATGCGCGCGCTCGCCGGCGACACCGTGCTCTCCATCGATCGGGCGGTGCAGGGTCTCGGCCTGCCGTGGACCGTGGGACTTCGTACCGGCGACACGTCCAGCGCCGAGCGCGCGCGCCAGGCCCGCAAGCTTCCATCGGTGCTGGTGACGACGCCCGAGAGCCTCTCGCTCATGCTCTCCAACGCCGACGCGCGCGAAAGACTTTCGGACCTGCGCCTCGTGGTCGTCGACGAATGGCACGAGCTCCTCGGCAACAAGCGCGGCGTGATGACCGAGCTCGCGCTCGCGCGGGTGCGGCAGTGGAACCCGAAGCTGCGCACGTGGGGACTTTCGGCGACGCTCGGAAACATCGACGAGGCATTGGAGCGGCTGGTTCCGCGAGGCTCGCTCGCGCGCCGTGTCGTGAAGGGCGTGAGCGACAAGAAGGTGCGCATGGACACGCTCATCCCGCCGGACATCGACAAGTTTCCATGGGCGGGGCACCTGGGACTCGCGATGTTGGACCCCGTGATCGATGCGATCGACGCGTCGCGCTCGACCCTCGTCTTCACCAACGTGCGCTCGCAGGCGGAGATCTGGTACCAGGCGATCCTCGATGCGCGGCCCGAGTGGGCGGGCTTGATCGGCCTGCATCACGGCTCGCTCGACGGCGACGTGCGCAAGTGGGTCGAGAACGGGTTGAAGGAGAGGAAATTGAAAGCGGTGGTCGCCACGTCGAGCCTGGACCTTGGGGTGGACTTCTCGCCGGTGGAGCGCGTGCTGCAGATCGGCAGCCCCAAGGGCGTGGCGCGATTGCTGCAGCGCGCGGGGCGCTCGGGGCACGCGCCGGGGCAGGAAAGCCGCGTGACCTGCGTGCCTTCGCACGCGCTGGAATTCGTCGAGGCGGCGGCGGCGCGGCGCGCGGCGATGGCCGGGCGAATCGAGTCGCGTCCGCCCGTCGACCGTCCGCTGGACCTCCTCACGCAGCACTTGGTCACCATCGCCGCGGGCGAGGGCTTCGAGGAGGAGGCGATGAAGGCCGAGGTGCGCTCGACCGCGGCCTACCGCGATCTCACCGACGCCGAGTGGGGCTGGGCGCTGGACTTCGTGACGCGCGGCGGCGATGCGTTGAAGGCGTATGCCGATTATCACAAGGTGGTGCGCGACGAGGACGGCCGCTATCGCGTGAAGGATGCCGCGATCGCGAAGCGCCATCGCATGTCCATCGGCACCATCGTCTCCGACGCGTCGGTAAACATCTGCTATCGCAGCGGCAAGCGCCTGGGCAACGTCGAGGAGTCGTTCATCGCGCGGCTCTCGAAGGGCGACCACTTCATCTTCGGCGGCGCGGTCCTGGAATTCATGCGCGTCGAGAACATGACGGCGTACGTGAAGCCCGGCAGGCCCGGCTCGGCCCTCATCCCGCGCTGGGACGGCGGGCGCTGCCCGCTCTCGAGCGAAGTCTCCGACGGCATCCGCGAGCTTCTCGAACTGCACGCCGAAGGGCGCGCGCACGAGCCGGAGATGAAGGCGGTCGCGCGATTGCTGAAGCTGCAGGGCGCATGGTCGAAGGTGCCGAGGCGTAACGAGATGCTGGTGGAGCAGGCGCAGACGCGCGAAGGCCACCACATCTTCTTCTATCCCTTCGAGGGGCGGCAGGTGCACATGGGCCTCTCGGCGCTCCTCGCCTACCGCATCTCGCGCGCTCGCGCGCAAACCTTCTCGCTCGCCTTCACCGACTACGGCTTCGAGCTCGTCTCGCGAGAGCGCCACGAGATGATCGCGCTGCTGAAGGGCGGGCTCCTCTCGACGCAGAACCTGCTGGAGGACATGCTCGCGAGCCTCAACGCCGCGGAGCTCTCCAAGCGCCAGTTCCGCGAGATCGCGCGCGTGGCGGGCCTCGTGTTCCAGGGCTATCCCGGGCAGCCGAAGACCAACCGGCAAGTGCAGGCGACCTCCGGCCTCATCTACGAAGTGTTCGCGCGGTGGGATCCGGCGAATCCGCTGCTGGGGCAAGCCGAGCGCGAGGTGCTCGAGCGCCAGCTGGAATTCTCGCGCCTGGCCGAGGCGCTGCGGCGCACGGCCTCCACGCCCGTGCTGCTGCGCCAGACGCACAAGCCTTCGCCCTTCGCGTTCCCGATCATGGTGTCGCGCTTCCGCGAGAAGCTCACCAGCGAGAAGCTCGCCGACCGAGTGAAGCGCATGCAACTCGAGTACGACGAGGCGGCGCCGGTGGAGCCGGCGGAGCAGGGAGACCTCTTTGCTTGAGTGCATGGTCGCGGGCGAAGACTTCGTGCTGCTGCCCGAGAAGGTAGCCTACTGGCCGGCGAAGAAGGCGCTCTTCGTGGCGGATTTCCATCTCGGAAAAGCGGCGAGCTTCCGCAGCGCGGGCATCCCGCTTCCTTGCGGAACCACCACCGAGAACGTCGAGAGGCTCGGGCGCGCGATCGACAAGACCGGCGCTCGACAAGTGGTATTCCTCGGAGACTTCCTGCATGCGCGCGAGGGGCGCGCCGCGAGCACGTTTGCGAAGTTCGGCGCGTGGCGTGAATCGCGCAAGGGCCTCGAGCTCACCCTCGTGCGCGGCAACCACGACAAGAAGGCGGGCGATCCGCCGGACGCGTGGAGCGTGCGCTGCATCGAGGCGGGCGAGGCGCTCGGTCCCTTCATCCTCAATCACGAGCCGGGCGCGAGCCGCGGCGGCTATGCATTGGCCGGCCACATTCATCCGGCGGTGAGGCTCTGCGCGAGCGGCGAGAAATCGCTGCGCCTGCCGTGCTTCTGGTTCGGCGCGCGCTATGGCGTGCTGCCCGCGTTCGGCGCATTCACCGGCAACGCGGAAGTGCTGCCGCGCCGCGGCGACCAGGTATTCGTGATCGCCGAGCAGGAAGTGCTGCAGGTGACGTGAGATGCCGAACTGGGCCCTGCTGCTGGTGCGCCTCACGCTGGCGTCGGCCGCCTCGGCGCTCATGACCTGGATCGGCTGGAAGCTCGGCCAGAAAGCGTGGGCCCTCGTCGCATTCGTGTTCTCGGCTCCGATCATCGGCGTGGCGATCGCGCGGCCGCTGGTGGAGCTCTTCCACGACGGGGTCGGATGGCTCTCCGCGCAACCGCTCGATCGATGGCAGGGCCACTACTACGAGTTCGGCGGCGTGCAGGTGCGCGTCTTCGAGGACGACGGCGCGCTCTGGTTCGCCGCGAAGGACGTGGTGAAAGCCACCGGCATCCGCGCCCACCCCGACATGGTCGACGAGGGCCGGACGATCGCCCGGCTGCGCTGCCTGTCGATCGGCGACGTGGAGAGCCTCCTGGCCCGGCACCCGGGACACGAAGCCGGCCGCTTCGTCCTCTGGGCGCAGCGCGAGGTGCTCGCCCCCTGGGCGCGCAAGCGCAAATAACCGGGGACAGACCTCGGTTATCGCCAACCGATAACCGAGGTCTGTCCCCGGTTATCTTTGCGGGGGGTGGATGTCGCCGAAGCGGGGGACGAAGACGCCGCGCTGGCGGTCGGCGAGGAAGTGCTCGAGGGTGCGGCGCACCATCGCGAAGGCGAGCTGGTCCCACGGGATCTCGTCCGCGGTGACGAGCTTTACCTCGAGGCTCTCGCTGCCCGCGGAGAAGTCCATGTCGAGGAGCTTCGCGCGAAACATCATGTAGACCTGGCTGATGTGCGGGATCGAGTAGACGGTGTAGAGATCCTCGATCTCGACGCGCGCGTTGGCTTCCTCGAGCGCCTCGCGCGCCGCGCCCTGGGAAGCGCTCTCGCTGTTCTCCATGAATCCCGCGGGCAGCGTCCAGAGACCGTAGCGCGGCTCGATGGCACGCTTGCAGATGAGGATGCGATCGCCATAGACCGGAAGGCAGCCCACCACGATCTTCGGATTCTCGTAGTGAATCACTCCACACGCATCGCACACGGCGCGCGAGAATGTATCGCCTTCGGGGACGCGCTGGACCACCGTCGCGCCGCAGGAATTGCAGAATTTGATCAAGGACTTGGGCGATGTCATCTGAAACGCGCGGGCACCCGCCGGAGCGCTTCGCCATGGTAACATAAGCCCCTGAAAATTCACGATAAATCCTCAATCCGCGGCGCCTGTTTGGCGCACAATGCCGCCTGGGAAGACACCACCATTCTCGAGATGATTTCACGCCTGCTCGCAGTCCTCGCTTTCGCTTCACCGCTCCTCGCCACGGCCCAGG
Source organism: Burkholderiales bacterium (assembly GCA_038244725.1). Taxonomy (GTDB): domain Bacteria; phylum Pseudomonadota; class Gammaproteobacteria; order Burkholderiales; family Usitatibacteraceae; genus Usitatibacter. The sequence continues at coordinate 108,430 of JBBRTF010000004.1, forward strand.
TGATGGAAATGCCCTCGCGCACGCTCGAAGGCCCCGCGGCCGTACCAGCGACCTTCCGCGCGCCGTCGATGGCGCCCGTCGACCTCGTGTCCCTCGCCGCGCCGCAGAAGGAGAAGTCCGCGGCCCCCGTCGATGAAACCGCGAACGCGCCGCTTCACATCGGTGACGTGCGCGCCATGACGAAGGCGGCGCAAGTCGCCACGTGGACGCGCGTCCCCAGCGGCTTCGTCGCGAAATTCCGCACCACGTCCGAAGCCGCGCTCGGCCTGCGCACGCAGATCGTGCTCGGCACCGTGCCAGGATCGTTGGAAGTCCGCGTGCAGGGCGCCAACCAGGGACGCATCGAATCGATGACCATCGATCCCGCGCACGGCAACGTGCACTGGACCCCGTGGACCGAAGGCGCCTCGCAGGTGATCGAGCTCTTCAGCCCCGTGGAGCCATCCTCCGGCGCGGTGGCCGTGGGCGCCGTCCTCCACTTCACCGATTCGCCGCTCGCCTCCACCAAGGCCGCGGGCACCTGCACGGTCTCCACCCTGTGCAGCACCAACGACGCGACGCTGGACGCGGCGATCCTCGAGCGCAAGAAGTCCATCGCCAAGCTCACCTACGTGGACAACGGCAGCGGCTACCTCTGCACCGGCACGATCCTCAACACCGAGCGCTTTCCCGCGCCCTTCCTCATCACCGCGAACCACTGCATCAATAACGCGACCGCCGCCGCGTCGCTCTCCACCATCTGGTTCTACGAGAGCACGGCGTGCGACGGCGGCGTCGTGAATCCGGCCTTCGCGCAGGTCTCGGGCGGCGCGCAGCTCACCTTCACCAACTACAACGTCGACTCGACGCTGCTGCGCCTGAACGGCACTCCCCCCGCGGGCGCCATCTACTCGGCGTGGAACCGCGCGCTGGTGGCCGACGGCACGCCGTTCGTGAGCCTCAGCCACCCGAAGGGCGACACCGGGCGCCTCGCGCTCGGCAGCCTCTCGCAGCAATACCGCATCGACGCGCGCCCCATCGACATGTACGGCGCGCGCTTCACGCGCGGCATCATCGAGGGGGGCTCCAGCGGCTCGGGGCTCTTCGTGCTGAACGGCACGAGCCTGCAGCTGCGCGGCGTGCTCACCGGGACCACGGTGCGCAACTCCCCCGACGGCCTCACGTGCACGAACCTGAACGAGGAGGGCCTCTACAGCCGCCTCGAAGTGTTCGAGCCCGAGATCGACCAGTACATCCGCAACGCCGCGCAGGCCGCCGACGACGCGCCCAACCGCGTGCAGGACGTGACGGCCGATCTCCTCGGCACGCCGCTCAACCTGCAGAGCGCTCCGCTGGTCCTCGCCAACCGCAAGATCGACTACGCGGGCGACGTCGACGTCTATCGCTTCACGCTCACCGCGCAGACCACGGTGCACGCGTGGAGCACGGGCTCCCTGGACACGGTGGGCTCGATCCTCGACTCGCGCGGCGTGAACCTCGAGGCCAACGACGACGAGTCCTCGGCCTCCACCAACTTCGGCATCACGCGCCAGCTCGATCCGGGCACCTACTACATCCAGGTGCAGAACTGGCTGCCCGACGGCACCGGCACGTACACGCTCAACCTCGCGGGCAACGTGACGGCGCAGCCCAACTACACGGACCTCTGGTGGAATCCCGCGGAATCGGGATGGGGCCTGAACCTCAACCACCAGGGCACGATCGTCTTCGGCACGCTCTTCACCTACGACGCCTCGGGCGCCCCGATGTGGCTCGTGCTCGCGCACGGCGACCAGCAGGCCGACGGCTCCTTCTCGGGAACGCTCTACCGCACCACGGGTCCCGCCTTCAACGCGGTGCCGTGGACGGCGTCCGCCCCCGTGGAAGTGGGCACCATGCGCGTCGTGTTCTCGACCACGGGCGCCGGTACGCTGACCTACACGGTGGATGGCGTGAGCGTCACCAAGTCGATCGTGCGGGAGGTGTTCTCGACGCCGCCCGTGTGCACCTTCACGGGCGCCTCGCGCAGCTCGGCCACCAACTACCAGGACCTCTGGTGGAATCCCAACGAATCCGGCTGGGGCGTGAACGTGACGCACCAGGGCAACGTGATCTTCGCCACGCTCTTCACCTACGACGCCACCGGCAAGGGCACGTGGTTCGTGCTCGCCCATGCCGATCGCACCGGCCCGGGCGTGTACAGCGGAGCGCTCTATCGCACCCGCGGCCCCGTGTTCAACGCGAGCCCGTGGAGCGCGGCCGCGCCGACGCAGGTGGGCACCATGACCTTCACGTTCACCAACGGCGGCGTCGGTTCGCTCACGTACAGCGTGGACGGGGTGCAGGTCACCAAGGCGATCCAGCGCGAGGCGTTTTCGTCCCCGGCGACGGTCTGCACGCAGCCGTGACCGCGCGGTGACCGAGGCCTTCATCGAGTCCATCGATCACGAGGGCGTCGGGGTCGCGCACGTCGACGGCAAGGTGGTCTTCATCGACGGCGGCGTCACGGGTGAGCGGGTCACGTTCACCCGGCGGCGCAGCCGCGGCCGGTTCGACCTGGCGAGCGTCGACCAGGTGCTTCGCGAAAGCTCGCAGCGCGTGGCGGCGCGCTGCCGCTACTACAACATCTGCGGCGGCTGCGCGATGCAGCACGTGGAGCCGTCCGCGCAGGTCGCCGCCAAGCAGCGCGTCCTCGAGGACAACCTCGCGCGGCTGGGGAAGGTGAACCCCGAGGAAATGCTGGCGCCGGTGATCGGCCCCGCATGGGGCTACCGCAACCGCGCGCGCCTTTCGGTGCACTACGTGGCGAAGAAGGGCGGGGTGCTGGTGGGATTCCACGAGCGGCGCTCGAGCTTCGTCGCCGACACGATGTCGTGCGAGGTGCTGCCACCCGCGGTGTCCGCGATGATCCCGGCGTTGCGCGAGATGTTCACCTCGATGATCCTGCGCGAGCGCCTCCCGCAAGTGGAGCTCGCAGTGGGCGAAGAGGTCACCATCCTCGTGCTGCGCAATCTCGATCCGATTCCCGAGGAAGACGCGGCGAAGCTGCGCGCCTTCGCCGACAAGCACGCGATCCAGTGGTGGCTGCAGCCCAAGGGGCCCGATACGGCCCATCCGTTCTACCCGGAAGAAGCGCCGGCGCTCGACTACCGGTTGCCGGAGTTCGGCTTGTCGCTGCGCTATCGCCCCACCGAGTTCACGCAGGTGAACGCAGGCGTGAACCGCGTGCTGGTGAAGCGCGCGGTGGATCTCCTCGATCCGCGGCCCGGCGAGCGCGTGGGCGACCTTTTCTGCGGCATCGGCAACTTCACGCTGGCGCTCGCTTCGCGCGGGCCCGACGTGCTCGGCATCGAGGGCTCGGTGCAGCTCGTGGAGCGCGCCGCGCAGAATGCGCGGCTGAACGGGCTCGAGGCCCGCGCGCGCTTCGTCGCGCACGACCTCTATGCCGACGCCGCGGGCGCCCTCGAGCGCCTGGGCCGCGTGGACAAGCTCCTCATCGATCCGCCCCGCGACGGCGCTCTCGACATCTGCAAGGGGCTCGGCGAAGCGGGCCCTTCGCGCATCGTCTACGTCTCCTGCAGCCCGTCCACGCTGGCGCGCGATGCCGGCGTCCTCGTGAACGTGAACGGCTACCGGTTGGTGAAGGCGGGCGTGGTCAACATGTTCCCGCACACCGGGCACGTGGAATCGATCGCCCTTTTCGAGAAATGAGAAAGGTGCGGTAAAATTGCATCATGTCGCGATCCACCCACACCCTGCTCGCATGGATTCTCGCCGCGCTGCTTCCCCTCCAGGGGTATGCGGCTGCAGCGATGATCTCTTGCGGGCCGATGCATGCGGACCGGGCGATCGCGCATTCGTCGCACGAGGCGCGATACGCGGGCCACCATCACGATGCCGCTGGGCCCGCCGGTAACGCCCACGAGGAGAGCGGCGGCACGCCCGCCCTTCCCGACCTTCTCAAGTTCAAGTGCAGTGCGTGCGCCGCGTGCTGCACCGGCGCCGCGGCGCCCTCGCCGGCCATTCCCGTGGTGACGGCGGCCAAGTCGCACGCCGTCGTCTCGCTCTTCTTCGACTGGTCCGACCACAGCATCGTCCTCCCCGGACTCGACCGACCTCCCCGCGCCGCCCTGGCGTAACCGGTACTTCGCAAGCTCGCGCGGCGCAGCGCTGCCCGCGCGCCATCGACTGGTTCCAGGGGATCGAAATGAAGTTATCGAAGTGGCTTTGCTTTTTGGCCGTGTTGCATGCCGTGGCGGCGTCCGGGGCGCAGGGCGACGCGCCTTCCAAACCGGGTGGGAATGCCCACGACTCGGCCTTCACCGGCTACCGGCGCTTCGTCGTGGACGAGCCGCTCGTCGATTGGCGCGCCGCCAACGACTCGGTCCGCGAGGGGTCGGGAGCGTCGGGGTCCGCGAAGAGCGAGCCGGCGACCGCAAAGGAAATGCCGCCTGCCGCGAAGGCGGGCCAGTCCGCTCACGAGGGGCACAAGCCATGATCCGCCGGCTCGGATGGATCGTCCTTCCCGCGGGACTCGCGGCCGGCTGCGCGACGATCGGCGCGAACGATTTCGACGAAGCTTCCGCGCTTGCGCGCAGCCATGCGGGGACCGGCGCGGCATTGCGCTCGACCGCGCAGGACCGCGATGCCGCGCGCGCCGAAGTCGCGAGCATCCTCGCGAAGCCCGTCTCGGAGCAAGACGCGAGCCGCATCGCCGTGGCTTTCAGCCCCGCGTTCCGGGCGATCCTCGCGCAAAGCGCCGCGCAATCCGCGCAGGCGGTGCAGTCGACGCGCTTGCCGAACCCGGTCTTCACCTTCGAGCGCCTGGTGCGCGGCGACGATGCGGGCGCCGAGAAGGAGATCAAGCGGATGCTGAGCGTGTCGGTGCTCGATATCCTCTTCCTTCCCGCGCGATTGCGCGCGGCGGGCTACCGGCAGGAGCAGATTCGCGCCGGCCTGTCGCGAGCGGTCCTGCAGTCCGCCGGCAGCGCCCGCGAGGCGTGGGTGCGCGCGGTGGCGGCACGGCAGTCGGCGGCGTACGCCGAGCAGGTCAAGTCCGCGGCGGACGCGGGCGCGGAGCTCTCGCGGCGGATGCAGCAGGTGGGCAACTTCAGCAAGCTGCAGCGCGCGCGGGAGCAGGCGTTCTATGCCGACGCCGTCGCGCAGCTTGCGCGCTCGCGAAGCGCGGCGAGCGCCGCGAAGGAGGAGCTGGTGCGCGCGCTCGGCCTCGATGCCGGCGAAGCGGCACGGCTCACGCTCCCCGAGCGCCTGCCCGATCTTCCTGCGGCGCCCGACGACGAGGCGGCGATCGCGCGCGTGGCGATGGGCGAGCGGCTCGACGTGCGCATGGCGCGCGCGGACCTCGAATACGCCGCGCGCCAGCATGGGCTCACGCGCATCACGAGCTATGTCGACGGGCTCACCCTCGCCGCGGAGCGCAACTCCGGGACGGGGAAGGGCGCGCAGCGCGGATGGCAGGTCGAGATGCCGCTGCCGATCTTCGATTTCGGCGACGCGCGCCGCACGCAGGCCGAGGCCGAATACATGGCCGCGTTGAACCGCGCGGCGGCCGTCGGCGCGAGCGCCGCCTCCCAGGTGCGGCAGAGCTATGGCGCATATCGCACCGCATACGACATCGCGCGCCACTACCGCGACGAGGTCGTGCCGCTGAGGAAAGCGATCGCCGAGGAGATGCTGCTGCGCTACAACGGCATGTTGTCGAGCGTCTTCGAGCTGCTCGCCGATTCGCGGGAGCAAGCCGCGGCCGTGATGCAGGCGATCGACGCGGAGCGCGACTTCTGGCTCGCCGATTCGAACCTGCGCCTGGAGCTCGCCGGCGCGGCCAATGCAATGAAGGAGTCCCAATGACCACGCGACGCCATTTCATCTCCGCGGCCGGCCTCATCGGCGCGGCGGCGGTGGGGAAAGCCGCCCTGGGCGCGGTTCCCGAAGCGCAGACGCGCACCACGCCCGCGATGGCTCCGCCGCTGCACCCCGGGGCGGGACGCCCCTACAATCCGGTGGTGACACTGAACGGCTGGACGCTGCCCTTCCGCATGAAGGGCGGCTGGAAGGAATTCCACCTCGTCGCGGAGCCGGTGGAGCGCGAGCTCGCGCCCGGCATGAAGGCGCGCCTCTGGGGATACAACGGGCAATCGCCGGGCCCTACGATCGAGGTGGTCGAGGGAGACTTCGTGCGCATCTTCGTCACCAACAAGCTGCCGGAGCACACCACCATCCATTGGCACGGCCAGCGGCTGCCCAACGGAATGGACGGCGTGGGCGGCCTCACCCAGCCGCACATCATGCCCGGCAAGACCTTCGTCTACGAGTTCGAGGCGCGCCGGCCCGGTACCTTCATGTACCACCCGCACGCCGACGAGATGGTGCAGATGGCCATGGGGATGATGGGCTTCTGGGTCACACACCCGCGCGAGCCCAAGCGCATCGCCGGCTACCAGGACGTGGATCGGGACTTCTGCCTGCTGCTCAACGCATACGACGTCGAGCCGGGGAGCGCGACGCCGAAAGTGAACACCATGACGGACTTCAACCTGTGGACGTTCAACTCGCGCGCGTTCCCGGGGATCGATCCCCTGGTGTGCCGTCTCGGGGAGCGCGTGCGCGTGCGGGTGGGCAACCTCACGATGACCAATCATCCGATCCACATGCACGGGCACGAGTTCGTCGTGGTCGGGACCGACGGCGGCTGGATCCCGCCGGCCGCGCGCTGGCCCGAGGTCACCACCGACATCGCGGTGGGGCAGATGCGCGCCTTCGAGTTCGAGGCCACGGAGCCCGGCGACTGGGCTTTCCACTGCCACAAGTCGCATCACACCATGAACGCCATGGGCCACGACGTTCCGACCATGATCGGCGTGGATCATCGCGGCATCGCGGAGAAGATCGGCAAGCTCATTCCCGACTACATGGTGATGGGCGAGCGCGGCGGCGCGGACATGGGCGAAATGCAGATGCCGCTCCCCGACAACACGCTGCCGATGATGGCGGGCCAGGGGCAGTTCGGCGCCATCAACATGGGCGGCATGTTCACCACGGTGAAGGTGCGCGAGGGCCTCGCCGCCGGCGACTACAAGGATCCGGGGCACTACAAGCATCCCACCGGCACCGTCGCCTACGAATGGACCGGCGAATCGATGAACCCCGTGCGCGCGCCGACCTCGCGCATGACCGAAACCCATCCCGCCACCGGCAAGGGCAGCGGACGCCGCGAGGTGATCCTCGACGTGCGCAAGCCCACCGGCCACGGCTCCCACTGAAAACTCAATCCACCATGAACAAGGAAACGAAGATGAAGCACCTGCTCGCAACATCCATCGCGGCTTTCGCGATCATTCAATCCCCTGCCGCGCTCGCCCACGGGGACGAGGACCACAAGGCGCCGCGCGCGAAGGCGCCGATCTCGTCGGAAGAGCACCCGTGGGGCCGGGAGGGCGACCCGAAGAAGGCGAAGAAGACGGTGAAGATCGACATGGCCGACACCATGCGCTTCAATCCCGCCGTGATCCACGTGAAGCGCGGCGAGACGGTGCGCCTCGTCGTGAGCAACAGCGGCAAGCTCATGCACGAGATGGTGCTCGGCACGGAGGAGGAGCTCGCCAAGCACGCCGAGCTCATGAAGAAGTTTCCCGAGATGGAGCACGAGGCGCCCTACATGGCGCACGTGAAACCGGGCACGACCCAGGAGATCACTTGGAACTTCAGCAAGCCCGGCACGTTCCGCTACGGCTGCCTCGAGCCCGGCCATTGGGAAGCGGGCATGAAGGGCACCATCGTGGTCGCCGCCAAATGACATCGAAAGGAACTTCCATGAAAGCAACCGCACTCCTGCTCGCCGCCGCGCTCGGCTGCGCTCCCCTCGCCTTTGCCGCCGACTCCGATTCGAAGACACCCGCCGCCGTGCCCGCCGCGTCCGCCACTGAAGGCGAGGTGCGCAAGGTCGACAAGGACGCGAAGAAGATCACCATCCGCCACGGCGAGATCGTGAACCTCGGCATGCCCGCGATGACGATGGTCTTCGTCGCCCGCGATCCGGCGCTCCTCGACAAGGTGAAGGTGGGAGACAAGATCCGCTTCTCCGCGGAGAGGGCCGAAGGCGTCATCGCCGTCACCCGCATCGAAACGGTGAAGTGAGCCTGGGGCGGCACGCCCTTCGCGAACGCGGGGTCGTCGCCGCGCTCGCCGCGGCGCTGCTCTTCGGCATCGGCACGCCGTTCGCGAAGCTCCTCCTCGAGGACGCCTCGCCGTGGCTTCTCGCGGGGTTGCTCTACCTCGGCTCGGGCGCGGGGCTCTTCCTCTACCGGCGCATCACGGCCGCGCCCCGGGTTTGCATGACGCGCGGGGACCAGGGCTGGCTCGCGGCGGCGATCGTGGCGGGCGGGATCCTCGGCCCGGTGATGCTGATGGCGGGCCTCGCCCACATGCCCGCCTCGGGCGCCTCGCTCCTGCTGAATGCCGAGGGCGTCTTCACCGCCCTCATCGCGTGGTTCGTGTTTCGCGAGAACGTCGACCGGCGTGTGGCGCTCGGAATGTTCCTGATCGTCGCCGGAGCCGCGGTGTTGAGCTGGCCCGGCGAGGCGCGGTTCGGCGCGGCGCTCCCGGCTCTTGCCGTCCTCGGTGCCTGCCTCGCCTGGGCGATCGACAACAACCTCACGCGCAAGGTGGCGTTGAACGACGCGACCTTCATCGCCATGGCGAAGGGCCTTGCCGCGGGAAGCGTCAACATCGGTCTCGCGCTCGCGACGGGGGCGAGCCTTCCTTCAGCGCCCACCGTCGCCGGCGCGGCGGTGCTCGGTTTCGCGAGCTACGGCGTGAGCCTCGCGCTGTTCGTGGTCGCGCTGCGCGAGCTTGGTGCCGCCCGCACCGGCGCCTACTTCTCGATCGCGCCGTTCGCCGGCGCGTTGCTCGCGCTTCCGCTGCTGGGAGAAGAGCCGACCTGGCGGCTCGCCGTCGCGGGGACGCTGATGGCCGCCGGCATCTGGCTGCATCTGACCGAGCGGCACGGCCATCGCCACGCGCACACCGCGCTCGAGCATGAGCACGGCCATGTCCATGACGAGCACCATCGCCACCTTCATTCGCCGGGCGCGCCCGAAGGCGAGCCGCACGTGCATCGCCATGCGCATGAGCATTTGTCCCACGAGCATGCGCATTATCCGGACGCGCACCACCGCCACCGCCACGAGCACCGGTAGCGCGGCTTTTCCTAGGGGCGCTCGGCCCCGAAGAGCTTCACCAGCGGGTAGTACATCTTCACGATCGGCGACTTGATCACGATGTAGCTGAAGTACTTCGTGATGCCGATGTTCTTCTCGAGGATGCCCTCGATGAGCGTCTGGTAGTGGGCGATGCCGCGCGTCATGAACTTCAGCAGGTAGTCGTAGCCGCCGCTGATGAGATGGCATTCGATCACCTCGTCCACGTTGCGGATGCCCGCCTCGAAGCGCGCGAAATCCTCGAGGTGGTGGTCGGTGAGGGTGACCTGGGTGAAGACGGTCACCGTCTCGCCGAGCTTGGCGATGTCGATATGGGCGTTGTATCCGACGATGAAACCCGCCTTCTCGAGGCGCTTCACGCGGATCAGGCACGGGCTCGGCGAGAGGCTCACGGCGTCGGCGAGCTCGACGTTGGTGATGCGCCCGTTGCGCTGCAGGTGGGCGAGGATGTTGATGTCGATCCGGTCGAGCTTCGTGCCCTCGGTCATGCCGTGCTTTCGGAGTCTGGAAAATGCTGATTCGGACGGGCATTTCGGCGCATTCCTGCGCCCGGGCTCCCGTAACCGGCAGAATAATCTGGCGCGGGTCGATTATCTTCTGGACTCGGGGATCCCGCAAACAGCCATGACGACCCAGACCTCCACAGTCACGGAATCGCTGCCCTACGCAGCCGCCCAGCCGGCCGTGGGTCGCCTCGCGGCGTCGCGCTCGCGCATTGCCGTGATCGACGTCCTGCGCGGCTTCGCGATCGTCGTGATGGTCCTCGACCACGTGCGCGAGAATTTCTTCGCGCACATGGTGGTGACGGATCCGATCGACATCAACACCACGCCGCCGGCGCTCTACTTCACGCGCGTGCTGGCCCACTTCGCGGCACCCGTGTTCGTCTTCCTGACGGGCCTGGGGGCCTGGTTGTACGCGAATCCCGCGAGCGGAGCCTCCCGCTCCGCGGCCGGCTTCCTCATCAAGCGCGGCCTGCTCCTGGTGGTCCTCGAGGTGACCGTCATCAACCTCGCCTGGTACGGCAAGCTTCCGCCGGACACCATCTTTCTCCAGGTGATCTGGGTGATCGGCTTGAGCATGATCGCGCTGGGATTGATGCACCGTTTCCCGCGCTGGATCCTCGCCATCGTCGCCTTCGCCCTCGTCTTCATGCACAACCTGCTGACGCCGATCCACTTCGCGCCGGGCGAGGCGGGCTACTCGGCGTGGACGCTGCTGCACGATCGCGGTTACCTCGTGGCCGACGGGCTCGTGAAGGTCAAGGTGAGCTATCCGCTGCTGCCGTGGATCGGCGTGATCCTGTTCGGCTACCTCGCCGGCCCGATCTACGGGCGCGGCATCCAGCCGGAACGGCGCAAGCTCGTCCTCCTCGCACTCGGCGCCGGATGCCTGGTCCTCCTCGCGGTGCTGCGCGGCTTCAACATCTATGGCGAGACGCTCCCGTGGACGCACCAGGAGAGCTTGGTGCGCACCGTGATGTCCTGGATCGATTTCACGAAGTACCCGCCTTCCCTCGATTTCCTGCTCTTCACGCTGGGCGGGGGTTTCCTGCTCCTCGCGTGGGCCGAGCGGATCGACAATGGTTTCACGCGCATGCTCGCGACATTCGGCAGCGTGCCGATGTTCTTCTACATCTTCCATCTCTACGTCCTGCTGCTGATCCAGAACGCATTGCTCGCGACCGTCGGGCCGAACCACGGGGCGCGCTTCGGAGTGGATGACGTCTGGCAGCTCTGGGCCATCGCCCTTGCACTGATACCGGTGTTGTACTTCCCCTGCCGCGCGTTCGCGCGCTTCAAGCGCAGCTCCACGCAGGCGTGGGTGCGCTACTTCTGAACCATGGACGGAGCAGCCATCCAGAACACGCAGAAGTTCTACATCGACGGCCGGTGGGTGGATCCCGTCGCGCCGGTCATGATCGACGTGGTGGACCCGGCCACCGAGCAGGTTTTCGCACGCATCCCGGGCGGCAACGCCGAAGACGTGGATCACGCGGTGGCTGCCGCGCGGCGCGCGTTCGCAACGTTCTCGCTCACGACCCGCGCCGAGCGCCTGGCGCTCCTCGCGCGCATCGTGGAGTGCTATGAGCGGCGCGCGGAGGAGATGGCGCGCGCCCTCTCGCAGGAGATCGGCGTGCCGCTCTCCTATGCGCGCGCCATGCAGGTCCCGATCGGCGCGCAGCACCTTCGCGCGATGATCCGCATCCTTGAGAGCTACGAGTTCGAGCGCCACGACGGCTCGCTGATGATCGCGAAGGAGCCGATCGGCGTCTGCGGCCTCATCACGCCGTGGAACTGGCCGCTCAACCAGATCGCGTGCAAGGTCGGGCCCGCGATCGCGGCGGGCTGCACCATCGTGCTCAAGCCGAGCGAGGTGTCGCCCTTCAGCGCGCTCCTCTTCGCGCAGGTGATGCACGAGGCGAGCGTTCCGGCCGGCGTCTTCAACCTCGTGAACGGCACAGGCCCCGCGGTGGGCGCCGCTCTCTCCTCGCATCCGCAGGTCGACATGGTCTCGATCACAGGCTCGACGCGCGCGGGGGTGCTGGTGGCGCAAGCCGCCGCCGACACCGCCAAGCGCGTGACCCAGGAGCTCGGCGGCAAGTCGCCCAACATCCTCCTGCCCGACGCGGACTTCGAGACGGCGGTCGCGCGCGGTGTCGCGGCGTGCTTCCGCAACAGCGGCCAGTCGTGCAGCGCGGCCACGCGCATGCTGGTGCCCGCCGAGCGGCTCGCGGAAGTCGAGGCGCTCGCGAAGGCGGCGGCGGATGCATTCGTGGTCGGCGCTCCCGATGCCGAGGCGACGCAGCTCGGGCCGGTCGCCAATGTCAACCAGTTCACGAAGATTCAGTCGATGATCGAGACCGGCATCGCGGAGGGCGCGAAGCTCGTCGCCGGCGGACCCGGCCGACCCGCGGGGCTCGATCGCGGCTTCTACGTGCGCCCCACGGTGTTTTCGAACGTGACGCGCGACATGACGATCGCGCGCGAGGAGATCTTCGGCCCGGTGCTCGCGATCCAGCCCTACCGCGACGAGGACGAGGCGGTGGCCATCGCCAACGACACCATCTACGGACTTTCTTCGTGCGTGCAATCGCGCGACATCGCCCATGCGCGGCGCGTGGCCGCGCGCATCCGCGCGGGGCAAGTGCACATCAACTATCCGGAGTGGAGCCCGTTCGCCGCGTTCGGGGGCTACAAGCAGTCTGGCAATGGACGCGAGTACGGCGTCGCGGGATTCGAGGAGTATCTCGAGACCAAGACGGTTCTCGGCTACGCAGCCTCCTGATCGACCCAACGGCTCCAACCTTCACCGAGGAAATGACCATGAAACGCATGACGAGCATCTTCACCGCCGCCGCCCTGGCGGGCGCCATGATCGCGGCGACCGCGGCACAGGCCCATGGCTTCTGGTTCGCGGAGCGGGGCAGGCAATACGCGATGATCTTCGGCGTCGGCGCCGACGACCTCGACATGGTAAAGCGGATGCCGAAGGTGACGAGCTTCGCCGCGTACGACGCCGACGGAAAGGAAGTCCCGAGCAAGCTCACACCGACCGCGCCGGTCGTGCTGGTCGACGTCTCGGCCAATCCCACCTTCCTCGCCGCGACGATGGATTACGGCACGTGGAGCAAGGCGCCGGATGGCGAGTGGTACGAGAAGGGCAAGGACGAGGTGCCCAACGCCACGGTGAGCGAGAAGAACTACAAGTATGGTGTGAGCATCCGCGGGAAGCTCACCAAGCCCGTCCCGCTGCTGCCCAAGCAAAGGCTCCAGGTCGTGCCGGTGGGCGCCACGATTCCGGAGAAGATGGGACAACCGATCAAGCTGAAGGTGTACTTCGAGGGCAAGCCCGTGGCGGGCGCGCGTGTCATGTCCGATTGGATCAACGATCCGGACGCGAAGGGTGTCAAGACCGGCAAGGACGGGACCACCACCATCAAGGTGCGCAACCAGGGACTGAACGTGATCGTGGCGGTCTTCGAGACGAAACCGGAGGATCCGTCCAAGACCAACACCGTCGAGCACTTGGCCACGCTCTCCTTCGTGCTGCCGCACGAGCCCGAGTAAGCGTCCGGTGAAGTTGGCGAGCGGCGTCAGCCTTCCGGCAGCCGCCGCTCCGCGATCGCGGCGAGCAGGCCGGCGCCCACCGGCAGCACATCGTCGTTGAAGTCATAGCCGGGCGTGTGCAGCTGAGCCGCGCGCGCCGCCGATCCTTGCCCGAGCCAGATGTACGCGCCGGGCACGGCGTTCAGCATGAAGGCGAAATCCTCCGACGTGAATGCAGGCGCCTCGGCGAGCGTTGCCTCGCCGAACAATGCCCGCGCGGCATCGAGCGCGTGGCGTGCGCAATCGGCGTCGTTGAGGGTCGCGGGATAGTAGCGATGGTATTCGAGCGTCGCGGTGCAGCCCGCGGCGCGCGCGGTTCCCTCGACCAGCTCGCGCAACGACGACTCGAGGCGGTCCTGCACCGCGGGATCGAACGAGCGCACCGTGCCGGTGATCGAGACTTCGGCGGGCATGACGTTGTGCGACGCGCCGCCGGCGATGCGGGTGAGCGACAGCACCGCGGTGGCATTGGGATCGATGCGCCGCGCGACCAGTGTATGGGCGGCGGTGACGATCTGGGCGGCGCACAGGATCGCGTCGGCCGAGAGGTGCGGCTGGGCCGCATGCCCGCCGCGAGCGCGCACCGTGATCTCCACGCGGTCGGCGGCAGCCATGATGGCGCCGGGGCGCGTGGCGATGGTTCCGGCTGGCAGCGCCGGCCAGTTATGCAGGGCGTAGACCTCGTCGCACGGAAACTTCTCGAAGAGGCCGTCCTCGATCATGGCGCGCGCGCCTGCCTTGCCTTCCTCGGCTGGTTGGAAGATGAGGTGAACGCGCCCGTCGAAACGGCGCGTCTCGGCGAGATAGCGCGCCGCGCAGAGCAGCATCGCGGTATGGCCGTCGTGGCCGCAGCTATGGGCGCATCCCCGGTGCACGCTTTCGTAGGGCAGGCCGCTCGCCTCGTGGATCGGCAGCGCATCCATGTCTGCGCGCAGCCCGATGGCACGGGTGGACTTGCCGGCGCCCAATGCGCCGACCACCCCGGTGCCGCCGATGCCCTCGTGCACCTCGATCCCCCACGAGCGCAGGCGCTCGGCCACGATGCCGGCCGTGCGCTTCTCCTCGTAGGCGAGCTCGGGATGGCGGTGGATATCCTGGCGGATGACCCGCATGTCGGGCGCGAGCTCGAGCATGCGCGCGAGGAGCGGTGAGTCGGAAGACCGGGCGGAAAGGTCGTTCATGGGTTACAGGATGGCACACCCGGCCCCGCACTCTGCGCTATTTCGAGGGCGATAATGATCCGGCGGAGCTCCAAAGGGGCCGCGTTTCAGCGCAAAGCGCCAAGGGTTTTTCATATGCTGCGAATTGACAAGTCGCCGTCCCGATGCAATCCCTCACGGAGCGCCAGATGATCGTCGGAGTCCCGAAGGAAACCAAGGTCCATGAATACCGCGTCGGGCTCACGACTGCGGCGGTGCACATCGCGGCGAGCCAGGTGACGCACAGCGCCGTGGCCGAGGCGCTGGGATTCCCGTGACATCGCCCGGGCTCGTCCGCGTCCATCGCTATGTGGCGCTGGGCCTGGGCGCGCTCATCGTGCTGATGGGGCTGACTGGCGCCTCGCTCGTCTTCCGCGCAGAGCTCACGGCGGTATTCACGCCTGCGGTGAGGGTTTCGCGCGAGCCGGTCTCGGCGGGCGAGTACCAGCGCATCCTCGAGGCCGCGCGCCGCGCCGCGCCCGACGCGAGTTCGCTGGACATCGTGCCGTCGGGGCGTCCCGAGCGCGCCGTCGAGGTGATCGTTTACCGGTCGGGTCCCGATCGCTACCTGTTCGTCGATGCCCACGACGGCGCCGTGGTCGCGGACGGCGATCGCGAATGGCTGCCGTTCGCCGTGCTCTTCCAGTTGCACCAGCGCTTCATGCTGGGCGAACTGGGCGGATACGCCGTCGGAGTCACGGGGTTCGCGCTCGCGTTCATGGCGATCAGCGGCCTCGTGTTGTGGTGGCCGCGGAAGCTCAAGTACGCGTTGCGCATTCGCTGGGACGGCAATCGCCTCGCGGTGAGCTACGACCTGCACCGTTGCGCCGGCGCGGCGTTCGCGCTCCTGCTGATCGTGAACGCGGTCATCGGCATCTCGATGGCCTTCGACGAGGCGTCGCCGGCGCTGGTGAACCGCATAGCGGGCAGGGACGGGCCGCGGATTCCCGCGGCGACGTCGAACGCCCTCGCGTCGGGAAGGCCGCTCGACGAGATCATCGCCGCGGCCGAGCGCGCCTTTCCCGGTGGCTTCGTGAGCCGCATTGCCATCCGCGGCGGCAACGCGCCCGTGGTGGTGAGGAAGCGCCTTGCAACGAACAACGAGACGCACGGCATGAACCGAATCTACGTCGATGCCGCTTCCGCGACCGTGCTGCGCGTGAGCGCGCTCGCGGACCTTCCGCCGGGCAACGCGATGTTCGAGTGGCTCTTGCCGCTGCACACCGGGACCCTTGTCGGCGCGCCCTATCGCATTCTTCTCGTGGTGGCGGGTTGCGTCCCGCTGCTGTCGCTCGTCACCGGCCTGATCGTGTGGCGATCGAAGGCGAAGCAGCGCGCCAGAGCGCCGAACCCCGCTTCCGTCCGGTCGCCATCGAAAGCGGTTTGATGCGACCGTGCGCGCCCGATAACGCCGCGACGAGACCGCGGCTCGGCATTTTGTTTTGCGATCCTCTCCGCAAAAGCAGAATTGACGAGCTCCACAGGCACAAACACAAGCTACCGCCGCGCTTCCGTGTCTAATCTCTCAATGGGCCGGGAGCGCCGGTGCGCAGGCTAGGGGATGGCAATGGGCAGCGTGACATCGACGTGGCAAGAAGCGGGCCCTGCGGCCGCCGCTGCATCGAGCCAGTCGCAAGCGGCGGCACGGACGCGGCTGCAAAGCATCGACGCGCTTCGCGGCTTCGTCATGGTGGTCATGCTGCTCGATCATGTGCGCGAAGAGGCGAGCCAGGAGCACGGCACACTTGCGATACGTCCGGGTTCCGGCGCGAAGCTTCCCCACCTCCCGATCGGAGCACGAGTGCGCATCTTGCCGAACCATGCCTGCGCGACCGGCGCGCAGCACGACCAATACCATGTCGTTCGCTCGGGTGGACGCGAGATCGTGGCCACCTGGCCGCGAGTGCGGGGCTGGTGATGACGACCGATTCGCGCGTCACGACCTTGGTCCCCGAGGGCGTTGCACGGCCCGGTGGCCACTACAGCCACGCCCGCCAGTTCGGCGACCTCGTGTTCACCTCCGGCGAGCTCCCCGTGAAGCCGGACGGGTCGCACACGGCGGACCGCCCATTCGAGGAGCAGGCGCGGCAGGCGCTCGCGAACGTGCTGGCGGCTCTGCGCGCAGCCGGGGCGGGACCGCACGACATCCTCAAGGTGACGGTCTATATCGCTGGAGTCGACCTGTGGCCGCGCTTCAACGCCGTGTATGCGGAAGTGATGGGCGAGGCGAGACCCGCGCGGACGGTGGTGCCGGTTCCCGAGCTGCACCATGGCTACCTGGTCGAGGTGGACGCGATCGCGGCCTGCCCCGGCGCGAGCGCAGGCAAGTGAAACTCAAGTCGTATTGGCTCGACACTGCGCCACCCTTCAGCGCCGGCGTGGAAGGACCCCCGCAGGGTGACGCGGACGTCGCCATCGTAGGCGCGGGGTTCACCGGACTCTCGGCGGCGCTCGCGCTGGCGAAGAAAGGCGCCAAGGTCGTGGTGCTCGAGGCCGGCCTGGTGGCCAACGCCGCCTCTGGACGCAACGGCGGCATGTGCAACAACGGCTTCGCCCAGGACTATTACGCCCTCTCGACCAAGCTCGGGCGCGAGCGCGCCAACATGATCTACCGCGCCTTCGACGCGGGAGTGGCCAAGGTCGAGTCGATCATCGCCGAAGAGCGCATCGATTGCGACTTCAAGCGCGTAGGCAAGTTGAAGCTCGCGGCGAAGCCCGAGCACTATGAAAAGCTCGCCCGCTCGCAAGCGCTGCTGGCCGAGGAGGTCGATCCCGACACGCGCATGGTTCCGCGCGCGGAACTGCGGGCGGAAATCGGATCCGATCGCTACTTCGGCGGCCTCATCTTCGAGAAGGGCGCCGGCATGCACATGGGCAAGTACGGCCAGGGACTTGCCGAGGCCGCGGCGCGACGCGGGGCGCTCATCCACGAAAACAACCCGGTGATCGGCATTCGCCGGCTCTCGGGCCAGGCCCACGAGCTTCGGACTCCGACGGGCAGCGTGCGCGTGCGCCAGGTGCTGCTCGCTACCGGCACCTGCGCCGTCGGTCCGCTTGGCTGGTTCCGGCGGCGCATCGTCCCGGTGGGCGCTTTCATCATCGCCACCGAGCCGCTGCCGGTCGCGCTCCTCGACAGGCTTACGCCTCGCCGGCGCAATACGACCGACACCAAGAACCTCGTCAACTACTTCCGCGTGTCGCCAGACGATCGCCTGCTCTTTGGGGGACGGGCACGATTCACGTCGTCGACCGGTCCGGAGTCGGACAGGAAGAGCGGAACGATCCTGCGCCGTGCCTTGGTCGAGGTGTTCCCGGAACTGGCCGATGTGCGCATCGATTATTGTTGGGGCGGCATCGTCGACATGACGCGCGACCGGCTGCCGCGCGCCGGCGAGCATGAGGGCGTGTTCTACTCGATGGGCTACAGCGGCCATGGCACTCACATGGCGACATACATGGGGGCGATCATGGCCGAGGTGCTCGACGGCAAGGCGAACCTCAATCCGTGGCGCGATTTCGACTGGCCCGCGATCCCCGGCCATTTCGGAAAGCCCTGGTTCCTGCCGATCGTCGGCGCCTGGTATCGCTACCAGGACCTCGTCCGATAGGGCTTATCGGAGCAGGGCAGCTCGATGCAATGCGCCGCGGCCCCCTGCTCGGGCGCCATTGAAAAGTGTTGGCGAGCGTCACGATTGAAGCGGAATCCGGTTGTGCCGGGTGGCAATTCGGCATTTCCATCAGCCCGGCATCTCTACACTGGCCGGCATGGAACGCAATGGTGAAACGGCGCCAATGGCGCCGGAGAAGCGTTCGACCGCCACCGCGGCGCTGAGCACGACCGCACCCGACCTTGCTCCCGCGCAGGTGCAGGCGTTGGTTCGCCGCCTCTACGGCATCGACTGCAGCGTTCAATCACTGGCGGGCGAGCGTGACCAGAACTGTCGGGTGGAGACAGCGGATGGCGTTCGCTACGTCATCAAGATCAGCAATTCATCCGAGCCGGTTTCGGTCGTCGATTTTCAGATCGCTGCGCTCGACCATATCGCCCGGGTATCACCGGATCTGCCGGTGCCGCGCGTCGTGCGGACACTGGAGGGGCGCACGCGCGGCGCAGTAGCGCTGGCTGACGGCCGCCACACACCGGTGCGGATGCTGACCTACCTGGAAGGTATCCAGATTCGGGAGACGGTGCGGACCCCCGCCCAGCGGCGGGCAATGGGCACCGGGCTGGCCCGGTTGAACCTCGCCTTGCATGGCTTCGCGCATCCGGGTGCGACGCACGACCTGCTGTGGAACGTTTCGGCCGCCCACCGGCTGGTGGAGAAACTCGATAGCATCGTCGATGCGAAGCGTCGCGCTCTCGCCGAAGCGTTCATGGCGCGTTTCACCGAACACGTACTGCCGCGTCTCGCGTCGTTGCGGTCGCAGGTGATTCACAATGACTATCACTTCTACAACGTACTGGTCGCACCCGAGGACCCTGCGCGCATCGTCGGCGTCATCGACTTTGGCGACATGCTGCATGCGCCGCTGGTCGGCGAGGTCGCAACGGCCGCCGCCTTTCACATGACCGGCAACGCTGATCCGTTCGAGGGGCCGGCCCAGTTCGTGGCGGCCTATCACGCGGCCCTGCCACTGAGCGGCGTCGAGCAGGACATCGTCACCGATCTCATGGCGACGCGCCATCTCGTCACGGCGCTGATCTCGGAATGGCGCGCCGCGCGCTACCCCAAGAACCGCGCCTACATCATGCGGCATAACCCGGCAGCATGGGAGGCTCTGTCCCAGATGGCGGACCTTTCCCGCAATACGGCACGTGACCGGCTGCTGGCCGGTGTACGAACTGGAGCCAATCGATGAAGAGCACGACAGACCTCAACATGGTCAACGCGTATATCCCCGGTCGCGCCGAAGTGGGGCCGGCGTCCGAAGCGATGATCGCGCGGCGCGACGCATTGCTCGGTCCGGCCTACCGCCTGATGTACGAGCGCCCGCTTCATATCGTGCGGGGAGAGGGTGCCTGGCTTTTCGACCCGGAAGGGCGCCGCTACCTCGACGTCTACAACAACGTCACGTCACTCGGACATTGTCATTCGGCGGTGACGGAGGCGATCTGCCGGCAGGTAAGGACACTGGCGACCAATACGCGTTATCTCCACGATACGATCCTGGAGCTGGCCGAACGCCTGCTCGCGAGCGTGCCGGAAACCGGCCTTGCCCACCTGATGTTGACCTGCACGGGCAGCGAGGCCAACGACCTCGCCTATCGCATCGCGAAGGTCCGCACCGGCGGCGTCGGCGTGATCGTCACCGACACCGCCTATCACGGCATTACCGACGCCGTATCGAAGTTCTCGCCCTCGCTCGGCCTGACGGTCGACCTGGGCGCGCATGTCCGCATGGTTCCGGCGCCGCGCCTCTATCACGCTGAGGGCGCCGATCTCGGTGAACGCTTCACCCGCGACATCGAGGCGGCGATCGCCGACCTTCTGCGTCACGGCATCAGGCCGGCCGCGCTGATTGTCGACTCATTGTTCACCAGCGACGGCATCCTCCCTGAACCGGCGGGCTTTCTGAAGGGCGGTGTCGACGCGATCAAGCGGGCAGGCGGCCTGTTCATCGCCGACGAGGTCCAGCCCGGCTTTGGCCGGACCGGCAAACACTTTTGGGGCTTCCAGCGCCATGGTGTCATGCCCGACATCGTCACCATGGGAAAGCCGATGGGCAATGGCCAACCGGTCGCGGGGTTGATGGCGACCGCCGACGCGCTGGCGGAGTTCGGGAAGACCTCGCGCTACTTCAACACGTTTGGTGGAAACAGCGTGTCGTGCGCGGCGGCACTGGCAGTGCTGGATACCATCGAGCGAGAGCGCCTGATACAGAATGCTGCCGAGGTCGGGAGGCTCCTGCGCGAGGGCATCGCCGGTCTCGCCGCACGGCACGAGGCCATCGGTGACGTGCGCGGTGCCGGCCTTTTCGTCGGGGTCGAGCTGGTCCGCGATCGCTCCTCGCGGGCGCCGGATCGCGGGCTCACGAGTCAGGTCGTCAACCGCATGCGAGACAAGGGCGTGCTGCTCAGCGCCTGTGCGATGGGACACAATGTGCTCAAGATCCGTCCGCCGCTGGTGCTGTCAGCCGACCAGGCGGGCCTCGTCATCGAAGCTCTCGACGAAGCACTCGGCGAAGCGAGCACGGCCGGCGGGGGGGTGGCTGCCATCGAGATGAGGCGATAATATCCGCCATGGCTTCGGCCGCCTCCCTCGACCAGTTCGACATCAAGATCCTTGCGCACCTTCAGCGCGAAGGGCGCTGTTCGAATGTCGAGTTGGCCGACGCGGTTGGCCTGAGCCCGAGCCCTTGCCTTGTACGGACCAAGCGCATGCGGGAAATGGGCGTGATCGTCGGCTACGGCGCTGACATCGCGCTGGAAAAGCTGGGCCCCTTCGTGGTCGTGTTTTCCGAGGTGACGATCAGCAGCCATCGGCGCAACGACTTTCGCAAGTTCGAAGAGGCTGCCGGTCAGCATTGCGAAATCGTGGAGTGGTACAACGTGAGTGGCGGCTATGACTATCTGCTGAAGATCGTCACATCCAGCATCGCTCGTTTTCAGGAGCTGATGGAACGCCTGCTGGGTGAGGATGTCGGGATCGAGCAGTTCCAGAGCCGCATCGTATTGCGCCAGTCGCACGGCAAGCGCTCATATCCGCTCGGTCTCATCGCGACGCCGCGAAATCGGGCCTGACTATGCGTGTTGACGTCGGAAAGTCTCGGAGGCCTTCGCCACCTGCATTGCCCTATCGCTGCTCTAAACGCCGTTTCACGTTTTCAACCCCAAGTACGGGGCTTGTCAGAACTGGAATACCGTGGACCGTGCCCCGCAGTGCACGAGCCATCGAGGCCTGCGCAAAAACGACCACATCGACCTTCTGCTACAGCGCTTCGAGAGCCTGGCGGATCAGCAGATCCGCTGTCGGCACCAGCGTTGTGGACAAGGTCGCCAGGACGCCTATGCGGTTTCCACGCTCGACAGCGGCTTTGGCCATGCCCTCATCGGCATCGACGGCCGGTCCGGAGTCGAGCATGTGACGACAATCGCATGGGCCCCGGCGTCGACTGCCGACCATACGTAGGTGGCGAGCCTTCGTTTCGTCAGATCGCATAGCGACCCGCGCTCGATGGTATTTCTCAACAGGCTCTCGTCGAGGATCGCGAACTGCTTCCAGTCGGGAAGATGTTCCTTGCCGAGGCCCTCAAACTCGGAAACAAGACCAGAAACCGTATGGATGAAAGCCAGCTTTCTGGCGGCAGCGCCCGTAGGCTGAATCGACATCCGATCATCCCACCGATTGCCCGCGCTGTCGCGATGTCGCCTTCGCAGCCTGCGCGGATTGCAGCGCCTCGAGCTCGTCGCCCGTGTGGTGGCAGAGGATCTCCTTGCCGCCGCCAAGCTCGCGCCGCGGGGGTGCCACGCGGTCGCAAATCCCGCTGATGCGCACCGGGCAACGACCGAGGAACGTGCACAGTCCCGCGGCGGGCTTGCCTTCGCCGGGCGCCGGTGCTTCCACCGCCATGCGCGGCGGCAACCCGTCGAGCCAGCCGGTCCGCAGCTCCGGCACCGAGGAAATCAACAGGTCGGCGTACGGATGGAAAGGCGGCGCGGCGAGCGCCTTGCGGCTCCCCGCGTCCACCTTGCATCCCGAATACAGCACCACGACTTCGTCGCACACCGCGCGCACCGTCGAGATATCGTGACTGATGAACATGTACGAGACGCCCAGCTCGCGGCGCAGCTCCGCGAGCAGATCCAGAACCGCGGCGCCCACGACGGTGTCCAGCGCCGAGGTCACCTCGTCGCAGAGGATGAGATCAGGCTTCGCGGCGAGCGCGCGCGCGAGGTTCACGCGCTGCTTCTGCCCGCCGGAGAGCTCCGCCGGCCGGCGCGCCGCGAGCGCCGCGGGCATTTTCACGAGATCGAGCAGCTCCACGATGCGCTTGCGGGCTGCCTCCCCGCGCATGCCGTGATAGAAGGCCAGCGGCCGCGCGAGGATTCGCTCGATGGTGTGCGCCGGATTGAGCACGGTGTCGGCATTCTGGAAGACGATCTGGATGCGCCGGAACTGCTCACGCGTGCGCTCCTTCAAGTTCGTCGGCAGCGCCTCGCCGTCGAAGCGCACGGTGCCGCGCGCTGCCGGCACGAGTCCGGCCACCACCCGCGCGAGCGTGGTCTTGCCGCAGCCCGACTCGCCGATCACGCCCACGGTGCGGCCGCGCGCGATGGTCAGGTCGATGCCGTCGAGGATGCGTTTCTCCGGCATGCCGCTCGCGTCCACGCGGCCGTAGCCGGCGACGAGCCCGCGGATCTCGAGGAGCGGGGTGGTTTGCGCGGCGGTGTCGTCGACCCGCGGTTGCGGCGCGGCGGCCGCCAGCAGGCTGCGGGTGTACGGATGGCTCGGGCGCACCAGGATGTCCCCGGTCGGGCCGATCTCGCGCATCTCGCCGTCGGAGAGCACGAGGATCCGGTCGGCCATCTGCGCCACCACGGCGAGGTCGTGAGAGACGTACACCGCGGTCGCACCGCGCTCGCGCACCACCTTCTTGAAGGCGCGCAGCACCTCGATCTGCGTGGTCACATCGAGTGCCGTGGTCGGCTCGTCGAGCACCACGAGTTCGGGCTCGGTGATGAGCGCCATGGCGGCCATGAGCCGCTGCAGCTGGCCGCCCGAGACCTGGTGCGGATAGCGCGCGCCGATCGTCTTCGGATCCGGGAGCGCGAGCGCCGTGAAGAGGCCGACGGCTTTCGCCTCGGCCGCGGCGCGCGGCATCGTCCGGTGGATGATTGCGCCTTCGACCACTTGATCCATGACGGTCTTCATGGGATTGAACGCCGCAGCGGCGCTCTGCGCGATGTACGACACCTTGCGGCCGCGCAGGCCGTACAGCGCGTCGGGGCCGAGCTCGAGGACGCGCGTGTCGCCGATGCGGATGGAGCCTGCGGCGATGCGGCAACCGCGCCGCGCGTACCCAAGGAGCGCGAGCGCGATCGTGGTCTTGCCCGAGCCGGACTCGCCGATGAGCGCGAGTACCTCGCCCTTCGGGATCGAGAAGCTCACGTCGTTCACGATCGGCACTTCGCCGCCGGATTCCTTGCGAACGACCACGCGCAGCCCCTCGACGTGGACCAGCGCGTCCATCTAGTTTTCCACGGCCCGCGTGGAGCGGCCCGAGATCGCGTCGATGAGGAGGTTCACGCTCACGGTGAGGGTGGCGATGGCGATGGCGGGCATCACGACGGCCGGCGCGCCCTCGAACAAGCCTGAGATGTTCTCGCGCACGAGCGATCCCAGGTCCGCGTTCGGCGGCTGCACGCCCAGGCCGAGGAAGCTCATGCCGGAGAGCAACAGCACCACGAACACGAAGCGCAGTCCGAAGTCGGCGAGCATCGGGTTCACCATGTTGGGCAGGATCTCTGCGCGCGCGATGTAGGCGAGGCGTTCGCCGCGCGCGCGCGCCGCCTGCACGTATTCAAGGGTCTTCACGTTCACCGCGAGCGAGCGCGCGATGCGGTAGGCGCCGGGCGTGTAGCTCATCGCCGCGGTGAGGATGAGCAGGGGCACCGAAGAGCCGAACGCCGCCACCATCACCAGGGCCAGCATCTTGCTGGGGATCGAGATGAAAGCATCCATGAGGCGGCTCATCACCTCGTCGACCCAGCCGCCGGCCGTCGCGGCGACGAGCGCCAGGGTCGTGCCGGTGACGCTCGCCGAAAGCGCGGCGACCAGCGCGAGCCCGATGGTGAAGCGCGCCGCTCCCAGGATGCGGGAAAGCATGTCGCGGCCGAGATAATCCGTGCCGAGCGGATACCGTGCGCTGAAGGCGCCGAAAGCGTCGGGCGACACCACCGCGCCGACGTCGTGGGGGGCGAGCGCCGGGCCGAAGATCGCGAGGAAGATCCAGAGCGCGACGAAGAAGAGCCCCACCTTCCCGGCGAGCGGCAGCGCGCTCATCGGTGGCGCAGCCTCGGGTTGGAGAGGATGGCGACGAGATCCGCAACCAGGACCAGCAGCAGGTAGGCGAAGCAGAAGACCATCGCGCACGCCTGCACCACGGGCATGTCGCGGTTGGTCACGGCGTCGACCATCAGGCTCGCGAGGCCCGGGTAGTTGAAGATGGTCTCGACGATGACCACGCCGCCCAGCAGGTAGGAAAGGCTCAACGCCACGGCGTTGGCGATGGGCCCGATTGCGTTGGGCAGCGCGTGCCTGAGCGCCACGCGCGCCGGCTTCGCGCCCTTGAGCACCGCCATCTCTACGTAGGACGCGCCCAATTGATCGATCACCGCCGCGCGCGTCATGCGCGCCATCTGCGCGATGACCACGAAGCAGAGCGTCAGCACCGGCATCGCGTAGGTGCGGAAGAACTGCCCCGCGTCCTTGATGTCGACGGCGTTCGAAAGGGCCGGGAACCAGCGCAGCTTCACCGCGAAGGCGAGCACCGCGAGGGTCGCCACCAGGAACTCCGGCACGGCGACCATGGAGAGCGTGATGAGGTTGAGGGCGCGATCAAGCGCGCCGCCGCGCCACATCGCCGAGAGGATCCCGATCGCGAGCGCGATGGGCACCGACACGGCCGCGGTGACCGCCGCGAGCAGCAGCGACTTGGGCAGCCGCACCGCGACGAGGTCGGCCACCGGCATCGAGGCCGTGAACGATTGCCCGAGGTTGCCCGTGGCGAGTCCCCCGAGCCAGCTCGCGTAGCGCACCGGCCCCGGCTTGTCGAGCCCGTACTGCGCGCGCAGCGCGGCGACGGTCTCCGGCGTGGCGGACTGGCCCAGCGCCTCCTGGGCCGCATCGCCGGGGAGGAGGTTGGTGATCGTGAAGATCACCGCCGAGACGATCAGCAGCGTGACCGCCCCCAGGCCGATGCGCTGGGCGATCAACCGCCCCGCGAGCGCCTTGTCAGCCATCGAGCCAGACATGCTCGGCGAACATGTAGCCCATGAAGCCGCCGACGGGGATGGAGCCCAGCCCCTTCACCTTCGTGCTGTGGCCGTCGAGGAAGCTGATGAACACGGGGATGCCGATGCCGCACTTCTCGTGGATCAGGACCTGCATGTCGCCGTAAAGCTTCTTGCGCTTCGCCTCGTCGGACTCCGCGCGCGCGGCGAGCACGAGCTGGTCGAACTGCTCGTTCTTCCATCCCGACTCGTTCCACGGCGCATCCGACTTGAAGAACTGCGTGAAGAGCTGGTCGGCGCTGGTGCGGGGATTGATGTTGCCGAAGCCCAGCGGGTGCTTCATCCAGTGATTGGACCAGTAGCCGTCGGCGGGGACGCGATTCACGTTGAGGGTGAGGCCGATCTTCTGCGCCGATTGCTGCATCAGCACCGCCATGTCGATGGAGCCGTTCGCCGCCGCCGTCGCAAAGACCGGCACGCTGCCGCTCACGCCCGCTTTCTGCAGGTGGAACTTCGCCTTATCGAGGTCGTAGGGGCGCTGCGGCAGGCCCGCGAAGTAGTAGCGGTGCGAGGGCGGGATCGGCTGGTCGTTGGCGACTACCGCGAAACCGCGAAACACCGCGTTCTTCGCCTGCTCGCGGTCGATGAGGTACTTCATCGCCAGCACGAAATCGGGATTGCTGGTGGGCGCGGCGTCCTGGCGCATCACCAGGTCGGTGTACAGGCCCGACTTGGTCTCGAGGACTGCATACCCCGGCGTGGACTTGACGCGGCCGGTGGAGCGCGGATCCACGGCGAGCACCATGTGCACGTCGCCCGAGAGCAGCGCGTTGATGCGCGCAGGCTCGTCCTGGATTCCGATCAGCTCGACCTCGTCGAGGTAGGGGCGCCCCGGCTTCCAGTAGCCGTCGTTGCGCACCATCACGCTGCGAACGCCCGGCTTGAACTCCTTCAGCTTGAAGGGCCCCGTGCCGTTGGCGCCCGCGCCGAAGTCCTTGGCGCCATCCTTCACGATGAGGAAGTGCGAGGCCGCGAGGATTACGGGCAGGTCGGCGTTGGGGCCGGCGAGCTTCACCTGGACCTCGTTGGGGCCGCTCGCCTGCACCTCGGCGAACTGCTCGGCCACCGTCTTCACCTTGGAGGCCGTGGCGGCGTCCTTGTGGCGGTTGAGCGAGTAGACGACGTCGGCCGGCGTGAGCGGCGAGCCGTCGTGGAACTTCACGTCCTTGCGCAGCTTGAAGGTCCACGTGGTCGCCTTGTCGTTGCGAATCTCCTCGGCGAGCGCCGGCTGCGGCGCGAGGGTCGCGTCGAGCTGGGTGAGGCCGCTGTAGAGCATGTTGTGGCGCGTGTAGTCGGTAGCGTTTGCGCCCTTGGCCGGATCGAGGGTGTCGGCGGTGGAGCTCGATGTGGTCGCCGCGCGGATACGCCCCCCTTTCCTGGGCGCCTGCGCGTGCGCCTTCGTCGCGTGGGAAAGGATGCCGCCCGCGGAGGACGCGAGGATGCCCATGGAGAGCATGAGGCGCAGCACGTCGCGCCGCGAGGCGCCGCGCGCCAACGCGTCCACGAGGCGAAGCTGGTCCGCGGGATCGATCGAAAGGTTCCTGTCGTGTTCCATCGCGATTCCTCCGTCAGTAGTGGGATTCAAGCTTCACGCGGGCGACGTCATCAGAGGCCGACCAGCGCCGGCAGCCCGCCGATGTCGGGGATCTCGCGATAACCATACGCCGGGTTGCCCGGCTCGTGGCCGCGGTTGACGAAGGCCTTGTCGCGAATCCCCACGTCGTTGGCGGACATGTGGTCGTAGCGCGGGCTCGACGAGACGTGCAGCAGGTCTTCCGGCGCGCAGCCGAGCTGCTCGATCATGTACTCGAAGGCGCGCAGCCGCGGCTTGTAGGCCTGCGCCTGTTGCGCCGTATAGACGCGGTGGAACGGCGCGCCGAGCTTCGCCACGTTCTGGTGGATCTGCTCGTCCATCGCGTTGGAAAGGATCACCAGCGGGAATTCCTTGGCGATACGCGCGAGCGGCTCGGCCACGTCGGCATGCGGACCCCACGTGGGCACGGCATCGTAGTACTTGCGCCCTTCGCCGTCGCGGTACTCGACCTTGTGGCGGCGGCAGGTGCGGCGGATGGCGTTCTCGAGGATCTGGTCGTAGGGGCGCCAGTCGCCCATGACCTCGTCAAGGCGATATTGCGCGAAGTCCTTGATGAACGCGTCCATGCGCGCCGCGGGCACGCGGTCGGCGTACATGGCGCGCGCAACGTCCTGCATGCGGAAGTTGGTGAGGGTGCCGTAGCAATCGAAGGTGATGTACTTGGGTCTGAAGGTCATTTCCCGGCTTCCCGTTTTCGCCTGCGTGACGACTGTGGTCATGGTGCGCGTTCCCGTGATGGCCCAGGACAGATTCCAGCACGGGCAACCACGCAGCCGTCGCCTATTGGCAGGCCCAAGCGCGCACAAAAAGCTGTTTTGGCGGCATGAGTCAGCATAGTTTGCCGCGGGCTTTTGCGACCATGGGCGCATGCCCACGAGATACCGCAAGTTCGGCCGCGCCGACGTGGCCGCGGCGCACAGGCTCACGCTCGACGTCGGCTGGCCGCATCGCCTCGAGGACTGGCGATTCGCGCAGCGGCTCGGCGCCGGCCACGTGGCGCTCGACTCCGGCGCGGTGATCGGCACCATCCTCACCTGGAAGCACGACGCGCGCAACGCCTCGCTCGGCATGGTGATCGTGGATCCGCGATACCAGGGCCGCGGCATCGGCAAGCGCCTGATGCGCCTGGCGCTGCGCGATGTCGCCGGACGCGCGGTCATGCTCAACGCCACGCCCGCCGGCCAGCCGCTCTACGAGAAGCTCGGCTTCAAGACCGTCGACGCGGTGGAGCAGCACCAGGGGATCGCGGCGCCGTTGCCCGCCGTGCCGCTCGCGCGCGGCGAGCGCCTGCGTCCGGTGGGCGCGAGCGACGCGCCGAAGCTCGCAGCGCTCGCCCGGCGCGCTGCGGGCATGTCGCGCGCCCGCGTGCTCGCGCGCTTGCTGGAAGCCGGCAAGGGCATCGTGCTCGCACGCGGCGACGAGGTCGCGGGCTTCGCGATCTTCCGCCGCTTCGGGCGCGGCTACGTGATCGGTCCGGTGGTGGCACCCGACGCGGCGCGCGCGCAGGCGCTGGTGAGCCATTGGGTGGCGATGCATCCCGGGAAATTCCTGCGCATCGACATTCCCGTCTCGACCGGCCTCGGCCCATGGCTCGACTCCATCGGGCTCGCGAAGGTCGACTCCGTGGTGACGATGGTGAGGGGCGCGGCACCCACGCGCGATGCGAACCTCCACGCTTACGCGCTCGTAAGCCAGGCGCTCGGATGACCTTTCTCTACAAGTCGGCGGCCGAACGAGGCGCCGTGTGGGCGAGGCATTTCGCCGAGCACGCGCCCGACCTGCCATTTCGCACCTGGCCCGACATCGGCGATCCGGCGGCGGTGCGCTACCTCGCGACGTGGACCATGCCGCCGGATGTCGCGACCGCCTTTCCGAACCTGGAAGTGATCTTCTGCGTGGGCGCCGGCGTGGACCAGCTCGACCTCGCGCAGGTGCCCGCCGCGATTCCCGTAGTACGCATGATCGAGCCGGGATTGGTGGAGGGCATGGTCGAATATGCGACCCTGGCGGTGCTCGCGCTGCATCGCCACTGGCCTGCCTACATCGCGCAACAACGCGAGCGGCGCTGGCAGACGCTGCCGATCCGTACTGCGCCGACACGCCGCGTCGGCGTCATGGGCCTCGGGATCCTGGGGCAGGCGGTCCTCGAGAAGCTGCGCGGTTTCGGTTTCCGCTGCGCGGGCTGGAGCCGCACGCCGCGCGATCTCGAAGGCATCGACTGTTACGCCGGGCCGGATTCGTTGCCGGCATTCCTCGCGCGCACCGACATCCTCGTGTGCCTGCTGCCGCTCACGGACGCCACGCGGGGCATCCTCGGCAAGCGTGTGTTCGATGCTCTTCCGAAAGGCGCGGCCATCGTCAACGTGGCGCGCGGCGCGCATCTCGTGGCCGGGGACCTGTCGCGCGCGCTCGATGACGGGCAGCTATCGGCCGCGGTCCTCGATGTCACGGATCCCGAGCCGCTTCCCGCGGACGATCCGCTCTGGACGCATTCGCGCGTGATCGTCACGCCGCACGTGGCGTCGCAATCGCAACCGGAGACCTCCGCCGCGGCGGTCCTGGAAAACGTGCAGCGCCACCGGCGCGGCGAGTCGCTGGTGGGGATCGTGGACCGCGCTCGCGGTTACTGACGCCCCAACCGCTTCAGAATTCCGCGACGCGTCCCCAAGCGGAGTGCCCGAAGCGATCGGGGTGCAGTGGACGCGGATCCACGAGGGGCTCGGCGCCGGTGACGAGGTCCGCGATGAGGTGGCCCGCGCCCGGCCCGATGCCGAATCCGTGGCCGCTGAAGCCCGCCGCGAGGACGAGCCCCGGAACGCCCGTGACCTCGCCGATGCCCGGGACTCCATCGGGTGTGCTGTCGATGAAGCCGGCCCACTTCGCGGTGATGGTGCGTTCCTTCAGGGCGGGAATGAGCGCCACCGCCCGAGAGTACATGAGGCGCACCGCGGACTCGTCGACCGCGGGATCGAGGATGCGCACGCGTTCCATCGGCGTGGGGCGATCGAGGCGCCAGCGCGCGAGGGTCTCGTGGCCTCCGCGAATGCCTTCCAGGCCGCCGGGCGCGAGGCTGCGCCAGCGCCGCAGGAACATCGGCAGGAATTGCGGCGAGAAGCGCATGAACTGCGGCGTGGGATCGACGCGCCCGCGGCCGCTGATGGCGAGCGTGTGGCCGCCGTCGCGGCGGCGCGTAAGCGAGATCGCGGTGGTGTGCAGCGCATCGGGCAGGACGCCGGCTCCCGGCGAGACCGCCGCTGACGATTGGCGCACGGTGGCCTGCGGGAAGCGGATCCCGATCTGGTGGCAGAAGGATGAGGCCCAGGCGCCCGCCGACAGCACCGCGACTTTCGTGCGAATCGTTCCCTTCTCCGTGACCACCGCCGCGATCCTTCCGCCGGCGAGCTCGACGCCGCGGGCGGCGCATTCCTGGTGGACGGTGCCGCCGAGCTTCATGAACGCGCGCGCCACCGCGGGCGCAGCGCTCGACGGATCCGCTGTGCCATCGGTAGGCGAGAAGACGCCGCCTTTCCATGGCTTGCCGCTCCACGCCGCGCGTTCGGTCGCTTCGGCGGGACTCAACATATGCGTGGTGACGCCCGCCGTGCGCGCGAAGTCGCGCCAGCTCGCCCAGCGCGCCAGCTCCTCGTCGTCGTTGCTGAGATAAAGCAGGCCGCAGCGTCGAAAGCCCGTCTCTTCGCCGGTCTCGGCCGCGAAGCGCTCCCAGAGCGCCAGGCTCTTGGTGGCCATGGGTAGCTCGCGCGCGTCGCGGTTCTGCTGGCGGCACCAGCCCCAGTTGCGGCTCGATTGCTCCGCGCCGACGCGTCCCTTCTCGAGCAGGGCGACCTTCATTCCGCGCTGCGCCAGGTAATAGGCGGTGAACGCACCGATGACGCCGCCGCCGATGATCACGGCATCGGCGCTGTCCGGCAGGCTCTGGCTCGATTCGACGGGCTTCAATGGGGCGGGCATGGCAGGACATTAAAGCGGTAAAGCGGCAGCATCAGGTTCCGTATGCGCGCGCCGAAACGCATCTTCTACTGGTTTGGCGCGCCATATCGCAATCCTCTCGGCGTCCGCGCAGCCTACGATCGGGTCCAGGCAAATCACCGGTACCGCCATGGACAAGCGATCCCTCGTCGAGCTCGACCGCCAGCACCTCATCCACCCGGTCTGCAACCCGCGCGCCCACGAGCGCCGCGGCGTCACCATCCTCGAGAGCGGCAACGGCGCCTGGCTGCGCGATATCGACGGGCGCGAGCTGCTCGATGCTTTCTCGGGCCTGTGGTGCGTGAACGTGGGCTACGGCCAGGAGAGCGTGGTGCGCGCCGCCACCGAGCAGATGCGCAAGCTCCCCTATGCGACCGGCTATTTCGATTTCGGCTCGGAGCCCGCGATCGAGCTCGCCGCCAAGCTGGTCGAGATCGCGCCGAGGTCGCTGCGCCGCGTGTACTTCACGCTCGGCGGATCCGATGCCGTCGATTCCGCGATCCGCCTCATCACCCATTACTTCAATTCCATCGGCAAGCCGCAGAAGAAGCAGTTCATCTCGATCCAGCGCGGCTACCATGGCTCCTCCGCGGTGGGCGCGGGCCTTACGGCCCTCGCCGCGTTCCACGCGAATTTCGATTTGCCGCTGCCGACCCAGCATCGCATCGCTTCGCCCTATCCCTACCGCAACCCCGATGGCGGCGGCCCCCAAGCCGTCATCGCTTCCTCGGTGAAGGCGTTGCGCGACAAGGTGAACGAGCTGGGCGCCGAGCGCGTGGCGGCGTTCTTCTGCGAGCCCATTCAAGGATCGGGCGGCGTCATAGTGCCGCCGCCGGGCTGGCTGAAGGCAATGAGCGAGGAGTGCCGCAGCCTCGGCATCCTCTTCGTCGCAGACGAGGTGATCACCGGTTTCGGGCGCACGGGTCCCATGTTCGCTTGCGAGGCCGAGGGCGTCGAGCCCGACATGATGACGCTGGCCAAGGGCCTCACCGCGGGCTACGCGCCCATGGGCGCGCTGCTGATATCGGATGCGATCTACCAGGGCATCGCCGAGGGCGTGGCTCCCGGCGTTCCCGTGGGCAACGGGCACACGTATTCGGCGCACCCGGTGAGCGCGGCCATCGCGCTGGAGGTGCTGCGCCTGTACGAAGAGGGCGGGCTGCTCGCCAACGGGCAGGCGCAGGCGCCGCGCTTCGACGCGGGCCTCACCAAGCTCCTCGAGCATCCGCTGGTGGGCGATGCGCGCAGCCGCGGACTGCTGGGCGCACTCGAGCTGGTGGCCGACAAGGCGACCAAGCGTGCCTTCGATCCGGCGCTCGGCCTGTCGGACCGCATCTCCGACATCGCCTACCGCCAGGGCCTGGTGTTCCGCTCCTTCGGCGACCACGTCCTCGGCTTCGCGCCGGCGCTGTGCTACCGCGAGCGCGAGATGGATCTGCTGTTCGAGCGCCTCGAGAGAATCCTGGACGAGGTGCTGCAGCTGCCTGAGGTGGGTAGGGCGATGTCCGGCAAGGCGTCCGGCGGTGCGCGGCCCCTTCGATCCGTGACGGGCTAGCCGGAAGTGGCGGCGGATTTTTTGCTGCGGCGGACCGCAAAAACCACACATGCGATCCGCGCGGCCCCTGCGGAAAGCATTTTCTGCTCACGGCTCCACGCTAGATTTCCCAGCATAAGAACCCTAGCGCCCGCTCGACGAACCTCGAATCTCCAACAAGCGCCACTAACTACCGGGAGCTCGCATTGAACAATATCCGTCCCCTTTGCCGCGCACTCATCCTCGCTTTCGCCGCTCCCGCGCTCGGCGCCCTGGCTGCCGAGCCAGTCGCCGAACCCCCTAAAGACTCCCCGGGCGCAGTCAAGCTCGCCCAGGCGCAGCCTGCCCCGGCATCCGTCGGCTCGCAGGAGAAGATCGAGGTCTCCGCGCAGCGCGAGCACTATCGCGGCGACGTGGCGGTCGAGGACCTTCCCCAGGCGGTCCAGGTGATCACCGGGGAAATGCTGAAGCAGGTCGGCGCCGTGAAGCTGAACGATGCGCTGGACCTCGCGGCCGGAGTGGCGCGGCAGAACACGTTCGGCGGCCTCTGGGACGGGTTCGCGATCCGCGGCTTCGTCGGAGACCCGAACCTGCCTTCGGGGTATCTGGTCAACGGATTCAACGGCGGTCGTGGTTTCGGCGGCCTGCGCGACACATCGTCCGTGGAGAAGATTGAGATCCTCAAGGGTCCGGGCTCGGCGCTCTTCGGGCGCAGCGAGCCGGGGGGGACCGTCGCCATCAGTACGAAGAAGCCCCAGTTCAAGCCCGAAGGCAGTCTGGGCCTTGCCGTCGGCAGCAACAGCTTCCACCGCGTGGAAGGCGACTACACGACGCCGCTCAGCGAATCGACGGCGGTGCGCATCAACGGCGCGTTCGAGGATGCCGACAGCTTCCGTGACACGGTACACACGAAGCGTCAGTTCGCCTCGCCCTCGATCGTGCAGAAGATCGGCAACGACACTTCCATCTGGTACGAGCTCGAATACTCCAAGCAGGAGATTCCCTTCGACCGCGGCGTGGTGGCGCGTAACGGTCAGCTGGGCGTCATCCCCAATTCTCGCTTTCTCGGCGAGCCGGGCGATGGACCGACCATCGCCAAGGTCCTTGGCCACCAGCTCGAGCTGCAGCACCTCTTCTGGAAGAACTGGGTGCTGCTCGTGGGCGGCGCCTTCCGCAACACCAAGCTCGACGGCATCGGGGAGAACCCCGAGTTCGCCGCTGGACGCAACCCGTTCTTCACCGATGGACAAACCCTGTCCCGGCAGCGGCGCTTCACCAACTACGAGTCCGACGACACCATCGGGCGCGCGGAGGTGAGCGGCGGATTGAAGACGGGCAGCGTGGGACACCATATCCTGTTCGGCGCCGACTACGACGAATTCAAGCTCGATCGGCTGCAGACGCGCTATCGCCCGCCGGCCTTCAATGCCAGCACGACGCTCGCAGTCTCCAACGCCGTCAACATCTTCAACCCGGTCTACGGCAATGCGCCGGCGGCGAACCAGAACGTGTTCAACGACACAGAGCGGGATAAGGCCTACGGCTTCTACCTGACCGACCAGATGGACCTCACCGACGCGCTCAAGCTGCGAGTCGGCGCCCGGTACGATTCTTTCAAGCAGACCATCGACAACCGCCTCGCGACTCTGCAGCCGCCGAAGCAGGACGTCACGGCCACCAGCCCGAGCGTCGGCGTGACCTACAAGATCTCCGAGGACTTCAGCGTTTACACCGCCTTCGCCAAGGGCTTCCGCCCCCAGACCGGCTTCGACGTGAACCGCAATCCGTTCGAGCCCGAAGGGACCAAGTCCGGGGAGGTGGGCCTCAAGTACCAGCTACTCGAAGGCGATCTGAGCGGCAACCTCGCGGTCTTCAAGATGAAGAAGACCAACGTTCTCACCGCCGATCCGGTGAACGCGGGACAGACGATCTCGATCGGCGGAGCCGAGAGCAAGGGCGTCGAGTTCGACCTCACCGGCCGGTTGCCGGGCCAGGTCACGGTGATGCTCGCCTATGCCTACACCGATGCGATCTCGACCTCGAGTGTCCTCGACGTCGACTTCGGCCGCATCGTGGCGTCGGGCGACCCGCTGATCAACATCCCGAAGCAAAATGCCAACCTGCTGGTGCTGAAGGACTTCGACATCGACGGGCACAAGCTGACCGTTGGCGGCGGTGCGAAGTACGTGAGCCGCCGCCTCGGGGAGACCGGCACCAACTTTTTCCTTCCGGCGTACACGCTGCTGAACCTGCAAGCAACCTACGAGGTGACACGCCACCTCAACGTCACCGTCGCGGTAACCAACGTGGCCGACAAGGTGTATTACCCGGCCTCGTACGCGGCGATTTGGGTGGCTCCGGGCGCTCCGCGAGAGTTCCAGATTCGCGCAACCTACAAGTTCTGATCGAGAGAGCTCATGGCTGAGCGTACGAAGAGAGTGAACGTCGAGCGTCGCCGGTTCCTGCGAGCGACCGGGCCCGGTGCAAGAATGGTTCCAGGGCGACTACGGAAACGAGAAGGAATTGGCGTATCCCGAGGCCACGAGGGCCTCGGTGGAAAAGATCAGCCGATTGTGCGAACAGATGGGCAAGCCGTCGCCACGCGGCGCTTTCTGACAGCTTCACGCGGGGATCCCGGCCTCCACGGAGCGCTTTTGGTGACGCGACAGGTTTGTTGAAGGGCCACCCAGAGTTGGGGAACCATGCCGGTTCCCTTTTTTTTTCGAGGTGGCGCGCCCAGCAAAAAAAAAGGCGGCCGAAGCCGCCTTGCCGTGTGCGTGTGAGGATCAGTCGCTGCTGCCTCCGGTGATGCCGAGGAGGGCGAGCAGGTTGGCGAACACGTTGTACAAATCAAGGTACAACGCGAGCGTCGCGGTGATGTAGTTGGTCTCGCCGCCGGTCACGATGCGGTTCACGTCGTAGAGCATGAAGGCCGAGAAGATGCCGATCGCGATGAGCGAGAACGCGATCATCAGCCCCGGAATCTGCAGGAAGATGTTCGCGAAGCCCGCGAGGAGCAGCATGATCACGCCGACGAACAGGAACTTGCCCATGCCCGACAGGTCGCGCTTGGTGGTGGTCGCGATCGACGCCATGGCGACGAAGATGACCGCCGTGCCGCCGAAGGCGTAGGCGATGAGGCTTGCGCCGTTGGCGAGGCCCAGCACCCCGCCCAGGAGCCGCGACAGCATGAGGCCCATGAAGAACGTGAAGGCGAGCAGAAGCACCACGCCCATGGAGCTGTTCTTGGTCTTCTCGATGCCGTAGAAGAAGCCGAACGCGATCGCGAGGAAGCCGATGAAGCCGAGCGCGGGGTGGGCTCCGAAGAAGTCGAACTTGAGCTGGATGCCCAGCCATGCGCCGAAGATCGTCGGGATCATCGACAGCGCGAGCAGCGCGTAGGTGTTGCGCAACACCCGGTTCTGGGCGAGCGCGAGCGTCGAGGACGCTGTCCTTCCCGGCGCCATCATCGGGGATTCGGGTTGCATGGAGTCTCCTTGACAAGGGTGGCGATCGAGATCGACCGCCTTGTTAGAGTATGGGACGATATGCCGCGTTTCAAGACCCCCATCTTAACGCGTAAAATCCCTTGTGATTCAGCGGGTCAGAATCGACGGGATTGAGTTTTGCAATCCCGTCGTCGCAAAAGGGGAAGGTTGGCCGAGCGGTTTAAGGCACCGGTCTTGCCGCTCGCCGCTTTTGGCGAGCGTGGGGCGCACTAACCTTCAGGTTACGTGCGCACCAAAACCGGCAACAGAAGCGATTGTGG